>JBOGKE010000105.1:0-126010 GCA_050745265.1 Terriglobia bacterium
CGGTGAATTACTTCAGGAGGAACGCCGGCCCTCTCTGCGAGCTTCTTCAGGATATATTTTTGCGTGCCCCCTCTCAGTTTCCACCCGCTCGACAAAGCAGCCGCGCGCTCCACGAATATATGATCGAGAACCGGGACTCGCGCCTCCAGCGAAACGGCCATGCTCATCCGGTCGACCTTGGTGAGAATGTCCCCCGCGAGATACGTCTTGGTGTCCAGGTAGAGCAAACGGCTGAGCGGATCGCTCGCCGTCGCGCGGCTCAAATACTGGCGGAAGGGCTCGAACCCATCCGCGCCGCGCCCCGCGGATTCGCGAAAGCCGGGAGAAAGGAGCTTCGTCTGCCGCTCGAAAGCCGGAACAAAACAGAGCATATCGAGGTAGCGCTCATTCCACGGCAGTGAGAGGTTGTAGGCGAGCTTCCGGCCGCGCGCGTTGCGCGGGATCAGCGGAAAGAGCCGCTCGCGGTAAATGCGGCGCAGCGGCGCGGGGATCTTCTCGAACGCCCGGCGGCGTATATTGATGGCATACCGGTCATAGCCCGCGAAGAGCTCGTCGCCCCCATCGCCCGACAGCGCCACGGTCACGTGCCGGCGGGCCAGGCGGGAAACGTGGTAAGTGGGAATCATCGACGAGTCGCCGAACGGTTCTTCGAGTCCTTGCGTCAAGGTTTGGAGCGTCTGCTGGATGTCAGGCTGCACCACGAGCTCGTGGTGTTCGGTGGCAAAGTGGTGCGCTACCGCGCGGGCAAACGGCGCCTCGTTGAAATCCTGCTTGCCGAACCCGATCGTAAACGTCTTGACCGGGCGCGAACTGGCGCGAGCCATGAGCGCGACGACGAGCGAGGAATCGACGCCGCCGCTCAGCAACGCGCCGAGCGGGACGTCGGCAATGAGCCGAATGCGCACTGCTTCGGCGAGCACGGCCTCGAGCTCTTCCAGACACTCTTCCTCGTTCGGCGGATCCCAGGTTCCGTAAGCGGGCACGTCCCAATATTGTTTCGTTTGAATTTGCCCGTCCGCCCATTCCAGCAGGTGGCCGGGCGGCAGCTTGAAGATGTGCCTGAAGGCTGTGCTCGGATCGGGGATATAACCCCAATTGAAGTACTGCAAGAGCGCGGCGGGGTCGAGTTCCGCCAGGCCCGGCTCCGCCGCAAGAATCGACTTGATCTCGGAACCAAATAAGAGGCGATCGTCCGAGAGCGCGTAATGCAAGGGCTTGATGCCCAGCCGGTCGCGCGCCAGAAGCAGGCGGCGGCGCGGCTCGTCGTAGATTGCGAAGGCGAACATGCCGCGAAGTTTTTGAACACACTCGCTGCCGTGCTCCTCGTAGAGATGAACAAGGACTTCGGTATCGGTGCGCGTGTAGAAGCGGTGCCCGCGCCGCTCGAGTTCACGGCGCAGCTCGGGGAAGTTATAAATCTCACCGTTGAACACCACCCAGGCCGTCTGATCCTCATTGTGCACCGGTTGGTGACCGCCCGCGAGATCGATGATGCTGAGGCGCCGCATCCCCAGCCCCACAGGCCCTTTCGCGTAGATGCCTTCGTCGTCGGGTCCGCGATGCACGATCGCCTCACACATCGAGTGAACCGCGGCGGCGTCCACGCGGGCGCTGGGATCATCCACGATCATTCCGGCAATTCCACACATAGAGGGATCAGATCCTCCGGCGCGTCGGTAGCAGACCCTTCGAGAGAGGGCGTCGGGCTGGGGTCAGCGGACCGCGCCTCCGGGTTGGGGCAGTGGGCGATACGCGCCCGAGGGGTTCCACGCGCCGCGGGAGTTCAACGCCGGGGCCGCTCCCTCCTGCGCAGGGCTGCGAACCTTGGCGGTCGCCAGCACGGTCGCAAAGGCTAACATGAAGTAGAGAAAATACTGGTACGCGTCCGGGAAAAAGGGCGCTGCGAGGGCAAACGCCCACAAGCTCGCGCGCAACGCCGCGGCGAACATTCCGATTTCGGAGTTCGGCTCGACGAGGCGGCGCAGACGGCGGAGATCGGCGAATGCTGCCCAATAGAGCAGCAGGTACAGGATCAGCGCGGGAATTCCTCCTTCCGAGCTGATGGCCGTGTAGACGTCGTGCGTCGGCTGCCACGTGCCCCCAACCACCTGAAAGTTGCCCGGCCCGACGCCGAACAACGGATGTTCGGCCGTGACTTCCAAGCTGCGAATCTGCAACTGGGTGCGAGCGACCTGAGAATCGTGGGCCGCTTCGAAGTTCCCGCTCGTACCAAACGTGTCCGCGAGGCGTTTCGTGACCGGTCCGCCCGCCACCAGGAACAGGATCAGACCGGCGAGGACCGCAACGACCGGTACGTACATCCGTCGCCCTTTGAAACCAAACTCCCAGATGCACAGAATCGCGGCGACTAGCAGCGCGATGAATCCAGCCCGAGATGCCGTCCGAAGCACCGTGAAGAGCATTCCCGCGAGGGCCACGCTCCAGATCAGCTTTCGGAGCGCCCCCTTGGCCCTGAATAAGAACACAAGCGCGATGGGAGAGCTCAGCACGGCCGCGATTGCGAGGTCATTCGGATTCTGATACACGCCGTTCAGCACGCCTTCGAGCCGGCCGCCCTCCAGATGTCCTGACACAATCGAAATCAGCGCGACGACCGCGATCGCGGCGGTTTGCACAAAGATCAGCTTCCGAAAGCGCGCGAGAGAGGTTACCGTGAACATCATCACGATCACGATCAGAACCATCTTCGAGAAATCGATCGTCTGGCCGATCGCGCCGCCCTTCCACACCGGCGACAACACCGACGCAATGAACAACTGAACCAGCAGAAGAATCAAAAACAAGACGCTCTTCGGCAGTCCCTCCCGCAATCTGCCGAGGCACATGATGAACGCGCAGGCCGCAAAGATCCCGACGATCATGGCGGGATGAATGTGCGCCACGCCCGGAATCCAATCCTCGGGCCGGGCGCAATACACCACGAAAAACGCCAGCACCCAGAAGAATGCGCCCGACAGCGGCTCTTTCTTCCGGCCCGAAGATTGCTCCTTCACTGGAGTCGCAGTTTCCATGGGTTGCCGTGTTCTCGAATCGTCACTCGCGCCGGCGGACGTCGAGAGCGCTCTATTCCGCGCGCTGCCAGATCGCTTCCTCGCGCCCTGCCAGGAACCGGAAGAAGCCCACCGCCAACGCGATATTCATGGCGACAACGAAGTAACCGATCAAAGCGAATCGCACCGTCTTCATCCGTTCGCGGAAGATAAATCCGGCGCCGGCCCAGAAGTAAAACAGCAACTGCGCGATGAACGTGCAGCGGTAAAAAGGATGCTCAAGAAGCGCCGCATTGCTGGCCAATAGAGCGGCAAAGAAAAACGGCGCGATCCAGCGGAGGAGCTTGTGAGATAAGAATGCGAACGCGATTTTCGGCGAGCTTCGCGCGGCGGCGCCCAGGAGCGATGGGAGCGATCCAAAACCGCCCACGGCGAATCGCACCTTGCGCCCAAACTCGTTGCGCACGGAGGAGGCCGCGAGTTCAGAACCTACGGCCTCCGGGTCGTAAACCACCTTGTACCCCATTCCGCGGGCGTGCATCGGGATCAGGCAGTCTTCCACCGCGTCGTTGGCCGTGAGAAAGCGGTAGCAGACCCGCCGCAGTGCGTAGTTCGCTCCGCTGGCGGTGATCGTGAGCCCCAGCCGCCCTTCCATCCGGCGCAGAAGCGCTTCGAACTTCCAGTAGATTCCCTGCGTCCCGTGGTATTCGGCGGTGCCTTGAAACTGCAACGCTCCGGCGGCAACGCCGATGCGGGGATCCGCGAAATGGCGCACTAGAAGGCGGACGATCCCGGGCGGGAAGAGCGTGGTGGCATCGCAGAACAGAAAGATATCGTGCCGAGCTTCGCTCACGGCGCGGTTCAGCGCGTTGAACTTTCCTCCCCGCTGGGGAAGAAAAATGGTTCGAAAATTCGGATCCGGCGCCGCCTTCAGGATTTCGTTGGTGCGGTCGGTTGATCCGTCCGAGACGATCAGCACTTCGAGCTTGTCCGCCGGGTAGTCGAGTTGCCGCGTGTTGGCAATCTTCTCCTCCAGGTGAGCCTCTTCGTTGTAGGCGGGAAAAATCAGGCTAACGGGCGGCAGCTCATCGGCAGGCGGCCAGGCCTTGGCGAGGCTGCGCCCACTTCCGCCCCGGCCTCGGATCTCGCGCGCCGCCCGCGTGGCGAAGCAGCCCAAGCCGAGGACGAGCGCATAGAGAAAATAGCCGTAAGCGATCAGGAACAGCGAACCCCAAAAAACGGCTTCCGTAATCGTCATGGATCGTCCTTCGGCCCGCGAAGCGCTGCGCCCGCAAAGGGATCACTGCGCTCCGCGCCCGAGAAGGATTACCTTGAAGGTCTGGAGAAAGACCCAGAAGTCGAGACCGACCGAAATGTTCTTGATGTAGTAAAGATCGTACTGGAGCTTCTGTTTGGCGTCTTCCACCGTGTTTCCATACTTGTACTTGATCTGCGCCCATCCGGTGATTCCGGGCCGGACGATGTGACGGAGATTATAGTAGGGGATTTCCTCGGCGAGCCGGCTCACGAATTCCGGACGCTCCGGACGCGGGCCGATGAATCCCATGTCTCCCTTGAGAACATTCCACATTTGCGGTATTTCGTCGAGCCGCACCTTCCGCAAGAGTTTCCCCGCGCGGGTGATCCGCGGATCATCGTCGGCCGCCCACGTCGCGCCGGTATCCGCCTCGGCGTTCTCGCGCATCGTGCGAATCTTGTAGCAGGTGAAGATCTCGCCGCGAAGACCGACGCGTTTTTGGCGATAAAGCACGGGGCCGGGTGAGCTGAGCTTCGTCGCCAGAGCGATGAGCGGCATCAAGGGAAGCGTCAGCGCGAGGCCCATCAGGGCCAGAAAGAACGACACGATGCGCCGGACAAAGAGAACGGTGTCATTGAGCCGGAATCCCTCGGAGAAAATCAGCCAGCTCGGTTGCAGCTCATGGACTTCGATCTTTCCGGAGATCTTCTCGAGCAAACCCGTCGCGTCGTCTACCTTAACTCCCGTTAGCCGCAGGTCGAGCAGCTCGCGCACGGGCATCTTTCCGCGCCCGTCGCTCATTGAGACGATAATCCGCCCCACGGCATTTTTCTCCCTCAGGGCAATCAATTGAGACGCAAGCTGATCGCGGGTCAGAGAGCCGTTGCCCACCGCGCCAGCCCACCCCACGACTTCCAGTCCGAGGTCGGGGCGCGAGCGCAGAGCTTCAACCAGCCGCCGGGCGCGCTCGCCCGAGCCCAGCACGTACACGCGCTCCCGCAGGAACTCTCGCGAGACCAGCCAAAGGAAGGCTGAGCGCCAGCAAATTAGCGAGAAGGTTAGAATACATAGCCCCAGCAGGAAGACGCCGTCGCCGAGCAGAAAGCCGGGGAAGAAAAAGCCCACAGCCGCGAGAATGAAGGCGAGAATTCCCAGCACGACCAGGAGGCGGAAAAAGGTCTCTCCGCCCGCCGGGACGCGCTCCGCGTCGTAGAGATCGAAGCAATAGAAGCAGAGCACCGCAATCACCGCAATCGCCAGCACCTTGTAGAGACCGTTCTCGTAATCGAGCACCAGTACAGAATCCGGGCCCAGGCGGATGACGGCGGCTAAGATGAACGAGGCGCCAACGATGAGGGCTTCGCCAAAGACGAGAACGAGGCTGCGGAGCGGATAATAGACATTAAAGACGCGAACCACGGCTGGCTAATCCTGTTCAAGGCGTTCAGCCGCCCGATCAGTGGCGGTCTGATAATAATAGGCGTTGTAGGTGAAGGGAGAATCGGCTTGGTTCAGCACCACGCCGAGCAGCCGTTTCTCGCGGAACTGCTGGGCGCCCTTTTGGGCCATATCGAACGGAGTCTTTCCTGCGCAGACCACCATCAGAACCCCATCGTAAAACTCAGCGAGGACGCTCGCATCCGACACCGGAACGCAAGGCGGCGAGTCGGTGACAATCCAGTCAAAGAGCGGGGCGAGGCGATGCAGGAGCCCCTTGAGGCGCCCGTTCGCAACCAACTCGGTAGGGTTCGGAACGGGCCGCCCGCCCGGAATGAAGAAAAGGTTATCCGCCTCGCCGCGCTGCAGAATCTCGGAGACATCGGCCTTGCCGGCGAGAAAATCCGAGAGGCCTGGCGTCCGCGCCGCCCCGAGCACCGAATGCAGCCGTGAAAGGCGCAGGTCGGCATCGATGAGGAGCACCCTCCTGCCCCGCTGCTGGACGAAGGCTTGAGCCAGGTTGGCCGCCACAAAGGTCTTGCCCTCGCCGGGAAGGGGGCTCGCCACCAGAACGGTCTGAAGCGGCAGCTTATCACGCAGGTGCGTCAACTGGGTTCGCAGCGTGCGAAATTCTTCCATGCCTTCCACCCCCGCAGCGGGGTTCGAGAAAAGCAGCGAACGCGGATCGGGCTTCCAGGCGGTAGCCGGGCAGCTCGCAATCCAGCTTTCGAGCGTAACGCCCGCCGAGGTTTCCGGCGCGGGCAGCGGCAGCGCCGCCGGCGCGACGAGCGACCGCTCGTCGGTTTCGCCAAGCGCTGTCCCCTGAACCGGCACGCCCAGTTCAGCGCGGCTGGCGTCGCGGTCCTGCTCGGCTCTTTTGATCGCTTCGTGAATTCTGCTCATGGATGAGTCATCCTTTGTGAAGTGCCGTCTATTCCGCCCTGCGCAGGCGGTCCATCAGCGCCGTAAGCCCCGACAAGGCATCCTCAAAATCAGGCGCCGCGCCAATCGTGCCGACCGCACCCTGCGGCGCTGCCTCGGTCCCGGTGAGATCGAAATCTCGCGCCACCGCGGCGACAATCTCCGCTGAAACGGGCCTGAGCTGTTCGGCGAAGGCGCCGATCAGAGCGTGCTCGCAGAGCACGTTCACCATGCGCGGAATGCCGAGGGCGTACCGATGCACTGCTTCCACGGCCTCGGGCGAAAAGATGGGCTCGTCGCTTGCGCCGGCGATTCGAAGACGGCTGGAGATGTATCCTGCCGTTTCGGAAGCGGTCAGCGGAACCGTCTTGCTTCGCAGCGTGATCCGCTGGCGCAACTGCCGCAGCGCGGGTTCCTTCAGCTTCGCTTCAAGCTCGGGCTGCCCGGAGAGCACGATCTGCAGCAGCTTTTCCGTGTACGTCTCGAGATTCGTGAGCAAACGGATCTCTTCGAGCACCGCGGGTGATAGGTTCTGGGCCTCATCGATAATCAGCACCGCGGTTTCGCCCGCGCGGTAGCGCTCCAGAAGCCAGTGGTTCAGCCGAATGATCACCTGGCTCTTTGAGCGGGTATCGC
Organism: Terriglobia bacterium; assembly: GCA_050745265.1. Lineage (GTDB taxonomy): Bacteria > Acidobacteriota > Terriglobia > UBA7540 > UBA7540 > RH2-MAG17b. The sequence goes on from JBOGKE010000105.1 coordinate 7,264, forward strand.
ACGCCACGCCAAAGTCATTCAGCATCAGCTCGAAAAATTGCTCTTCGTTGAGACGCGGATTGAAAATGAACGCCGTCGCGACATTCGAGCGCTGCAGCCACTCGAGCAGCTTGTTGATCAGCGTCGTCTTCCCGGTGCCCACTTCGCCGGTGAGGAGGATGAAGCCTTTGCGGTTCTGCACGCCATAGGTCAGACACGAAAGCGCCTCTTCAGTGTGCGGCGTCACGAAAAGATACCGCGGGTCCGGGTTGACGTTGAACGGATTTTCCCTCAGCCCAAAAAATCTCCTGTACATAACCCTCGTTTCCTTCGCTTATCCCGCCAGCCGCTTCATTCCAGCCCGACCACCCGGAATTGACCGGCGCCTCGGCTCGCCGCCCACCACGGGAATCACCGCCAGCGTGGGCAGTCCCAAGAAGTACTCGATGTCCTTATCATCACGCAACGCCTTGTCGCGCATCTCGAGCCACACCAGGATGCCGAAACCCACAATCAGACCCACCACCAGCCCGCCGCCCGCGAAGCGCCAATAATTCGGGAACGAAGGTTTGATCGGCAGACTGGCAGGATCAAGAATCGCGAACTGCTGCCCCTCCTGCCGCTGTTCGAGGCTTGTCGACATCTGCGACTCCTCCTCCTTCTTGAGCAAGCTGTCGTAGTTGGCCTGCATCGTTTGGTAATTCCGGGTCAGGTCCTTATATTGCTGCTCGACTTCCGGCGTTAAGCGAAGTTTGCCCTCGAAGGAAGCGGCCTGGGCCCGCAGGCGAGACTGCTGGGTTTCGTTGTTCTTGATCGCAAGGTCCATCGTCTGAATCTGCGCGCGAAGCTCGCGGATCTGAGGCGGCTCGGATGCGGGATTGAAAATCGCCTTGCCATGCGGAGCTGACGAGGCGCTGTCCTCCTGGGCAATTTTGGCCTTGAGCGCGGCGACTTCGCCCTCCGCCTTGATGACATCGGGATAGCTGTCCGTGAAGCGGGTGCGAAGCGCCGTGAGCTGCGTTTCAAGTCCGCTCAACTGAGCCTGAAGCGTCTCGGGGCTGGCCTGCCCGAGTTGGCGGGAGGCCTTCCAGGCCGAGAGTTGCTGGGTCAGAAGCGATTCGTCGTAGGTGCGCTGCTGCTGATAGCCGTTCATGGCCTGGGTGAGGCTGTTCAACTGAGTTGACGCGGTCCCGATGAGCTGGATCGTGGACTGCTCCTGGTCGGGAAGAGACCCGAAATAGCGCTGCTTGAACTGAGCCAGCTCGGCGTCTTCCTGGTCGAGCTGTTGCTTGGCTTGCTGGAGCTGTACATCGAGAAATTGCGCGGTGCCTTCGGCGCGCGAGGTTTGCAAGCGCAGGTTGGCGTCGATGAACATCGAGGTGATCTGGTTACAGATGCCCTGCGCCAGTTGCGGAGTATCCGCCGAAAAGCTGATCTGAAAGCCCGGCAATTGGCTCCGGCCATCCGAAGTGTCGTCCGCCTGCTTCGAAAATGTGATCGGTTTGATCACGATGGCGCTGTTCATCCGGCCCACCAAGTCTTCCATCGGGACCTTGTTGACCTCCTTCTTGTAGAGCCCGAATTGAGTCATAACCGGTTCCAGCCGGCTGCGGCTCCGGATCTGTTCTTCCATATTCGCCAGGCGGGAGATCAGGTTGCTGCTCTCGACCGACGGAACAAAACTAGCGGGCACTTTGGGCTCGTCGATCAGAATCTCGCTGGAAGACGTATACCGGGGCGACAGCCTCGTCGCGATGATCACCGCGATCACCGGCCCGAGCACCACGGGAATTGCGAGAAGCCAGATCCTTCGGCGCAGGATCCGCATGTAATCTTCCATCGTCAGTTGGCGGCCTGTAAGCATGATGACACCTAACCTTTATTCCTCCGCGCCGCGAGCCAGAATCTCAGATGTGCGTTCAAAGCCCGAACGGGCGGGGCGTGAAAATCAATCCTGCTCCAAGGTACTCAATCGTCAGATTCCCTGCGCAAACTGAGGTCCGGCACGGCCCGGCGTTCGTCAGTTGGCGCTGGTAGCTATAGTTCGCGTAAACGCTCACGTACCGGCCGAGGACCCGCTTCACTTCGAGGCTTGCATACCCGTAATTGTAGCGGCTCGATGCCCCGCTTAGCGCCAGTCCGGAGTTCCGCGAATAACCCCCGGTGAATTCGGACGACCACATTCGCGTCCACTGCCGCGACCAACTACCCGAGACCAAGTTCGTCGTAGCCCCGGCAAGAATGCCCGATCCCCCTGTCGCGTATCGCGACGCCGTGGCGCGGAAGCTGTCCCTGCGAAGCGCGTACGTCAAATCGCCAAATCCGCTGGCCAGCGTTTGCGTCGAGGATGCGGCGCCGACCCGCTGCCGGATCAGCTCGGGACCCCCGGAAAGCTGCAGCGCGAGGCGCCCGGTGATCTTCCGGCCATAGTTGAAGTTCACCGAGTTCGCGCTAAAGGCTTCGGGAAGCCCAACGTAGTGAAACGTCATATAGGAGTAGGAGGCTCCAACCGTGTTCTCCGGGCTCAAAGCGTGCTCGACTGAGCCCGAAGCCATCGCGTTGTTTTCATTCAGGAATCCTGCCAGCGTGCCACGAGACTGTAAAGTTCCGTACGAACCCGCCGCGGTAACCGAAGTCCGCGCGCTCAACAGGTATTGCGCCTGGATCAGCGCGGAGTTGTTAAACGTTCCAATCTGGCTGGTCAGAATCGACTGATTCGGCATGAACATGGGGTTAAGTCCGCCCAAGCCGCCGGAACCCGGCAGGCTGTAAGGGCTCGAGCCCAGGCCGCCAATGCCGCCGATCCCGCCAATTCCAAATGAGCCGCTGGGCAGGTAGTCGAAAAAATCACCCAGGCTCAGCGTCAGGCGGCGGAACTGAATCGCGTCCGATAGCCCCAGGGTGTGGAACGACGAGTCGAATTTGGTATAGCGCCCGTTGTTGTAAATGTACCCGCCGCCAAGATAGTTCAGCGAAAATTCATTTCGCCGGCTGCTATGAACGAGCTTCAGATCGGCTTCAGGAAGGGTCGCAGCCACCCATTGGTTCGATGATCCGCTGACGTATGAGGCGTTATTCGTCGCGGCCTCGCCGATTGAAAACTCAGGCACAAAGTAGTTGCGCCCCTCGATCGCCGTCCCAAGCGTGGACAGATACGCCCCGCCCAGCGGGTGAGTGTCCGGCTGCAGCGGGGTCCCTGACCCGGTTGCGCTCGGCTCGGGATTAGTCTGCGCGGCGGGCATGGCAGGAAGTCCCGGAGGCGGGGTTTGCGCGTATGCGAGCGGGGCAAGCGCGAGGATCAACGCTGCAGCCCAGCCTGAGATCCGTCTCATCAGTTGGTCACCTCGGGGCAGCGGTCGGGAGCTAGGGAATCATGACGGTGTCACCCGGCTTGAGATCGATATTCTCTTGTAGATCCTTGCCCGCTACTACCTGCTTGTAATTGAATGGCAGCTTCTGGCCCTGCCGAAGAATGTAGATCTTCTTTTCGTTGGCAAACTGCGTGAAACCGCCCGCTGTGGCAATGGCTTGCAGCGCGGTAGTACCCGGCAAAAGCGGGAAGGCTCCGGGATGCGCGACCTCGCCGAGAACGTAGTAACGCTGGCTGTTGACCTGGGCTACCACCACGGTGACCTGAGGATCTTTGACGAAGCTCTTCAATCCCGCCGTGATGGCGTTCGAAAGCTGCATCGCCGTCAGTCCGGCTGCCTGCACGTCGTTCAGCAGCGGAATCGAAATCTTGCCGTCTGGCCGGACTGGCAGGCCCTTGAACGAAAGATCGGCGTTTTGCCAGACGCTAACGTCCAGCAGGTCCCCGGGTCCGATGACGTAATTTGCGCTGCCAGGGACTGCCGCCGAGACCTCGGCCGGAGGCGCGGGCACGGCCGCCGATTTCTTGGTTTTGCCCGGCGCCAAGCCAGGAAGCGCGATAACCACCGCAGCCGCCACGCCCAGCAGCGTCCATTTGATGCTTCTCGTTCTCATGGCAAGGTGCTCCCTTTCTAATCACTTAAGAAGCCGGCTCTTCAAGCCCGATCTGCTTCAGCTTATAAAGAAGCGCTTTGTAGCTGATCTGCAACTCTTCGGCGGCCCTTTTGCGATTCCAGCGGGTCCGCGACAACACCTTCAGAATGAGCTCCTTCTCCGCCTTTCGCGCCGCGGCTCGCGCCGCCTCCTTCAGCGAGGACCCCTCTGAATTCGGGGCTCGGGCGGGCGCTTCCGCCGCCCGCTCGCCCAGCTCCCGCATCGCTACGGAATCGTTGCCCAAAGCGACAACCCGCTTCATCGTGTTTTCTAGCTCACGAATGTTCCCCGGCCAGGAATGCTCATTCAGATACTCTGCCAATGAGGCGCTAAGCTGCGGACAGGGGCGGCCGTAAAGATTTGAGTACTTTTCGGCAAAGAAGCGTGCCAAGGGAACAATATCTTCGCGGCGCTCGCGCAGGGGCGGGAGTCTGAGGCGAATACCGCTGAGCCGGTAGAACAAGTCGCGCCGGAATCCGGCCTGCATCAAGTCTTCCACGTTCCTGCAACTTGTTGAAATGACAGAGCCCCCCAACTGAAAGCTTTCCGGGCCTTCTCTCGGCCGCGAAAACGACTCAAGCAGCAGGGCCTGGCATTCGGGGTTGATGTCAGCGATTTCGTCCAAAAACACCGTGGTCGACGTTAACGTGTCGTCATCCGCCTCCGCGGCAGCCAAGCGGGAGTAAAAGTCGCCGGCACTCAAACGTGAGCACCGAAGCTTCAGGAACAGACCACTCGAGCGGCGCGAAAGCTGGTGGATCGCCAGCGCAACAACTTCCTTGCCCGTCCCCGTCTCCCCTGAAATGAGTACCGGAATGTTGGTCGCTGCGATATCCGCGATCGCCGCGCTGATCGTCTGCATCACCGGGTTTACCGATGGGCCCAGCAAGTCCCCGCCCGATCGATTCGGCCTGATCTGATTCTCATCGTCAATCTGTTGAACAAGCTTGAGCGCCATGCTTCTTTGTTCCTATCTGAATTCCTATCTGACTCCCCAGGGTCACAGTCCTGAACGATCAAGCACGACCGCGACCAATCCCGCAGGTGTGAGGAAAAAAATAATCGTTTTTGCTTCAGCAGTTTACCCTCACATTATAGCAGCGTTGGCCGAGCGCATGAAGCGTCGGTCCGAAAAATTTCCATTAAAGGGCATTTTTGTTCCTCCCATCAGAGACAGCGAATCGCAGTTCAAGCAAAAATTCGTAGCTAACTTAGATGAGGCTACCCGGCCAAGGGGGGGCAAGCAGTCACTCTGTCCACCCTGGCGGCGAGGCGACTCTGAACGAGCTCACCAAGGGTAAGTCTCGGACCTTGTAGATACATGTCTCGGCGCGGCATCGGCCGGCTAGCCAATTCCGGGGCGCTCTGTTACCATCGGGATTCAGCAGACCTTCATGAGAGTGGGCGTCCACACGTCGATTGCTGGAGGCGTTGAGAATGCCGCGCACCACGCGAATAAGCTCGGCTGCGACGGCTTCCAGATGTTCTCCGCAAATCCACGCGGCTGGCGGAGCGTCGCTCCGTCCCCTGACAAATGCGAGCGCTTCCGCGAGGTGCGGCTTCGTTATCGCCTGAATCCGGCCGTCGTGCACGACAATTACCTGATCAATCTGGCCGCTGCAGACGTGTTCATCCGCGAAATGTCCATTGCCGCGTTCCGGGCCGAGATCGGGCGCGCGGCGGCGCTCGGTGCAAACTACCTGGTGGCCCACCCGGGGAGCGCCAAGGGAGCGACGCCCGCGCTGGCCATTGCCAACTGCGTCGAGTCGCTGTCGAAGGCGTCCGACGGGGCTCGGCTTGACGGCCTCATGATTCTGATCGAGAACACCGCCGGGCAAGGGTCGGCGATCGGCAGAACGCTCGAGGAAGTAGCGGAAATCGTGAGCAAGGCGGGGCGTAATTTGCCCATAGGCGCGTGCATTGACACGGCTCACTGCTTTGCCGCGGGCTATCCGATTCACACCGCGGAGGGCCTGGAAAGCTTGGTCAGGCAGATCGAGCAGACCGTCGGCCTCAATAATGTCCGCGTGATCCACGCCAACGATTCGAAGTCAGCGTTTGACTCGCACAGCGACCGCCACGAACATATCGGTAAAGGCCAAATCGGCGCGGACGCTTTTCGTCGAATTCTCCGGCACCCGAAACTGGAACCCATCCCGTTTATCTGCGAGACGCCGGTCGACAAGCCGCGTGATGACGCGCGCAACCTCCGCACGATGCGGAAGCTCGCGGCGGCGCTGTGAAGGGTGCGCGATGGATGAAGGGCTCAGCCGTCACCCTTGAGCAGTCATAATTCAGCGCCATAGCTCACGAATCGTATGGACCCCCAATACAATCCCCAGGCCGTCGAGGCGAAGTGGCAGGCGAAATGGGAGGACGCGCGCCTTTTCGAAGCCAATCCCGACCCGAGTCGAAGAAAATATTACGTGCTCGAGATGCTGCCCTACCCGTCGGGCGACATTCACATGGGCCACGTGCGCAACTACACGCTGGGCGACGCGCTCGCGCGCTACAAGTGGATGCAGGGATTCAACGTGCTTCACCCGATCGGCTGGGATGCCTTCGGCCTGCCCGCGGAAAACGCCGCCATCAAGCATCAGCGGCACCCTTCCGAATTTACGTTCAGTTTTATTGACCGCATGCGCGGGCAGCTCAGGCGCCTCGGGATCAGCTACGATTGGCGCCGCGAAGTGACTACCTGCCTCCCCGAATACTACCGGTGGAATCAGTGGTTTTTCCTGCGCATGTACGAGCGCGGGCTGGCCTACCGCAAGAAGAGCCGGGTCAACTGGTGTCCGCTGTGTGAGACCGTGCTCGCCAACGAACAAGTGGTGAACGGCTGCTGCTGGCGCCACGAAGACACGCCCGTAGTTGAGCGCGAGATCGAGCAGTGGTTCCTGAAGATCACGGCCTACGCCGACCGGCTGCTTGAGGATATGCAGCATCTCATCCGCTGGCCCGAGCGCGTGCTCGCCATGCAGCGGAATTGGATCGGCAAATCTGAGGGCGCCCTGATCGATTTCGAGATCGACGGCGTGGGCGAACGAGCGCGCGTCTTCACGACTCGCGTTGACACTATCTTCGGCTGTACGGCGGTGCTGCTCGCGCCGGATCATCCTCTGATCGAGAAGCTGATTGCAACCTCGGCCTCGCCCGGCAAGCTGCGCGACGCGGCCGAGCGGATTCGAGGTTTGTCGGTCCGAGCGCGGGTTGAGGCGAATCTCGAAAAAACCGGTGAGTTTACCGGCTTCACGGCTCGCAACCCTTTCAGCGGCGCGGCGGTCCCGGTGTGGCTGGCGAACTTCGTGCTGCTGGAATACGGCACGGGCGCGGTGATGGCCGTCCCCGCGCACGATCAGCGGGATTTTGAGTTTGCGAAGCAGTACGATCTGCCCATTCCCCAGGTGATCGCGCCGGTCGGCAGTGCAACGGCGGATCTCGCTGACGGCGCGTGGGTGGAGTACGGCAGGCTGATTAATTCCGGTCCGTACACGAGCCTCACGTCCGAAGAAGCTCAGCGCCGGATGACGCAAGAAGCCGAAGCAAAGGGGTTCGGCAAAGGGACCACCGAGTACCGGATCCGCGACTGGGGCATCTCACGCCAGCGCTATTGGGGGACGCCGATTCCCATTGTTTATTGCGACGCGTGCGGGGCGGTTCCCGTCCCGCAGGGCGAGCTGCCGGTGGTCCTGCCGATGAACGCGCGCTTCACCGGACGCGGCGCCTCGCCGCTTGCCGAGGTGCCGGATTTTGTTAACACGCGTTGCCCGCGGTGCGCGGGACCCGCGCGGCGGGAGACCGACACGATGGATACGTTCGTCGACTCGTCGTGGTATTTCTACCGCTACACGGACCCGCACATCGCGACGGCGCCCATCAATCGCTCCGCGGTCAAATACTGGTTTCCCGTCGATCAGTACATCGGCGGCATCGAGCACGCGATTCTGCACCTGATCTACATGCGTTTTTTCACCAAGGTGATGCAGGATCTCGGCCTGGTGGATTTCCCAGAGCCCGTGGCGCGCCTGTTTCCGCAGGGCATGGTGATCAAGGGCGGCGCCAAGATGTCGAAGTCCAAGGGGAATATCGTCGACCCGGTGCAAATTTGCGCGCGCTACGGCGCCGACACAGTGCGGCTCTACATGATGTTTGCCGCTCCCGCCGAGCGGGACTTCGAGTGGAGCGACGCCGGGATCGAAGGGGCGGCTCGATTTCTGAACCGCGTTTACCGGCTGGTCGCGCGCCACGCCGACCGGCTGAAATCAGCCGGCCCGGGCTCTTCGGGCGCCCCAACGGATTCTTCGCCGTTGAGCGCCGCCGAACGCCGACTGCTGCGCAAAACGCATCAGACGCTTCGGCATGTCACAGAAGACATGGAAGAACGGTGGCACTTCAACACCGATATTGCACTCGCCATGGAGCTGGTGAACGACCTCACCGATCTCGAGCCCGCGGTGAAGTCGGGAGAAATCCGGCCAGCGGTTCACAAGGAATCGATCGAAACGCTGATCCTGATGCTTTCTCTCTTCGCGCCCCATATCGCCGATGAGCTCTGGGAAGCGCTCGGCCACGCCCAGCCCACCTTGCGCGTGGCGTGGCCGACCTATGATGCGGCCCTCGCGGCCGAAGAAGATCTGGAACTGCCGGTCGAAATCAATGGCAAAGTTCGGGCGCGAATTCACGTGCCCGCGGATGCGGTTGATGATGAAATCCGTAAGCGCGCGCTCGCCGCGATTTCACAGCACCTCGATGGCCGCCAGGTGGTGAAGGTTATTATCGTGCCGAAAAGGCTCGTGAACGTGGTCGTGAAGCCTTAACCGGCGATGCCACACGGTCTCTCACCTTCACGTGAACGAAGAGGTCATGAACTCTTCTTATCAACCGCAGCGTGCGCTCGATGCAGCCCGCGGCGCGCTGATTGAGGCGATGTTCGGGGCAGGATGGCTCGGCTGGGGCTTAGGTGAGGCCAAAGCGTTTACAGGCCTGGTCGGTCCCGCATTCGGATCGCTGGAACTCCTCCTCGTGGGCTGCTCAATTTATGCCATCCGAGAGGGCCGCCGGCTCCGAAGGCAATCTCCGCTCGTCCCTGCCTCCACGCGCAAGTCGTTCTTGGTCGTCGTGCTGTGGGAAGTGCTCGCGCTTGCTTTGGTCTCGATCCTTGCCTGGCGGCTCCACCGTTGGGATCTCGGGAGCGATTGGTGCGCGATGGTGGTAGGCCTGCATTTTTTGCCGCTCGCAAGGGTTTTTCGAGCGCCACGCCTTGCCGTGATCGGCTTCGTGATGACGCTCTGGTGCGTGCTCTGCTTGGTCCTGTTTCGTTCCAATACGCTCGTGGTCTCGGTTACACTCGGAACTGGAACGCTGCTATGGATCGGCTGCGTTTCGGCGCTACATCGGGCCCGCAGAATTAGGCAGAGTTTGAAGTCGCTTCCCGGCGCCGCCTCTCCGGGGATGTATATTCAATGACCGCACCCGTCCAGCCCGTCGCCATCATCGATTTCGGATCACAGTACACGCAGCTCATCGCGCGCCGTATCCGCGAGATGCACGTCGCGGCGGTGATTGTGCCCTGCACCAAGCCGGTCAGCGAGCTCAAAGCCATCCAGCCTCCGGCGATCATTCTCTCCGGCGGCCCCGCCTCTGTTTACGACGCCGCCTCGCCCCAGTGCGATCCTCGCGTTTTCGAGCTGGGCGTTCCGGTGCTCGGCATCTGCTACGGTTTCCAGAGCATGGCGGCTGTGCTCGGAGGCACGGTCGAACCCGCGGCTCGACGCGAGTACGGTTTCGCCGAGCTTGAGATCGATGCGTGTGACGGACTGCTCCATAATTTGCGTTCGCCTCTCCGCGTTTGGAACAGCCACGGCGATCATGTCACCGCCGTGCCGCCTGGTTTTCGCGTAACCGGCCGCACCGAAAACGCCATCTCGGTCATGGAGAATCCCGAAGCGCGGATGTACGCCGTCGAGTTTCATCCCGAGGTCCGGCACACCGAGCGGGGCTCCGAGATTCTGCGGCGCTTTATTTTTGATATCGCCGGCATCCACCCGAATTGGTTCCCCGAGTCGTTCGTTGAGCAAACGGTCGCCCGCATCCGGGCGCAGGTGGGAACAGCGCGCGCGATCTGCGCGCTCTCGGGGGGAGTCGATTCGCTGGTCGCCGCCACGCTCGCGGGCCGCGCCCTCGAAGACCGCCTCGTCTGCATCTTTGTCGATAACGGGCTACTTCGCAAGCACGAGTTTGAGGACGTCACCGCCGCCTTGCGTTCCCAGGTGCACCTTAACGTTCGCGCCGTGGATCACTCGTCCCGCTTCCTCGACAGGCTGGGCGGCGTGACGGATCCGGAAGTGAAACGAAAAATCATCGGCCAGGAGTTCATCCGCGCGTTTGAAGAAGACGCCCGAACGCTCGGCGGCGGCGCGCGCTTCCTGGTTCAGGGGACGCTCTATCCGGATGTCATCGAATCCGTATCGGTCAAAGGCCCGGCGGCAACGATCAAAAGCCATCACAACGTCGGCGGCCTGCCGGAGGATCTCCAATTCGAGCTCATCGAGCCCTTACGCGAGTTGTTCAAGGATGAAGTCCGCGTTGTCGGACGAGCGCTGGGCTTGCCCACTGAGCTTCTTGATCGGCAGCCGTTTCCCGGTCCCGGGCTGGCGGTGAGAATCGTCGGCGAAGTCACGCAAGACCGGCTGAGGATGGTGCGCGAAGCGGATGCCGTCGTGCAAAAGGAGATTCGCGCGGCCGGGCTTTACAACCGGCTCTGGCAGTCTTTCGCCGTCTTGCTGCCGGTCTTCAGCGTGGGTGTGATGGGAGACGCGCGGAGCTACGGTTCCGCGGTGGCCGTGCGGGCCGTAGAGTCGGAAGACGGAATGACGGCGGATTGGGCGAAACTGCCGAACGACGTGCTCTCGCGCATCGCGACACGCATCGTGAATGAAGTGCCGGGCGTTAATCGCGTGGTGCTGGATATCACGTCGAAGCCGCCGGCGACTATCGAGTGGGAGTAGGCACAACTCTCCCGTACCGCCCGCGCGGGCGGTTCAAGCCGGAGCCCCTCCGCAAAACCACCCGATTACCGGCTCGCGAGTTTCTGAGCCATGTAAAGCAGGAGTTGGCGGTCTTTTTCCTCGATCCTGTCGAGGACCCGGCGAACCTTCTCAAAGAACCGGACCTGCTTTTCCGCTTCCTCATCGAGCACCATATCTTCGGTCGATTGTCTGGTGCTCAAATTAGGAAGTGCGGGCGGCTCGTCCCCCTCATAAAACAATTGGTAGAGGGGAACCTCCAGCGCGGACGCCAAACGTTCCAACGTTTCGAGCGACGGCACGGTGTGACCGTTCTCGACCCGTGAAATGTAGCACCGCAAGAGCCCGGTTCGTTTTTCGATGTCGCCTTGCGAAAGGCTTTTGTCTTCTCTTAACTTACGCAGTCTTCTTCCGATAACCATGATGGGAACATCATCTCCTATTATGTCCAGTTAGTCAACTAAAATTCTGGGTAACGTTTCGCCGCAGCGCGAAAAAGGACATCCACGGACGAAGCTCATCAAACACAAGAGATTACGGTTTTCAACTCAGAGCTTCCCGGTTTTCGAAGCACTGCGGGCTTTCCGGCGAGCTTTAGGAACGCTGGCGCGAACGCTGGTGCTATAATTCCTGGGAAGGTCCGGCTTGATGAAACGAGTTTTTTTTATCCTTGCCTTTCTGCTGGCCGCGCAGTCTTCTTTCGCCGCTCCGCAGACGGAGACGATTCTGGTCTTGCCGTTCGAAAACCGCAGCGCGAGCTCTGCGGTGGGTTGGATTTCCGAAGCGTTCGCGCAAGAGTTGTCGAGGCGCCTCGAGGGTCCCGGGCGCCTGGTTCTGGGCCGGGACGAGCGCAATGCGGCTTACAAACAGCTTGGCATTCCCCGCGATACCACGCTGACGCTGGCGAGCGAATACCAGGTTGCCGAGACGCTGGGCGTCGACTGGATGGTAACGGGCAGCTTCGCGGTGAGCGGGCAGCAACTGACCGCGCAGGCGCAACTGCTCGACCTCCGGCGCCTGAAGCTCGATCCGCCCGTCGAGGAGACGGACGCTCTCTCGAACCTGATCGGCGTTCAGACGCGCCTGGCTTGGCGGTTGCTCGTCTCCTACGATCCCGCGTTCAATGGCGATTCCGAGGACGCGTTTGCCGCGCGCTTTCCTCCGGTGCGCCTGGATGCGTTCGAGAATTACATCCGGGGTATTCTGGCGACCGACGCGACGGCAAAGGTACACTTCCTGACCGGCGCGGAACGCCTCGACCCCGCCGATCACCGGGCCGCGTTCGCGCTGGGCCAGTATTATTTCGCGCAGAAGGATTACGCGAATTCTGCGCAATGGCTCTCCCGGCTGGCTGCCAGGGACGATGATTACCTGCGGTCGCTCTTCCTGAGCGGCGTCGATAATTTCCTCCTGGGGCGTGATGCCGAGGCGGAGCGGGATTTCTCCACGCTTTCCACCGAGATGCCCCTGAGCGAGGTTTGGAACAATCTCGGCGTGCTCGAGGCGCGGGGCGGCGACGAGAAGGATGCGCTCGCCCACTTTGAACGCGCGCACCAGATGGATCCCTCCGACGCGGATTACACCTTCAACCTCGGGGCGTGTTCTGTTGATCTCGGCCAGTACCCGCAGGCCGTCCGTTACCTCGAAGCGGCCAAGACCGAGAGCCCGGACAATCTCGGCGTTCGCACGCTGCTCGCTTACGCCATGCAGAAGTCCGGTGATGAAGCGCAAAGCCGGGTCGAGCTCGAGTGGGTGAGCCGCCACGATGGAAGCGCCATGGCCGATTTGAGCGACCAGATTCTCCCCGAGTCGCGGCTGAAAAAGCAATATAACGGCGCTGCGTTCCGTCTGCTATCGGCGGCCGTCCACAATTCGCTCGAGGACGTGCTGAACCGGGAGCCGCCCGAACAACACGGTCGGTTCCACCTGTTGCGGGGCGAAGACTACATCAAGCAGGGGCGCCTTCCCGAAGCGATTCGCGAGCTGAGCGAGGCGGCATCGCTGATTCCTGACAATGCCAACGTTCATTTCTTTCTCGGTCAGGCCCGCGAGCTGCACGGAGATCACGAGAAGGCGGTCGGGCAGTTTGACATCGCGCTGCAGATCAACAACTCCGCCGTTACCCACTTGTGGCTCGCCCACGCCTACCTCTCACTGCACGAGCTCCCCGAGGCGCGGGCCCAGGGCCAGGCGGCGCTAACGCTTGAGCCCGGCAATGCGGATGCGCAGCGCCTGATGAATTCTATTCAGCAGCAGCAAGCGAGCACGAGGAGCGATCCTTGAGCCGATGAGCGGGACGATCCAATCCGGCAGAATTCGCAGAGCCGGCGGGGCCGCGCTGTGTGCCTTATACGGCCTCTGTGCGCTGGCGGGTTTGACTTCGACGGCGGTGTTTGCCGCCCCGGCCAGGCCGGCGCGCACCGGGTCCGATTCCGCGACTACGGTGACGGCTGGGCCGACGAACTCCCACTTGGTAATCGAAATCCGGCTCACCGGCATCGTCGAGCCGGTCACCGCTGAATACGTCGAGCATGGGATCGCCTACGCGAATCGCGTGCATGCCAATGCCGTGTTGCTCGAGCTGAGCACGCCCGGCGGCCTCGGACTTTCGATGCGCGGGATCATCCAGTCCATTTTCAGCTCCGAGGTCCCGGTGATCACGTACGTCTGGCCCAGCGGCAGCCGGGCTGCATCGGCGGGTTTTTTCATTCTTCTCGCGGGTGACGTCGCCGTCATGGCGCCCGGCACCAACACCGGCGCCGCGCATCCGGTGATGCTGAGCGGCGCCGATGTGGGGAAGACCGAAGCGTCGAAAGTCGAGAACGACGCCGCCGCTTACATCCGCAGCATCGCGGACCGGCGCGGCCGGAACGTAAAGCTTGCCGAGGCGGGCGTGCTCCAAAGCAAGTCCTACACGGGCCGCGAGGCGCTTCAGGGCCACCTGATCGATGCGATGGAAGCGACTCCGCAAGACGTCTTGAGGCAGTTTGACGGCAAGACCATCAAGCGGATCAACGGCAGCACCACCACTCTGCACCTCGCGGGGGCGCGCATCGCGCCGTACGCCATGTCCTCGCGCGAGCGCTTCCTCGCGCAGCTTGCGGACCCGAACATCGCGTTCATCCTGGGAGCCATCGGCGCCATCTTGCTCTACTTCGAATTCACTCATCCCGGGATGGTGCTTCCCGGAATCGGCGGCGCTATCGCGATTATTCTGGCGCTGCTCGGCTTCAACCTGCTTCCCATTAATTACGTCGGCGCCGTGCTGATCATCGTGGGCCTTGTGTTCTTCGCCTTCGAAGCGCACCTGACAACCCACGGATTACTCGCTGCCGGGGGCGTGATCGCCGTGCTTTTCGGTTCGCTGATCCTCATCAAGACGCCGTGGCCGGGCGCCCACATCCACCTTTCCACCTCGCTTGGCGTCACCCTGCCATTGGCCGTGATCGTGGTGATCCTGCTCCGGGCCGCGTTTCTTTCCATGCGCCAGAAGGCGGTCACCGGCTCGGAAGGCATGCTGGACGCCGTCGGCGTCGCGCGCACCGACCTCGCGCCCGCCGGGAAGGTGTTGGTTCATGGCGAGCTGTGGGACGCGCGATCCATCGAGACCGTTCCCGCCGGCGAGCCGGTGCGGGTGCGGTCGATCGAGGGGTTTACGTTGCTCGTTGAACGCTGCGCGGAACCCAAATAGTCGAGTCCGGTATGGATAGCGTGCGGCGGAGAAACGTTGGAATCCGTCATTCTGAGGAAAAACTGGGCGCATGGTATCAGGGCATGGCTTCAGCCATGCCGCAATTGGCGGTGAACGATTGGGCTTTCAGCCCCTGAGAACCTCAGCGGCTAAAGCCGAATTCGTCACGGCGCACAACGGCACGACCGAAGTCGTGCCGTGATACGCTGACACGGCCGAACTTTCAACGTCTGGAAAAGCGCCGAGCCGTGGCGAGCTCCGCCAGAGGCGCACGAAATCTCGCAGCAAAGGAGTTGCTTATGGGTCCCGGAGTGATTGTGATCATTATCATCATCCTTTTGTGGATCGCAGCGTGCCTCAACGTTCTGCGCGAATATGAGCGCGCAGTCATCTTCCGTTTGGGACGCATTCAGACGCCCGACAAGGGGCCGGGGCTGATCTTCATCCTCTGGCCCATCGATAAGCTTCTCCGCGTCTCCATGCGCGTGGTTGCGTGGGACGTGCCGGCGCAGGACGTCATCACGCGTGACAACATTCCCCTGAAGGTGAACGCCGTGGTCTATTTTCGCGTGATCAGCGCGCAGAAGGCGGTTCTCGAGCTCGAGAACTACCGTTACGCGATCGAGCAGCTCGCGCAGACCACGCTGCGCTCCGTGCTGGGCGAGGTCGAGCTGGATGATCTTCTATCGCAGCGCGAGAAGCTCAATCTTCGTCTACAGACGATTCTCGACGAGCACACCGAGCCCTGGGGCGTGAAGGTCGCCAAGGTCGAAGTGAAACAGGTCGACCTTCCGCAGGAACTGCAAGGCGCCATCGCTCGCCAAGCTGAGGCCGAGCGCGAGCGGCGCGCGAAGATCATCAACGCCGATGGCGAGTTCCAGGCTGCCGAAAAGCTCAGGCAGGCGGCGGTAGTGATGGAATCGAACCCGATCTCTGTCACGCTGCGATATCTTCAGACGCTCACAGAGATCGGAGTCGAAAAGAACACGACCATCGTGTTTCCGCTGCCCGTCGATCTGCTTGCTGATTTGATTGGCAAGGCAACGCACGGGGCGAGGCAGCCGCAGCCCGTGGTCACGGGCGGCAACGGAGAGCCGCCGAAGCTGTAGCCCCGGCTTCAGCCCGGCACACCTAGTTTCTTCTATTTGCCGCCCTGAAGGGCGGCCGCTACACGGGCATCGGGCGTGCCGCCGTAAAGAGCAGCGCTACGGCGTAACCCGATCAAGGAGCAGGGATGGCCTCAATATCGTCGCAGCAAGGGCGCGGGTTTTCGGTCCGGCAGCTCACGTTCATCTTTCTGGTGTTGGCCGCCGTCTGCGCGATCTTCTTCGCACTGGGATTCTTGACCGGAGCCAATCGGAGGTCTGCCGTGGCGACTCCCTCGGCGGAGCAGGTGCCGCCGCCCAGCGTCATCCCGCCGCCGGTGAACGCTCCGGTCGACGACGCGGACAGCGGCTCCGCTCCGAAATCGCAAGCTTCGGATGTGATCGAGCAGGACCTGAAGCAGCCGGCCCGGGCAGCGGCAACCGCGACATCGGCGCTGGACGCGGGCCACGGCGCCTCGCCCGCAACCGCTCGCACAGAAGCAGCGCATGAATCCGCGCCACGCGAGCATCGCGCTCGGGCCGCCGCTTCGAGTCGGCGCGGCCTCATGGTTCAGGTGGCGGCGCTGCGGACCGAGCAGGACGCGCGATCGCTTCTGGGTGTCCTGAAGTCGCGCGGATATCGCGCCACCGTCGTGACTCCGCAACAGGCCCACGCCGGCGACCGCCTTTACCGCGTGCAGGTCGGGCCGTTCGGCGACCGCGCGGCAGCCTTGAAAACACTTCACAAGCTCGGGGGCGAAGGGTTCAGGCCGTTTATTCGCGAGTGAAACTCAAGCCGTGAAGACACTTCTTCGGGACAACCGATCCCAATGGCCAAACATACGCTAACTGCGATTCTTCCCTGTAACGACCTTGACGCCAGCGAGGCTTTCTACGCGAAGCTGGGCTTCCGCCGCGAGGGCGGAAAGGACGATTACCGGATTATGTTCGACGGCAACGGCGCCGATCTACATCTGACGAACGCCGTCGAGGGCTGGCTGATACGCGGGCGCAATCCCTTCGGCCTGTATCTCTATGCCGAGAACGTGGACGAATTGGCCGCAGCGCTGGGCGGTTTGGTGCTGCACAAGCCCAGAGATTGCCCGTGGGGAATGTACGAATTTGCACTCTCCGATCCCGACGAAACGCTCGTTCGCGTGGGCTGGCCCACACGCTTGAGAGCGCAGGCTCAACCGCCCCCCATTCCAGCGACTGACACCCCGGCGTCGTGACCTTCCTCGCACAATTTTTGACAAATCGCGCCGGCGCCCGTTTCGGCGCTGCGGTCGCAAGCGGGATTCTGCTGGTGCTTGCGTTTCCGCTCCCGTCGGTTCACGGAATTGTGTGGTTCGCGTGCGTGCCGCTGCTCGCCGCGCTTGCGGTCGAAAAAAAGCTGGTGCTCGGGTTCTTTTGGGGTCTCGTCACCGGCGTTGTTTTCCTAGCTGGCAGCCTCTATTGGTTTGTCGGCGTGATGCGGAGCTACGGCGGGCTGACGCTGCCCGAAGCGCTCGCCGCGATGCTGCTGTTCCTGGCGCTGTTCTCGCCGTTCTGGGCGGTGTTTGGATTGGTGGAGGCGTGGTTTGCCAGGCGATCGGCGGGCGCGGCGCTGCTCGCGGCGCCATTTCTGTGGGTGGCGCTTGAGTTGGCCCGGACGTATCTGCTCACCGGCTTTCCCTGGAACCTGCTGGGCTACGCGGTCAAGGCTCAGGGACTCGATCAGGTGGCAACCGTCACGGCCGTGTACGGAGATTCATTCCTCGCGGTGGCGACCAGCGCCCTCGTCGCCTGGCTCATCCTTGAGCCGCGGCGGAACGCGTCACGCGCCGCGCTGGTGGCCTGGGTCGCGGCGCTGATCGTCGCGAATTTCATCCTTGCGCCTCCGCGCCTTGCCATGCCTCGCCATCTGGCAGTTCTCATCCAGCCCGATGTTCCGCTCGATGAAGCGCAGGTTAGGAACTGGACGCCGTGGCGAAATCCCGTTCCGCTCGGACATCTGGTAGAGCTCTCCGAGGAAACCGTTGAACAGAACGCGACCGGCACGCGAGGAAATCCTCTCGTTATCTGGTCCGAAAACTCCGCCCCCTTTTTCTTTGACCGTGGACCTATTTTTCGCGTGGCGCTCGAAACCCTGGCCCGGCAGCTCCACGCGAGCGTGATAGCGAATACGATCACCTTCGTCGGCGGCGACACGGCGAAGCCGCAGAACACGGCGGTGGTTCTCGATCCGAGCGGACGCGTGATCCTTGAATACCATAAGATTCACCTGGTGCCGATGGGAGAATACGTTCCGAGCTGGCTGCGCTTTACGCGGATGAGCAAAGTGACCTCGGAGGTGAGCGACTTCGTTCCCGGCGATTCGTACCGCGTCGGGAGCACTCCCGAAGGTGGCATCGGCGTTTTTATTTGTTACGAAGCGATTTTTCCGCAGTTGGTGCGCCGCCTCGTTCCATCCGGGCCGGGCGTGCTCGTCAATATCTCGGACGATGCTTGGTACGGCGCATCCGCGGCCCGGTTCCAGCACCTCAGGATGGTCCAGTTCCGGGCCATCGAGAACCGGCGCTATCTGCTGCGCGCCACCAACGACGGGATCACAGCCGTGATCGATCCTTACGGACGTATTACCGCGACCGCGCCGCTCTATCGCCAAGCGGCGCTTCCCGCCCGCTTCGCGTTCGTTTCGTCGCGCACTTTCTACACCGCGCACGGAGACGTCTTCGCGTGGGCGTGCATCATTCTGTGCGCTGCCGGTATACTGATAGGTGTCTTTAGCCATAGGGTACGCGGGCATTCAAAATTGTGAATATTGTGAATGGCGAATGGTGAAGTGGAAACAGCGCGTAGGTCACACTTCAGACCGGCATTGCACTCCGCTAAATCTGCCGGCCTAAACAGTCTGCGTGACAACTCGCATACGTAGCGCCGGGCGTCAGCCCGGCACACCTGTTTTCTTCCATGTGCCGCCCTGAAGGGCGGCGCTACACCAGTGTCCATGGCTTTCATAATCCAGAATTCAAGGAGCTCACGTGATCGAAGAACTGGAACGGGAATACGCGACGATCAAACAGCGAGTCGGTGATCTCAGAGGTTTTCTTTGACGCCGCCAAACTTCGCGACGAACTCGCCGCGATTGAGCGGCAAATGGCGGACCCCGGCTTCTGGCAGAACCCGGAGGCGGGACAAAAGCTGCTGCCTGGCCGCCGCCGCATTGAAGACACACTCGACACCGACCGCCGTCTTGCAGCGCGCCTAGCGGATATCGACACCTACTTCGAGTTGGCCCGAGAAGGCGAGAATGTCCTGCCCGAAATCGGACGCGAGATTGAATCGCTCCGTCTGGACCTCGACCGCGTCGAGACGGCTTCGCTGCTCGGAGGCGAGAACGACCGGCTGAACGCCATCGTCAGCATCCATCCCGGCGCGGGCGGAACGGAGTCCCAGGACTGGGCGGAGATGTTGCTGCGGATGTACCGCCGCTGGGCGGAGCAAAACGGCTTCAAGTTCACTCTGATGGAGTATCAGGCGGGCGAGCAGGCGGGCCTGAAGTCCGCCACGTTCTCGGCGAGCGGCGACTACGCGTATGGCTTGCTGGCGTCCGAAACGGGCGTCCACCGCCTCGTGCGCATTTCGCCCTTTGACGCGGCGAAGCGGCGCCATACTTCGTTCGCGTCGGTGTTCGTGAGTCCTGAGATCGATGACAACATTGAGATAGAGCTCAAACCCGACGAAATCCGCGTCGAAACCTACCGCTCGACAGGCGCGGGCGGACAGCACGTGAACACGACGGATTCCGCCGTCCGCATCATCCACATTCCCACCGGCACCGTGGCCACCTGCCAGAACGAGCGCTCTCAGCACCGCAATCGCGAGATGGCGATGAAGATTCTGCGTTCCAAACTCTACGAGCTCGAAATCGAGAAACGCAAGGAAGAATCAAAGAAGCTCGAGGACGCCAAAGGCGAGATCGCGTTCGGAAATCAAGTGCGCTCCTACGTTCTTCACCCGTACCGGCTCGTGAAGGATCATCGCACGAAGCTTGAGGTGGGGGATACGGATCGCGTCCTCGACGGCAACATCGCTCCTTTCATCAAGGCCTACCTGCTCTCCCGCCGCAACGGGCACTAGGAATTCTGAATGGTGCATTACGAATTGTGAATGGCGCATGGCGATTCATTCGCCAGTCAGAATTCACCATTCAGAACTTCGTCACGCCGCTCCCACGGTCTCGCCCGCCGCTCGCGCCGCTTGCGGCTGTGCTCGTCCTCGCCGGCTCTGATCAATCAGTTTGGCCACGAGGCTGGTCCAGCCGGTCTGGTGGCTCGCCCCTAGTCCCTCACCCGTATCACCGTGGAAATACTCGTAAAAGGGAATGAGGTCGCGCCACAGCGGGTCCGACTGAAATTTCTCCGCGCTCCCAAATACTGGGCGGCGTCCGCTTCCGTCGCGCATGAAGATTCGGACCAGGCGGCGCGAGATTTCGCCGGCGGCGCACCAGAGGTTCACCGGTTTTCCCGCCGGCGCCGGCAGCCGCACCTGAAGAGAATCGCCGTAATACCAGTCAAATTTCTGCAGGGCTTCGATCAGCAGGTAATTGAGAGGAAACCACACCGGCCCGCGCCAGTTGGAGTTGCCGCCGAACATTCCGGTGGTGGATTCGCCCGGGTCGTAAGTCACGCGGTGCTCGTATCCGTCGAGATGGAGGATGTACGGATGCTCGAGGTGAAACCGTGAAAGGGCGCGAACGCCGTGCGGAGACAGGAACTCCGACTCGTCCAGCAGGTAGCGCAGGACGCGTTCGAGCCGCTCGCGCGAAACCAGGCTCAGCAATCTTCGGGGACCCGCGTCAGTTCTCATCGATTGGTCAATGTGCTTCGAGAGAATCGGCGAATGGTCCAGAAACCACTGCATGCGGCGCTTGAAGCCTGGCAGACGATCCACCGCCGCGGGCTCGACGGTCATCACCCCGAATAAGGGAATCAGACCGACCATCGAGCGGACGCGCAGCGGGTGCCGCGTTTTGTCGGGAAGATGGAGGACGTCGTAGTAGAACCCGTCCTCCTCGTCCCAAAGGCTGATGCCATCGCCGCCGAGATCGTTCATCGCGTGCGCGATGAGCACAAAGTGTTCGAAAAACTTGCTCGCCACGTCTTCGTAGACGGGGTCGGCGGCCGCGAGTTCGAGCGCGATGTCGAGCATGTTCAGACAAAACATGCCCATCCAGCTCGTGCCGTCGGACTGCTCGATGTGCCCGCCCTTCGGCAGGCTGGCGGAGCGGTCGAAAACCCCGATGTTGTCGAGACCCAGAAATCCTCCTTCAAACACGTTCATGCCTTCGAGGTCTTTCCGGTTCACCCACCACGTAAAGTTCAGCATTAGTTTATGGAACGCTCGCTCGAGAAAGGCTCGGTCCGGCTTGCCCCGCATTCGCTTGTCGATCTTGTAGACGCGCCAGGCGGCCCACGCATGAACGGGCGGATTGACGTCGCTGAGGTTCCATTCGTAGGCGGGAATCTGGCCGCTCGGGGCCATGTACCATTCGCGAAGGAACAGGATGAGCTGCTCTTTAGCGAAGTCCGGATCAACCAGCGCCATGGAGATGCAGTGAAAGGCGAGGTCCCAAGCCGCGTACCAAGGATATTCCCATTTATCCGGCATCGAAATCACGTCCGCGTTAAAGAGCTGCGTCCATTCATGATTGCGGCCGGTAAGGCGTTCGGGCGAAGGCGGCGGCATTGAAGGATCGCCGGCGAGCCATGTGTTGACATCGTAATGGTAGAACTGTTTGCTCAAGAGCAACCCGGCGAACGCTTGCCGCTGAACGTTGCGGCAATCCGCCGAAGCGCCCTTGGCGAGATGGCGGTTGTAGAATTCGTCCGCCTCGGCGATGCGTAACGTGAACGCCGCCTCAAACGCCTCCCCAAACAAAGCGCCGGCGGGTTTGCGGTCCATCAATCGCGCCCGCGCGCAGACGCTTTTTCCGGGAGCGATTTCGAATTGATAGTCCGCCGCCGCTTTGGTCCCCGTTAGCGCGGGGTTCACGGCCTTGGGATCGTTGTGAATAACGTAGTCGTGGAATGCATCCTTCACGAATGGCGTCTTATCCACGCCTCCGTAAAGGCGGGCGTAATTGGTCTCGTTCTCGGTGAACAGCAGCGCGGGATCACCCTCAAACGCGAGCCAGCGCTTGCCGTAGTAGTTCTGTTCAAGTTCCAGCATCGCCATGCCGCCGCCGCTGCCGAGCTTCGAAACACGCGCCCGGCGCGGGTCGCGCCCCCACGACCATGTATTGCGAAACCAAACCGTCGGGAGAAGACGCAGCTTGGCGGCCTCGGGTCCGCGATTGAAAATTGTGAAGCGAATCAGAATGTCTTCAAACGCAGCTTTGGCATATTCAACAAAGATGTCAAAATAGCGATCGCCCTCAAAGATGCCCGTGTCGATGAGCTCAAATTCAGGGTCGAGCTTAGTGCGCCGGCGATTCTCCTCTACCAGGCGCAAATAAGGAAACTCCGCCTGCGGGTACTTGTAGAGGAACTTCATATAGGAATGCGTGGGGGTTGAGTCGAGGTAGAAATAGTACTCCTTGACGTCTTCTCCGTGGTTGCCCTCGTGACCTGTCAGGCCAAACAGCCGCTCTTTGAGGATGGTATCGCGCCCGTTCCAGAAAGCGGGAGCGAAGCAGATAAGCTGGTGGCGGTCGCAAATGCCGCCGAGCCCGTCTTCGCCCCAGCGGTAGGCGCGGGAACGCGCGTGGTCGTGCGGAAAGTAATTCCAGGCGTCGCCGTTGGCGCTATAGTCCTCCCGAACGGTGGACCACTGCCTCTCGCTGAGATACGGCCCCCATCTTTTCCAATGCACTTCACGCCGGCGTTCCTGCTCAAGCCTTTTTTGCTCCGCTGTCATCTGGCCGTTCATTTCGTCCCGATTTCTCCTTGTAGCGCCGCGACCGCCAAAAGCTTGATCTTAGCGCCCGGAAGGGCCACAACGGAAGGCCAAATTCCAGATTCAACACAGCGTTTCAAAGATGCGCAAGAATCGGAGACGGCGAAGAAATGCGGCGCAGTTGATGCGCGCCACCGCTAGCCGCTAAAATTGAAGGGCTGCCGTGCGACGGCGCGATATCCGCGCGGATGACCGCAGGCCGCAATTTTCGGCGTGCCGGCGCAAGGCCGAGACGAATTCTGATGGCTGGCCGATTCGAAATCGTTCGCAATTTTCCAAGCGGGGCGACGGAAGCCGCTTGGCGCGATTTTTTGCGCCGCGCTGATCTGCCGTCGCACTACAACGCCCCGGAATACTTTCTTGAGCCGTATTGGGACCGGAAGCAGTGCTTCGCCGTGCTGTCTTACCAGGGCGACGCGGTTACCGGAGTGCTGACGGCGATCCACGAAGAAGGTCGCATCACTTCCGGGCTTCCTTTGCGACCTCAAATCTGCCTTGATCCATCAGCGAACCCTGTCACCACGGTTGACGCTCTGGCTCGCGGATTACTCGCAGAGGCAGGGCGCGCCGAGATCGTGACGCTCTACGCATGGAGTTGGACTCCCCTCGATGCTCTCGTAAATCACGGCTACCGCCGCCGCGTCACGGAAGGCGCCGTCGTTCTCGACCTCAGGCTCGGGCCTGACGAGTTATTCAAGTGCTTTGATGAAGGCCGCCGCAGAAACATCCGCCAGGCGATGAAAAAAGGAGTGGAAGTCTCGCCGGCCTCGACTCCGGAGGACTTTCGCGCGTATTACGAGGTCTTCAAGGCTTGGCGGTTGACGCCGAGGAAAGTCATCGAAGCGGACGTGCCGTTCGAGGCGTTTGAGCGCGCCGCTCGCCTCACGGGAAATCACCGCTATTTTCTCGCGCGCCACTTAGGGAGAGTAATTGCGGGCATCAGCCTTCGTTTTTTACAAGGAGGGCTGCTGGAATACGCCGGCAATTCGTCTCTCGACGAGTTCCTTCATCTGAAACCCAACGATCTGCTCCACTGGAGGGCGATTGAATGGGCTCATCAGGAGGGGTTTCCGCGTTATTCTCTGAGCGCCGCGCACCCGTTCCTCAGAAGATTCGGAGGCGAGGTCGTGCCAATCCATCGTTACCGCCTCGACCGCACCCGGCTGCGCCGACACGACCGGCGGGAGACTGCCGCGGATTTCGCCAGACAATGCTTCCATAAGCTACCGGCGTCTTTGCAACGGAGATTGCGGAAATCGTTAGGCCGCAATCAGTAGGCGGAGCGTCCAAAGCAACTTCATACCACACGAGCAGCGCCGCAGATCCGCGCGTCCGCACCGCGACGCCGGAGAAAAGACCTACAAAGATTTTGACTCACACCGCCCGTTCACAGATGCAGGCCGGTGGTTTTCGTCCGGCCGGGGACAAGCCGCGCACCTCAAGAATAAAGGTCCGCGCCACCCGCTTCCGAGCATCGTCATCAAATCCGCGCCGCTGATCGCTGCGGTGTTTCCTCACTCGTGCCGCAGGGCCGTTATGGGATAGACTCGGGTCGCGCGGCGGGCTGGGATATAACTGGCCAGTAGCGCCACCGCGATGAGAATCAGCGAGACGGCAGCGAACGTCAGGGCGTCCGTCGGTTTCACTCCATACAGTGCGGCGGCAAGAAACCGCGTAATCACGAGCGCCCCGGCGATTCCCACGCCGACGCCGAACAGGATCAGCCTGAGCGCTCGGCCGATTACGAGCCTGAACACGGCACTTCGCTGCGCGCCTAAAGCCACTCGCACGCCGATATCATGGGTCCGGTCAGAAACAAAGTTAAGATAAGACATGACGGGGCCGAAGTCTTTTGACGCTGCTAAACGGCATCAGGCCCAAGCGAGTAGGGGCCGAGGAATCGTTCGCCGTTGAAGTGAATCAAGTGCGACGGTGCGTTGGCAACCCATACCTCGGTTTCCCATGCGATTTCGCCCAGATAAGGGCCCATGATGGCGCGCGTCGCGAACGCAGTGACGAAGACCAGGCCCGCCGTTGATCCCGCAAACAACTTGGCAAGCTCGGCATGGCGCTTACCATCGACTGGCCCGTGACTGGTGACTGACTCCACAAGGACCAGCCATTTCCGCTCTGGGTCGAATAGCACGACGTCCGGCATCTTGCCATGCGCATCGACAATCACGCCAAGTTTGGTGAGCAGCACCGCGTCGAAATAACCCCACTTTTCGCCGGTATCGCCTGCATAGATTAATTCGGCTCCGGGTACGAAACGCGGCGCAAAGTCCTCGATGATCGCCCGTATCAACTCGCTGTGCTCACCTGGGCTAAGGTTGATTTGCTGGCCTGGTGCTACCTGCACGGGAATGAGATTTTGCTTTCGCTCGCGAGCGTAACGCGCGGCGAGTGTTTGTCGTTCGCCGAGATAGGCCGTCAGTTTGTTATGCCAAGCTCGCGTGTCGAAGGATCGTAGCAGTGTCAACGCCGCAGGTTCAATTCGGTAGACGGCTGCCGGGCTGTTCACTGGGCGATCAGGTTTATCGGGATTGTAAAGAGCAATTCCCGCATCAACGAATTGATGCATGGTTTGGCGTCGCACAGTTTCGCGCGTGTTCGGCGCATAGGTTTTCTTATGGTGGTCACGAATCCAGTCCATGATCGGCGTGATGCCCATCAAGGGATTTTCCGCTTGTGCCCATTTCTTCTGGGGCGTGAGGTTCAGCAGTGCTAGCAAGCAGAGCGCGGACCGTTCGTTTTGCTGCGCCCGCGGCAATCCGAGGGAGAGGAGAATCTTGTGCGCGTTCTCGATGTGTTCACGTGCGCTCATCCAGCAAGCTTCTGCAGTTGATCATCCATCATTCTTTGCGTCAGAGCGCCCTGAGAGTGCGCCCATACACCCAAGGCGCCCAAGGTCTTCCGGTCGGGATACTTCATAAGGCGAAGATCGGTGGCATTAACCTGAGTGTGTCCATTGAAGCGGCGGAAGTTATCATCGACAGCCGTCGTGTTGAGAAAGGACGCCAGACCATATGCGATCGATTCCGGTAGACCGTGCTTGTCCTCGTGGAATACGTTCAAGTGGTTCTCGAAACCAAGCATCGTTGCACCTGGGAACGTGTCGGGTCTGACTACACTTGCGACGATGCGGCGCGCTTCTTCTTTCGAGGAAAAACGGCGCACCACTGTGTAAAAACCATTCGGATACAACCATTTCTTGGTTTCACTGTTGAGTTTGATCGCGTTACCCCTCTTGATATCGTCTCTAGGCCATTCGGTGGTTTGCCCGCTGAAATGCCCAGGATACAGCAGGGGCACAGTGCCTTTCGTGGGATGTTGCTGAATGTGTTCAAGCAAACGAAAATCGACCACGGGGCCTGTTGAGACTCCGATCTCGATGTCGGGCAAAGAAAAGTGGACACCTTCGGACAATTCTAGAACATTGAGCCCGAGCGACGTTGGAACATGAATAAATCTTTCAGGGTCGGATGGAAACACCATCCTGTCAAAGGGCTGCTCATGCGTGGCAAGGTCGGCGAAGCTGTCGTCTGTCGAGTTTGAAACCGTTACGTTACGCTGGATGCCACTGCGTTCAAGTCGGATGATGACGTTTTCCTGCAGTACATCGTCGTCCCTGAAAGCCTTCGTTCTCGAGACGAATAGGTGCATGTGCCGCAGCGCGGCATGGTGCAAAATAAATTCGCGGAACGGCCGATAGTAAGGGCCGTTGCAAAAACTGCGCGGAATGATCGCCACAAGTTGGCCGTTGGGTTTCATCAAGGCCAGCGCCAAGGCCACAAACGCAGAATAGAGATTGACCGTTTCAATTCCGGCCTGGCGCAAGATCAAGCGATGATCCGACGCGCTGTTGATCTTCTTGTAAGGTGGATTCAGAATTGCGTGTGTGAATCGCCGCGCGCCCAGAGTTTGCAGCGCCGCGACTTGAATAAAATCATCCGAAAAGACTTGATAGCTTATAGGTGAGCGTTTCGCGTAGCTTGCCAGAACCATTTCCAGATGGCTCCGCAAGGTGGCGTCGATCTCGTAGGCCTCAACCTCCACGTTGTTAAAGACCAATCCGTCGGCGGAAGTCCACCGATCAAGAAAGGCGCATGAGAGGGCACCGACGCCAGCCCCGGCATCGAGCAATCGGCAATCTCGAAGCATAGTTGCTGGAAACAAAGACGCCATAAAACGGGCCACAGGGGCGGGCGTCATGAATTGGCCTAGTTCGGATTTCCGTTTAGGCGTGATCCTTGGCGCAATTTCCTGGCGCACAGTATCGGCGTGGT
This sequence comes from Terriglobia bacterium, assembly GCA_050745265.1. Taxonomy (GTDB): domain Bacteria; phylum Acidobacteriota; class Terriglobia; order UBA7540; family UBA7540; genus RH2-MAG17b. The sequence goes on from JBOGKE010000105.1 coordinate 34,292, forward strand.
GGAGGAATTGGATAGCCATGGGCTGCGCTCGCTGGGCTCTGTCCATGCTTAGAATATAGAGCACTTTGAGCCAACAGCAAAGTCCGCTTTGCGGTGGCGTCAGGGCTTGCGCGGCGTGGCTTCGGCGCTGCCGGAGGGGAAGAGAGCTCTCCCTCACTTAACTCTTGCCCATCTGAGGACTACCTCACTTCAACTCAAGATAGGGGTATCTACTTGACGCCATCGACCCCAAGCTATCCGGGACCTAGTGACTTGAGCTTGGGATTGGAGTATAAGCCGCGCCGGGCGCTCCCACGCCCATGGCTATCTCAAAGGTTGCGAGGTTGAAAGTAAACAGAAATGCTGCTCCCGTGGTATCGTAGGCCAGCTCGGTACAGTTCCTTGCCCGTGCAGATCGCCGTGGGGACCGGAGACTCCCGTAGCCGGGCAAAAACACCCCACTCCGCATACTTGCTCGCCGACGGCGTGAACCAGTTGCCGCGTCGCCCGCGATACATCGGATCCAGTGTGAGCGTCGTTTCATTGGTCACGCGGGCCATTCGCTCGCCGAAATCCGGTCCAATGAACGGGACATTGACCGCAGGGAGAGCCATGGGCGTCTCCTGCAGGCGCTCCGATTCCAGTTTGGGAGCGCGCGTTTCTGTCTCTCATCTCGACTGCCCCGGCCGTCTCGGCCGTCGCCGAAGCGCCTCGCCCCGGCGCCCCCGTCAACTGTTGGAGCTGTGTGTTCTTGTCTCTCGTTTCATTTGTCCGATCTGTGATCTGTGTCTTCATCAGTTTGGATTCCCCATGCAGATGTAGTTGAAAGTGATGGTTGCTGCCGCGGAAATATTTACGGTAACCGAGGCGGTTGTCGTAGTCACCCACCAAGTAAGCCCCCCCGGATTAGAAATTGGCGTCAGAACGCACACGGGCGGCGCGCTGAACGCCGAGCTGAACGTGTGGCTTGATGAGGTCGAGGACGAGACTGCGATCTCTCCGGCCGCGTCGGAATTCGAAGCACTGCTGTCAAAGTGGCCCCCCAGAGAATCGAGAACGAAATTACCGGCGGCATGAATCGAGCTGTTCGAGGCAAAGTAGCCGGTATCGATCGCGCCATTGGATTGCACCTGAAGCACATTGCCGCCGCTCGAATTCTGAACATCGAAAAGGTCGGCCGTCTGAGATGCGGTGCCTTTGAGGATGAGCGGCGTGACGGAGGCCGATCCTGGCGTAATCGTTTGGGTCGAGCTCGGGTTCGCGGCCACGGAGTTTGATCCGCCGCCGCTTCCGCACGCGGCCCCGGAATCGCCAATCTGCGTGGAAGACGTCCACCTGACGCAATCTCCGGCCGTCGGTGCGGTTCCTCCCGCGGCCGAGATCAGATAGCTCGTCGATGCCACTGCGGGTCCGCAGTCACCGCCTGGGATGGACGAGCCGACACAGGCGATTCCTGGCGCGGACGTAGAAGCAAACAAATCGGTCCGCACCGCACCAGTGTTCGAAAGCAGATCCAGATACGCCGGAGCGTTGGGCGTGGATCCTCCGTACAAGCGCAGATAACTCTGGGTCGGCTGGCTCGAAGAGCCAAGCTGCACGTTGTTGCCGCTGAAGCCGAGGCCGCCATTGTAAGTGATCCAGAAATACTTCGAGCCGCTCGAACACGGAGTGGCGCTGCAAACGTCAAAGATATCGGCGGTTCCGCCGGTCGCAAGCGAAGGCGCCAGCGTGAGGACCGTGGCATCCTGGCCGCGTGCGGGCTGGGCGCTCAAAGCGTTGGTCCCGCCCGCCACGGTCCACGATGCGGGCAGGCTCCCGCTGGCCGCCGAGATGGTGACGTTCCCGCCTCCGGTGTTGCTCAGCGCCACGTTCGTTCCGGCGACGAGATTCAACACCGCCTGGCTGGCGTTGTTCGTTCCGCTGGTTTCGAGGGCCACCGCGCTGCCCGAGCCGCAAGCCGTCCACACCGCAGCCACGCCATTCGACCCCAGGCACTGGCCCGCCGATCCGGGTGCGGTGAGTCCGGTTCCGCCGTTCGCGACGGCGAGGGGGCCGCTGAAATTGAATTGGATATTCCCAGCGCTCGGGTTCGTCACGGTGATGTACCCGCCGCTCTGAAAATTGACCGGCGTCTGGGAGCTGGTGTTCGCGCCGTTCACCTGAATGGCCGAAGAGCCCGCGCCACAGGAGCCCCAGGCCATCGCAGACCCGGTGCTCGTCAGGCATTGCCCGCTCGCCCCCGGCGACGCCAGTCCGGTGCCGCCGTTCGCGACCGCGAGCGTTCCTGTGATTCCGCCGTTTCCGGGAGCGGCGAGGTTGATCGCGGGAACGTCAGCGGGGGGCAAAGTGCCGGTGACCGATGCGGTGACAGTGGCGCCGGAGGAATTCGAAAACGTGATGTTCGCGCCGTTGACGAGATTTAGCGCGCCTTGGCTGAAATCGCTGGCCCCATTGGTTTCGAGCACCGTTCCGAGATTGGGCAACGTCGCCGGCGACCACGCGTTGGCCGCCGCGTTCCACTCCAGCACTTGGCCGGCGCCCGGGGCGCTTCCGGAGACGGGATGCCCCTGCAAACCCACCACGATCTGGTCCGTCAAGGTTCCTCCCAGATCGCCGCCGAGCGCGATCACGGTCCCCGGGCTGCACGGGGTCCAAACCAGTGTCAGCCCGTTCGAGCTCAGGCACTGACCGCTCGCGCCCAGCGTGAGATTCCCGTAACTGCCGGCCCCGGTGCCGTAGATCAGGCCCCCGGCGCCGGTCGGAGGGGCCACGGCGTTGAATGCTGCCGAGGCGCTAGTCTGTCCCGTCCCGCCATTTGCGATGCTCACCGGCTGAGCCCAGTTAACCGAAATGGTTCCGGACGATGTAACGGGGCTGCCGGACACAGAAAAGGTGCTCGGCATCGCGAGCCCGACGCTCGTCGAGGACGTGCCGCCCCCGTTGACGCGCAGGCTGTTCGAGGAAGGATCATAGACTGCGCTGAGAACCTGGTCCGCGCCGCTCGCGATGCCATATTTCTTTGGCGACCGATCACGTTTGGCCGCGCTCTGATTGCCGCTCGGCGTTGCGAGGAGAGTCATCGCGCTCAGGGCGAGCAGTAACGCCGAGCTGATCCCGGCGGCCCGGCGGATTCCTTCTCTTCGCGTCCGACTCCTCACCGTGGTTCCGCAAACTGAGAACTTTCCCGTTTTTTTCACGCTCTCCGCCTCCCTGGCAGCCCTGCCCGCCTAACCGTTTTCGCGAGTGGCCAAAGTCTAGCGCGGGGTTCGAGCACGCTCGTCTCTTACCCCCATCAAAGCGAGAGTTTAACAGGCCAGAATGAGAACTTGGAGACGGCTGAGACTGGCGAGATAGATTTTTTACGGTATCGGAGTCCGGCCACCCCAAAACCACCGGGCAAAAGCGCGCTGGCGCTCTTCACGGAGTGGTGGGTGGCTCAACCGGGCACGCGCCGGGGAGCTGATGGGGAAAATCGCGGCGCTTGACAGGCCTGGAAGAAAAAGGCAAAGCTCGGTGCTGTGATTCATCTCCCGCTGGTGACGTCGCCCAAGCGCCTTGTGGCGCTCGTCGTCTTTGTGCCCTTCATCGCAAGCCAGATTTTCTGGCTGTGGAAGCTCCGATCACTGAAGCGGCGCTGTTGCCGGAACCGGGTTCTGCGGCGCGGCCTCGACGCCGCGGGGGCCGGGATCTATTTCGCGCTTCTGATCTACGCCTTTTTTGCGTGGCGGCGCACCTCGGGCTCCACTCACCTGACGCTCGGCGCTGCGCTGCTTGATGCGCCGATCGCGTGGTGGCTTTTCGGTTCGACGGCCGGATTCGCAATATACGTGATCGTCCGCGGCCTGGGATTTTTAGCCGCCTTCGCTGCTCCATTTGCGCGGCGGCTGCGCAACGCCCGCTCGGGAGTTCCGCCTGGCGAAGATCAGGAGGCGAGCGCCGATCGCGGTCTGCCTCCGCGAACTTTCCCGATTCAGCCGGGCAGGCGACTGCTTTTCCGGCGGAGCGCGATGGCTCTCGGCGCCGCGCCCTTCGTGGCCGGGGCCTACGGCATCCTGCGCGGCCGCATCGATCTCGAGGTCACCAACCTGCGCCTCGGGCTTCCGCGGCTTCCCCGTGCCTTTGACGGATTCCGCGTCCTCCAGCTTTCTGATCTGCACATCGGGCCCTTCATGACGAAGCGTGAGATTGATAAGATTGTTGAGATTTCGAACCGGCTGAAACCCGACCTCGCCGTGCTCACCGGAGATTTTGTGATCTGGGATCCGTCCACTCAATTCGCTGTGGTGGACGCGCTCTCGCGGCTGCGGGCGCCCTACGGCGTTTGGGGCTGCCTCGGCAACCATGAAATCTATGCTCACATCGAGGATTCCATCACGCGGCTATTTGCCCTTAGCGGAATCCGAATTCTTCGGCAGCAACAATCCCCGGTGTTCGTCCAGCGCGATTTTATTAACCTCATCGGGGTCGATTTCGAAACCCGCTGGACCTTCGGGCCATCTTACCGAGCGCCTGGATACGTCCGGACGTACCTGGAGGGCGTTGACCGGCTGATGCTGCCGAGTGCCGTCAACCTGCTCATGAGCCACAATCCCGACACCTTCGACCGGGCGGCCGAACTGGGAATTGACCTCACGATCGCAGGCCACACCCACGGCGGCCAGATCGCGCTGGAGCTCGGCCGAGAGAATCTATCCCCAGTCCGCTTGCTGACCGCTTACGTTGAGGGATTGTTTCACAAAAAGAGCGCGCAGCTTTACGTCAACCGAGGGATCGGGACGATCGGCCTTCCCATACGTCTGGGCGCCCCGCCGGAAATTACCGTCTATCAGCTTGCCCGACACGTCTGACCAGGCGAATACCGGCAGAGTTGTTGCGCGCCGACCCGCGCTACTCGGCCCCGAAAGAAGGAGCTGTTAAAAAAATCGAATAGCCCCTGTAGCGGCGAACTGTATTCGCCGGGCGGGCGACAACGAGGGACCAGCGATCACCGATCGCCGTTCCGGCGACCCGAGGCCAATCGGTTTCGGGCTTGCATGGCGAGCCGAACCGCGCCCGGGGCCAGGCGCAGCGCGGCGAGGAGAATCGTCAGCTTGGGCCTTCGTAGAAATGCGTTGGCTTCGCTCAGGTGGCTGCGCGCGGCGCGGGTATCACCCTCCGACAGGCATCGCTTCCCTCTCTCCAACTGATCCAAGGCGCGCAACTCATCCTGCATGGCCCGAATGAGGGCCCGCGTCGATTCCGAAAGATCGAGCGTCCGATCGATCTTCGCCAGCACTTCGATCGCGCTGGCGCCCAATTTCGCGTGGTCTGAGGCGAGACTTCCCGCCCGCAGGCGGTGCTTTCCCCGCACGGCGGTCTGGTACGCCATTTTTCCGCCGCGGTGCGCGATCCTCACCCACAGGTCGAAATCCTCGGAGCGAACGAACCGTTCATCGAACAGCCCGGCCTCGATCGCGGACCCTCGGCGAACCACCACGCAAGATGTGGGCACCGAGCATGTTTGAGAGATGAGGCTGTCGACGGTGACCGGCCCCGCCGAGGGGCACATTTGCATAAAAGTCTTTCCCGGCGGGTCGATGTCTCCAAAGAGCAGCAAGTCCGCGTAGACGAGGTCGAGCTCCGGCCTCTCTTCGAACATTCTCATTTGAGACGACAGGTGCTCCGGCAGCCACTGGTCATCGCTGTCCAGAAATGCCACGTAGACGCCGTGCGCATGCCGAACGCCCGCGTTGCGCGCCGCGCTGGGTCCCGCGTTTTCCTGCGTCAGGTAAATCAGCCGCTCGCGCCAAGGCTGAATCGCATTCTCCAGTTCCAGGGTGTCGGGAGAACCGTCGTTGATCAGGATCACCTCAAAGTCCCGGTAAGTTTGAGCAAATACGGAAGCGAGCGCCTCCGCGATGAATTCGGCGGCGTTATATGCGGGGATGACGACGCTCACAACCGGAGGTCGCGTAGCGCTGAGTTCGCCGGCAGTGGGGGAGGGGGATTGACGCACAGGATTCAGTCGGCGCGCCGGCCCGGCGGCGAGATTCGTGTAGCACTCTTTCCGGCCAGCGCAACGAAGCGCGGCGCCCGGAGCCGGCGCTTGCCTCGGGCGTTCGGCTCATAGTACCACGTGAAACGGCTCCGCGCTGGTCGCCGTTCCATTCGCAGTGGTTGGCAGGTTCGAAGGTCATGCCGCGGAATATAGTTTTTTCCAGTATCGTGTAAGAACTTCCAACGTTGGCGCACCCGCAGAACCGGCGCGGCCCAACTCGACGGTCTAAAAAGCCGCGGGCCGCGCGACGACCGTGCGTTGGTAATTCGATTGCTGGCCTGTGCGAACGTTCTCTGCGGTGCGCGCATTGGCTTGCATTGCCCGGTAAGCAACTAACCGCAGCGACGGCTTGCAGAGCGGCGGTTCGCGTCGCTCTCTGATCGTCACGGCTTCAAAGGCCGGTCAATCACTGCGGTTCTCAACAGCTCGATCATTCAGCAAGTTCGTAGATCGTCAGTGTCAGGAAGCGGAGCAACCCTGCGCAAAGGTCGCGGCCCGGCGGGCCAGTTTCAAAGCGCCGTCGAGCGGCCAATAAAACCCCGGCGGCGCATTGAAGGACAACTCAGCGCACGTCCGGGTCCTCAGTGTTCCGCAGCAAGAACAGCGATTGCGATCTCAGTAAGCGCCGCGCTACGCCTCTCCTGACCTCATGTCGCGAACTGCACCGATACGCAAGTGTGCTTCTTCGACATGAAGGGTGTGCCCCACTTGTCCAGCAGAGCTTCCTCGCGCCTCTTTACACTGGTAGTACTCCTTGCTCAAGCTTGGCTCGTCGCGTTGCTTGCCGTATCTCCCGCCGGCGCGGTGAGTTTGTGGAGCAATTCGGCCACGCCGGACGTGGCGTCCTATTCGGGAGGCAGTCCGTTTGAGCTGGGCGTGTCGTTCACGTCCGACGTTTCGGGGACGATCACGGCGCTACGCTTCTACAAGAGCCCGATGGACAAGGGTTCGCACACCGCGCACTTGTGGTCGAGCAGCGGCGCGCTGCTGGCGAGCGCGCCTTCCAACAATGAAACCGCTGCGGGCTGGCAGCAGGTGTCGCTACTCACGCCGGTGCCCATCCAGGCGGGAGCGGTGTACGTCGCTTCCTACTCGGAGTCGAGCGGTTACTATCCGGTATCGCGCGGATACTTCACCACCGGCACCAACAATCCGCCGCTGCACGCGCTGGCGGACGGCGCCTCGGCGAGGAACGGAGTTTATTCCTACAGCCCCGGCACGTTTCCGAACCAAAGCGATCAGTCGACGAACTACTGGGTGGACGTGGTGTTTAATCCCAACGGATCGTCTCCAGCGCCCGGCGCGCCCAACCCGGCACTGACCACCAGCCCCGCGAGCCTCGGTTTCGGGAATGTGACGGTTGGGAATTCCACTCTCTTGCCTGTCGTCCTGACCAGCACGGGTACAGCAAGCCTGACCGTCTCTCAAGTCGCCGCCTCGGGCGCGGGATTCAGCCTGAGTGGCCCGGCCCTGCCGCTGATTCTCGCGCCGGGAAACAATGTCACTTTTACCATACGCTTCGCTCCGGTGGGGGGTGGAAGCGCTTCCGGCAGCGTTTCTGTCGCGAGCAATTCCTCCACCTCGCCGAACGTCGTTTTGCTCACAGGAACGGGACTGAAACCGCATTCCGTCGCGTTAACCTGGGAAGCGAGTCCTTCGCCCAATGTGATCGGCTACAACGTGTACCGCGCTTCATCCTCCGGAGGGCCGTACACGAGAATTAACTCCGCGCCGATCGCCGGCTTGGCCTATACGGACAGCACCGTGCAATCGGGAGAGACCTACTTCTTTTGCTCGACGGCGATCGATTCTTCCGGCCTCGAAAGTGCGCATTCGAACTCGGTTCAAGCGGTGATACCGTTCCCTTGACGTTCGGAACTCTCGAGCGTGCGCCGCAAGGCGCGATGGAGTCGCGCGGCGGGCTCCCGGGTTCGAAGCGAGGCGAATCCGGGTCGGCGCCACTCGCTGAAAACTGCCAATCGTTCTGGCGGGATCGAGATACTCTGGGACCAGCGGGGCAAGCGCCGCGACCTCGTTGGTCGCGATGCGGGGCTGGCCGCCAAGCGTGGCGCGGACCTGCACCGCTCGGAACTCTTTCATTGAGGACCCCGCAACGGCATGCGTAAACACCAATGTTGCTTCGTAGCTCTGGCTCTGCTCCTCATCGCCGCCCTCCCGATGGGCGCCGCCGGAAGCGGCAGCTATGCGGCGCCGACTCTTCCCGATTCGATTCCGGCCACCGCGATGCCAACGCAATCTGGCGCCACGGTTACGGTTGCCGGCGACTGCAGCGATTTACAATCCAGAATCGACGCAGCCCATTTTGGCGATACCATTCTGATTCCACCCCAGGCGACCTGCACCGGTCACTACATTCTCAGGTATAAATCGGGAGGATCGGGTTGGATTGTCATCCGGACTGCGGCGGCGGACGCGGAATTGCCTCCCGCAGGAACGCGCATCAGTCCTTCGTACTCGAATGTCCTGCCGAAGCTGTTAACCCCGGACTCGATGCCCGCCATCAGCACGGAAGCCAACGCCCACGATTACTGCCTGATGGGGCTCGATGTCGCAGCCGGTCCCACCTCGGGAAGAACTCCGAACACGGAGAATTACGGCCTCGTCGTCGTCGGCAATCCCTCCGCCACCAGTGCGAGCACTCTCCCCTACAACATCGTGCTGGACCGCGACTACATCCACTGCACTCCTTCGCAGTTCTGCAAACGCGGCGTCGAAATGGAAAGCGCCAGCACCGCGGTTGTGAATTCCTACATCTCTGAAATTCACAACCCCGGCCAGGACACGCAGGCGATCGGATCCTTTAACGGTCCCGGCCCGTTCGCCATCATCAACAATTTTCTGGAAGCGGCTGGCGAAAATGTGATCTTCGGGGGCAGCGATCCGAGCATCGCCGGCGTGACCGCGCAAATTTCAAGCTGTTCGCGGTCCCGCGGCCAGGTCACCTGCGCTGTAGCCAGCACTTCCGGGCTGCAGAACGGCGCCTCGGTCGTGTCAGCGCTCGCGCCAACCGATCTCAATGGGTCCGAGACTATCACCGTCACGGATGGCTCGCACTTCACCTATGCTTCGGCGGGGCCGGACGAAAGCACCAGCAAGCCCGGGTATGTCAACCAGGGCGGCCTCGTGCCTTCTGATATCACCGTCGAACACAATTATTTTTTCGTGCCCGAGAATTGGAATATTCACGCTCCCGACTATGAAGGAATCCAGTATGTCGTCAAGAACCTCTTCGAGCTCAAGAACGCCCAACGAGTGCTGGTGGAGGGGAACGTGTTTGACCACGTGTGGGCCGGGCAAGGCCAAAGCGGCTACGCTCTCGAGCTCACGCCACGCAACCAGAGTGGAAACTGTCCTTGGTGCGTCGTGCAAGACGCGACGTTTGAAGATAATATATTCGAAAATGTCGAGGCGGGGGCTAACCTCTTAAGTCAAGATGATCCGAATTCCGGGTCAGGGTGGAGCGACTTCCTCAAGCGAGTTCTCTTCTTCAACAACGTCTGGGAAGGCGGCCCGCTCCAAGTCATGGACGGCCCGCTGTTTCAATTCCTCAGCGGAGGGGATACGACGATCATTACGCCGATGACGGATGTGACTGTTGACCACAATACCGCGTTCCAGGGGGGGGCCATTTTTAACGCCGGAGACGCCACGACCCGTCCCATGGCGAAGTTTACCATTACCAACAACATTTTTCCCCACAACGCCTACGGCATGAAGGCCGATGACGGCAGTGCAGGAACCGCGGCTTTCAACATGTATTTTGGGACTAGCTGGACGTGCGCCGGCAACGTGATTGAAGGCATTCAATCGTCAGCGTATTCGCCAGGCGGCTATCCGGGAGGCAATTTCTTTCCGGCCAACTGGACGGCGGTCGGATTCCTAGATTATGCCGGAGGAGATTTCCACCTTGCCGCCTCAAGCCCCTACGCGTCGGCCGCCACCGACGGCACGGCGGCTGGCGCGGATATTAATGCCGTCGATGCCGCGACGGCCGGCGTGATTGCCGGCACCCCCAGCGATTCCCTCTCCCCCAGCACCACGCTGAGCCCGCCCCGACTGAACGTTCCGCTCGTGTCCTGGTTGTCGCTCGGCAAGCAGGCGCCTCGCTTCTGATGAAGCGTCCGCCACCAGGATCGATTCTGGTGGGACGGCGTCGATGTGAAGGATCCGAAGGGGGCACGACTTGGTGCGGCATGAAGTCAACAATCAGCGAGTGCTCAAGATCGGGGCGCTACAAAGCAGGTTAAATATCGGTACCGGAAAAACTGGCGGAGAGGCAGGGATTCGAACCCTGGGTACAGCTTTTGACCGTACAACGGTTTAGCAAACCGCCGCCTTAAGCCACTCGGCCACCTCTCCACGCACGGCAACTTCGCATGTTAGCACGGTTCGGGCCGGCTTCGTCGGTCCGAGGAGTGAGCGCTCCTTCCGCAACCTGCTGCCGCTCCCCCCGCGTCAATAAAACAAATATTTCCGCCAGCGTTCATCCGACCTTCCCATCAGCCGCATCAATTGCCGGCTGGTGTGGAGGCTGAAGGGACGCGGCGGCCGGAGCAGTTTCAACTCTGCCTCCTCGGGGAGCCGGTCGCCCTTCAGATTGTTGCAGCGGTGACAGCAGGCCACCAGGTTATCCCAGTCGGTGCGGCCGCCGCGGGAGCGCGGAATAACGTGGTCCAGCGTGAGTTCGCTCGCGGGCAGAACGCCGCCACAAAACTGGCAGGTGTACCGGTCGCGGAGCAGGATGTTTTTTCTCGAGAGCGCCCGCGTCTGGTAGGGTATTCGGCGGAACTCGCGCAACCGGATCACGGAGGGTACGCGCATCGTCATTCGCGTCGAGTGCAAGAAGTCTCCGTCCTCTTCCTCCGTCGTGGCGACGCCCTTGAAAACCAACACCACAGCGCGGCGCGCAGGAGTCACATTGATCGGCTCATACGAGGCGTTCAGTACGAGCACCGGTGATTGCAATACGGGTTGGTTCGAGGCGGGCACCGTTTTTCCGACAACCTGCATGGCCTGCACGCGGCGGATCGCTCCAACCCGCGAACGCTCGGCGTCCTGGCCTCGATCATTATGTTAGGCCGCGCATCAAATCGTCAACCGTCGGTCCGCTCGGGCGTCTGCACGGGCGCTGGCAGCAGCGTTCGACCTACAGGGTTGTTTCACCGCTGCCGGGGGTTGCGCTGTATTGTCGAATCACGCCAATCTGGGTACGCTGGGTGCGGTAAGGGAGGAGCGCGATGCTTTCCTGCTACGCTTTCTGCTCCGATATGACCCACGGCCTCGAAGGGTGGACGGGGCCGATCCGAACCGGAGAAGACGCCCGCCGGCTAGCCGAGCGCGACGCTCAGCAGCACAATCTCGATCATCCGGATCACGAAGTTTCGACCTCGTGTGCCGAGTAATCTCTCGCCGGTAAGACCCAACGAGTCCCTTTCACGACGCCGCGCAGATAGCCGGCGAATTAGGTACCCGCCCGTCCCGCTATTTTGCGGTGCCGAAGCCGCCGCCGGCGAAGAGCCCGATGCCGCCTTCAAAAACGAAATTGCCCGGCCGCGCTCTGTCGAAAATCACCGGAACCCGTCATTCCCGCGGAAGCGGGAATTCAGAATCTGGACCGCCGCTTTCGCGGGGGTGACGATCGGATTGATTTTCGTTCCAATTAGTGGGCCGCAGGACCATGCGGCACTCGGAGCAGATCGTTGTGGCGCAGTCTTCAGCGCTTTGCCGGACCGGCGATTGCAATCCCGTCTAATACAGTTTCTGGATCGTTGCATCTGAGTTATTGGAATCGGTGCGTCTTGCGCATTCCGGATTGTAGATTATCCTGGAACGCAGAGCAGACGAAGCGGCCTGATCCTAATCCAATGCGCTCATTTCCGAGGAGTCGATGTCAAACCGAGATGAGAACCATTCCAGAGTGCGAGCGCCGCGCTGTCCGGTGGAAACTGCGATTCGGTTCCGCAGGCTCGACGACTCCGCATGGCGCCTGGGACAAATCGAAAATGTCAGCCGCAGCGGAGTCTTATTCCGGTGTGATCTCGCGATCAGGGCGGGAACCTGGATCGAGATGGGGTTCACGCTTCCGGGTGAAGTTCTCGGAGGGCCGGGGGCGGCGGTCAGGTGCCACGGGTTCGTGTCGCGCGTCGAGCGGCCAACCGCGCGGCGAATTGAACCCCGGCTCGCCGTGGCAATTCCCCGCTACCGCTTCGTGCGCGAGGAGGGCGCCTCGCGACGAGCCGCCGCGCCTTAGGCCGGGTCCTCGCTCCCATGCGGCGCAGCGGGCCGGCTATTCTTCCTCGTCCGCGGCCCGCACGTTCAAAGCAGATTTTCCTGGAAATTCCGCCACCACACCCAGCTCCTCTTCAATTCGAAGCAACTGATTGTACTTGGCCACGCGATCCGTGCGGCTGGCGGAGCCTGTCTTAATCTGGCCGGTGCGAAGGCCCACCGCAAAATCGGCGATGAATGTGTCTTCCGTCTCGCCTGAGCGGTGTGAAACGACGGCCGTGTAGCCGTGCCGCTGGGCCAGCTCGACCGCCGCCATTGTCTCGGACACGGTGCCGATCTGATTCAGCTTGATGAGAATCGAATTGGCCGCGCCTTCCGCGATCCCGTGCTCGAGTCGCTCGGTGTTGGTGACGAACAGGTCATCGCCCACCAGTTGAACGTGATCGCCCAGTTCCTGCGTTAGAGCTTTCCAGCCTTCCCAGTCATCTTGCGCCAGGCCGTCTTCAATAGAAACGATCGGATACTGGCGCGTCCAGTCGGCGTACAGCTTGATCATATCGTCCGATGACTTCTTGCCGCCGCCGGATTTGAAGAAGACATATTTGCCGCCCTGATACATTTCGCTCGACGCGGGATCAAGCGCAAGTGAAATATCGTGTCCGGGCGAGTAGCCGGCGCCATCGATAGCGTCGAGAATCAGCTCGATGGCTTCGTCGTTCGATTTCAGGCTGGGCGCGAAGCCCCCTTCGTCTCCCACGGACGTTTGATAGCCTTGTTCCTTCAGCACTTTCTTGAGCGTGTGAAAAGTCTCAACGCCCATGCGCAACGCCTGCGCAAAAGTCTCGGCGCCGAGCGGCACAATCATGAACTCCTGAAAATCGACGGTATTGTCGGCATGGACGCCCCCGTTCAGGATGTTCATCAGAGGCACCGGAAGCCGGCGCGCCTGCAAGCCTCCGAGGTAGCGGTAGAGCGGCAGCCGCGCCGAACTCGCGGCGGCGCGGCAGACCGCCATCGAGACGGCCAGGATGGCATTCGCGCCGAGTTTGCCCTTATTCGGCGTCCCATCGAGGTCAGCGAGCAGCTTGTCGATTTCCGACTGCTCATTCGCCTCCTGCCCGCCCAGCTCGCGTGCAATCATGCTGTTGATGTTCTCCACCGCGTGTTGCACGCCTTTGCCGGCGTAGCGCTGTTTGTCTCCGTCGCGAAGCTCGATGGCTTCGTGCTCGCCGGTCGAGGCGCCGGAGGGAACGGACGCACGCCCGAAACCTCCGTCGCGCAAATGGACCTCCGCTTCGACAGTGGGATTGCCGCGCGAGTCGAGTATTTCTCTTCCCAAGATCAGATCAATCGCTGCCAATCGGGTGCTCCTTCAGAGAGATAACGAATTCCGAATTCTATCACAGGCGTTTCATCGCCGGCCCGCGCAGCCTTTGTTTCGTGAGCCGCCGGCGTGGAACACGAAGCATCCTGAAGGCCCATCGCCGCGCCGCGCGCCCGCCCTTCCTTTGCCAGGGAGGTGAAAGCCGATATAATGCGCGCGAGAACGCGGCATGGACAATCTCACTCACACGCTCACCGGAATTGCCATCGCGCAGGCCGGGTTGAAGCGCAAGACGCGCTTTGCCATGCTGGCACTGATCATCGCTTCGAATCTGCCGGATATTGACGTCGCTTTTGCCGGGCGCGGCACCGTCGGATATCTGACGCATCATCGCGCAATCACTCATTCGTTGCTCGGTTTGACGGTCCTGTCGGCGATCCTGGCGGCTGCCCTCTACGCGCTCGGGCGGCGGACTCAGGCAAAAAAGAGCGGCCCGCGGCTCAGCATGAAATGGCTCTTTGCCGTCTGCTGGATCGGAATGGCGGTCCACGTCCTGATGGATTTTACGAACGCCTATGGCGTGCGGCCGTTTTTACCGTTCAGCGGGCGCTGGTACGCATGGGGCATCATGCCCATCGTCGATTTCTGGCTTCTCTTCTTTCTCATCCTCGGCTTGTGCGTGCCGCTGGTTTTGGGGCTGATCACGGAGGAGGTGGGCGGGCGGCGGAGCAGCGCCGGCGCGGTGCGCAAAGGAGCGATCTTCGCCTTGTGCGCGCTGGTCGCGCTGTGGGGATGCCGCGCGCTATCCCGGCATCGCGCTGTGACTCTGCTCGGCGCCCACACCTACGGAGATGAAAACCCGGACGAGCTCGGCGCTTTTCCAACGGCGCTGAATCCGTTCGAGTGGAACGGCGTCGCGGAGACCGACTCCGCCTTTTATACGCTCCGCGTCAACTCTCTCGCGAGCGACCTGAATCTGTTCGCCGAGACCGTCTTGCGCAAGCCGCCGCCCACGCCCGCGCTCGCCGTCGCGCAGAAAACCGAGGCCGCCAGGGTGTTCCTCAATTTCGCGAGGCTGCCGTACGCCATCGTCTATTCGGACGCGAGCGGGTTTCGAGTCTATATTCGCGACCTTCGCTTTGTCAGACCGGGGACGCCGTCCTGGAATTTCGTTCTCGAGACGGACCTCGATCCGTCGCTGCACGTGAAACAACAGTCCTTCCATTTCCAGATGACCGCGCCGCTGTACTAGCGTCCTGCGCCGAATGGCTTTGCAGCAGCGGCGCCCTTCAGAGCCTGCGCTGAGCGCAGCGAACGGGGCGGCAAGTGTCGGGGTAAAGGTGCCGGGCTAGAAACCCGGCGCTACATTCCGGGATGCGGCTAAAGCTCGCCTCCCGCCGGTTTGCCTGGCCGACGGATGAACCGGTAGATCACCACGCCGACCACGATGACGCCCGCCATCACCAGCGAAAGCCACAAGGCGTTTCTGCGCAAGTACTCCTGCGCCTCGACGCCGTACTCGACCCCCACCCACGCTTCGAGCCCGAAACGAATCCCGCGCCCGATCGCCAGCGCCAGCGTGAAACGGGTAAGCGCGATCTGGAGAACTCCGGCCATGATCGCGAAAATCTTGAACGGCGTCGGAGGCGGCAGCAGCGATGCGACGAGAATCGACAAAAAATCGTTCTGCTCGATCCAATGCCGGATTCTCGTCTTCTCCTTCTGCGGAGTGCGAGGCGAGAGCAGATTGCGGCCCCGGCGCGTGATGAAGTAAAGCGTGAGCGCGCCGGCAACCGAACCGACTGCGCAGGCGAGCGCGTACCAGACGGCATTGTGCGGGTGCGCGCTCGAGAGCTTGATCAGGAGGAGATCGTTGATCACGGGAAACGCGAGGAAGGACGAGTCGAGGTAGGAAATGGCGAACAGGCCCCAGCCGCCGTACTTTCCGAGAACATGACCGAGCAGGCTGATCAGGATTTTGATATGGTGCAAGCTCGAAGCTCCGAGGCGCTGAAAATTCCGTCGATTCGGGCGATCCAATTCAGGTTCTGGCGTATCCGCTGTAGCGGCGATTTATGATCGCCGAAGAGATCGAAGAATCATCCTCGGCGATCCCTTCCTGCGTCAGGGAAGGCTCTGATCGCCGCTACAGCCGCGGTTGTCACACAGTTTCTGAAGCGTGCCCTGATCACTGATGAGTACAGCGGAATTGGTGTCGTACCACGTTTCGTCCCCATCGATGGGGCGAGGCCGGTGTGGCCTCGGAAAGACGTTCATTGTAGCTACAAGTTTGCGGAACTCGCAACCGGCGGGGAGCGGAGGCGAGAGAACGTTGGTGGCAGGAAGAGAGGCGGCGCGGAGGGCGGTGCGCAACGGGAGGAACGTCTCAAAAAAAATTCGGGGATGCATCGCTGCATCCCCGAATCACTGCTTCAGCTCTTGATGAAACTGGCTACCTCTTTTTCTTCGCTTTTGCCTTCTTCTTCGCTGGCATTGTATTCTCCTCTCGAGATTCAAAACTTTCCGCCAGTCAAACTGGCGGAGCGCGTATTCATCATCATGTATAGTGATTGCTCATCGTATTGTCAAGAGGAAAGTGAACGCCAACCCGCTTTTTCGGTGAACCTTCTAATCTCCTCCTCCGCTCGGATGCGGCATTCGGGAATTTTGCTCGTGCTCGAGCGACGTTTCGCAACCATCCCGCTCCCATCCGGTGCAACACGCGCTCGGGAAAGCTGCATCCTATCAGGTGCAAGATCGATCATGCGCTTCGCAATACAAAAATCTTCGGTCCTGGGCCGGAAACGTTTCGCGAACCGCTGCCGCACTCTCGCGGCCGCTCCGCTGTGCGGCATACTGGTTGCGGCGGCGATTTCCTTCCGGTGCTTTGGGGCGCAAGCGGGGCCGAACGTTCTCAAGGTCCAAACGGAAGTTGTCAACGTGTACGCAGTGGCCACCGATAAACACGGGCGCGTGATTCCGGGCCTCACCCGGAACGACTTTCAGATCACCGATAACGGCGTGCCGCAACAGATCAAATACTTTTCCATCGCGACGGATGCGCCTCTGAACCTGGGGATGATGATCGACACGAGCCCGAGCCAGCAGAATGTATTGACCATCGAGCAGCAGCAGGCGAACAATTTCCTGCGCGAGGTGTTGCGCCCGAAGGACCTCGCCTTCGTTCTGCACTTCGACTTGCAGGTCGAGCTCCTGCAGGACTTCACGCCGAATCTTCAGAGCCTCATCCAGGCGGTTAGCGAAACCGAGATCAACGGCGGCGGCCAAGGACCTCTGCCGGGCACGTTTCCCTCCGCGCAGCAAGGGTACACTCACCTCTACGACGCGGTTTGGCTGGCCTGCTCTCAGCAACTGATGGCATCGCAGGCGGGGAGGAAGGTGCTGATCCTGCTGACCGACGGGCAGGACGAAGGAAGCAAGGAATCGCTCGCTTCCGCCGTCGAATCCGCCGAGAGAGCCGACGTGATGATTTACTCGATCAACGTCTTCGATCCAAGAATGTACGCGAGCTACGATCAGTACGGCGGCGGCTACAACGGCGAGTCCGTTTTGAGGAAGATGGCGCGCGAGACCGGCGGAGAGTTCATCCGCGTCGGGCGGAGCACCGACACCTACCAAGCATTTCAGCAGATCGAGCGCCAGTTGCGAACCCAGTATCTGCTGGGATTCACGCCCATCGATCGCGCGCACGACGGCAGTTACCACAAACTCCGAGTGCGCGTCAATGACGCCAGCTACCGCGTCCAGGCGCGGCAGGGCTACTACGCGCCATTGGCGGCCTCTCCCAACTCAAACGGCAATTGACCCCGCCCGCTCAGATCAGCAACACGTCACTGCGAGGGCGCGAAGTATCCGGCGCGCGCGCGCACGCGCAGACCCTTTTCGAGGGCTTTGATTCGAATGTGGCGGAATTTTCCGTCGTGGATTTTGTTCGTGGAGATGTAGGTCAGCATGTATTGGCCGCGGAGCTCCTTCGAAATCGTCGCGAAGGCCGAAGCAAGATCGCTCGCCTCGAAGGGAAAAAACGCGCGCCCGCCTGTCTGATCCGCGAATTCCGTCAGCACCTTATCGCCGCGTTCTTCGATGCCGCTGCGGTTCGTGCTCACGGCGAAGACGATCGCCTCCGCCCGCTGCGCCATCGCCAGCGCCTCATCGAGCGAATGCTGGCTTTCATTATCGCGGCCGTCACTGACGATCACCAGCACCCGCCGCAAGTACGGCTGCGGCGGCGGAGAGTAGATCATCTTCTGCTTCGCCGCGTAGTACACCGCATCGAACAAGCCCGTGCCGCCGCCCGCCTGCAAGGATCGAATCGCCGTGCTGAGCCTATCCAGGTCGTCCGTGTAATCCTGCAGAAGCTGCGGCTCCACGTCAAAGCCCACTACAAAAGCCTGATCCAATCCGGGCCGCAGAGTGGCATCCAGAAAATCGACGGCCGCCTGCTTTTCGAACTCCAGCCGTTCACGAATGCTGTTGCTGGTGTCGATCAGGACGCCGATGCGAAGCGGCAGGTTGGTCTCGCGGCTGAAAAGCGTGATCGTCTGCGGCTTGCCATCCTCAAAGACTTCGAAGTCGTTCTTCGTGAGGTCCGTGACGATCTGATTTTTCTTATTGGTCACGGTAAACGGCACCGGCACGACGTTGACGTTCACGACGATCGGCGGGGCCTGGGCGGTTTTCGACTGGGATTGCGGCTTGGATTGGAGCGCTGCGCCGACGGCTGGCACGAAAAGCAAAATCACCAGCGCGGCCATGTACGGCAGAAGAATCGACGGCTTAGGCACGTTGCGAGTCCTGTGCATTCCTCCAGGATTATAAGAACCGCCTGCGAAGGCCGTCAAGGAATGCGGCGGCGCTCGGCCAGCGCGCGTGCGAAATGCTCGCCGGCGGCATAAATCCGTGGGAAAATAGACGCCAAATTATGGGACGCCGCAGAGCCATCGCCCTCGTGATCGTCAGCGTCTGGATCGGCTGGACGTTGTTTATGTGGTACGCCGCGACGCGCAGCTTCCGCGCGGCGTCCGAAATCTGGCAAAAGCCGCAGCCGGAAGTCGCGCGGCTCTTGAAGCCGCTGGGCGAGTCCGCGTCGGTCGAACTGCTTCACCACTTCGCCGCGGAGGTGAACGCGGCGGATTTCCGCGCCTACGGCCTGGCCCAGATTCTGCTGGGTATTGCCCTCGCTTTACTCTTGTGGTGGCAAACGCCGCGCGATACCGCCGCATTCGTCATCACCTGTGTGATGCTGGCGCTGGTGGTGATCCTTGCGGCGATTATCGCGCCGGAGATCGCCTCCGTAGGGCGCAGGGTCGATTTCAACGCATCGCCGAAAGATATGGCGCACTTCTGGGCGCTGCACGGCGCTTACACCGGACTCGACGGAGCCAAGCTCCTGGCGGCGGTTTTCCTCGCCGTGCGATGGATTCTGATGGCCTGATCCGCGCCAGCGCGAAAAAGAGCAAACAAAAAAGCGGTGGCGTACATCACGAAAGGATAGGCGTATAGCGCCGCTCGAGGAGCGGCATCCCGCCGGGTTGCTGCCGTTTCCGCAGAGCGAGACACCGCGAAGGGGCTCGCGCGCGATCGTTTCAACGGCGTCCCACTAGCTTATACTCTATCCAAGCTGGGATTTGCGAGTTTCCATGGACCAAGAGCCGCAAAAGATACTCGTTCGATCGACGAATTGGATTGGCGACGCGGTGATGTCGCTGCCCGCGGTTGAGGCGTTGCGCGCGAGGTTTCCCCGGGCCGAGCTGGTTCTCGTCTCGAAGCCGTGGGTCAGCGGCGTCTACGAACGCAGCGCTGCGGTTGACCGGCAGATCGTCTATGACTCGCAAGGCGAGCACCGTGGCTCGCGGGGATTTGCCCGATTGATTCGCCAGATTCGGGAGGAGCAGTTTGATGCCGCGATCCTGCTGCAGAACGCCTTCCACGCCGCCTGGATGACTTGGCGGGCGCGAATCCCGGTTCGGATCGGCTACGCGCGCGATGGACGCGCGCCGCTGCTGACGCGTCCGGTCGACGCTCCGGGCCCGGCGGTCTACGGTCATCAGGCGTATTCCTATCTTCACCTGCTGTTCCGGGCGGGAATTATTTCGTCCCCTGAGCCGCCGCAGCCCTTCAACGAAATCCGACTTGAAACCGCCCCGGAAGAGCGAACCTGGGCGGTGCGGCGCCTGGAAGCTCTGGGAATTCAAGGGCCGCGGTTTTTAATCGGTTTGGCGCCCGGCGCTTCTTTCGGGCCCGCCAAGCGCTGGCCGCCAGCACGCTTCGCCGCGCTCGCCGACCGGCTGATCGAAGTTCTGAGCGCGGACGTGCTGATCTTCGGATCCGAAGCGGAAAGAGCGCTTGCCGAAGAGATCGCGGGCGCGATGGAGCACGTTCCGGTCATCGCCGCCGGGGATGCGACCTTGCGCCAGTCGATGTCACTGCTCGAGCGCTGCCGGCTCGTGGTGACCAACGATTCCGGTCTCATGCACGTGGCCGCCGCGATGGGGCTGCCGGTGATCGCGATCTTCGGTTCCACCGACGCGCGGGCCACCGGACCGTTCGGCCCCTACGCCCGAGTCGTTCAGCATCCGGTGCCCTGCAACCCCTGCGGGCTGCGCGTGTGCCCGATCGACTTCCGCTGCATGGAGGGCGTGAGCGTGGCGATGGTTTATCGCGCCGCGCTCGAGATGGTTCGGCAGCTCGGCATCACGCACGAGCGCGCCGCGGAAGACCGAGGGAAGCAATAGCCTCACATGAATATTTCTCGCCGCGAGCGGGCCGCCCTCCTCGGCCTCATCGAGCGCTTTCACCGGCACAAGATCGTCGTCCTGGGCGATCTGGTGGCGGATGAATTCATTCACGCTGAGATTGCGCGGGTCTCGCGCGAAGCGCCGGTGCTCATCCTGCGCCAGCGCGAAAGGCGCATTGTGCCCGGCGGCGCGGCGAATGCTGCTAACAATCTCGCCGACCTCGGAGCGGACCTCGTGCTCCTCGGCGCGGTGGGGGAAGATCAGGCGGGAGGCGACCTGCTCCGCTACTTTCGGCAGAAAAAGGTGCCGACGCGGGGGGTGAAACGGGTGAAGGGCTACACCACTCCGGCTAAATCGCGGGTGCTCGGCGGGCTCGGCCACGGGCACATGCAGCAGATTGTGCGCGTTGACCGCGAGCCAACCCGGCCGCTCGATGCGCGTGTCCGGCGCAAGCTCGAGCGGCAAGCGCTTGTTCAGATGGCAGGCTCGTCAGCCGTGCTCATCTCGGATTATGGATATGGAGCCTGCGATGCGGCCGGCGCGCGCGCCCTGCAACTCCGCCGGCCGGGTACGCCCGTCGTGGTTGATTCCCGGTACAAAATCCTGAGCTATAACCACGTGACGGCATCGACCCCCAATGAGCCGGAAATGGAGGAAGCGTTCGGCGAGCGCGTCGGGACCGATCTCCACACGCTCCACCGGCTGGCCGCGCGCACGCTCGATTCGTGTTCGCTTCGCGCTTTACTGGTGACGCGCGGGCGCGAAGGAATGGTTCTGTATGAACCGCGCCGCGCGCCGGCCGCGCTGTCGATCTTCGGATCGGACCAGATCGCCGACGTCACGGGCGCGGGAGACACCGTGATTGCGGCGTTCACCGTCAGCCTCGCCGCGGGCGCATCGTTCCGCCAAGCGGCCATGCTGGCGAATTGCGCCGGAGGTTTGGTGGTGATGAAGAGCGGGACGGCGACGGTGACCTCGCGGGAGCTGGCTGAGGCGATTCGAAACGCATGATCGGTAAGATCATTCCACGCTCGGAAACCGCCGCGCTGGGCGAAACGCTCCGCCGCGAAGGCCGCCGCATCGTGTTCGCCAACGGATGCTTCGATCTGCTGCACGTGGGCCACGTCCGCTATTTGCGCGAGGCCAAACGGCAGGGCGATGTTCTGGTGGTCGGCATCAACAGCGATCGCGCGGTTGCGGCTCTGAAAGGCCCCGGACGCCCCCTCATGCCCGAGGCGGGCCGCGCCGAGCTCGTGGCGGCGCTGGAGTTTGTGGATTACGTGATTGTCTTCGACGATCTCACCGCGGAAGGCATCCTCACCGACCTGCGCCCGAGCGTCCACTGTAAGGGAACCGACTACTCCGAGGCAACCGTCCCGGAGCGAGCCGTCATGGAACGGCTTGGTGGCGATGTACGGATCACCGGAGACCCGAAAACCCACTCCACCCGCGACATTCTGGCGGAGATCCGCCGGCGCTTCGAAAAATAGCGGGCAAAAAGTCCTTCAGTGCTTCTGATAAAATGGCCAGAGTGCCAGAACGATTCCTGGTGATCCGGCTCAGCTCCATTGGAGATATTGTTCACGCACTTCCCGCCGTCTCGGCCCTCAGCGAAGCGCGTCCCGGCGCCCAGATCACCTGGGCCGTCGAGAGCCGTTACTCGGTGCTCCTGGACGGCAATCCTTCCGTTTATCGAGTTCTCAAGATCGACACGCTGGGGTGGCGAAAGCGATGGCGCTCCGCGAATACTCTGCGCGAGGTGATTAGTTTCGTGCGCGACCTGCGGCGCGATCGCTACGATGCGGTGATCGACTTTCAGGGCCTGCTGAAGACCGGCGTGCTGGCGGCGCTTTCCCGCTCGCCGCGCCGCATCGGTTACGCGAAGTGGCGCCATCGCGAGCTGGGAGCGGGCCTCTTTTACAGCGAAGAAATTCCGCTTCGGGATACGGGCCATGTTATCGAAGAAAGCCTCGCGCTGGTTAAGGCGCTGGGCGCTCGCACCGGCTGCTGGCGTTTTCCTCTGCCGCGCCGCGAGGAGGACGAGCGGTACGTTGAGACCCGGCTCGGCGACATGAATGCCACGGCCTTTATCCTGGTGAGCCCGGGCGGCGGCTGGATCGCCAAGCGCTGGGGGCCAGAGAACTACGCTCGGCTGATCGCCCGCATGGGTGAGTCCGGCGCGACGCGCGATCTTGCTGTGGTGCTTACCGGCTCTACCTCTGAAGAGCGCGACATTCAGGCTATCCTCCAGCGCCGAGGCAATCCGCGGTCCTACTACATGCAGGCAACCCTCGGACAATACATGGCGCTGGCTCGCCGCGCCCGCCTCTTCGTCGGAGGCGATACGGGCCCGATGCATCTCGCGGCCGCGCTTCGCGTGCCCGTGGTGGCGCTGATGGGTCCGACGAGCGCATCGCGCAATGGACCGTTCTCGTCGAGCGATATCGCCCTATCAAACAACGAGCCGGTGAACCATACGCGCAGAACCCGCGCGCAAACATACATGGAAGGCATTTCCGTTGACGAGGTAGTCGCCGCGGTGGAAGAACGGCTGGCCAGGGCCGATGAACGCCGATGAGCGCTGGTTACGGCGGTTGGGCGGCGCGGTGGCGCGTGCCGCTGGGCTTTGCGTTCGCGCTGGCTTTCCTCATTTTGAGCCGGCCCACACGCGGCTGGCTCATCGGCGGCGGCGTGGTCGCGCTCGCAGGGCTCCTTCTCCGCGGCATCTCGGCGGGATATATTCAAAAAAACGAGTCGCTCGCCACCGCCGGCCCTTTCCGCTACACGCGAAATCCACTCTATCTCGGCAGCTTTATTCTCGGAGCAGGCTTTGTGGCGGCGGCGGCATCTGCCGCGCTTGCGATTGCCTTTATCGTGCTATTTGTATTGATCTACGTTCCGGTGATGCGGCGCGAAAAAGCTTACCTGCAGCATCGGTTCGGCGAGGAGTATGATCGTTATGCGCGCCAAACGCCGCTCTTCTTCCCTGTGCCGGGTCGCGGGGCGAGCGGCGAAGCGAAATTCCAGTGGAAGCAGTACTGGAAAAATCGCGAATACGAGGCGGCAGCGGGATGGGCCGCAATACTTCTGTTTCTGATCATCAAGCTGATGCTGCGATAATGCGCGAGTGATACCGACCGGGCTTCAGATTAGCGTCGTCGCGGCGCGCCGAAGCCGTACCGGACGCCGCCCGATGGCGCCGGTGAACGTTTGCGTCGCTCTCAGCGTCTAACCCGAGGATATGCGTTTTCGTCTTCTACAACAGGCAGGACTATGTTTCGCGATCTTATTCCTGGTCAGCCCGGCCTTCACGCAGACGACTGCCGCAACGGTTCCGCAGCCTTTCATCCCGGGAGAGACGCTGACTTACAACGTGACGTGGTCTATTTTTCCCGCCGGCCAGGTGGTTGCCTCCGTGAAACAGATTGGAACAGGAGCAGACGACGCCTACGAGATTGATGCCAAGGCGAGGTCCAGTGGGTTCGTGTCGCTGCTCTATAACCTCGACAACCATTACCGGTCGGTCGTTGATCCGCGCACGCTGTGCTCGCGCTCGATCGACAAAACCATCAATGAAGGCAGGCGCCACAAACAGACGCACATCACCTTTGACGGCGCCCAGCACGTCGCCATTCTCGACGAGCGCGACACGGCGAAGCCCAATCATCCGCTGAAACACGCGGAAAACGCCATTCCCGGTTGTGTCGAGGATATCGTGACGGCGTTTTACTATCTGCGCCGCCAGCCGATGGAGGTGGGTGATAAAATTGCGATTCCTGTCAACGACGGATCGAAGACTCATGACGTCGTCATCGACGTTCAGGCGCGCCAGCGTTTGCAAACGCCCCTCGGCCCGCGTTATGCTTTTCGCCTCGAGCCCCGCGCTCTCGGCGACCTCTACAAAAAGAAGGGTCGCATGCTCATCTGGATGAGTGACGATCCCGCACGCCTTCCGCTTCGAATCAAAGCCATGATGGTAGTCGGCACGATCAGCGGCACCCTCGAATCGGTGACCTACGCCCATCCGACGCCGCCGGCCGCAGGTCAATAGCACGGCCTCCCACCAGCCACCGGTCAGCTCAACGCGGGTCGGAGGAGTAAGACCGGACCGCAATCACGCCGCCGGCCATCGAGACCGTTGTGGCTCCCGCGTCAGCAACCCGGAAGAGCCTTGGGCGAAGGGGATCAGGACGGGCATGGTCTCGAACGGTGAGCGCGGCTGTTCTGCTTAACCGCTGCGAAGCGTCGAGAACGACCGCGGGATCCACGCGCGAGATCAGCTCGGGCCGGACGTCCGCAGCCGCTAAGACCGTGCTCGAGAGACGTGCCGTGCTCCGCAGGAGCTGCGCCTGGTCAGTGCGATTGAGATCGGCTGCGAGAAGGATCGAGCCATCCGCATTGGTGATTCGAACCAGCATAGGCGTGCCCGTGCGGCGGCGCGCAGCGGAAGTTGCCGGAGCATTCCAGAGGACTTCAACCTCGCTCTCCCCAAGGCGAATCGCGGCGCCGCGCTCCAAGTGCCGCACCGCCACTCCGTACGACTCCACTAGGCGGGCAATCGCGGCCGAATCGGCTCCGGGCGGAAGGTCGCCGTGCCAGAACTGCTTGACCCGGAAATTCCGCAGGATGGACGCAACTCCGTTCAGATGGTCGCCCGCGACATCGGGCACAAGAAACACGTCAATGCTCTTAATGCCTCGCGACCAGAGATAGGGCGAGACAACGTTTTCGCCCGGATCCCATCGCCGGGAACGCAGGGGATCTCCGCCCGCGAACCAGCGACGCCTTCCCCCGCCCGCGCCAATCAGCACCGTGGTTCGTCCCGGCAGCACAACAAAAAGTCCTTCACCGCCCCCGCAATCAAGCTGGGTAGCTTCAAACACACCCGCGGGAACTCGCGGACGGAATGGATGCAGCGCGATCAGGATTCCGAACACCGCGGCGCCGAATCCCGAGGCTCGAAGCGTCGCGCGGTGGAAGCGAAATCCGTACGCCGCAAGGATCAGCGCGATAGCGAAAGCCGCGGCTACCCATAAGGGAGGCGCAGGAACGCGGAAGGAGAGCCAGTGCGGCAGGCGCGGTAATTCAGTAAGCGCGAAAAGGGCCTTCATAATCACGGCCAGCAGCTTTGCGGGAAATGCGGCGAGCGCGGTGCTGAACGCGCCCAGCACCGCCACCGGCGCCGCGATTGCGAGCAGGATGGTCATGAGCGGCACGGCCAGCGCGTTGAGCCCGATTCCCGCCAGTGTGACGCGGTGAAAGATCTCTGTCATCGGAAGCAGCAGGCCCAACTGAAGCACGGCCGAGAAGACGATGAGGTCTGCCAGCCAGATCGAAACCCGCAGCGCTGCCGAAACTCCCTTGAGAGCACGACGCTCGCCGAGCGCGGGAAAAATCCCGCCGAGCAGCGCCGCAGTATCGCGAGCGTCCAGGCGAAACTGCGCCGCGCGCGGTGCGAAAGCGATGTCGCGGGCGGGATCATCGAGTGCTCGAAGAGCGCGGCGGTACGGTTCCGTGAGCCGCTCGAGCGCCGGCCCCGCGAGCCCGGCGATAAGCAAGGCGGCGGCGAACGAAAGCTGAAATCCCGAATCGAAAAGCCAGGCGGGCCGTCGGAAGAGGAGCACGAGCGCGGCAATGCCGATCGCGTTCAGCGCCGGCTGATCGCGGTCGAGGAGCCTTGCCAGCAGGTAAGCCCCGATCATGAGAGAAGCGCGCAGCGTGGGAGCGCGCTGCTCGACGAGCGCTGCGTAAACACACAGAAATGCGAGCAGCAGCGCCACGCGCCGCGTCTCGCGCAGGCGAAGCAAGCGCAGCAGGCCTTCGGCCAGCAGAACCAGCAAGCCTACGTGCAGGCCGGCCACCACCAGCAGATGATATAGGCCGCTTTTTCGAAAACCCTCAATCGTGCCCGTGTCGAGCGAAGAACGGTCTCCCAGCAGAATGGCCTTCAGCACCGCGCCGTCACGGCCCTCAAGCGACCAAGGCGGATACAGCCGGTCGATTCCGGCCGTAAGCCGCTCGCGAACGCCTTCAATTGTCCGCCGGAGCAGAGGCGACTTCGGACCGGGAATCTTCTGAACGCCGGCCGCCCCATCGACGACGCCCTGCCAATAGATGTCCTGAATGGATTCGATCCAGCGCCGGTAATCGAAGCCGCCCGGGTTCTGATCGTCTTGAGGCGGTTTGAGACGAGCCCGGGCGCGAATCGTCTCTCCGTAGTGCAGATCGAGAGCTTCCGCCGGGAGGGGCGAATTCTCGCCGCTAAGAACACGAAGCCGGATTTTACCGCTGGCCGCGCGCGTTTTGACCCCATCGGAAATTTGTGATACCGACAGATCGAACTGGACTCCGTACGGCATCGCGAGCGGATTCGTCGCGATGATTCCTTGTACAAGCAAAGGGCGATCGAGCCTCAAGCCCCAGGAACCGAGCCGGCTGATATGATCTGCCGGAAACCGGTTCTGAAACAGCCGCAGGGCCGCCGCGCCCGCAAATGCGAACCCCGCCAGCACAAGCACTCCGGCCACGAACAGTCGGTTGCGGCGAACCGACAGGAAGGCAAGCACAAGGCAGGCCGCGCCAGCCGCAAGCAGCGCCGCGAAATTCCCGCCGGTTGATTCTGCAACCAGGATGCCAAGCGCGAAAGCCAGCGCCAGCAAAAGCACCGGGCTCTTCATACGTGCGTTTCAATATACAACAGGATTCGATCAGCACGTATGGTCGCGCGGGAGGCGGACATTTCGGGGGAGCGATTGGCGCGTGCCGAGCCAACCACCAAAAGCCGCGGAGAGAGGTAGCGCAACGCGGCGCAGCGGCCGCAACCAAGGGGCATGTCATCCTGAGCGTAGCGAAGCAATTTGGGGAAAAGCAGATTCTTCACTGCGCTCAGAATGACACGACCCGAAATGTTTGCCCATACAAACAGGAATTTACAGGTTTGCAATGCAGAGTTGTTGCTAAAGTCTTTCCGATGCAGAGACTTAAAGCCGCGGAGTTAAAGAGCAACCTGCGTTGCCAGAGGGTCAATGGCGGCGACACGGACAACGGGTCATGGAAAACACTCGACAAGCTCATCCGGCGCGATCGGCGCCGTGCCGAATTTCAGCACCACCTGACCCGCCGCGCGATTAGCGATCTCGGCCGCATCGAGCATCGAGGCGCCCGCCGCATACGCCAGCGCCAGCACCGCGATCACGGTGTCGCCGGCGCCGGTGACGTCGAAGACGGGACGCGATTCGCTCTGAATCACGTGCGCGCCGGCGCCCGCCCGCGCTAGCGTCATGCCTTCAGCGCCTCGCGTGATAAGAACGTACTCGCACTCGAACGTTTCGAGGAGTCGATGCGCGCCGGTTTCGACGGCGGCGTGATCGCGCATCGGCATTCCGGCCATCAGTTCGGCCTCGCGCAGGTTCGGCGTCACCACGGTGGCGTGGCGGCAAATCTCGGGGTGCGAAGGCTTCGGATCAACAAACACCGGCACGCGGCGCTCCCGAGCGAGCGAAAGGATTTTTTCGCAGAGGCGGGTTTCGATCGACCCTTTCAGGTAATCGGAAACCACGAGAGCATCCAACTCGCTCACGCGCCGGCGGAACGAGCGTTCAATGCGCGCGCTCGAGGCCGGCGAGATTGCCGAAACTCGTTCGAAGTCAATCCGCAGCAACTGCTGCTGGTGGGCGGCAATTCTGAGCTTGCGCGGCGTGACGCGACCGCGTTCGGGCACCAGCGTTTCGGTCGCGATGTTGCGGCTTCTCAACAGCGCCATCAAGCGCCGTCCGCTTTCGTCCGAACCGACCGCACCCCACGGAATAGCTCGCGCGCCCAGCGTGCTAAGGTTGGCCGCGACGTTTCCCGCGCCGCCCGGGAATCCAGCCGGCGGCTGATCAATCAGGACCACGGGCACCGGCGCCTCGGGAGAGATGCGCGTGGCTTCGCCCTGCAACACCTCATCGAGCATGAAGTCACCGAAGACGCCGACCGTCTTTCCTCGAAATGAGCCGACGATACGCGCCCAGTGCTGGCTTCTTTTGTTCACGGTATGGATTTCAGCGCCGCGTTGCCTGGCGCCTGCGCCGTATCGAGGAGCGAATCGGCTGCCGCGCGCACCTGCTCAACGCCCACGGAAAGAATACACTCGGGAGCGTCAAAGCGATAGCATCGATCGCCGGGACAAGGGTTACAGTCGTAAGGATTCTGGATAATGCGGAAGGCGCTGCCCGGCCGCGCATCCCGTGCTGATTGGGATCCGGTCCAGGGGCGCCAGATGCGCGAGCTCGATGAGCCAAAGATGACAATCACCGGCCGGCCGACTGCGGCGGCGATGTGCGCGGGGCCGCTGTCATTTCCGGCGAAGAGCTTCGCGCCGGCAATTGCGGCGATCAGGCAGCGCAGCGGCTGACCCTCCACTCGCCGGAGCGGCTTGCCCGCCTCGCGCTCCACGTCATCGAGGCACGCGGATTCCCCGGCGCCGCAGCAGTAAATCACCGCCAAGCCGTGTTGTTCCTCCAGGTACTGGCCGAGCTCGGCGAAGCGCTCGGGCGGCCACTGTTTGGTTGCGAAGAGCGCCGCCGGATGAAGAATCGCATACTCACAAGAAGGCGCGAGGCCGAGGCGTTCCCGCTCCGCATCCCACGCTGCCTTGCCTTGTTGAGTGACATACAGCTCCGAGGGGGAGACGGGCTGCAAGGGCAGGCCCAGCCAGAAAAAGGCGGCTGCGTGGTGCTCCGCCGTGTGGACAACCGCTTGCGACAAAATGGCGCGAGCGTCGGGAATGGAGAGGTCGTACACCCGCTGGTTGCGGAAGTGGAAGAAGCCGGCCTTCGCGCGCCCTCCGCTCCAGCGAGCGAGATAGGTGCTCGAAGGGCCGCCGTGCAGGTTAACGCAGAGGTCAAATTTCCTGCTGCGCAGTTCCCGGATCAGCCGGATCAACTCGAGTGTGCGGCCCACCCCTCTTCGCGCCTTCAGAGTAAGCACTTCTTCGACGCACGTATTTCCGTCGAGCAGGTCGCGGAAGCACTCCTCGAGCACGACTGAAACGCGCAGGTCGGGGCGCCATCGTTTCAGCAGGCGCAGGCTCGGCGTGAGCAAAACGGTATCGCCAAGCGAGCGGAGGCGAATCAGCAGGATGCGCGCGCCAGAAGGGAGGTTCGGCAGGACGGAAGCGGGTTTCACACTCTTAGGGCGGCAACCAGGCGCTCGCGCGCGTGTCATTCGGCTTCGATCCGGGCTTCATCGACGAGCATAACGGGAATATCGTCTTTGATTGGGTAAACGCGATGACACTGGCCGCACTTCAGCCCTTGGCCGTCCGGGGTTAATTTGACCGGAAACTTGCACACCGGGCACACCAGAATGTCGAGAAGGTCCTGATTAACCGCCATGGCTGCGTTCCCCGCTGTTCGGACTATCGGACTGTTCCCACGTTAACAAAGCGAGCGGGCAAATTCAAGGCGTTCGCGCTATACTGCGAAACTTCGGCGCGCGTTACTGTGAGAGTCAAGGAGCGGATGGCATGGCGGATGTCGTAACCTTTGGCGAGGCGATGATCAGGCTTTCGCCGCCCCATTTTCAGAGACTCGAGCAGACCCATTCGCTTGACGTTCAGATTGGGGGCGGCGAGCTGAACGTCGCGGTGGGGCTGCGGCGGCTCGGTATTTCGAGCTCGTGGGTGTCGCGGCTTCCGGAGAATGCGCTGGGGCGGCTGATGGAAAATCGCGTCCGGCAGATGGGCGTTGACTTCTCGAACGTCGTCTGGACCCGAGAGGGCCGCCTGGGATTGTACTTCGTCGAATTCGGCGCGGCGCCGCGCGCGAGCTCGGTGCTTTATGACCGGCAGCATTCGGCCATCAGCGCAATTAAACCGGGTGAGGTGGATTGGAAGCGCGTTTTTTCGGGCTGCCGCTGGTTTCACATGAGCGGGATCACTCCGGCGCTCAGCGACTCGGCCGCGCTGGCGACTCAGGAAGCTCTGGCGGCCGCGCGCGATGCCGGCCTGACGGTGAGCTACGACCTTAACTATCGCGGCAAGCTCTGGTCGCCTTCCCAGGCGCAGAGCGTTCAGGAACCGCTCATGCAGTACGTCAATGTGCTGATCACCACCGAAGAGGATACGCGCGTGGTCTTCGGGATTGAGCCGAAAGCAGCAGGCGAGGAGAAGGGCTTCGAAAAGGTATCCGCCGGCGCCTATGAAGAAGTGGCTCGGCGGCTGAAGGAAAAGTTCCGGTTCGATGCCGTCGCGATCACCGTGCGCGAGAACCCGCTCGTGTGGCGCAACACGTGGACCGCGATTGTTTACGCAGAGGGAAAAGTTTATGACGACGTGAAGTATGAGCTTGAGATCGTCGATCGCGTGGGCGGCGGCGACTCCTTCAGCGCCGGCTTCATTTACGGCTATCTCACTCAGAAGTCTTATCCGGCGGCGCTTCGCTACGGCAACGCCTTCAGCGCGCTCAAGCACTCGAGCCCGGGCGACTTCAACTGGGCGACCCTCGCCGAGGTCGAACAGCTCTTGAAAGGCGCAAGCCTGCGCGTAGCGCGTTAGGAATTATGCGTCGTTATGCATCGTGAGTAATAAATAATGAAGATAAGTGCGTCTCGCGTCGAGGCCGTGGGGCTTTAGGAGCGACCGCCGCGGCGCCTGGCGAGGAACGCTGCGGTGCGAAGCGGGGTGCGAGGGCAATCGCACCATTACTCAATCGCCAAATCACCAAACCTGAGGGAGTTCTCATGCCCTGGACGCGCGACAAAGCCTTGCAGAAAATCCGCAGCACGGGACTCGTGCCAATCGTGCGCACGGCGTCCGCGGAACACGCTTCGCGCGCGGCCGAGGCGATCCTCGCTGGTGAGATCGGCATCGCTGAGATCACGATGACCGTCCCGGGCGCGATGCGCGTGATCGAGAGCGTGGTGGCGAAATATGGCGATGAAGTGCTTCTGGGCGCGGGCACCATTCTCGACGCGGAGACCTGCCGCGCGGCCATTCTGGCAGGCGCTGAATTCATCGTCACGCCGGTGATCGAACTGCGCGTCGTCGAAATGGCCCGCCGCTACAGCAAACCTTGTATCCTTGGCGCCCTGACGCCAACCGAAGCGCTCGCCGCCTGGCAAGCCGGTGCCGATATGGTGAAGATATTTCCCTGCGGTCCCGCCGGCGGCCCGAAGTATCTCAAAGCGATCCGCGGCCCGCTGCCCCAGATCGATCTGGTCCCGACGGGCGGCGTCACCCTCGACACCGTGCCCGAATATATTAAAGCGGGCGCGGCCGCCGTGGCCGTGGGCGGAGAGCTCGTGAACCTCAGGGCGATCGAGGACGGCAAACTCGAGCTGATCACCGACACGGCCCGGAAATTCCTCGCTGCGGTCCGCAGCGGCAGAGGCGAGCGGGCTTCGGGTTAACTCGCGGGCCACGAATGATCAGCCCTCCGCTTGACGCCCCGATTGAGTGTTCTGCGATGCCTTCGACGCTCCCGCACACGTCTAAAAACTGCGACGGGGGTTTGCGATGCTGAGCCGGGTCGATCCTCCAGCCGATCCACTCGGTAGGGCAGGCGAGCCCGATCCGCCGCTGAGCATCTCACGAACTTTCGCGAGCAACGTGCCGGGCCGGAACGGCTTCGTCAGGTAGCTGGCGCGATCGCCGGTTAAGTCGGCGCTTTCCTCCGGGTAGCCGGAAATGTAGAGGATTCTAATGCCGGGCTGTTTGGCGCGGAAGGCACTGGCGAGTTTCCGGCCCGTCATCGGCTCCATGCGAACGTCCGTCACCAGCAGATCAACTCCCGGCGCGCGACTCCCGAATCGATCGAGGGCTTCGGCGGCGCCGCAGGCTTCCTCGACTCCATAACCCGCGCCAGCGAGCGTGCGGCAAAGGATCTCTCGAACCGAGGGATCATCATCAACCAACAGGATCCGCTTTGACTTCCGCGCCTGGTGTTCGCGATTTTCCTCTCCACCATACGAGGGCCTGTGTGCATCTCGCGACGCGGCCCCAATTGGCATAGGTCCGGCCCATGCAGCCGCCGCTGCCGTCGTTGTGCGGGTTGCGTTTGTCCGCGCTAGAATGCGCGGAAAATACGCGGAAAACTCTGCTCCCCCACCGGGCGCGCTCTGAAATTCGATGAAGCCTCCGTTCCGCTCGGCAAGCAGCTGGGCCGTGGAAAGCCCGATACCCAGGTGTTCGCTCTTCGTGCTGTAACCGGCGTGAAAAACGTGGGGCGGACTCTCGATTCCTGTGCCCGTATCGGACACGGTTACTCGTCCCCACAGTCCGCGCCGCGAGGCAGGACGGGCGCCGAGGCCTCGCGGACCCGCTTCGGCGATCCGGACCGTGATCCGCCCCCCCTTCGGCATGGCGTCGCGCGCGTTGAGCACGAGATTGATCAGGATGCGCGCCGCATGCATCGGGTCCGCGCCGACGCACACTTCGCGCGGCGCAAAATGCACGTCCACCTGAATCGCACTCCCGGCGAGCGCCCGCAGCACGTTTTCCAATTCCTTGACCAGACCGTTCAGTCCGGCGCGCAATCCGTCCACCCTTTGCTTCCGCGCCGCTTGCTTCATCCAACAGGCCGCCAGCTCCACGGCGCCCACAATGGCATCGAGCGCTTGCCTCGCCTCCGCGTCATTGCAGAGGCGCTCGCGCAGGCTTTCCGCATTGCCGAGCGCCGCTTCCAGCAGGTTGCTGACGTCGTGGCCGACGCCAGCCCAGAAGCTTTGCGTCTCCCCGAGCTCAAGGCGCAAGCGCTGCTGGGCGGCGCGTGTAGGGTGCGCCGCAAGCCCGACGGACGTTCTCTTCTTGCTTTGCCGTGCCTGGCGCACCGCTCCACCTCCAAGTGCAGTTTACCACAAAGTAAACAGTCATCGAGTAGGGCCGGCCTTCCGTCCGGCAAGCGGATGCCGTGCTGAAGATTCTGTGGCTCAAGACCCATTTGTAGCGCCCGGCTTCAGCCGGCACACCGATATTTCTTCTATTTGCCGCCCTATTCGTTGCGCTCGGGGCAGGCTCTGAAAGGCGGCGCTACGCAGTTGCCGGCAAAGTTGCCACTCTGACTCTGAAGCTCCCGCGGCGCAAAAATTCGCCGCGTGTATAGGGCGCGGTTTGCCTACTGCCTCCCGGCAAGAATCGCCCCAGCAGTGCGCGGCCGCGATGCGCACATCCCGCGTAAGCGCCAGAGCACGTTGCAAATATCGTGTCTCGGCGGCTTTGGCCCTTTATCTGCGTACGAGGGGGCGGGGTGACATGAAACGTGGATAGCGGATTCTATGCGGCGGTAACGGGTTTGGTGGCGAAGTTCGACGCGCTCGATGTCGCGGCGAACAACTTAGCCAATGTCGGCACGACGGGTTACAAGGCGCAAGAAGATTTCTACCGAACTTTCAGCGCGACTCTCGGGAATCCGGACGCCGGGCCGCTCAACGTTGCCGTAAACAATTACGGAGTGCTCGGCGGAGCGGCCACCAATCTCGCGGCGGGGCCGCTCGAGATGACCGGCAATCCGCTTGATCTTGCCTTGCAGGGGCGAGGATTTTTTGTGGTGAAGACGGCGGCGGGGGACCGCTACACCCGCGACGGCATCTTTCACGTGAACGCCAAACACGTCCTGATCACCCAGAACGGCGACGAGGTGATGGGACTGATTCCGAAGCCCAAAGGAAAGCCCGGCGAGGGGCCGATCACAATTCTGCCGGGCACAATCACCGTCGGCCCTTCCGGAACCATCGCGGTGAACGGATCGGTTGCCGGCCAGTTGAAGCTCGTTGACTTTCCCAAAACGGCGCCGCTGAAGCTCGAGGGCAATGGATACTATTCGGCGCCCGCGGCGGCCGAAGCCCCCGCGGCTTCACCTGACGTGAAGCAGGGCGCGCTCGAAGCCTCGAACGTGAACGCGATGTCCGAAATGGTAAGCCTGGTTCTGCTGCAACGAGAGGAGCAGATGCTGCAGAACGCGGTGACCACGTTCGATCAGGGCTTCAATCAGACGGCGATTACCCAGATTCCGATCATTCAGTAAAAGGAGAACCCATGTTCAGTGCTCTATACACGGCGGCGAGCGGCATGAACGCCCAGCAGATGAACCTCGAGAATATCGCCAACAACCTCGCCAACGCGAACACCGTCGGGTTTCGCGCCCGCCACTTGCAGTTTGAGGATCTGATTTACCAGAACGTGGTGGTGCCGGGCGCGGCGATGACCCAACAGACGACGATCCCGAGCGGCATGCAGCTTGGTCTCGGCACGCGCCCCGCCGGCTCGGAAGTCTCCGATACGCCGGGGGATTTCACCAATACGGGGAATCAGCTCGACGTGGCGATTCAAGGCAACGGCTATTTTCAGGTGCTCACCCCTACCGGAACGCTCGCCTACACGCGCGCCGGCTCATTTCAGTTGAATCAGCAGCGGCAGCTTGTCACGCAGGACGGCAATCCGATTCAGCCGGCGATTACGGTTCCCGCGAATGCCACGTCGGTGACGATTGGACAGGACGGAACGGTGAGCGTGCAGGAGCCGAACCAGACGCAGGCGGCCCAAGTGGGAACCATCCAGCTTGCGCTGTTTCCAAACCCAGGCGGGTTGCTCGCCACCGGCGGCAATCTCTACGTTCCGACCACCGCCTCAGGCGATCCGCTGGTCGGCGCGCCGGGCAGCGCGGAGGGCCTCGGAACCTTGCAGCAGGGGATGCTCGAGCAATCGAATGTCAGCGTGGTGCAGGAATTTGTGAATATGATCCTCGCGCAACGCTCTTATGAAGCCAACTCCAAAGTGCTTCAGGCAGGAAGCCAGATGCTGCAGCAACTGAACAACATCACGTAGGCAAGTGACGAGTGATGAGTGACAGTGATGAGTGACGCGTGGCGAGCAATGAGTGACCCGGGACGAGCAACGAGCGGCGAATGGCGTCGAAGCCGCACCATGGCTGCTGGATGCGGCGTGCTGTTGCTGCTTGTGGCGGGCGCGGCGCGAGCGAGCGCGCCCGTCTCCGTGCGGACTCATGTCGTGGTGCATAGTTCCGCGCTGACCCTCGCCGACCTGCTACCGGCGTCGGCCTCTCCTCAACTGCGCAGCGAGGCGAGCAGAATTTCGCTCGGCGCCGCGCCGCAGCCTCCCATGACACGAATCCTCTACCGTCAGCAACTGGAGTTTCTGCTTGCGAACGACCGCCCGCTTGCGAAGCGGCTGCGTCTGCCTTCTGAGATCAGCGTCGAACGTTTTCATCGGGCGATCACAAGCGAAGAAATCGCGAGTGCCATTCGTCGCGCTGTCGGGACCGGTGCGGTGGCGCTTGACCTCGACCACCTCCAGCTTCAATCGCCGGTTTACGTGACGGAAGCTGACCCCGGATTAACCGTCATTCGAATTGCATCCGACCCGATGCGTCACGAAACGCGCTTCCGCCTGTGGACCTCGAAAGAGCCGGCCAACCTTCCCTTCACGGTTACAGTGGCCGCCGTACTCAAGCTTCCGACACTCGTTTCAAAGCGCGCGGTCGCTCCCGGTGAGATCGTCTCTGCCACGGATTTTGCCGTTGAGATGCGCCCGGCGGCGCAAAGCGTCCCGAATCCTCCTGCCGCGGCCCAGGAATTGGCTGGACTCCAAACGCGGGCCGCGCTCAACCAAGGTCAGCCGGTGACGCGGTTTGATTTTGCCAAAGCGGTTCTAGTGCAGCCGGGAGTATTGGCTACGTTGGTCGTCCGCGGCAGCGGGTTCAGCATTAAAACCCAGGTGACGCCGCTCGAAGCGGGAGTGCTCGGCCAGGAAGTCCGTGTGCGCAACACGGAGAGCCGCCGCGTGCTCGAAGCGAAAGTGATTGGGCGCGACGAATTGCTGGAAGTCCGGTAGGATGCTGCGGCCGCGACTGGACGTCAGAAAATCGAATCTCAAATTCGTGGTTGGAGAAAGGGCCGGCGTGAACTTCTCAAATTCAGCTCAGCGATCAGCGGGGATTCTTATCGCCTGCGGGGCCCTCGTCCTCGCGGCTCCTGGCCTCAGCTTCGCGCGAAAGAAGAAGCACCCCAAGCAGGCGCCAGTAACGTTTCAGCAGAGCCTTAACGAATACATCCGGCAGGCGGAGCTTGCGGTCGCCAACCCCGCGCCGACCCCGGGAAGCATCTGGAATCCCAACGGAGCTTTCGCACAGCTTCCGCGAGACGACAAAGCTCATCAGCCCGGCGACATTCTGACCATCAACATCACGGAGCAAACCACGGCGCAGTCTTCGGGCAATGTCAAAACTTCCCGGGCCTTCAACACGAACTCGGGGATCAGCGCGCTGTTCGGCCAGATCGGTCCCGCCGCGGGACTCAACAATCTTTTTTCGGTGAACTCGGCGAGGGGGTTGAACGGCCAGGCGCAGACGCAAAGCACGTCGTCGCTGAGCACGGCGCTCGCCGCCACGGTTGTCGGCATCCTGCCGAATCGCTACCTGGTGGTGCAGGCGATGAGGACGGTCGAGGTCGACAATGAGCAGCAGCAGGTCGTGCTGCGGGGCATCGCGCGACCTTCCGACATCGCGCCGGACAATTCGATTCCGTCAACCTCGCTCGCCGACCTAAGCGTGCAGGTGATCGGGAGCGGCGTCATCACGGACGATACGCGCCCGCCGAACAAAGTAGTGCGCGCGATTCTGCGAGTGGTCGGGTTCTGAGGAACTATGCGAATCAACAAAGCATGCGTGGGAATCACCGCCGCTCTGATCGGGGTTGCCTTATGGTCCGCGGCGCCGGCGCGCGCGCAAACTGATCCCGTCCAAGCCGTGCCCGTGCCGGTCGAGCCTGCCTCTTACCAGATGACGCAGAACGTGAAGATTGGCGATGTCACCAGCGTTGAAGGCGTGCGGGACAACTACCTGATGGGTTACGGCCTGGTGGTCGGCCTCAGCGGCACCGGCGATGGCCAGCAAGACCTCTTTCCGGTCCAAACGTTGATCGACATGTTGCAAAAAATGGGCGTTAAAGCGCCCGCGCAATCGGTGATCACGCGGAACGTCGCGGCGGTTTTTGTAACCGCTTCGCTGCCGCCCTTCGCTCACCCCGGCACCCGCATCGACGTGAATGTTGCCTCGACGGGCGACGCCCGCAGCCTGCAAGGCGGCGAGCTGCTGATGACTCCTCTCTACGGCCCCGACGGGCAAGTCTATGCGGTGGCTCAGGGACCGCTGATGCTCGGCGGCTACACGGCGGGCGGAAACGGAAATGTGGTGACGATCAATCATCCGACCGCGGGACGGATCCCGATGGGCGGCGTCGTCGAGCGCGACACTTCGTTGAACCTGGAGTCTCTCAAGAGCCTCGACCTGCTCTTGCACGATGCGGACTTCCTCACTGCTGAGAACATCGCTAACGCGATCAACCAGAACTTCGGAACGCCCATCGCTGTCGCCTCCGACAGCCGTCAGATCCAGATTAAGCTTCCAGGCGACGGCCCCGGCTCCATTCCGCGGCTCCTGGCGCGACTCGAGGCAATCCCCGTCACGGTGCACGAGCGCGCCCGCGTGGTTCTTGACGAGCGGACCGGGACCGTGGTGATGGGAGGCGGCGTCAACCTAGGCGCATGCGCCATCTTCCATGGAAACCTGGCCATCCAGATCACCACACAGTATCAGGTGTCGCAGCCGCCGCCATTTTCGAAGACGGGCACCACCGAGGTCGTACCGCAGACCACCGTCCGGGCGCAGGAATCGAACGCACGCCAGATACAACTACATCAGGGAGCTACGGTCCAAGACCTGGTCAACAGTCTGCAAGGCATCGGCTCGACGGCGCGAGACATCATTGCGATCGTCGAGGCGATGAAGGCCGATGGTTGTATGCAAGCCGGCCTGGAGGTGATGTAATGACGCCATCTCTCAGTCTCGCGGGGATCGGCCACTCCGCCGGCACGCCCAGCCCTAATTCAAGTTCGAAGTCTCAGAAGCTTTACAAAGAGTGCCAGCAGTTCGAGGGCATCCTCATTTCCAATCTTTGGAGCGAAATGGACTCGACCATTGGCGCGTCAGACCTGGGCAATGATCCGGGAGCGGGGACCATGCAGGGTTTCGGAATCCAGGAAGCTGCCATGGGGCTCGCTTCGAGCGGCGGCTTGGGAATCGCAAATATGCTCTATCGCGAGCTCGCGCCGAGGGTCGCTAACGCGCCGGGCCCGACGCCGTAGCGCCGCACAAAGCGAGCTGCCGTTGCGAGGACTGCTGCACGTGACCTTTGAGCTCGTTGGGTAAACAAATTCCAATGCTCCGTTGCGCAGGACGCTCGGCCGCAACGCAAGGCCAATCAAGTGAGTGAGTTAAAGTTTTCTTACCCCTGGCCGATAAAATCCAATGATAGGTTTGGCTAGGAGGTTTCTGGATGAACATCCGTTTTCCGGATTCTACTTCAGGCAATTCGAAGGTCGATAATTCGCCGGTTCGAAAATCCAGCACCGGCAAGGTGTCACCGGGGAACGCCGGCGCTGCTCAGGGCACTGAATTCTCGTTCAGCCGGACTGGTGTGCAGGCGCTCACGGCACAGCTTGCGAACTTACCCGACGTTCGTAAGGAGCGGGTGCAGGCTTTGCAACAAGCCGTCGAGAGCGGCTCTTACCAGCCGAGCAACCAGGAGATCGCCAATGCGATCCATTCGGATTTGTTTGGCGCAGGCTCTACCGGATCGTGACCGCAGCCTGGGAATGAAGGATCAGACGGTTTATGGCGGATTTTTTCAATCCCGCAACCGCGCCCATTCCCCCGGCGCCGGCCATTGAGGATCGACACTTTGCGGAACCACGGCGGCGGGCAAAGGCCAAGCCGCTGGTCCGGCGAGTGGAAGAACCCGTGGCCGAAGCGGCAGTGGACGAGCCCGAGGAGGGCGAGACCCGGCACGCGCTGGACCTCGATGCTTAACCTATGCAGCATGACGCCGCTCGACTGATCACTCTGCTAGAAAAGCGCCTGCACGCGTTCGAAGCCCTGGCAAGCGAAATTACCCTCGGACAGCAAGCCAGCGTTGCGCTCGATCTCGAAGCTTTGCGTGCAAGCGACGCGAAGAAAGAGACCCTGTGCGCCGAGATTTGCGGCTTGGATCGTGAAGCTTCCGCGCTTTACGAATTACTGCCGGAACTGAGGCTGAACCCCGCGGGGGGGGGGATACTCCAATTCCGCGACGCCCGAAGTCCTGCGGCGCCTCGAGCAGGTTCGCGAGCGGAGCGAGTGGGCTCGCTCAGAAGCCGGCCGTCGGAACCTGGTCTACGCGGAGTTTCTCGCGCGCTCGCGCGCCACGGTGAACGTGATGATGAACGTGGTTTCCCACTGCTTGGGAGTCTACGCCGCGCCGGTGCCGAACGGCTCCGCGCGCTTTCCATTCGCTCGAGGAGATTGAATCGTGGGCGGCCTTTCCGGAGCTTTGGGCATTGCAACGAACGCCTTGATGACCGATCAGGGCGCGCTCGAAGTTTCCGCCAACAACATCGCGAACGCGAACACACCCGGCTACACCCGCGAGCGAGCCGACCTGGTCGCGCAGGCGCCCATCGACCTCGGGAACATTCTGTATGGCCAAGGCGTCGTCCTGCAGGACATTCAGAGCGTGCGGGATCCGGTGCTCGAGCTGAGGATTCAGCAGGAAACGTCAAACCAGGGGCAACTCAGCGCGTTCGTCGGGGGAATGAACCAGGTCCAATCGGTCTTCAATGAAACGCAGGGCGTGGGCTTGCAATCTGTGCTGAGCGGTTTCTTTAACAGCCTGCAATCGCTTTCGACTGATCCGGCGAGCGTTCCGTTGCGCCAGGGCGTGCTCGGCGCCGCTGGGAATCTCGTCAATGCCTTTCACCAGGCTTCGAGCTCGCTTACCCAGGTGCAGCGGGGCCTAGATCAGACGGCGGCGCAGGACGTCTCTCAGGTGAATCAGCTCACGGCGCAGATCGCCAACTTGAGCGGCCAGATTGATTCGTTGCAGGTCATCGGCCAGGGCGCGGGCCCAGTCATCGATCAGCGCACCGCGCTCGTGAATCAGCTTTCCGGGTTGATCGGACTCTCCGTGACGAATGCGAGCAGCGGCAACTACACGCTCGCGACCCAGGACGGCTCGCTCCTGACGGTTGGAAACCAGAGTTTTTCTCTCCAGACCAAATTGAACCCCGCCACCGGAATGCAAGATGTCTACTCGAACGGAAATGACATCACGTCGACGATCACCGAAGGCTCGCTCGGCGGATTGATCAGCGCGCGCGATACCTCGATCCCGGCGGCGCAGACCTCGGTCGATACGCTTGCCTACAACCTGGTGAATGCGGTGAACACGCAGAATGCCGCCGGATACGATCTCTCCGGCGCCGTCGGCGGCGCGTTTTTCGCTCCGCTCTCAGGCGTCACCGGAGCGGCCGCGAATATTTCCGTCGCGATCACCGACCCCGCGAAAATCGCCGCGAGCTCCGATGGCACGCCGGGAAGCAACGGCAACGCGGTTCTCCTCGCCGGTATCCAGAATCAGCCGATTGTGAGCGGCGAGACCGCGTCCGACTACTATTCGAACCTCGTGAACGGCCTCGGCAACCAGGTCTCGGTCGCCAACAACCAGCAGCAGGCCGAGGGCGCTCTGCTGCAGCAGCTTCAGAAC
The DNA here is from genome assembly GCA_050745265.1 of Terriglobia bacterium. GTDB lineage: Bacteria > Acidobacteriota > Terriglobia > UBA7540 > UBA7540 > RH2-MAG17b. The sequence goes on from JBOGKE010000105.1 coordinate 75,213, forward strand.
CAGCTCGCTTCGGTATCGGGCGTTTCAATTGACCAGGAGGCGTCGAATCTTGTTCTTTACCAGAATGCTTATTCCGCCTCAGCGCAGGTTGCAACGATGGTGAACCAATTGATCCAGCAGACGATTAACATGATCTGACGCGCCAGCCGGCGGAGAAAAGACCTATGGGACTGAGAATTGCGCCAAGCCTGTATTCAACCTTGCTCTACGACGTGAGCAACGACCGCGACCGGCTCAACACCGATTTCCAGCAGGTCTCAACGGGCCAGAGCGTCAACCTGCCTTCCGACAACCCCGCCGCGACCGCCGTACTTATTCAAAACAAGAGCGAGGCGAGCGGCATCGACGAATACACCCAGAGCATCGCGTCTCTCAAAGGCTCGCTCTCAACCGCCGATACGGCGCTCGGTTCGGTGGTGGGCAGTCTCAATCAGGCGTTGTCCATTGCCACAGAAGGCGCCAACGGAACGAACTCTCCCGGAGAGCTCCAGGGACTGGCGCAGCAGGTCCAGGCCATTCAGCAGACGGTGCTCGGCCTCGCGAACACCTCCTACCAGGGCGTCTATCTGTTCGCGGGAACCAACTCGACTGCACCGGCCTACGTCTCCGATTTGACGTCGCCTTCCGGCGTCAAATACTCCGGCAATACGGCCGTCAATAATGTCAGCGTGGGGCCAGGCCAATCGGCCCAGGCGAACCTTCCGGGGAGCACGATTTTCAATGGAGCGGGCGCCGACGTATTTCAAGCCTTGCACGATCTCAGCAAAGCGTTGACAACAGATACGAACGTCACGGGCGCGCTCTCCGAGCTGCAGTCCGCCTACAACAACGTCAACACGCAGCGGACGTTCTACGGCAACACCATTGACGACCTCAATTCGGTGAGTGGCGACCTTAGCCAGGAACAACTGACGCTGAGCACGCAGCTCAGCACCCTCATCTCCGCGAATCCCGCCCAAGCCGCATCGAACCTATCCCAGGATGAAACCACGCTGCAGTCCGCCCTCAATGCGTTTGGAAGCATCTCGCAAAACACCCTTCTCAATTATCTGAAGCTCGGATAAGCCACGCGTTCTTCTCCACGGCGAATTTTTTCCTCCGCGGTAGGTCTGGAATTCAGCCAGGGAAGCGGGCATAATTCGAGCTTCCGCCCGGCGGAACCGAATCGAACCTATGCTACTAATGCGGCAGTGTCGTGAGCCTCGGCTCTCGATCTGGCAATCGGCTGTAGACGAAGTGGTGGCCCAGAAGCGGATTGAGATGGGTGCACGGACCACGGCCCTTTCCCCAGCTGCAAGCGTCGCAGGCCCAACCGGCCCCAGCCTCGAGCGGCCCGACCTCAGCCATCCGGCGGTTCAGCAAGCGGCCGCGTACTGTGCCAAGCAGTCGGCGCCTGGCGCGAGCTTTGCCACGCCCGTCGCGCCCGCTGCGGCGCCTGCGGCGGGCGGGCTGATCAACACGGCGAGCTATTGTTCGGAAACAGCCCTGAAGCTTGCCGAAGCGACGATTCTCTGTAACGAGCAGGACTGCCAGCGTTACCGGGATGAGCTCGGCCGCTTCACGGATTGCGATCCGCTCTACCTCGAAGCGGCGGCCAAGTACGCGGAATACTTCATCGCTCAGTGTAAGAAGATCCCGTACAGAACCTATCAAAACCCGAACAATTTCGTGATCGAGGGCAAACTTCCGGCTCAGGCGCGCGTGGCGATTCTTGGAGATTGGGGCACGGGGCTCGCGCCCGCGCTCGCGGTGCTCCAGCAGATCGCCGCCAAGCGGCCGCACGCAGTGATCCACCTGGGCGACATCTATTACTCGGGCACCCCGTTCGAGGACCAGAATTATTTCTACGCGCCGTGGTCGCGCATCCTCGATCTCGCTCACACGCGAATTCCGACGTTCACCCTTTCGGGCAATCACGATATGTATAGCGGCGGCGCCGGCTACTACGCGTTGATCGACGAGCTTGGACAGCCCGCCAGCTACTTCTGCCTGCGCAACGGCGACTGGCAATTTCTAGCCATGGATACGGGCCTGCACGACTGCAATCCCGCCGCGGGCGGGACGGCGGCCACGTACCTGGAAGAGCCCGAGCTCGCCTGGCACAAGGACAAGATTGAGGGTGCCGGGCCGCGCCGCACCGTGCTGCTTTCGCACCACCCGCTCTTCACCGCCTACGAGAACATCGAGGGACGCGCTGTGAATCTGCGCCTGTACTCGCAGCTATCCAGTTTGTTTCCGAAGGTCGATCTCTGGCTGTGGGGCCACGAGCATAATTTTGTAGTCTACGGACCCTACCTGAATGTCTCCAGGGCAAGATGCGTCGGACACGGAGGGTTTCCGATGGGCGTTGACGAAGTTCCTGCCGAGGCGCATTTCCTCGAAGTTCCGGTGGTCAGAAAAGACGCAAACGGCAGAGCGATTACGCTCGGGTCAGAGGGCGGCATTTTGAATCAGGGCTACGCGATGATCAATCTAGACGGCCCTGCCGCAACGATCGAGTATTTTCAGGCGAGCGACCCCGGCACGCCGTTATTCGCGGAGACCATTCCGTAGCGCCTGCCATGCGGAGCGCGGTTTCGCCAGCGGCGCGCACGTTCGCCCTGCTGCGTGGCAAGGCGCGCGCGGCCTATTGACTCGTCCATCGACTCCTCAGGCTAAGACGATACAATCGTGGACTCGCGGCCTATGACTTGCCATGCGCTACGGCGCCATCTCGCGCGGTTCGGCATCATCCTCTCGATCGCCCTCGTGTCAACGGGCTGCTTGCACCGGCGGCGCAAGGGGGCTGCCCTTCCGCCGGTCACCGCGATTCCCGGCGCGCCACCGGCTCCCGCCGAGCAGGTCAGGCCCGCCGACCTGGCGGGTGTCGCCTCGTGGTATGGCCGCGCTTTCGAGGGCCGCTCGACGTCGGACGGCGAGATTTACAATATGTATGCAATGACGGCCGCGCACCGCACGCTGCCGTTCAACACGCGTGTGCGGGTTCACGACCTCGATAACGGCCGCTCCGTTGATGTGCGCATCAACGACCGCGGACCGTTTATCGGGGGCCGCATCATTGATCTCTCGTACGCGGCCGCCGAAGCGCTCGGCATGGCGGGCGCGGGCATCGCGCGCGTGCAGCTTGAGATTCTGAATCCTGAGGTTGTTTCCGGGACCGCCGCAGCGAAGGGAATCTACGCGGTGCAGGTGGGAGCTTTTCGCGAAGAGAATCTTGCATTACGACTGAAGGAGCAGATCGAACCGCATTTCGGTCCCGTGGTGGTCGAGAGCTACAATAGTTCCACGCAAGGACTGCTCTATCGCGTCCGCGTGGGCAAACTGACCAGCGAGGGAACCGCCGCGATGCTCGCGAAAGAGCTGAGAGGCGCGGGCCTCACTGGTGTAACGTACGTCGTGAGGCTGAACTGAAAGCAGCGCGCATCCTGCCTTTTGCGGCTCTCGACCCTCCAGTGCCGGAAGCCGCGCCGAACGGAGGTCCCTATCATGGCCGATTGCATCTTTTGCGATATGATCGAACGCAAGCTGCCGGCGAAGATCGTCTTCGAGGATGAAACCACTGTGGCGCTCGAGGATATCAATCCTCAGGCGCCCGTGCATCTGCTGGTTCTTCCGCGCAAGCACCTCGCATCGCTGGGAGAGATGAAGCCCGCCGACGAAGCCGTAGTGGGCCACCTCATGGCGGTCGCGGCCCATCTCGCGCGCGAGCGGGGCCTCGAGGCGGGTTATCGCACGGTGATCAATAGCGGCGCCGGCGCGGGGCAATCGGTGTTTCATCTCCACGCCCATCTTCTCGCCGGCCGGACCTTCCACTGGCCCCCCGGCTAGCTAGACCGTGAAGCCTCAATCGGCTTCTGATAGAATAGTAGGCTCTCGGACGAGCGGCTTCCGCGAGAGGTGAAGCCGCCCGCCGGGCGCCGCACGACCTCTTCGTTTAACTCGTTCGCCCTCCCGCTGAGGGGATATGAAATTCGCCCTGTTCCGCTCCGCCACTGAGACGCCGGCGTTTCCGGCGACCGAGCCCCCCGGTCACCTTGAGCCTCCTCTTTCGCCCGTCGCTCCGCAGGAGAGTCGCCGTCGCTGGCCTTATGTCGCTGGAATCATTCTTCTCGTCCTGATCTCGGCCTGGGCTGCGGAGCGGTGGCGGGCACGCGAGCGGGGGGTGGCCAGGATTGTTCCTACCGCCGTGGTGGTTCGCGGCGAGTTTGTGAAGAGCATCCGGCTCGCGGGCACCATGGAGGCCCTCGAATCGCACAGCGTGATTGCGCCCGTGATCCGCCAAATCCAGACCAGCGCGGCGAGCGGCGTTAGCGGGAGTAGCGGGGGTATGACGGGCCCGTTGATACTCACCGAGCTCGACCGGGCCGGAACACGGGTAAAGCACGGCGACGTGGTGGCGCGCTTCGATCCTCAGAGCGAGGTGCAAAATTACATCGCCGCCAAGGCAGACTACCAGGCGCTGCTCGACCAGGTTGCGGCGAAAAAAGCCGACGAGGCCGCCGCAAAGGCCACGGACGATTCCGACCTGACGCAAGCCGAGGACGCGCTGAAGAAGGCGCAACTCGAGATGCTCAAGAACCCGATTCTTTCGCCGAATGACGTGAAGACGAACCAGCTCGCGCTGGAGGAGGCCGAAGCCACGCTGAAGCAGCTCAAGGTCACCTACGCGCTCAAACGCCAATCCGCAGCGGCCGACATTCGCGACTACGGGGTCCAAGCCGAAGAGAAGCGGCTCGCGATGATCCAGGCTGCGCAAAACGAGCGCGCGATGGTCATCCGCGCGCCCGCCGACGGCATCGTGGTGATCGATACGCACTGGACCGGCAACACCATGGCGCCGTTCGAGGTCGGCGACAATGCACGCGCGGGTACGCCGTTTATGAAGATCGTGAACCCGGCGCGAATGGAGGCGCTCCTCGATGTGAACCAGATGGACGCGCCGTATATCCGGGCCGGCGCACCCGCCGTGATCCATCTGGATGCGTATCCCGGCGCGAGTTTCCCGGGCGCGATCGAGAGCATCTCACCCATCGCAAACGCGAGCGACTTTTCCAACGAGCTGAGAACGCTCTCGGCGACCGCACGAGTCACGGTGAACGATCCGCGGTTGATGCCGGACCTCTCCGCCGCCGTCGACGCGCAACTTCTAGCCGTGCCGAACGCGCTGCTCGCTCCGCGTGATGCGATCCTCCGCGATGGAGGCAACAACTACGTGCTCCTGAAGACGGGCGCCCGGTTCACAAGACGCGCCGTGAAACTCGGTCCGATGAATGACACACAGGCCGTCATCGAGTCGGGCCTTCGCCCTGGAGAAGTGGTCGAGCGCGATGTGAACGATTCAAGGGGATAGTGCAGTCTCGCTTCCCAGAAGAACGGCGGACAAGTCGAACCCTGTCACCCTCAGCGAAGCGAAGGGTCTCTGCATTGCAATGCCGTAATTCCTTCTTTTTTTGGCAAGGATTTGGACTCTGTCATTCCGAGCGAAGCGGGGAATCTCGCTCTGAATGTGCCGAGGAAAAACGCACGGCGAGATTCCTCGGCGCGGCGCTCCTCGGAATGACATGCGATTTTGTTGCGGCTCTTCCGCGCTGCATTGCTTTACGGTGAAATACGTGGAGGCTTCGCTCTGCTCAGCATAACGCGGGTAAACACTACAGTAGCCTTGCGGGTTTGTACAGCCTTTACAGGCATTGAATGCCAACGCCGAAGAAATACCGCGCCTGGATCTGGATTACGATCCTGGTCGTGATCGCCGGCGGTACGAGCGTCGCCATCGCGAAGTTCGCCCGCCATCCGGTTTCGATTCCCACCGCATTCGTGAGGCGCGGCACGTTTACGCAGTATCTCGAGCTGCGCGGGTCGGTTGTGGCTTCGCGCTCGATTGCGCTCAAAGTGCCGGCTCAAGCGGGAGGCCAGGTGCGCATTCTGAAAATAGCATCCAACTCGTCGGAGGTGAAGCGAGGCGAGGTGGTGATCCAGTTCGATGCGTCTCAACTCGAGCAGACGCTGCACTCGGACCAAGTGACGCTGAAGCAGGCCGAAGCCACGATCGGCGATACGCGCGCGAAAACCGAACAGATAGGAGAAAAAGACAAGACCGCTCTGCTGAAGGCTCAGTTCACGCTGGAACAGGACCGGCTCAAGGCGGCCCAGAAGGAAATTCTCGCCAAGATCGACGGCGAGGAGGACGAGCTCAAGGTCGTTGATGACCAGACGGCCGTCGTCGAAGCCGAGCAGCAGTTGAAGTCCGACGAAGCCGACGGCAAGGCGCAGGTGGACGGGAAAATCGCCCCGCGCGACAAGGCAGAAGCGGACGTCCGCCGCATACAAGCCGAGCTTGCCGCAATGGCCGTGAAGGCGCCCATTGACGGCATGATCAGCATCCTTCCGAATCCCCCCTGGAACGACAACGCGCCCTTGTACCGGCCCGGCGATCAAGTGGGTCCGGGAAGCGAGATCGCCGAACTGCCGGACCTCACGACGCTCGAAGTGGAGGTTCGAGTGGACGAGGTGGATCGCGGAAAGATTCGCCCGGGCGAGCCGGTGAATGTGCGCGTGGACGCGGTGCCGGGGCGCGTGCTGCGGGGCGCGGTGGCGAATATCGGAACGCTCGCGCGAATCGACTTCTCCGCCGGCTTCCCCTGGCCGCGCAATTTCGATACGAAGGTCCGGCTTCTCGATTCCGATCCGCGGCTGCGGCCCGGCATGAGCGCCGGGCTACGGATTGCCATCGAAACAATTCCCGGCGCGGTGCTGATTCCAGCGAAAGCCGCCTTTCAGCAAAGCGGACAGACGGTCGCCTACGTTCTCCAGGATTCAAAGTTTGTCGCCCGGCGCGTTGATGCGTCGCGGCCGAGCGATGGAGAAGTCGCCGTCTTCAGCGGACTCACGGCGGGAGAAAAGGTGGCGCTGAAACAACCTTTGGAGAAGCAGCAATGAGTAACGAGTGATGAGTGACGAGTGGTAGCCGCGGTCAATCGTTCTGTGATTGACCGTGGGCCTTTCTCTCCTGACAAAGACCCACGGTCAGAAAGGCACTGACCGCAGAAAGCCGCTCTTTACCAGTTAGTTTAAGGGGGAACGATGAAAAGCCGGATTGCCGTATATGGGGTCATTACTGCAGCAATTGTGTACGGATCCCTTCTTTTGTCTGGAAAAATCAGAACCCCGTGGGAAGCCTCGCGGATGACGGCAGCTCGCCAGGCCGTTGAGCGGGCCGTAGATGCGTGCAGCCTGAATAATAAGTTGCTTTTCGACCAGGCCGTCTTGGACGCAGATCAGGCCATTGGAAAACTTAGTTGGCAGGATCAATTCATCGAGAGCACCTCGCTGGATAACAAATTGGCCTTGATTGGATGCCCTCGGTAGGCATGATGCACCATAATTCTGATCGCTTTCTATGAGAAGACCGCTCTGGATAATTATCATCGTTGCCGGCGTACTTGTCGTCGCCGCCGAGGGATACGCCAACCTTCGCCTATTCCACAAGCCTGTCATCACTACGCCCACGACGCTCGTGAAGCAAGGAGACATCGCGCTGAAGGTCTACACCACGGGCACTCTCAACGCGCAAAAGATCGCGCGGGTGACCGCGCCACAGGTGACGGGCGGCGACATGACGATTGTAAAGCTGCTGCCCACCGGATCCGCCGTGAAGGCGGGCGACGTCGTCGTAGCTTTCGATCCGAGCGCCGAGGAATTCAATCTTCAGGAAGCGCGCGCCCAACTCGCCGAGGCTCAAGAAGAGATCAAGAAAGCCCAGGACGACGCGAAGGCGCAGGTGGCCAAAGACCGCGCCGACCTCATTACCGATCTGTACGAAGTGGAGAAGGCCGAGATCAAGGTCAAGACGAACGAGCTCTACAGCAAAATCGACGCCGAGCAGAACACGCTGGCGCTCGACCAGGCGAAGCGCACGCTCGCCGAGCTTGAGGCCGACGTGAAATCCCACTCGACCTCGAGTCAGGCGGCGGTGATGCTGGCTCAGCAGGACAAGCAGAAAGCGCTTTTCACCATCCGGAAAGCCGAGCAGGATATCAAGAATATGACCGTGCGCTCGCCCCTTTCCGGTCTCGTCGAGGCGGGAAAGAATTACTGGGCGGCGGGCGGCATCTACTTCACCGGGGAGCAGCTTCCCGATTTTCGTATCGGCGACGAAGCGTTCTCAGGCATGGGAGTGGCGCAGGTGATCGATCCCACGGCCATCGAGATCCACTCGAGCGTGACCGAAACCGATCGCGCGGACGTTCGAGTCGGGCAGCCGGTGGAAATCCACGTCGACTCAATGCCAGCGGGAACCTTTCACGGCGCCATCGCTTCCATCTCAAACTCGGCTTCGCGCGGCTCTCTTTTCAGCATGGCCCCGAGCACGGTATCCACGTTCGCTCTGGCCGTTCAGTTCAAGCACGCGCCGGCGAACCTGCGGCCGGGAGCCACCGTGCACCTGGTCATCCGGGGAACCGCTCTCTCGAATGTGCTTTACGTTCCTCCGCAGGCGGTGTTCCAGGTAAATGGGAATCCGGTGGTGTACGTCAAAGCCGCGAATGGGTTCGAAGCGCAACGCGTAAGGATCAAATATCGCACGTCGACGCAAATGGTGGTGGAGGGCGTCAAGCGCGGCGCCGAAGTTGCGCTGGTGAATCCGGAAGAAGAGAAGAGCGCGGGCGCGCCGCGCGCGCACCCGGGAATGGCTCTCCCGCAGGGAGGCCGGTAATGTCGGTGATTTCTCCGCCCGCGCCACCCGTTTCGCCGCATCGCCGCGGGGTCCCGCTGATCCCTGACCTGAACCTGGCGCTGGACAATCTTCGCCAGCGCAAGCTGCGCTCGCTGCTCACGATGCTCGGCATGATTTTCGGCGTCGCCGCGGTGATCTCGATGCTCTCGATCGGCGCCGGTGCGCAAAAGCAGGAGATGGCCTACATCGAGCAGTTGGGCGTGAACAATCTTCTTATCCAAGCCAAGGAAGCGAGCGACTACCAGAGCTTTTCGCAGCGGCGAAAGATCACGCCCGGCCTCACGTTTGACGACCTGCGGCTGATCGAGGCGAACGTCGAAGGCATTTCGCTCTCGACGGCGCGCAAGCGCTACACGCCCACGAAAATGATTCCCAAGCCGTCAGGCGTGATGCCCGTGTTCTACGGCGTCGCTCCCGATTACCGCGAGATCGAGAACCTTCGCGTGGTGGCGGGCCGCTTCTTTAACGCCGGCGAGAGCGCAAGGTCAGCGCCCGTCTGCGTGCTGGGGCAAGGCGCGAAAGCAAGCTTGTTCGGTCCCACGGACGCGGTTGGGCAGTACATCAAAGCGGATGGCCAGTGGTACCACGTCATCGGAGTCGCGGGCCCGGAACTCAGCGCCGCAACGAACCTCTCGGGCCTGCCCACGGAGGATTTGAATAATCTGATCTACGCCCCGATCGGCGCGGTCATTTATCGCCTTGCAGATATGACGACCCGCTTCCACGACGAGATCGACGGGATTTACCTGCACCTCGACGGCAAGCACAGCGTGACGGCGGCGGCGCAGATCGTGCGGGGAATTCTGAACGCCACGCACCACAACGCCGGCGATTTCAGCGTCATCGTGCCCGCCGCGCTGCTCGCGCAGCAGCAGAACACGCGCCGCATTTTCGACATCGTCATGGTCGCCATCGCCTCGATCGCGCTGCTGGTCGGCGGCATCGGCATCATGAACATCATGCTCGCGAGCGTGCTCGAGCGGACGCATGAAATCGGCGTGCGGCGGGCAATCGGCGCGCGCCGGATCGATATCATCCGCCAGTTCGTGACCGAGTCCATGCTGATCTCGCTCGTGGGCGGCCTCATCGGCGTCGGCTTCGGCGTGGGAATCTCGCGCTTGATTGCATGGCTGGCAGGCTGGTCCACCATCGTCACCTTGCCCTCGATCCTGCTGGCCTTCCTGGTGTCCTTATCCGTGGGCCTGCTCTTTGGAATCTATCCCGCCGCCAAGGCGGCGCACTTGGACCCGGTCGAGGCGCTGCGCTACGAGTGAAGCCGCAGGTCCGTGCGGCGCTCAGCCACTCATGTCGCTCAGGGATGCCCCGAACGATGAAAACTGGGGCGTATCGTATCAGGGCATGGCTTCAGCCATGCCGACAATGGCGATGAGCAATTGGGCTTCAGCCCCTGAGAGCCTCAGCGGCTAAAGCCGCAATGATCAATGGCCCTCAAGCGGCACGACGAAAGTCGTGCCCTGATACGCTGCCCCAGCCGAAATTCTCTGATCAGAACGGCAGACAGCGCAAGCTTTCCGACCGATTTGCAAGCCGCCGTTGATCAACCCTCTCATTCGGAGGTCACGCATGAAGCCGAAGCTGTGCGCCCTTATCGCGGTGCTTCTCCTGATCCCGTCCGCCGGAGCGCAGACGTTTCCCAGGCTCAACTATTTTCACCAGCTCATTTACGGCCCAGGACCCGCGCCTCGCCTCTCGGCGGCGAAAGACTTGCGCGAGCACGTGGTCGATGGCAAGCTTCGGCTCACGCTCGATGACGCGGTTCGGCTGGCGCTGTTGAACAATACGAACGTGCGCGTCGACCGTTTGCAAGTCGACGACGCGCAATACGCGCTCGAAGGCGCATACAGCCCCTTCGATCCCCTCTCGGTCTCGCAGTTCTCTTCCGTCCGCACCGTGAGTCCCAGCACGAATACTCTGGCCGGCGCTTCAACGCTGAGCGATCTGACGCAACAGGCCACGACAACGTATTCCCAAAAATTTCAGACGGGCACGGGCTTCCAGCTCGGCTTCACCGGCACCAAAGGCTCGACCAACAGCAGCTTCTACTACTTGAACCCCTTCCTCCAGTCCGGCCTCAATTTCTCGGTCACGCAGCCGCTCCTGCGAGGCCGGGGACGATTCGCCAATCGTGCGCCCATTATCATTGCGCAGCGAAACCTCGCGCAATCGCGACAAAGCTTCGAAGCCCAGGTAAGCAACGTTCTGCAGCGCGTGATTGCCGATTACTGGAGCGTGGTGGGCGCCCGCGAAAGCCTGAAGGTGGCCGAGAGCTCGCTGGCTCAAGCCCAGGCGAGTTACAATCACGACGCGCGGTCGCTGCAGTTAGGTGCGCTATCGCCGCTCGACATCTATCAATCCGAGTCGCAGGTCGCCCAGGTCAAGGTGAGCGTCATTCAGGCGCAGTACGAGCTCAAGCAGGTCGAAGAGCAGTTGAGGCAGGATATCGGCGCCGATCTCGATCCGGCGATCGACGCGCTCGACCTCGACTTGCCGGAGAATCCGAGCCCCGGAGCCCAGCTTCTGGCGGTCGATCCGCAAGCGGCGCTGAAGGAGGCCCTCGGACGCCGGCCGGAGCTCGCCGCTCTGCGCGAGCAGCTCCGGGCCGACGAGATCAATGTTCGCTATCAGCACAACCAGATGCTGCCGGACCTCGCGCTCTCGGGCATCTACTCGTCAAGCGGGGTGGGCGGCAATGAGCTGCTGCCCGGCACGCCACCCCTCGTGATCCCCGGCGGCATTGGCAACTCGCTCAGCCAGGTTTTCCGCTTTCGTTATCCTACCTACGGATTTACCCTCGATCTCAGCTTGCCGGTTCGGAACCACGCCGCTGAGGCGTCCCTCGGCGAAGCGAATGTCGCGCGAGAGCGCGATCTCTATTCCCTGCGTGAGGAGCAGGAGTTGGTCCATCTCGACGTCATCAATACGGCCCACCAGCTTGATGAGGCCAAGCTGGCGCTTTCGGCGGCGACGACCTCGCGCGACCTCGCGCGGAAGAATCTGGACGCACAGCAGGAGAAATACAGGCTGGGCAGCGAGCAGGTCTATTTTGTTCTTGCCGCGCAGACATCACTCGCAGCGGCGGAGAATAGCCTGGTCCAGGCAGAGATCGGTTATCGACTGGCCGTCGCCAATCTCGCGCACGCCGAGGGCACGCTTCTGGACTCATATCACGTGCAGCTCGCCGCGCCGTGACCTCCGGGAGAGCTTACGTCCTAACGACCAATGGCTTCGCTGCAAAGGTGGGCGATGGCTGGGGCGAGGCGTTCGAGTTGAGCTTCGAGCCGGCGGAGCGCGGCGCCGGCGGCCGCGAGCTCTTGCCGGCGGCCCATCGACTCCAAGGCCAGCGCCGCCTCGACGGCCGCCGCAGAGCCAAAGTTGCTGATCGAGCCTTTGAGGGCGTGGGCCTCTTCCATAACGCGCCTGGCGTCTTCGGACGCGACCGCATCTTTCAAGCGCGCGAGAGCGGGCGGATACTCCTCGAGGAAAATGCCCGCGATCTCGCCGAGCAGCTCAGCGTCTCCGCCCACCTGCTCAAGCGCCTTTCCATAATCGAGCAGATCGTTGGTCCCGCTCACTTTCGATTTGTTCGCCATAGAACCCCTTTTCGTTACCTCGTCGACAGTTTCGAAGAGCTCGTCGACGCGCATGGGTTTTGGAACGTAGCCGTCCATTCCGGCGGCGAGGCACTTTTCCCGGTCGCCTTTCATGGCGTGAGCCGTCATAGCGATGATCGGAACGTGCGTGCCGCTGCGCCGTTCCTTCTCGCGAATGCAGGCTGTGGCCTCAAAGCCATTCATGTCGGGCATCTGAACGTCCATCAGCACCAGATCGAAGGACTGCTTGTCGAGCGCCGCCAGGGCTTCGCGTCCCGTCGCCGCTCGAACCACGGAGTGGCCGCGCCGCTCAAGGAGGGTGCCGGCCAGGGCCTGATTCACCGCGTTATCTTCGGCCAGCAGCACGCGCAGCGCCCGACGGCTCTCTCTCAGCGAGTGACGCGTGACCAGCGCGGGCGCGGGTTCGCGAGCCTGCGTGTTACGGGTGATCAGCGCGAGCGTTTCGATTAACTCGGATTTCCGCACCGGCTTGGTCAGATACGCTGCGATCCCGAGCTCACGGCAGCGCTGCGCGTCGCCGCGATAGCCGCACGAGGCGAGCATGACCACCGCCGCATCGCCGAGACCCGCTCCTTGCACAGTCTGCTTGGCCGCGTCAAAGCCGTTGGCTCCGGGCATCTGCTCATCCAGCAGAACGGCTCGATACGGGCGTCCGTTCTCGCCCGCTTCCTTGAACGCCCGGAGGGCGGCCGCGCCGCTCTCAGCGGTCTCGACCTGCATGCCGCACGAGCGGAGCATCTCTTCCAGGTGACGGCGGCTGGCGTGGTTGTCATCCACCACCAGCACGCGCAGCCCGCGCAACATCGCCGAGTCAACCTTGAGCAGGCCTTGAGCCTGAGAAGCTTCTTCGAGCCGCGCGGTGAAGTGAAACGTGCTGCCTTTTCCCAGCTCGCTCTCGAGCCAGATGCGCCCGCCCATCATCCGGACAAGCTGAGAGGCGATGGTGAGCCCCAGTCCCGTCCCTCCGAAGCGTCGCGTGCTCGAGCTATCGGCTTGAGCAAACGATTCGAAAATGACGTTCTGCTTGTCCGAGGGAATGCCGATTCCCGTATCGGTGACCTGGAAATGGACCAGCACTCCCCCGCTTTCGCTGCTGTCGGGTTCACCGCTTGCCGCCGTGTCGCGGCCGACCGTCAACACCACTTCGCCCCGATGGGTGAACTTAATCGCGTTGCCCAGAAGATTCAGCAGAACCTGGCGCACGCGTCCGGGATCGCCGGCGACCATCTCAGGCAGCCCGGGGTGCACGTGACACACGAGCTCGAGTCCCTTTTCCCAAGCCTTTGAAGCCAGGCTCCGCGCCGCCTCTTCGGCGCAATCGCGCAGATTGAAATCGATACTCTCGAGCTCCATCTTCCCGGCTTCAATCTTCGAAAAATCCAGGATGTCGTTGATGATGGCCATCAGAGAGTCTGCCGAAAGCTTGACCATGCTCAGATACTCGCGCGGCTCGGGCTCGAGCTCCAGGCTTAGCAGAAGGTCGGTCATGCCGATGATGCCGTTCATTGGAGTTCGGATCTCGTGGCTCATGTTGGCGAGGAATTCGCTTTTGGCGCGGTTGGCGGTTTCGGCGGCTTCCTTGGCCCGAAGGAGCGCCGCCTCCGCCTCTTTGCGCACCGTGATGTCCTGAACAACGGCCATGATGTAACGAAGCTCATCCCCGCCGCCCCGTACGACGGACATCGAGCTGTGAACCCACAACAGCGATCCGTCCTTCCGCACATAGCGTTTTTCGACCGACGGATGGCTCTCTTCGCCGCCGAGCAGCCTGGAGACGAGCGCGATGCAGCGGGGCACGTCGACAGGTTCCGTCACGTCGAGGACCGTCACTTCCCGCAGCTCGGAGAGCGTATATCCGAGCATGTGCTGGTAGGTGGGGTTCGCTTCGATGATGCAGCCATTGAGATCCGTGAGCACAATCCCGACTCCCGAGCTTTCGAAAACGGCTCGCAGGCGGTTTTCGCGGTCCCTGAGCGCTTCTTCGGCCTTTCTTCGCTCCGTCACGTCCTGCGCGACCACGAGCACCGCATCCCTGCCGTTGAAGGCGAGACGGTGCGACGTGATCTCCGCCTCGATCCTGCGGCCGTCTTTCGTGCGGTGCTGCCAGACGCCGGAATGTTGAAGCGTGGGCCGATTCCGGCTGGCATTCTCGAGAAGCGCCGGCACATCTTCGGACGGGCGAATGTCCGTGGTTCTAAGGTTCAGAAATTCATCACGGGAATAGCCGTAGTGCGCGGCGGCTGCGGCATTGACCTCAAGAAACTCGAGGCTGCTTGCGTCATAGACCCACATCGGCAAGGGATTTTTCGAGAAGAGAAAGCGGAACTTATCTTCGCTTTCGCGCTGCGCCTCTTCGGCTTGGCGCCGTTCGGCCCGCGTGCGCAGCGCGGTGATGCCGTAGGCGAGATTATCGGCGAGATCTTGCAGCAGGCGCAGGGCCGCTTCGTCAAATGCTACGGCGACGGGCGCATAAATATTCACCGAGCCGAAGGGCTGTCCCTCACGCATCAGGGGAAGCGCCACCGATGAGGCGTAACCCCGCCGAAGCGCTTCGGCGCGCCAGCGCTCGATCGACGGCTCGTTCGCGATGTCCTGAACCACGCACACTCGGCCGGTGCGAATGGCGGATCCGGTCGGTCCGCGCCCGCATTCCGACTCGTCCCAGCGCACGCCCAGGGCGCCGGTATAGCCATCTTCGAATCCCGCCCAACCCGCAGCTTCCACGGTCTTGGCGGCGTCATTGCGTGCGTAACCTACCCACGCCATCCGGTAGTCTCCCGAGGCTATGATCGCCTGGCAGACCGAGGCAAGCAGTTGGGTTTCGGTCTCGGCTTCGAGCATCGCCTGCTTGCAATCGCCCAGCGTCTTCAGCACGCGGTTGGCGCGCTCGAGCGCCGCCTGGGTCTGCTTCCGTTCGGTGATGTCGCGCGCGATCGCGTGAACGCCGGAGGTGCGGCCCTTTTCGAGCAGCGGCCGCGCGTTCACCTCGACCGCAATCCGGTGCCCGTCGCGGGCGATGATCTCAACTTCGAAAGATGCGGTCGAGCCGTCGCAGACCAGGGCGCGCAAAGCGCTCGCAACGCTTTCGAGCGGCTGAGGCGCGAGCATCTGCTGGACGCGCATTTCGAGCGCGTCCGAACGGCTGTAACCGGTGATCTGTTCGCCTCGCTTGTTGAAGGAAGTAAGCCGCCCGGCAAGATCGGTGGTGACGACGACGTCGTGGGCGTTCTCGAACAGGTCGCGGTAGCGCTCTTCGAGGACGACTTCTCGCTGCAACCGCTCGAGGATGATCCCTGTCTGTGCGTGAACGCGGCGCCTCAACTCAACGGCCCACGCCATGGCAATCAGCACGAAGCCGAGTAACAGTCCCGCCAGCCACAGCGCGTGCGCCGTGGTCCACCACGATCGCCGGCGGACCACGACCGCATTCTCCACGGTCCGCCTCGCGATCGCCCTGCCCGCGCGCGCTTCTGCGCGCTTGAGGGTCGGAGCTGGCCCGGCGGAGGCGAGTGCGCCGTGACCAGCGGGCGCTCGGATTGATCCGAGGGTTGGGCGAACGCCAGCCGCCAAAATCAAGAGGACGATCAGGACCGCGAGGCAGGCGAGCCGCGGGACGCCGGTCAGGGACCACGCCGGCTCAATAGACCCTGTCAAAGGCGAGCAATCGGCTATAGATACAGATGACGTCCGTCTGGGCATGACCGCAATACCGTGGCGCCGGGTTAACAGGGCGTACCGCACCCTCCCTTTTGTCTTATCGGCTACCGTAAGTCTTTCTTGAGCCGCCGGTTCAGGAGAAGAGGGGGCGGAGGTTGATGGCGGGGAAATTACTGAGGATTACAAATCATAGTGACCGCGTTGCTGTAGCGCCGGTGTCCTCACCGGCGTTTCGGCGCTGGGCGGCCCTGCCGATGCTCCGAAGCGCGCATGGCGTCGGACGGAAGCATGAACGAGGGCTCAGGCGGTCCGGCGCCGCCTCGGGCGCCGTCCGAAAGACCGACGTTGCGCGGCGAGATCGAGAAGCAACTCAGCCAATCTCGCCGGATCATGCCGCGCCACCCGGTCTTTCGCCAGAAGGTCCGCCTGAATCGGCTTGACGCCGAGCGCCTCGATCCGCTCCAGGTCATTCACTACGGGCTCGGCACGCTTCGAAGCGTAGCGCCTCCGCACGGCTGGCGAAAACCTGGTGCTTGAGAGCACAAACCCGTCAAAAAGCTTTCGCCCCGCGTGGTCGTGGAGGGCGGCCAAGTGCTCGGCAGCGGTATAACGCCGAGTCTCGCCCGGCTGCGTCATCAAGTTGCCGATGTACAGCTTCAGCGCGCGGGATCGGGCGATCTCTTCCGGAACGCCCTGCACCAGCAGATTGGGGATGAGCGAAGTATAGAGCGATCCCGGTCCCATAGTGATCAGATCGGCGGCGTGGATGGCGCTGAGCGCTTCGGGCAGCGGCGCACAGCCGCCTGGAACGATAAACAGTTGCTTGATCGGCACACTGGTCTTGGTGATCCGCGACTCGCCATAGATCGTGCGCCCGTCCACCAGCTTCGCCTTCAGGTGAATGTCGGCGAGGGTGGCGGGGAAAATGTTTCCTTCCACCGAAAGAATTTCGCTCGAAAGCCGCACGGCTTTGGCGAAGTCGCCTGTGAGATGAGTGAGCGCGGTGAGAAAGAGGTTGCCGAAATTGTGCCCGCGAAGTCCCAGGCCCGACTTGAAGCGGTAACTGAACAGCTTCGCGAACAGCGTTTCATCGCCGGCAAGAGCGACCAGGCAGTTGCGGATGTCGCCCGGAGGCAGCATCCGGAAATCGCGCCGCAGCCGGCCCGAGCTGCCTCCCTCGTCGGTGACGGTGACAATCGCCGTGATCGAGCCGATTTCGCCGCTCGAGGCGTGCCGTTTCAAGCCCCGCAGTAGCGTCGCGAGGCCGGTGCCTCCGCCAATAGCAACAACGTTCATCTGAAAATGAGCCTTGGGAGCGGACCGGACGAGGCCGAATCGGCCTTCTGAATCAATCCTGCATCATTTCTCTTCCGTCGCGTAGCGCCAGCCCCTTGACCGTGCCCGCCTCCGGCGGCGCCGGCGAATTACCGCTGGGCGCTTGCATCCGAGAACCGATCCGCCATCGCGCGTCTCTACATACTAGCACCGGGCGCCTTTCAGCGGCCCTGTTACCTGGTGGCGCTCCCGGAGGGTGCTTCTTCGGGTTTTTTGGCCGCGGCAGGGGCGATGGGCCGGTACTGATCAATGAGGATCAGAACAAGCAGCAGGATGAACGGCAGAGCCAGCGCGGTGCTTTGCCACTCCCGCCGCATCAGCGCTCCGGAAACGGCGCCGGCGATGTAGCCGGTCCATAACTCAGCCATCAGCGCGGATTCCCTCAACGACTTTTGGCGCGATGAAACCCGGGCGACCAGGTATTTCCGGTGTCGCGAGCGCCCGCGTGTTCTGTCGTAAAACCACGTCAGAAATTCTGCGATTCCATCGGCAAACTTGGCGAGGGTTCCAGTGACAAACGTGGTGTACAGCGTCAGGCCTCCCGCGTGGTTCAGCGTGGAGGTCTGCAGGCCCATGGCGGTGGTAAGCAGCGTCACGAGAAATAGTACGAACACCAGCGGCCCGGCCTTCAGGCCGCCCGCTCCCACCAGCCGAGGCGTGAGGAGTATGAAGGCGCCGAGCAGGGCCGCCTCGAGTCCGAGTGTGACCGATGAAATCGAGCGCACTTGCCGGCGCGCGCCCGCCGTATTGATCAAAGAGCATAAGATGAGCCCGCCGATGAACCCCACAATGGGCCAGCCCTTCTCGGCGACGCGCGCCCAGTTGAGTTGTGAGAGGGAGATGCCCAGGGCGACGCTGTTGCCGCTCATATGAGCTGTGTAGATGTTGAGCAGGACCAGGTAGCCGACCGCATCGACAAATCCGGCGTTCCAGGTGAGCGCGATGGCAAGCCAGCCTTTGACCTTTGCGGGGACGGGGCGGGGCACCGGGGCTGCCTCACTTCGGAAACCGGTTCTTCCGATACCAGAGGCCCGCCAGCAGGAGCACGCCTGCGGTAAAAGGCGGCGAGCTCGGCGCCGGTTGGGCCTCCGTGATCCGTTGGATGTAGCGGCGTTCGGGGTACTTCGACTCCGGACCGCCGGGACCCTCACGCAGCGCCATCTGCAGTGCCTCGGCGAGGGGCTCCTGCAGCCGAAGCCTAGACGACACGCGGTAGAACCATAATAAGTGATGTGCAGCGGCGAGGGATGTGGTGCAAGATTTTTGGCGCATCGTGGCGCTGATGCCGGCCGCTGGGTCGAGCCGGAGGACTTGCAAGGCGCGATCGTCTTCCTTGCTTCGTCATCTTCCGATTACGTCAACGGTACGATTCTCACCGTGGACGGCGGCTGGATAGGCCGCTGAGCCGCGCCGACGCGATCCTTTAGGTGAGACAAATGCTACAGATGAGCCTTACGAGACACGGGACGGCTCCGGGCCTGCCGCCACGTTCCCGCCGTTTTCGATTGGCTGCGGGTTTTTGAGCAAAAGCCCACGGTCAAGAGCGCTCTAAGGGTGGCTACGCTCCGCTTCTTCTGTTGATTCTAAAGACTTGCTAGGCTTCGTTCCGTCAGTTTTTGCGTAGCGCGGAGCTGCGCAGTTCAGGTCCGCGGCTGTTTCGAGGGCAGACAAAAACCGCGGACCGCAAGACCGGCGGTCAGAGACCGCCGCGACAGCGCGGCGGGCGCGGTGTTCGAGGCGCAGCAGCAAGCGGACCTTGGCATTGATCTGCCGGTCGAGCCGCTCCAGGCGCGACACGCGCTGCTGCCATTCTTCGCGGCGGCCTCGCGGATGTGGCTCTCGGTGGCGAAGGCGCCGTACTGGAAACTATTGAAGGCGGCGCGCTGCTTGCCTTCTTCGGTCTTGGGCCCGGTGGATTTCCTGGCGGCGGCTTGGTTGGCGGCGCGGCGTTTGGCGGTGATGGTGCGTTGATCGGACATGGTTACACCCCCTGAAACAATTAAAGAAGAAGATTCCCGTACCTCGCGCCGAGCATAGCAGAGGGGGATGAGAAGCTGGAGACAGGTGAGACGAATGAGACAGGATGATGGAGGATTTCAGGGGGTAGCGCCGCACGGCCGTACAGCCGCAACCCAATCGCGTGTCATTCCGAGGAGCGAAGCGACGAGGAATCTCGCCTTGCTCTGATTCCCGGAGCCGGCAGAGCGAGATTCCTCGCTTTGCTCGGAACGACAGACTCCAAGTACTCTTGCCAGAAAAAGGGGTAGCGCGGACCTGCGTGGTTCAAGTCCGTGGGTGGCGCATACATCGCGCATTGTGCGATGTGTGCGGACTGTGCATCGCAGACATTGCAAAAACCGCGATGTCTGCGCCACCCCGCTACTTGCTTAGGGTCAGCTAATCACCGGCGCGCGAACGCAAGAAGACCACGATTGATCGTGCCTTCACGGTGTATGCAAGCGACGATACGGACGCCGGAGGATCGCTGAAATCGCCGGGTGAGGGGAGACTCGTATCAACAATCCGCGTCCAATCCTGGGGGACGCCTTCCTGAATGGTGAACGTCAGATCCTGCCAGTAAGCATTGATCATCGCATAAACGTCCTGATCGTTTTCGGAGGCGCCATCGAGGCAGAAAGCCAAGGTATGGGATTCCGGAGTGAGGTCGACCGGCCCGCCGGTTCCGTACCAGCGGATGTCGCCTCGCCAGAAGCGGCTGCGGCCCAAGCTCGGGTGAGACTTGCGAAAGGCGATCATCTTCTTGAAAAACCGGTAAACGTCCTGATTTTTGGCGAGCAAATCCCAGTCGAGCCATGTCGTCTCGTTGTCCTGGTTGTAAGGGTTATTGTTTCCGCCCTGCGTGCGCATGAACTCGTCGCCGGCCGAGAACATCGGCGTCCCGTTCGACAGGAGAAGAATCGAGCAGAAATTCTTGATCTGTCTCCGCCGAAGCTCCAGAACCTCGGGCGGCGCGCCCCCATCGCCCTCCCAGCCGCAGTTCCAGCTCAGGTTATTATCCGTTCCGTCGGTATTGTTGTTTCCGTTCGCCTCGTTGTGCTTCTGGTTGTAAGCGACCAGATCGTACAAGCAGAAGCCGTCGTGCGAAGTGACGTAGTTCAGACTTTGGTAGGGGTGGTGGACGTTTCTCACTACGTCCGGAAAGAGGTCATCGCTGCCGTACATGCGCATCATCAGAGCGCCGGCTTTTCCGTTGTCGCTCTTCACAAAGGAGCGCACATCGTCACGGAAGTCGCCGTTCCATTGAAGCCACGAGAAGCCTGGGAAGCTCTGCCCGAGCTCGTCGGTCGAAATGTCCCACGCCTCGGCGATCAACCGTATTCCCGCGAAGGCGGGGTCAGCATTAATTTCGGAGAGGATCGGCGGGTCCTTCAGATTCAGCGTGCCGTCATCATTGCGCGTGAACACCGAAGCCAGATCGAAGCGGAACCCGTCCACGTGCATCTCGGCCACCCAGTAGCGCATGCTGTCGAGGATCAATTTGCGAACCAGCGGGTTGGCGCAGTCGATCTCGTTGCCCGTGCCCGTGTCGTTGCGGTAGTGAGCGCGATCCGGCTCGAGCAGGTAATATGTGGAGTTTGCCAGACCGCGGAAGCTGTACGTCGGGCCGAGCTCGTTGCCTTCCGCCGTGTGGTTGTAAACCACGTCGAGAATCACCTCGATGCCGGCCGCGTGCAGCGCCATCACCATCGATCGGAATTCGTCAACCTGCTGGTCCTCAGTCGAGCCGAACGCGTATTCGTGGTGAGGGGCGAAGAAGCTCAGGGGCATATAGCCCCAGTAGCCGCCGTCCCGGGGATCGAACTGGAACACCGGCATCAGCTCCACTGCCGTGACGCCGAGGTCCTGGAGGTAGGGAGTCTTTTGAATCAAACCCGCGTAGGTTCCGCGCTTCCCATCGTCCACGCCGGAATTCGCCCGGCGGGTGAATCCTCTGACGTGAAGCTCGTAAACAATCGTGTCGTGGGTGTGAATCGGGCGCTCGTCGGCGCCCCAGTCGAACTGGCCGTCCGGCGGCTGAACCAGCCCCAGCGGGGCCTTGCCTGCGTTCGAGCCGGCGCCGATAGACGCCTGGGGCGTGAAGCCGGGCGGAAAATAGACCGACTTTGCGTAGGGGTCCATGAGAACCTTCGAAGAATCGAATCTATGCCCTTGTTCGGGCGCGAACGGACCGTCAACGCGATACGCGTAGTAGCTCGCCTGGCCGACTGTCGAGGCTGGAATTCGCGCGTGCCAGATTCCTCCGGAGCGGTGGATCAGATAATCGAGCGGCTGCTCGTATACCGCGTTCACCAGGTCCGTGGCCGAGTAGAGAAGAATCGTCACTGCCGTGGCACGACCGGAGAACAGTGCGAAGTTGTAGGCCTGCTCCGCTTCGATCCACGCCACGCCTAGCGGCGTCGGGGACCCCTCGCGGGCTGTCCAGGGATTCGTGGCGCCCATTTGCACTCCTGCGCTCTCGCGCCTGTCCTTCGCGTGAAACTCACGCGCAGCATCTGGCCGCTGGGCTACGCTACGCGCGCGCTGCAGGCAACACGGCGTCGCCGTTCGGTATAATGTGGCTGCGACTTCAGACTCGCGTTGAAAGTTTGTCTATGGAGACTATCACCTGTCGCAGAGAACCGCAATCGCTCCGCAGAGCTTGCGCCGCGCGAGCGGCACAAGGAGTGTTCGTTTTTCTGGCGCTCGCAGGCGCGCTGATTTTTGCGCCGCACGCCTTCGCCGGGCCGCCCTTTCAGACCGATGATCCGCAGCCGGTAGAATTCCGCCATTACGAGTTCTACACGTTCGGAGCGGTTGATGGCACGCCCGCCGAAATCGATCCGACGGGTCCGGCCATCGAGTTTAACTGGGGAGCGGCGCCGCGACTCCAGCTTCACGCCGTCGTTCCCCTGGGAGCAATCCTGCCCTCGGATAGTCCGATCTATCTCCCCGCAGGCTCGGGCCCGAACGCCTACGGTCTCATCGACACGGAGCTCGGCGCGAAGTACGAGTGGCTTAAGGAAACGAAATTTCGGCCCATGGTCGGCACGTTTACGATGCTTGAAGTTCCGACGGGCAGCTATACCAAAGGACTCGGCGTGGGAAAAGCGTGGTTCAAATTGCCTGTCTGGTTACAGAAGGACTGGGGGCCGTGGACAACTTACGGAGGCGCGGGTTACGAGATCGTGAACCAGTTTCAGTACCGGGACTTTGCTTACGAAGGCTGGCTCGTGCAGCGCGACATCGGCAAAAAGTGGACGCTCGGAATCGAAGCATTCCACCACGCACGCGAGGGGTTTGCGGCGCCGCAGAGCCAAGCCTCCACGCTGGTGGATTTCGGCGGCTACTATTACTTCAGGAAACCTGCGTTCCAACTGCTGTTCTGTTATGGGCACTCGGTCTACGGGCAGACGGAAAATTACGCCTACCTCGGGCTTTACTGGACGTGGGGCTCGAAGCCGGGTAAAGGTCTGAACGGATTTCTGGCGCACCATCTCTGGCCGCACTGAATCTACCGCAAGTCGCGTTCTATTTTTTGGCTTCGCTGTGTGCGCTCGAGGGCGCGGGAGACTTCCAGGTCCAATCGCTCGCGCTCGCTCCAATCTTCTGGCGGCCCAGAGCGGTCTCAACCGGCTGCCCCACGTAGTACTTAAAAACGTCCTCCAAGCTTCCGGACTTCAGCGGCTGCGACGGCAGGCCGCACGCTTTCGCGCCGTTCGCCAGCCGGCAGCGCTCCGAGTCGGTGGCGACCCGGTAAAGCTCGGGAGCGAGTTGCGCCAAGGGCTTCTTCGCGGATTCGAGAAAGAGGTTCGCACGCTCGCTCGTGAGGACCTGCGGCGAGGTGGACGGCGATTTGGGCGTTGAGGCGAGTAACGGGGCCGAAATGAAAAAGGCAAGTGAGATGAGTGCGGCGCTCGTGCGCCCGGCAACGCGCATTAGTGTCCTCCTTCTTTGGCCAGGCACGCATCGACCTTTCCGGTCTTGCGGATGCATTCGCGCAGGCTCCCGGCGGCAGCATCTTCGGGCGCCGCGCCGGCCGCGGGCTGCGGCGCGGAGATGGCGGGAGCGGCGTCCGCGTCCGGCGTGAGCACCGCCGGACCGCTCAGCACCTTCGAAGTGTCGGCGAGGAGCTCCGACGCTCGCTGCTCGGCTTTGTAGTACTCCATCCGATCCGCAAGCCGGTCTTCATCGGCTCGCGCCTGGGCGAGGGCCGCGGCGCAAAGCGCGGACTTCTCGCGCGCCTTGGCGGCAGCCTGCTGGAGCCGGTTTGCCTCGGCTTCGAGCGCGGCCACTTCCTGCCGCGCTTCCTGAGCGCGCGCCGTTGCCAACTTCTCGGTTGCGCTGTCTTGAATCAGCTCCGTCTGCAGATCTTGCATCGTCTTGTCGTTCTCCGCTCCCGCCGGAAGTTCAGCGAGATTTTGGAGCGCGATCTTGCGCCGGGGCGCTAACTGGCTGAGCTGATCGACTTCGGTCTGGGAGGAAGTCTCGATCTGCTTTCGATCGTTTACCATCGTCGCAACTTTGCTGGCGCGCTGGTCAAATTCGTCGGCGAGCGCGGCGAAATCCTGGGCTAACGTCTGAGCCGTCTGCATCCGATCCTGCTCGCCCTCGAGTTCGAGTCGCGTCTCCGCGATTCCCGCAGACCGCTGCGCCGCAGGGTCCTTCGAAGTGGATGCCTGGAGCTGTTGAAGCCGCGATTCGCGCGCTGCTTTACGCGCCGCGTAGGCTTCGCTCACCGTCGCAATGTCGGCTTCCGGCGTGGCGGGGGCGGATTTTACTGTGCCCGCAGGCGCCTGTGCGCTTGTGGCCACCGCGCTCACAGGCGAGGCCTCAACAGGTGCCGGATTGGTTGGCGTTGACGCAATTTCGCTGACGCTGCCGAGCGGCGGCGCTGCCTGGTGCCCCGGCGGCACTACGACCGGCTCGGGGGGATGGGGATGTTTCTTGCCGATGTCGGCCTCATAAAGTTGCGTCGCCGGCGCGGTTACAATTACTTGCGGAGATGCCGACTGATTGGGCGGGCTTTTGTCTTCCGAGGTAGGGCCCTCCGGCTCGGCCGTTGGCGCGGGGGAGCTAGCGGCAGCGGTCGACTCGGGACCGGGTAACACGGGAACGGGTGTTGTCGCGCCGACGGGAGCCGGATTCGCTCCGGGCGACGGGCTGGCCGGCTGCTGCCCGAAATGCGTCCAGGGCACGATCACGTGCAGGTTTGAGGCGGCCGCGGGAGGGGCGGTGGGAGTCGTCTCCTGCGCGAGAGCGGCGACAGCCACACCCAGCGCCATTACAGCCAGGACGAGCCGAAGCGCTTTCATGGCTCAGTAACCCCGTTCCTGCTGGACCAGAACCGCCTGCAGCTCCGGGTCGCGCATCAGCGGATTCGCCTGCCAGTTCGGTGAAGACTCGCGCAGCGCCAGCACCAGGTTCTTGGCAATCTCCCGCTGAGCCGAGCCGGGCAGGTTGAGGCGCTTAGCGCCAGCGTAAGCCTCAACGAGCTCGTGCTCGGCTCGCTTGGGATGGGAAAGCTCCAGGTCGCAGACGCCGCGCAGATATGTCACAAAAACGCGGTCCGAGTCAGAGCGGTTTCGCACGTCAATCTTGTCGAGATCGGCTTCGACGGCCCGCGGGTCGTTTAGTTGATTGAGCAGCGCTACGACATCCGCCGAGGGTGGTACAACCGTGCCTTGCCCCCACGATCCGCCCTGCGAATCGGCATAGCTTGCGCTCTGTGCGGAAGGCTGACCCCAACGGACCGCCGGACCGGCCACACCACTGGTCTCGGGAGGATCAGGCGAATCAGGCGGGTCGGCCGGAGGAGGATCGCGGTACGGCTCGACGACCGAGGCTGGCCGCCCAAGGGTGAACTCGATCACCGTTCCCGCTGGTAGAACCAGATCCGGTCCGCGGCGGCCAACCGTCCAAAGCCCTCCTGAAAGGAGGCCCGCCGCAGCCCCAACCGGCAGTCCCAGCGGACCACCCACTGCGAAGCCCGCTCCCGCGCCGATGGCCAGCGAGGTCGTATCTACCGCGGCATCTTTGATCAGGCTGTGATGACCGTGAAAAGTGCCTTCACGTCCGGGCCTTTTCCCGTTGTCGAGTTCCGTTGCGTACCCATCCAGCGGCACGTCAGACCCGTCGGGCAGCGCCACTGAGAAAAGGCGCAGCCGAATGCGCGCCCGGCCGAACACGAGCCCCGCGCGCTTGAATTCGGGCATCGCCAGTCTCACCATCGAACCGGCGGGAATGGCCACGTGGCCTCGCGAGTCCAGCACATCCTGGTCGAGTGTCGCGTTGATGATGTTTCCGAAATAATGGTAATGGCTTTTCGTGGAGAGGGTGTTATCGAGCCGCACGGCCAATTGAAGGCCGGGTTCCAACACCACCCGCTGGGCCCACGCTGCCGCTGGAACCAGCATCAGGGCGACGGCGATTCCAAGCGCGGAACACACGAATGCATGCCGACGGCCCGGGTCAGGCAAGTCACTATTCATGGCGCACCGCCTAAGGGAGAAGGGTTGACGACCGGCGTGACAGTAGCAGATTGCGGACCAAACGAGCTTTCGATTCGCCGGAGAGATCGGTTGTGCGTAAAGGGTTTAGATGGGCGCCGGCCGGCGAGCGGCCAGAGCGCGATCAGTGTGTTTGGCCGATCTCGGCCACGCTGGTGCTTTTCGGCCACCCGCGGCCGCGAATTCGATCTCCGCGCCGCCTCTCCGCCACAGAGGCTGGGACGCCAATCGCCGTCGCCGAACTCGTCCTTCACGCGCCGGTTTTTGCGCCGCCCGTTCCGGACTCCTGAAACGCCATGCCGCCGGCGGGAACGAGTAAGCCGCCATCGACGGGAATCCCTGCGCCGGTGATGAAGGACGCAAGATCGCTCGCCAGGAACGCTACGACCGGGGCGATCTCCTCGGGCTGGCCCATCTTCCCCCGCATGTGGGATTGGTCGCACGCGTCGATCACGCGCTGAGGATTCACGTCGAGGCTCGCCGCCCAGCGCAGCATGGGAGTATCCACGGCGCCGGGCATGACGCAATTGGCGCGGATGTTCTGCTTCGCAAAATCGAGCGCAATGCTTCGAGTAAGTCCCAGCAGCGCGTGCTTGCTCGTCACATAATGCACCGAGTTGCGCACCGCCGCGACCGATTGCACGGAGCCGGTGAATACGATCGATCCGCCGCCGCGCTCGATCATCTTTGGAATCACATGCTTCGCCAGCAGAAAGGCCGCCTTCAGATTGACGTTCATCACCTCGTCCCACTCCGCTTCCGTCGCCGTCGTGACGGTGCCGTAGCGCTGTATTCCGGCGTTGCTCACTAGAATGTCGATTCCGCCAAGCCGCGAAGCGATCGCGGCGGCCACCCGCCCAATCTGCGCCGACTGGCCGAGGTCTGCGGCGAAAAATGCAGCCGTTCCGCCCTTCTTCCGAAGTTCATCCGCAACGCCCTCGCCCGCGTTTGCGTCGCGGTCCACGATGGCAACAGACGCGTGGCGCCGGGCAAACTCGGCCACGCACGCGCGCCCGATTCCCATGGCGCCGCCGGTGATCACCGCAACTTTACCCGTAAAGTCCATCTTCGCCTCCTCGCGTCTCCATCGAGGTTCGCCCTTCACGCTCCACGCGCGCCCCGCAGAGTAAAACCGCTATTGTTCACTCTCGCTGGCGGGAAATCAAGCTGACTCATCAACCGATCGATTGGCGCGCGACGATTCGGGATACAATCGAGACGGGACTGATGCCGCGGCCAAGTAGCGCCGGCATCTTGCCGGCAGTTCCATGGGCAGGTTGCATGCGCCGGGCATACGCGCGATGCCCCAGCCGCTGCCGCCGAGACGGCGGCGCTACAACGCGAGGCGTCCCCCCATTCTGTAATCGTCAATAAGATCGCAATGACCGACAAAACCACGCTCCATCTCGCGCCCGAAGACGAGCGTCGCCGTTCGCCGCGCCGGCCCTTCACTGGCGAAGCGTGGCTGCACTGCGAAGGCAGGGAATACATCCTCACCGCGCGCGACGTCAGCGTGAGCGGCATGGGCATCGCGCCCGCCTCTGAGCCCTGTTCGGGCTCAAGCGGTGCGATTTCGTTTTGCCTCGATTCCGGCGGCCTTCCGCTCGCGTGCCGCTGCCGCATCATTTATTCGGCCGATGGCAGGGGGCTCGGCGTTGAGTTTCTCGAACTGAGCGACGAGGGCCGGACGGCTCTGAAGAATTTTGTGGACGCCGCCAACTGATCGCTGACATTCTTTTTCTGGAGCCTTTTCCACCGGAGGACTTGTGAAGTCTGCATTCGCCGTCGCTGCTCTTCTCGTATTTTGGTGGGCGCCCGCCGCAAAGGGGCAAAGCGCTTCGGGCCACGCCGCGAGACTAGCTCCCTTGGCGCACACCGCAGCCCCGAGCGGGCCGATTCCGACCCTCGCGTACTCAATGTCGTCTTCGCCTGCGCCCGCGATTCCCTTGCAGGCTGCAGGCCAGCCGGAGCCGCAATCGCTGCTGCTCAAAATCTATATGGCCTCGGCGCGGATGCGCGACCTACTGGGGCTGGTGGAAGCGAACCATTGGAGCATGACCGCAGCCCAGAAGAGCGCGTTTGAAGCGCAAACCGCATCCGCCGATAACGCGCTTCAGACTTTCGAAAAGTGGCGCTACCAGTTTCAGTACCACCCGGAGAACACGGACGATGCGGCGAGCGCGCTCGATGCTTTCGGCGTGGCGCTTTCCAGCCTCACCAAAGTCGCCCAGACGGTGAACCGGTTGGGTTCCGCGTCGCAAGCGCATCAGTTCAGTGACGCGCTTGGCGAGCTTTCCGGATTGAGGGACAACCTGAAATCGTATTTGCAATTACAGTTCCCCGCTCAATCTCCGCCTCCAGCGCCTACGGCCGCAAGCGCGCCAGTCCAAGCTCCCGCCTCGCCGCCTGCGAAACCAACGCCGGTAACTGCACCCGCTGCCGCGCCTGCAGCCGCGCCGCCTGCTCCAACGGCGCCCACTCCGGTTCAGGCCCCCGCCACCAGCACGCAGGTGCCAGCGGCCTCCACCCTCCCGGCCCGGCCTCCTTCTTCTCCAGCAGCCGCTGCGCTTACACCCGATCAGATGCGCACGCTGCTGCGTGGCGTGTTTCTGACCGACGCGCGGGTGGGCGACCTCCTCAGCCTCTTGCAGCCGTCCCGGTGGAAAATGCCGCAAGCCGAGCGCGCGCTTTTCGCTGAGCGCCTGCAATCCGTCACGAACCAACTGAAGACGGTAGAGCAGTGGCGCTATCAATTCCTCTACGGTCTGCAGAAGCCGGAGTTGGGAGAACATACTGCGTCCGCGCTCGCCGGCCTCGTGGGCCAGATCACGAGCATCGAGCCCACCGTCACCCAGTACGAAGGGGCGCCTGAGGCCGCGCAGTTCACGCACGCGGAGCGCCAGCTCGCGGCTGCGCGCGATTCCGTGGCTTCCTACGTCGCCACCCTCGAAGCCGAAAACGCGAAAGCTCTCGAGGCGCCGGCAACCGCGCTTCCGGGAGGCAAAACGCTGACCACCGAGCGCGTCACCGCGCCTTCGACCGCGCCGCCGGTTTCTTCGCTGGTTGTCGTCGCGCCGCCCCTGACGCCTGCCCAAGTCAAGGCAATACTCGCCAGCATTTACGTCTCTGAGTTTCGCATCCGCGATCTGCTGGGCCAGGAGCGGCCCGCAGCGTGGAAAGGCGCATCAGCCGCGGACCGCGCGTTGGCGAGCCAAGCGCGCGCTGCGCTCATCTCCCGGCTTGACGAGCTTGAGAAGTGGCGCGCCCTGTTCAGCGAGGACCCAGGAAACATGTACGACGCTTTCCAGATGTTTCGCGCCGTGGACGCGCTGTTCCATCCGCTTCGGGTCTTCGCTCGCGAAGCCGCCCAGTATGAAAGCCATACCATGGCGGCCGACTACAGCGTGCGAGAGAACGATATGGAGGCGCAGTTAAACGGCCTCATGCCTTACATCGGCTTCATCCTGCAGCACGCTGACCGTAATCTGGTAACCTTTCAAACCGATCTTGCCACTTGCCAGAATCAATTGAGCTACGCGATGCATAGCTTCGTGCGCCCGGCGCAGCCCATGAAAAATATCGTGCCCGTCTTCCAGGGGCGCCGCGTCCGAAGGAAGCAGGACGCCAAGAGGCGGCAAGAACTCGAGAGAGGGAAGAAAGCAGATAAAGCGAAACGGTGAACGTGCAGCGGCAACCGTGACGCTCGGCGAGGCCTTCACCGACAAAATACTATACTGCGCTGAGAAGTCCGGCAGGGCAGCGTATCAGGACATGGCTCTACAGACCGCGGAAAAACCGCGAACCTGTCATTCTGAGGAGCCGCAGGCGACGAAGAATCTCCGTATTTGTTTGATTCTTAAATGCGGGGATTCTTCGCTGCGCTCAGAATGACAGTTCGAAGTGCATTTTTTCGCAGTATGTTTAGCCTGCCGGCAGAACTAAAGCCGTGTGCCGGTACGATATCCGGTCGAACACTTTACAGCAGAATTATTGGCTGACCTTTGCGATCTCCATCGATCCGCCTGCGCGCGTTTGCGAAAATTAACGCGGGCCTCAAGATTCTCGGCAAGCGGCGCGACGGGTATCACGAAATCCGGACCATCTATCAGGCTGTCGCTCTTCACGATGAGCTGACGATTTCCGTCTCGCGGACACAGGGAATCGATCTCCGCTGCAGCGATCCGCGCCTTCCGGCCAGTCGGGATAACCTGGTTTACCGCGCTTGCGAGCTTTGGAAGAAGGAACGGAATTTCAGCGGCGGCGTGAGACTTGATCTCAAGAAGATCATTCCCTCAGGCGCCGGGCTAGGCGGCGGAAGCAGCGATGCGGCGGCCACTCTGATGGGTCTTGAGAGGTTGGCGCGAAGGCAGCTCGATCCAATCGGTTTGGCCGCGCTATTCCGGCTCGCCGCCACGCTCGGGTCGGACGTGGCCTTCTTCCTGCTGGGAGGACGGGCGCTCGGCTGCGGGCGGGGCGAAGAGGTTTATCCGCTAACCGATTTGCCCCGGAGACCGTGCCTGATTGCTCATCCGGGTTTCGAGATTTCGACGGCGGACGCTTATCGGGCTGCCGGTCGGTTGACAGCGCGCGTCAAAAACCGTAAGAATAGTGAGTTCGGTGTGTGGTCACAATTCCCCTTCGAACATTGGGGACCGGCCGAAAACGACTTCGAGCAAGCCGTCTTCGCAAAGTGGCCAGAACTGGGGCGGATTAAAGCCCAGTTCATCCGGGCCGGAGCCGAAACCGCATCCCTCACCGGCAGCGGTTCAGCTATCTACGCGATATTCGTTTCCGCCCGACAACTAGAGCGTGCTCTGGACGCGATCCCGAAGGCTTGGAGTGTTTACCGCACTCACACCCTCGGGCGCGCCGCATACCGTCGACTGCTAATTCAGTAGGCGGGGAGCGGACACGCAGACCTCCGCGATGAGCGAAGGACGCGGACCCGAACGACGGAGCTCCGCGCGACCTGCTGTTCAATCGGGAAACCATGCAGATGAGGCCGTTGGGAGGTCGTCCAGTGGTAGGACACATGCCTTTGGAGCATGGAACTCTGGTTCGAATCCAGGCCTCCCAGCCAATTCGAGAGCCGAGGCTCTGAACCGACACCGATGACCGAGCGAAACCATCGTGCGCTTAAAGTTTTTTCGGGGAACGCGCACCCTGTCCTGGCAAAGGAGATCTGCGCTCACCTCGGCATGAAGCTGGGGAAGGCGAAGGTGGGGCGATTCCCTGACGGCGAAGTGCGGACACAGATTCTCGAGAACGTGCGGGGCGCCGACGTTTTCGTGATTCAGCCGACCTGCCGCCCGGTGAACGATAACCTGGTGGAGCTGCTGATCATGCTCGACGCCTTTCGGCGCGCTTCGGCCGATCGCATCACCGCGGTGATACCGTTTTACGGCTACGCCCGGCAGGACCGCAAGGATCGGCCGCGAGTGCCCATTTCCGCCAAGCTAGTGGCGGATTTGCTTACCTCTGCGGGCGCGAACCGGGTTCTTGCGATGGACTTGCACGCCGGCCAGATCCAGGGGTATTTCAATATTCCCGTGGATCACCTGTACGCCACTCCCGTAACGGTTGACCACTTCCGGAAGCTGAAGCTCAAGAACATCGTGGTGGTCTCACCGGATCCTGGGGGCGTCGAGCGGGCGCGCTCGTTCGCCAAGCGGCTGGACGCGCCGTTGGCGATCATTGACAAGCGGCGCGAAGATGCGCACACCGTCGAGGTGATGAACGTGATCGGCGCGGTGGACGGAAAGACGTGCCTGATCGTCGACGATATGATCGACACCGGTGGAACGCTGGTGAAGAGCGCGCAGGCGCTGCTGGATAACGGCGCCCGCAAGGTGTACGCGTGCTGCACGCACGGCGTCTTCGCGGGGGACGCGATCGAGAACGTATCGGGCTCGCCGCTGGTCCAGCTCGTCACCACGAACTCGATTCCATTCGACGGCGCCGGCAAAGCGTCGGAGAAGATCAAGGTGCTGAGCGTCGCCAGCTTGCTGGCGGAGGCCATCCGCTCGATCCATGAGGAGACGTCGGTCAGCAGGTTGTTTATTTAGCCCAGCCCACGGCGCGAGGCGCGGCGCCCGCCGCACTAAGGTGCATCAAAGCGATCCGGCGCCGGAACGTAAGCAAACGAGGGAGGTCGATAGATGGCGGAGGCGATCAAGCTTGGTGCAAAGGTTCGAAGCGAGCGCGGGAAGAACGCGGCCCGGCGGATGCGGCGCTCGGAAAGCATCCCGGCGGTAGTCTACGGCGCGGGAGCCGAGGCGATTGCGCTCGCAGTCAATCCGCGCGAGCTGGCCGCCATCTTGAATTCGGAGGCCGGGCATACGTCCGTGCTGACGATGGAGATCGACGGCCAGGAACCGGTGCGCGTCATGCTCAAGGCGTGGCAAACCGAGCCCATCCGCGGGGCGATCCTTCACGCGGATTTCGTTCGCATTTCCAAGGATACGCGGGTGAGAATCAAGGTGCCGATCCACGTCGTCGGTGAGCCCAAGGGCGTCAAGCTGCAAGGCGGCATCTTCGAATTTGCCCTGCGCGAGGTGGAGATCGAATGCCTCCCGGATGAGATTCCCGAAAACATCACAGTGGACGTGACAGAGCTCATGATTGGGCAAACGGTTCGCGTGTCGAACGTGCCGGTGGGAGATCAGGTTAAGCTGCTCACCGATCCCAACCGCGTTGTGGCCCATGTGGTGGCGCTGAAGGCTGAGGAAGTTGCCGCCCCGGCCGAGACCGCTGAAGCTGCTGCTCCCGCCGAGCCCGAGGTGATCCGCAAGGGCAAGGCCGAGGAGGAAGCTGAGGCGGGAGCCACCGGCGGCCCTAAGGAAGGCAAGCCGTGACGCGCGGCGCTGGGTAGGTGCGTTCGGCAATGCAGCCTCGTGCGGCATACTCGTGAACTGTGAATGACAACGACCGCGGGATGAAGCTGGTCGCGGGGCTCGGCAATCCGGGCTACGAATATTACCTTACCCCGCACAACCTCGGCTTCATGGCGGTTGACCGGCTGGCGGAAGGTTGCGGCGTCGTGATCTCACGGCCCGAGGCGCAAGCCCTGGTCGCCCCGGCGCGAATCGGCGACCGCGACGTGCTCCTCGCTAAACCGCAGACGTACATGAATCTCAGCGGGTTGTCTCTCGCCAAGCTGCTCGCGAGGTACGAGATTGCGGTTGACGACTTAATCGTGCTGGTTGATGAAATCGCGCTCCCGGTCGGAACGCTGCGAGTCCGGCAGCGCGGTAGCGCGGGTGGGCACAACGGTCTCAAGTCCGTGATCGGAGCGGTACGGTCGGAGGAATTCGTGCGCGTCCGGATGGGCGTGAGACCGGATCATCCGCTGAACGATCTCACGGGCTACCTCTTAAGCCCGTTTCGCAAAGCGGAGCTTGAAACCGTGGCTGCAATGATCGACCAGGCCGCTGAGGCGGTAGAAGTGATCATCAGCAAAGACGTTCAGACGGCGATGAACCGCTACAACAAGCGAGTTCGTTCGGAGGAATTGTGAGGCTTCATGCATAAATACGAAGTGATGTTTATCATCCGGTCCGACACCCCGGAAGATGAGGTGGAAAAGGTCATCAGCCAGATGGAAGGCTTCGTGACCGGCGCCGACGGAAAGATCCTGAAAACGGAAAAGCTCGGACGCCGCAAACTCGCTTATCGAGTCGAGCGGCAGCGCGAGGGTCTCTATGTCCTGTTTATCATCGAAGGCGCGCCGGCTACTATTACCGAGCTCGAGCGGCGCATGAAAGTGACCGACGCGGTGATCAAGTTTATGACCGTGCGGGTGGATCAGGAAGAGAAGCGCGCGGTCAAGATGAGCAAAATCCGCGCCAAGCAGCAGGCGAAGCGGCACAAGCCCGCCCCGCCTGCCGTAGCCGCGCCACCCGCGCGGGAAGCCGCGGCGAACCAGCCGTAAAGGAGCCAGATCTATGCCCATGCCTAGGAGAAGCAGCCGCAGCGGGGGACGCTCGTCGCGCCCTTCCTCGGCGGGTCCGAATGCACCCGGCCGCAGGCAATTTTTCCGCCGCCGTAAAGTCTGCCGGTTCTGCCAGGACAAGATTGACGTGGTTGACTACAAAGAGGCGAAATTCCTCGGCCAGTTTATTTCCGAGCGCGGCAAGATTCTGCCGCGACGTCTCACCGGCACCTGCGCTCCGCACCAACGGCTGGTGGCGGTCGCGATCAAGCGGGCGCGCAACATCGCTCTGCTTCCTTTCGCGACCCACCTCTGAGCGCGCGAACTCCGCCGTGTCCTGAGCCGGGTCACTCGCGAACGTTCCAGGAAAGCCGGAAGGTCACGGTTTCATTCGTGCTTTCGGCGGGGTTAAACCCCCGCCCTCCGGTGAGCGCCCGTCGCTTCGAGAATAATCGGGTAAGCGCGCGGCTCCTCGGGTGGCGCATGCTCGCGCTGCCAGCCGCAAGCGGCCTGCATCCCGCTATGGAGCTGAACAATGGAAGTCATCTTGATTGAGAACGTCGATAAGCTTGGAGGCCGCGGCCAGATCGTGAAGGTCGCCGACGGCTACGGGAGGAACCACCTTCTTCCCAAGAAGCTCGCCGTCGCCGCGACTCCGCAGAACCGGAAATGGGCCGAGCAGCAGCACCAGAGATTTCTGAAGCAGGAGGCCAAGGAGCGCGGGGAAGCCGAAGAGCTCGCGACGCTGGTCAACGAGGTGCGGCTCGCTTTCAAGCGCAAGTCGGGCGAGCAGGGAACCCTTTTCGGCTCGGTCACCGCGATGGATATCGCGGAGGGCCTCGCCGCTCAGGGGTACAACATCGACCGGAGAAAGATTCAACTTTCGAATCCGCTGAAGGCGATCGGCGAACACAGCGTTCCCGTCAAGCTTCACCGCGAGGTGACCGCCTCGGTCACAGTCGCCGTGGAAGCCGAAGGAGAAGTTGCGCAAGCTCCGCAAGCGCCGCCGCCGGAAGCCGCGAAACCGGAGATCAAAGAATGAGCGCGGTGGGAAATCACCCGACATTGATCAGCCCGATGCTGTCGGTTCGAAACGGCGCGAAGGCAATCGAGTTCTACAAAGCAGCCTTTGGAGCGGACGAATTGTTCCGCCTCACCGGCGAGGGCGGGGATGTGGTCGCTCGGCTATCGATGGAAGGAGCGCAGTTTTGGCTTGCGGACGAATCTCCGCAGCACTTCAATTTCAGCCCCGAGTCGCTCGGCGGCGGTTCGGTGCGAATCATAATGATCGTGGCGGATCCGGATGCCGTGTTCCTGCAAGCCGTGTCGGCGGGAGCCACGGTCGTTCACGCGGTCGCCGATCAGCCTTATGGCTGGCGCGTCGGACGAATCGTTGATCCGTTTGGTCATCACTGGGAAATCGGCAAGCCCTTGCCAGGCGGGTAGCGCAGCACGCCCGTACAACCGCAACCCAATCGCATGTCATTCCGAGGAGCCCTTCGGCTTCGCTCAGGATAAACTCCGCGACGAGGAATCTCGCCGTGCGTTTCCCCCGGCACCGTCAGAGCGAGAATCCTCGCTTCGCTCGGAATGGCAGAGTCCAAATACTTACCGGTTCTCCCGGCTCTGCTTGACTTTCCTCTGGAACGAGTCAATCTATAAACAATGTCAACCGCTTTCGCCGCTGAAAAATCCGTCCCTCACAACCTGGAAGCCGAGAAGGCGCTGCTTGGGTCGATTTTGCTCGACAACGCGGCGCTGAACATTGCCCTCGAAACTCTGCGGCCCGGCGATTTCTATTCGGAAGCTCATCGGGTCACTTTCCAGAAGATGGTCGAGGTGTCGGATCGAAGCCGGCCGGTGGAGCTCGTAACGCTGGCGGATGAGCTCGAGAAAGACGGTTTGCTCGAAAAGGCCGGGGGCAGAGCCGCGCTCGCCTCGCTGATCGACGGCGTCCCTATCGCGTCAAGCCCCACGGCGGCGGCTTACGCGCGAATCGTAAAAGAGAAGGCGATCATCCGGGGCCTGATCAACGCCTCGCAGAACATTCTCGCGCGCTGTTACGAAGCTTCCGACGATCCGGAAACGCTCCTCGATGATGCTCAGAGTCAGATTTTTGAGATCGCGGAATCCGACGTGCCGGCGGGATTCTACCGAGTTCCCGACATCGTGAAGTCAAGCTTCGGAACGCTGGATGTGCTTTTCGACCGCGGCCACGGCGTGACGGGCATCGCAACCGGATTCGAGAAGCTCGACACGATGACTTCCGGTCTGCAGAAGGGCGAGCTGATCGTCATCGCGGCGCGGCCGTCGCTCGGCAAAACCGCGCTGGCGCTGAACATGGCCGCCCACGCGGCGACGACGCAGCGAAAATCCGCGGCGATCTTTTCGCTCGAAATGAGCAAAGAGTCGCTCCTCATCCGGCTGTTGTGCTCGGAAGGCCGGATTGACAGTCACAAGCTCCGCACCGGATTCGCAAGCCACGACGATTGGGGGAAGATGAGCAAGGCCCTCGGCCGCCTCGCCGACGCGCCGCTGTATATCGAGGACACGCCGGCGCTGAGCATTATGCAGATTCGCGCCAAGTCGAGACGCCTGAAGGCGGAGAAAGGGCTCGATCTTGTGATTGTGGATTACCTTCAGCTCATTACCGGCCACGGACGATTCGAGAACCGCAACCAGGAGGTGAGCTACATCTCCCGCAGCCTGAAAGGCATCGCCAAGGAGCTGGGCGTTCCGGTGGTGGCGCTCTCGCAGCTCAGCCGCGCGCCGGAAGCGGGCAAAGGCCGCGCGCCCGAGCTCTCCGATCTGCGCGATTCGGGCGCCATCGAGCAGGACGCCGACGTGGTAATCTTTATCCGCAGGGGCGCGGCCGAAATGGACGATCTCGGTATTCCGACGGAGCTCGAAATCGCCAAGCAGCGCAACGGGCCGACCGGCTCGTTCAAACTGGTCTTCCTGAAGCCGTACACGTGCTTTGAGAATCCGGCGTCCGACGTCGATGGGATGGACTGAGGACGCGCCGCCAACCGTCACGAAAATCGCCAGAGAATTCATCGCCCCGGTGGCCTCGCACACTGACAAACTGCTTCGCCCGACGTGGGCTGAGATTTCGCTGCCCGCTCTGCGGCGCAACTACGCTCGCGTGCGCGAGCTCGCGGGCGCGCGCCGCGTGATGGCGGTGCTCAAGGCGGACGCCTACGGCCACGGCGCCGTGCCGGTAGCCAAGGTTCTCGAACCGTGCGGCGCCGACTGGTTCGGCGTCGCCACGATCGAAGAAGCGGTGGAGCTGCGCGAAGCGGGCATCGCCGCGCCGATTCTGCTGCTCGGGGGGATCTATATGAGCGATCCCGACGCGCTGGTTGAGCGCCGGCTCGTTCCCACCGTCTCGTCCACCTCGCGGCTCGATACGTACGCTGCGTGCGCCCTTCGTTTCGGCCAGCCCATCGACTTCCATCTCAAGATTGATACCGGCATGGGCCGCCTGGGAATGCCCCCGGACCTGCTCGGCGCGTTTATCGAACACTGGCGCGAGTTGAACCGGGGCTGCGGCGGATTGCTGCGGCTGAGCGGTTTTTTCACCCACCTCGCTTCGGCAGAAGATTGTGTCGCCACCCAGACCGACGAGCAGCTCGCGAGCTTCCGGGCCGCGCTTCAGCGGCTGCGCGCGCTCGGGATCGATCCCGGCTGGATTCACGTGTCGAACAGCGCCGCGCTGCTCGCGCGCAGCGACATCACAGAAGATTTTGTGCGTGCCGGGGCGCTGTTCTACGGGTTTCACCTCCCGCTGATTCATCCGCCGCACTCTTCGCCCGGCGCGCTCCCCGAATTCGAGCCCGTCCTGAGCTTCAAGTCCCGCGTGGTGTTCCTGAAGGATCATCCCGCCGGCACGCCGCTCGGCTACGGCGCATCGTTCTTCACGAGGCGGCCGTCGCGAATCGCCACCGTGCCGGTAGGCTACGCGGATGGTCTCAACCGCGCTCTCTCCAATCGCGGCGACGTGATCGTACGCAACGCTTACGCGCGCATCGCCGGAAACATCAGCATGGATTTGACGCTGGTGGACGTCACGGATATACCGGGCGTGGCGGTGGGAGACGAGGTAATGCTGATAGGCAGATCGGAAGACCGCTCGATTACGGCGAGCGACGTGGCTCGCCGCCTCGGCACTATCCCCTACGAAGTGCTCTGCTCGGTCGGCAAGCGCGTGCCGCGACTCTACGTCGATGATTGATGGCGCGCGGCTGAAGGCTCGGCGCGCGTGCTATCAAAGAGCTCCGGAAAAAGCCGCCGGTAAATCGCGACCCCGAGCGCCGCGTGCATGCCCATCGCGTCGAGCGCCTCGATCTCCTCATCGCTCGTGATGCCGCCGGCCGCGGTGATCGGCAGGGACGTGATCTCGCGCAGCCTGCGAAACCATTCCAGGCGGGTGCCCTCGTGTTTGCCTTCCACGTCAATGCACGTGCAGAGGAATTCGGAGCAGTAGGGCTCGAGCTGCGGCAGGACTTCGCCCGAGGTCAGCGGCAAGATTGTTTTCCAACCATGAACAGCGACGTGATCGTCGAGGCAATCGACGGAGATCATCAGCTTTTGCCACGGCACGGTCGAAGCGAGCGCATCGAGGAAATCGCGAGCGATGCCCTCGCTCGTGAACGCGGCGCTGCCCACGATAACCTTCACCGCGTTCTGGCTCAGAACCTCGCGGGCGCGCTCGACGCTGCGAATCCCGCCGCCCACGCGGCAGGGCTTGCGAGCCGCTAACTCGCGGATGATATCTGATTGAGGCGGCCGCCCCATGGCGGCATCGAGGTCGATCACCTGAATCTGAGGATAGCTCGCGAAGCGTTCGAGGACGGAAACGGCGTCAGGCGTTTCGAAGAGCCTGGAATCCTCCCGGCCCTGAACGAGCTGCACGACGTTGCGGTCCATCAGATCGATGCAGGGGATAATCATGGAGGAAGCGGTGAGCGATCAGGCGTCAGTTTCGGCTGCCGGAGACCCGCAACTTGAAACCTGAACGCTGAGTCTGCGTGCTGATCGCTGAAAGCTGACGGCGATGGCCGACGGCTGACGCCTACAACTCGTAGGGGCTGGCGCGCTCGCCCGTGAGAATGCGCAGGTAGACGCCCGCCTGGGCGCGGTGGTGGATATGATGTTCGTTGATCGCAAAGAGCAGTACCGAAATCCGCCGCCGCATCTTCAGACCTTCGTGGACGCGCTCCTCATCCCAGCGTTCGAGTGGAAACTCGCCGGCCTCGCGCAGCGTCTCGCGGTGCGTCTTCTCGATATGCTCCAGCTCCTCGCTGAGGGAGCGCGTTTCGCCCAGCACCGCGTGCAGTCCGTGCGGAATGCGCGCTTCGAAGTAGCTCCAATCGCCGCCGAGCGCGATGCGGCGCAAGCCGTCTTCGGACGTCCACACGTGCCGCGCGAGCTCGCCCAGCGTGAGCAAGCCATCGGCCGGCTTCCAGTCGAGCCGGTCCGGCGGGATCTTGCCGAAGACGGAAAGATCACCCTTGTGAATCGCTTCCTTTTGCTTCAGAAAAAATTCCTTGATGTCCAAAACTCAGATCTCAAATTCAAAATTTCAGATTTCAGGAGAGCGTCTTCAGCGCCTCCAGCACTTCGTCGGGCTCGGGCATCGTTCCAATCTCGTAGATTTTTGACCAGGCGATTTTGCCATTTTTGTCCACAATGAAAATGGCGCGGTCATTGACGTAAGGAATGCTGTGCTTGGAGGGAGGAAATACTCCGTACGCCGTCGCGATGCCTGCGTACGGCCAGCGGTCCGACGCGACGGGATAGCTGACGCCGCCGAGCTCCCGCTGAAACGCTTTGTGCGTAAAGACGGTGTCGGTGGAAATAGCCACAACTTGCGTCCCCGCGCTGCCAAATTGCGCGATCTCGCCTTCAAAAGCCGCGAGCTCGCTCTGGCATACCGGAGTGAAGTCGAGCGGGTAAAAGAGAATTACCACGTTCTTGCCGCGGTGCGCTGAGAGCTGAAACTCGCCGCCTTGTTCTCCCGTGGTCGAGCTCAGCTTGAAATCAGGCGCCGCATCTCCGACGTTCAACGGCATTCAGATACCTCCAGGACCGATATTTGACTATTGTACCATCGCGCGGAATCGCCGGACCGCGGCGGTCGTCTCCGATCATTTTCGTTCACGCTGGCTTCCGGACGGCGCCGCATGGCATGGATAAGAACGGGAAGTGCCTCACAGGTCGCAAGAGTCGCGAGGCGGCATCCCGCGTCGATTTCGCGAAAGGGATCGAGAGATCAGCTATTGTGAGTGTCGACGAGCTGGCGGGCGCGCTCGGCAGCGCGAACGACGGCCTTGATGAGGGTGAGGCGCAGGCCGCCTTCCTCGAGCTCGAGCAGCCCATCAATGGTGCAGCCGGCTGGGGTAGTCACCATGTCTTTGAGCTTGGCGGGGTGTTCGCCGCTCTGAAGCACCAGAGCCGACGCGCCGAGCAGCGTCTGCGCGGACAGCTCGGTCGAAAGCTCGCGCGGCAGACCGAGCTTCACCCCGGCTTCGGCTAGCGATTCGATGATAGTGTAAACGTAAGCGGGGCCCGAAGCGGAAAGTCCGGTGATCGCGTCCATATGCTTCTCATCCACCGTCACCGTGCGCCCCATTGAGCCGAAAACCCGAGTCGCGGTATTCACGTCCGCATCCGTGGCGTTGCGGCCGCGCGCCACCGCGATCATGCCGTGCCGGATAAGGCAGGGTGTGTTCGGCATGGCCCGCACAACGCGCGCCGGAAAAGGCAGCTCGCGCTCGATCATGGCGGTGGTGACGGACGCGGCGGCCGAGATAATCAGTGCATCTTTGCGCAGCGCCCGCTTCACTTCGCCGAGGAAGCCCCTCACCTGCTGCGGCTTGAGGCAGATCAGCACGAGGCTGGCGCCGGTAACGGCTTCGCGGTTGTCGGTACCCGCATGGATGCCGTACTTCTCCGCCAGAAATGCGGCGCGCGGCTCGTGCGCGACGGTCGCAACCACGTGGCTGACCGGAGCGAGCTGTGACCCGAGCACGCCCGAAAGCAAGCCTTCGCCGAGCTTTCCGGCGCCGATAATAGCGAGTTTTCGGAGCTGAAGCTGCGCGTTCTTATCCGCGCCCGCTGCCGTTATCGTCTGAGCCTTTGATTTCATGGTGGCGTAAACCGCCCCGTTCGGGTTTCACCTTCTCGCCGTCGCCTGGGCGGCGGTGGCTTCCTCCGCGGCAGGTTTGTTCCAGGCCATCATCTTGCGCAGCTCGGTTCCCACTCGCTCGATCAGGTGGTCCTGCGCCTTCGCCCGCATTTCGAGAAAACGCTTGCGTCCTTCTTCGTTCTCTTTGATCCATTCCGACGCAAACGCTCCGCTCTGAACGCCGGCCAAAACCTTCTTCATTGTATCGCGGACGTGCTGGTCGATCACCACCGGCCCGCGCGTATAGTCGCCGTATTCGGCCGTGTCGCTGACCGAATAGCGCATGTACTTGATGCCGCCCTGATAGATCAGGTCGACGATCAGCTTCAGTTCGTGCAGGCACTCGAAGTAGGCGATCTCGGGCTGATAACCCGCCTCGACGAGGGTTTCGAAGCCGGCCGTGACCAGGGCCGAAACGCCGCCGCAAAGCACCGATTGCTCGCCGAAAAGATCCGTCTCCGTCTCCTCCTTAAACGTGGTGCGGATGACCCCCGCCTTGAGGCAACCCACGCCCAGCGCGTAGGCCAGCGCGGTAGCCTCGGCGCGGCCCGAAGCGTCCTGCTCGACCGCGAGCAGGCCCGGCACGCCGGCGCCCTCGACGAAGAGCTCCCTCATACGGTGGCCCGGCGCCTTGGGCGCGATCATTACCACGTCCACTTCGGGCGGCGGAACGACGGCCTTGAAATGAATGCTGAAGCCGTGCGCGAACAGGAGCGTCTTGCCGGGGCCGAGATGCGGTGCGATCGACTCGGTGTAAACCTTTTTCTGCACGTGATCCGGAATCAGCACCACCACGACATCGCCGCGCCGCGTGGCCTCGGCGGGGTCGGAAACTTCGAGCTTTTGCGCCTGCGCTTTGGCGCGCGAGGCGCTCGAAGCCGGCAATCCGACGATCACCTTCAGTCCGCTGTCGCGCAAATTCAGCGCGTGAGCGTGCCCCTGGCTGCCGTAGCCAATCACGGCAATGGTTTTTCCCGCCAATTGTTTCAGATTCGCGTCCTTCTCGTAATAGATCTTCGCCATGCGTTCCTCCGTAAGAAAGCCGTCGGCGTTCAGCCTTCAGCTTTCAGCAATTATAGCCGAGGGCTGCTCGCGTTTTCCGGTCGCGTCGTGCGGACGCGCGCAAAGGGTAATACGCCCGGGTAGTCAAGAGCGGGCGCGATCGAATGCGCTGATTCGAACAGGGCCTTGCCGTCGCTTGCGAACACCAGCTTCGAGCCGGGCAGCAGCGCAGCCACGCGCGCCACATCGCGCGACTCCGCGTCGCCCTCGACAAACACGAACGCCGCCGTGCCGGACGCCTGGTGCCGATAGGACGTGACGTGGAAGACGCCTTCCGTGCGGCGCAGAAAGTGATAGAGATGTTCGGCATCCGATTCCGGCGCGTCGATGAGCGCCATCATCGTGTAGCCCTCGGATCCGAGCGACAGAACGAGCGTGCGCAGTTCGACGCCCTTGCGCCGCAGAACATTGAGAAGGCGGCAGACCACAATCAGGTCGCCCTCGGTTTCGATCGTCACCAGATGCTTCACGCTTCATGCTCCTTCTTCAGCGTAAAAATCGCGATCACAGGTTGCGGCAGAGCCGCGCTCGAAGGCCGATTCGGGATTCCGGACCCGAGACCGGCCGCTACACCGCCCAAAGATCGTCCACAACCTCTTCCTCTTCGACGTACGTGCGGGGCGGCTCGACGATCATCTCGGCGAGCGAGGCTCCGGGCGGGACGATCGGGTAAACGTTTTCCGACGGGTCAACCCAGAAATCGATCAGACACGGTTCGCGGTCCAT
This sequence comes from Terriglobia bacterium, assembly GCA_050745265.1. Lineage (GTDB taxonomy): Bacteria > Acidobacteriota > Terriglobia > UBA7540 > UBA7540 > RH2-MAG17b. The sequence goes on from JBOGKE010000105.1 coordinate 117,985, forward strand.
CAACATGCCGCGCACCGCGTCCTTGACATCGCCTTTATGGTCCACCCGGAGCCCGCGAATTCCGTACGATTCGGCGAGCCGCGAGAAGTCCGGCGCAAAATTAAGATCGATGTCGCAGTAGCGTTTTTCGAAGAAGAGCTCCTGCCATTGCCGCACCATGCCGAGCGCGCGGTTATTCAAGATGACGATTTTCACCGGCACGCGGTATTGCGCGATGGTGGCGAGATCGTTCAGGGTCATCTGGAATCCGCCATCGCCGACGATGGCGATCACCTGACGGTCGGGAAACGCGAGCTGCGCCCCCAGCGCCGCTGGAAAGCCGTATCCCATGCTGCCCAAACCGCTCGACGAGAGCCACGTTCGCGGGCGGTAAAAATCATAATACTGCGCCGCCCACATCTGGTGCTGCCCAACGTCAACCGCCACAATCGCGTCTTCATCGGCGTAGCGCGAAATCATTTCGATGACGTACTCGGGCTTGAGGTGCGGAGAGGCGTCATCGTATCCGAGCGGATGTTCGGCGCGCCAGCGTTCGATGCGGCCGAGCCACTCGTTCCGCGTGTCAAGCCCGTGCGAGCCGCGGCGAGCGCGGCCCCGCATGACGGCCTCGATCAGGGCGCGCAGCGTTTCGCGCGCGTCTCCGACCAGCGCGAGGTCCACGCGCACGTTTTTGTTGATCTCGGACGGGTCCACGTCGATATGGATTTTGCGCGATTGGGTCGAGAACCCGTTCAGCCGCCCGGTTACGCGGTCGTCGAACCGGGCCCCCACCGCCACGAGCAGATCGCATTCCGAGACGGCCGTGTTGGTGGCGTAAGACCCGTGCATCCCAAGCATCCCGAGCGAGAGCGGGTGGTTCGACGGGAACGCCCCGAGGCCCATCAGCGTGGTGGTGACCGGAACATTCAGAAGCTCGGCGAGCTCCCGCAGCTCGGGCGAGGCCTCGGCGTGAATTGCGCCGCCGCCCACGTAAAGCAGGGCCTTGCGGCTGTCCAGCAGCATCGCCGCCGCTCGCTCGATTTCCGCGGCGCCCCATTCGCGCTGGCGCACAGGCCGCGATGCTGCGCCATAGGCCGCGTACTCCGGCGACGCCTTATCGAGCAGCGCGCTCTTCGGAATATCCACCAGCACCGGTCCCGGCCGGCCCGAAATCGACGCGCGAAACGCTTCGTGAATCACATCGGGAATCTCGGCCGCGCGGCGAGGCTGGAACGAGAGCTTCGTCACGGGCAGGCTAATTCCAATCGTGTCGGCTTCCTGAAATCCATCCTTGCCGATCAGCGACGCCGGCACCTGGCCCGTGAGCGCCACCACCGGAATCGAATCCATCGCCGCTGACGTGAGGCCCGTCATGAGGTTGGTCGCGCCCGGACCCGAGGTCGCAAGACACACGCCCGGCTTTCCCGTCACGCGGGCGTAGCCGTCCGCGGCGAACGCGGCGGCCTGCTCGTGCCGCACCAGGAGATGCTTAATGCCCGCGCTGTAGAGTGCGTCGTAGAGCGGCAACACCGCTCCGCCGGGCAGCCCGAAAACCACCTCAACCCCTTCGCGCTTAAGGCTCTCCAGCAGGATTTCGGAACCTGTAACCGGGTTGTCCATAGGCAGACCTCATAACCCGCCGGAGCCCACAACCGACCGGTCGGTAGACAGAATAGCAAGATATATGCCTCGCGTCAACAGCTTTGCGGTGTGGGCCGCTATTCCGGCTCTTCGAACATGCGCTGCTCGGGCACCACCACAACGATGCCCGTCTCGGTGACGTGGTACCGCTTGCGGTCTTCGTCGAGGTCAAAGCCGATCCGCGTGCCCTCGGGAATGACCATATGGCGGTCGATGATCGCGCGGCGAATGTGCGAATGGCGGCCGATCTGCACGTGCGGAAAGAGAATCGAAGTCTCAATTTCGGTGAAGCTGTTTACCCTCACGTCGAACGAGAGGATGGAGTGGGAAACCTTTCCGCCCGAGATAATCGAACCCATGCAGACGATGGAATCGACCGCGATGCCCATGCGGTGCCCTTCCTGAGCAAAGACGAACTTCGCCGGAGGGTACTGCCGCTGGTAGGTTCGCAGCGGCCAGTGCTTATCGTAAAGGTTGAATACCGGCGAGACGGAGACCAGGTCCATGTTGGCGTCGTAGTACGCCTCGACGGTGCCGATGTCGCGCCAGTACTGCGCCGCCTTCTTGTTTTCGTCGACGAAGTTGTAGGAGTAGACGCGGCGATGCTGCTCAATCAGCGTCGGGATCACATCGCGACCGAAGTCGTGGTGGGACTCGGGGTTTTCCGCGTCGGCGATGGTGGCATCAATCAACAGGTCGCGGTTAAAGCAATAGATGCCCATCGAGACGTGGCACTTGTTCGGATCGTGGGGCGAGCACTGGGGGTCCTGTGGTTTTTCCTGCCAGCCGATGATCCGGCCTTGCGAATCGAGCGCGACCACTCCGAATCGCGAAGCCTCCGCCCGGTCGAATTCAATCGTGCCCACGGTCACGTCCGCTTCGGTTTCAACGTGCCGCCGGAGCATCAACTGGTAATCCATCTTGTAGACGTGATCGCCCGAGAGAATCAGCACGTACTTCGCGGGCTCCGAGCCGATCGAGTAGAGGTTCTGGTAGATCGCGTCCGACGTGCCCTGATACCAACTTTCGCCCACGCGCTTCATCGGCGGAAGAACCTGAACGAATTCTCCCAGCTCGTGCGCCATAATGGACCAGCCCTCGCGCAAGTGCCGGTTCAGCGATAGAGCCTTGTATTGGGTCACGACGAAGATACGGCGCAGATCGGAATTCGCGCAGTTCGACAGCGTGATATCGACGATGCGATAGGCGCCGCCAAACGGAACGGCGGGCTTGGCGCGGTCGCGGGTGAGGGGGTAAAGGCGTTCCCCGGCGCCCCCGGCGAGAAGGCAGACCAGCGTGTCGTGGACCATGGTTCATCCTCCGAAGCGTGCGGCTGGAAAAGTCTATCCCGAAACCCGGCGCGTGTCATCCGGGGTGGCGCATGCATGGAGCAGTTTGCCATGTATGCGGATCGTGAGCGCCGCGCACATCGCAAAAGGCGCGATCTATGCGCCACCCGAGCCGTCGATACGCGAACGCGGGAAACCGTCTCCGAGCCCGCAGGCGCACAGCAGGTGAAACAACGTCATGGCTTGCTGGCGCGGATACGAGCGGCGATCTCGCAGAATGCCGTAATCACCCGTGGAGAAACCAAAGCTGCCGTCATGCCTTTGATGCGCGACAAGGCGGGTGTAGCAGCGCTGACTGGAATCTCCGTCGGGAGCGAGCCCGAGGCGCGAAGCTTCATCGAGCGCGGCCCCGAGAGCGGCGGTGTAGTAGTCGGTTTCGGGTCCGCCGTTTCGGGCGGAGCAATCGTTCGCGCAGGCGCCGTTCCGCCGCACGCCGGTCCGCACAAATCCGGCAAGGCGTTCGAGCGTGCCGCGGCGCCAAGTTCCGGGCGCGAGGCGCTCGGCCCAGGCCATATAGAGAAACTGGAAGGCGTTGTACTGGAAGCAAAGGTAGTGGCGGCGGGCGGGCTCGAACGGGCCCTCGACGATGTACGGAATCTCGCCCTCCGGTGTTTGAATGCATTCAACGAACCGCACCAGCGCCGGAACGTGAGCGAGAGATCGGGGGTCTCCTGAGGCGCGTTGCATCCGAAGGAAGAACCACGCCGCGGTGACCGAATTATTGGGCACCTTGCCGCGCGGCCGGTCGAAGTAGTTGATGGCCTCGCCGCCGTCGTGAGGTTGGAATCCGATGCGGCCGGTGATGAAGTCACAGGAGTGAACGGCGCCGTCGAGGAACTCCGGCCGCGGCTCGCGCGCGTGCGCCGCGAGAAGCACAACCGCGCCCCACATCAGCTCGAGTGTGGCGATGAGGCGCCTTCGTTCCGGGAGTGGATAGCGCCAAGTTCCCTCTGGCGATTCGCGGCCGAGAACCGCTTCGGCGCATGCGAGCGCGGCTCCGCGATATCGGCCCTCGCCGGTGAGTTCGTGCAGCATCCAGTTCGAGAGCGCCCAGTAGCCTTGCGTTTGCATAAACACATAATCATCGCGCCACGGCAGGAAGGAAAACGGCGATTTGAAGAATCTCCAGGCGCGAAGGTTGAAGCGCACACCGGGGTCGGGGCCGCGCAGCAAGCCTGCGCGGAGGTGGCGATGTTGCAGCGCAGAGTAGAGTCTTTGCGCAGCGTCGAGAAGTTGTTCTCGCGTGGGCATGGGAAAGCTCTTTCACCACCGAGGACGCGGAAGAACACGGAGATTGGTTATTCGCATTTGCCGCATTTTCGGGGCGGACCAAGAAAGTCAAAAGTCAAAAGGCAAAAGCTCAAAAGCTCAATGCTTTCGACATGCCGTTTCCCGGCCACGAATATCAAGGGCAGTTGATGCGCCAGTAGACTCCCTCAGAGAACGAACAGAATCGGGCTCCGAATCGTAAGTCTCTGTGTTCCTCCTTGCCCTCTGCGGTGAAGCCTTTCAGGTCCTGCGACCGCAGTTATCTGCTCTGGGAGCCGCCCGGTTTTGCGGTCCATGGATTGACGACCGCGATTCCCGCGGCCTCAAAGGGCGCCTCATCCCGCGTCGCCAGGGTAAATTTGCGAGCCGCGGCGATCGCCGCGATCTGCGCATCCGCGACCGTGATCGGGTAGCCTTGCCGGCGAGCCTGAACGACGATTTTCGCGTAGGTTCGAGCAGCGCGGAGGTCGAACGGCACGATCCTGTCGCGAAACAATGCGCTGATCTGCCTGTCGAGGGCTCCGGCAAGGGCCTTGCGGCGTTTGCCGATCGGGAGGTTTTCGATGCCGAGCAGCAGCTCCGCGAGGCTCACCGTCGAGAGATACAGGCTCTCGGCTGCTTGCGCGTCAAGCCACCCGAGCACGCTCGGCTCGGGGCTGGAACGCATGGGCTCGGAGACGACGTTGGTATCGAGAAGGATCACGCGATGTCCGGCGGCTCGGCGGGCGTTCGGTCGCGCGCAATCGGGAGGTCGAGACCGCCGAAGGGCTTTGCCAGCTTAGCAAGCGCAGAGCCGAGCTTGAGGCGGCGGGCCGGCCGTACGGCCCCGTCGAGAATCGCTCGCACTTCTGCCTCGGTACTTCGCCCGTGCTGTTTCGCTCGGCCACGGAGCGCACGGTGAGTGTCGGCCGAAATGTTTCGTACCACAATTGCCGGCATGAAAACTCCTTCTTGCAGAATGATATCACAGCGGGCGGCGTGATATCAAAAACGCTTTCATCACAGAGGACACACGGAATGACGATTCTCCTTTCGGCCTGAAAGGAGAAAGGAAGTCAAAAGGCAAAGGCCAAAAGGCAAAACTTCGATGTTCGACCGCAGACCTCCTTGTTCCTCCGTGGTAAAGCGGTGCAGTTCCTTTGCTCCCTGTGGTGGCGCTCCTCAGCCTTTCCCGCTCAGCATGCGCGCGTACACGTCCCGGATGCGGCGGGCGATGTTTTCCATCGAGAGATAGCGAACCGCGCCGCGGCCGTTCGTACGCCCGCCTGCGCGGCAGACCGCAACAATTTTCGCGGCGATCGCCGCTGCGTCTCGCTCGACGACGTAGCATCCGGCGGTTTCGCCCACCAGCTCCGCGGCGTCTCCCACGCGCACCGTAACGACCGGCAGATTCGTTGCCATTGCTTCCTTCACCGCCACCGGGGAACCTTCGATCATCGACGCCATCACGAGCACGTCCGCCGCATTCATGTAAAGCGGCATCTCCGCGTGGGGCTTTCCGCGCACCGCGAGGATTTCGAGCTCCGGCACATCGCGCTTCGCCTGCCGGACGGCTTCTTCGATCAAGTCGAAGCGCTTGCGCGCTTCACCGGGGTTGTACGGGAAGAGAACGTAATTGTGCTCCGTGCCAAGGCCCAGTTTTCTGCGTGCCTCCTGCCGGTCCATCGGTTGGAACAGGCTCAAGTCGATTCCGCAAGGGATCACCTCAGCCCGGGGCAATCTAAGCTTCTCCTTCATCTCAGAGCTCTGAACGATGACGGCTGTCGCGCATCGCGCGAGGCAGAAACTCGAAGCCTGAAAAAATCGGCCGATCGGTGTAATCCGCCCGCTCTTTTCGGGACGGCCGAGAACGTCGTCGCCGTGGAACGTGACGACGAGGGGCAACTCAAGCTGGAGACGTGCGATACAACCGGAAAGCCCGAAGTGGGCGTGGACGAGATCGTAACAGCCCGACCGCAGGCGGCGATGCAGCCGGGGAATCGCGCGCGCGTAATTCCAGAGCGATTCCCGGCCGTTGATAAAGAGAATGTCTGATTCGATGCCGAGCGGGCGCAGCGATTCGATCTGGTCCTTGACGAAGCTCCCGAAACCCGCGTCTGCGCCGGTGGGCCACATGTTGACGAGGGCTAAAACGCGAGTCGCATCGGGCGCGGGCGCGCCGGAGGGCGAGGCAGCCACTACACTGCCCTCATCATGACAAACGCCCACGAGGCATTCAATCCAAGCTCACCCAGGCGTTTGCGGAGAGGAACAAACCGGAAGCGAAGGAAGCCGAACTGGGTTGCACAGAGCAAGCGCATGATCGCCACCTGAATAAGGTCGGGATGATTGAAGAAGCCCGACCACTGATCCCGGCCATACGCCAAGTATTCAGAAGGATGAGACCCATACGTGCCGTGGATCGGGGGCCTCGCCCAACGGACGAGAGCCTCCCCTACACCGGGTCGGGAGCGAGCGCCTGAGCGGGGGTGCTCTGGCGTCTGGCTTTGGCGCGCGAGTTTGCGCATCGCATGCCATTTTTCGGCGACCCTCAGCGGATAGCCAATTGGGTTGAGGCAAAGGCTCGCAGCCTTCCAGAAACGCGCGGGCACAACGTGTGCCATGTACCCGCCGGGCCTCAGCACGCGCACTAACTCCTCCAGGCCGCGGCGCCTGTCGTTGAGGTGCTCCAGCACGCAATTCGAGAATACCAGGTTAAACGTCTCGTCGCGGAACGGGAGCGCCTCCGCCGCTGCGTATGCGAATCGCTCTGCGTGGGCCGCTGGAGCGTAGTCTGGATCAATCGAGAAAACAGGGGCGAAGCGCTGGCGCAGCAGCGCAAGTTGAAAACCATCGCCAGAGCCAAGCTCGAGGACCGTCGAGCCAGCCCCGAGGCGAACGTGCTCCACCACGCTCTCGAGTTCTATCCTTCGAATTTCGTGTATCCAGCGCGTCCACGACTCTCCCTCGCCCGTGCGAACGCCCCCGTGTCCCTGCTCGGTCTGCATGGCACCTCAGGTTGTCGCGCTTCTCTCACGCGGTGACGATTGCTACAGGTCAAGACATTCGTTTGAGATAACCCTGCGGATTGAACGTCAGGACGAATGACTCGCGTTCCATATCGACCCGGAACCGCAGGTCCTCTCGAACAAAATCTTCGACCGCTTTCAGCGGTCCATTGATATTCCCGAGTCCGTCGCCCGAGCGGAACAGATCGATCACCGTGTCTTCGACGATCAGGTAGCTTCCGGCCGAGACATACTCCGCGTACGCGCGAAGATCTTGAAGAACGTGCTCGCGGCTGTGGTCGCCGTCGTGAATCACCAGCCCGGTGCGCCCGCGCGCAAGCGATTTCACTGCCGCTAGCGTTTCCGGAGAGGAACTGTCACCCGTGACGAGCGAAATCCGCGGATGCTGCACCTTGAATTTCGAGTGATCGATATCCACGCCGATGACCTCGCCCGCACCGATGAGGTCGAGCAAGTTCGCGAGGTATAACGTGCTGCCGCCGTTCGCGTTCCCGATCTCGATGATGATTTCCGGCCGGACTTCGTGAATGATCTCCTGATAGACCCATGCATCGAGCACATTCTTCCACGCCGGAACGCCCATCCACGATACCTTGTTGAACAGCACATCGGTTTGGTAGTGGATCAGCCAGCGGCGCAGGCTGACGTTCCACCGCCCGCGGTAGTCCTTGCGCATCGGATGCAGCCAGGTTGAAACCTTCTGGAAGAATAGACCGGGGTGTTCCGCAAGGAGCTTCCGGTTGCGCGCCCACCACGATGCATCCTGAGAGTTACCGTTCA
>JBOGKE010000106.1:0-71824 GCA_050745265.1 Terriglobia bacterium
GACACTGTGTTGTGGTATCGTGACCCAAGTAAAAGCCTCCTTTGGCGCTTCAAACATCGTCATCTCAACGTGTTTGTACCATAGGAGGCTTTCTTTGTCTCCAAAATCATGAATTATGCGGGCTAGATGGATCTATTGGTGAAATCTGTGCGGCTGCTCTGCTTTGCAGTTCTCATTCTCGATCCGTGCTGTTTACTTTTCGGTGTTTCAGTCACGGGGCTCGGTCAGGGCAGTGGCTTTATCATCATAGAAGGCCACCCTAGCAGTTCCGCTCTGAGGGATCGTTATCACCTCGATAGGAAATGCAACATGGGGTGGGTCGTCTTCCGTCTCAAGTCGAATGATCGCGCCAGCGGTCCGAATAGCCTCGTGCACGGTGAGCGCCTTACCAGCGATGATCTTCGGAAGCTCTCGTGGGATCAGGGCCATGAGCCTTCTATGGGCCTCGCTCTTGGGGTCGGAATAGTCCCGCACGGAATCGAACTCTCCAAAAACGGCGAGGTCTCTATCAACAGGGGTGCCATCCGCCGGATGTATGATCGTTTGAATCGGCCCGACCAATTGCCAATGGTTCCAATCGATCTTGTACTGAACCTGCAGAACCTCGGGAATCTGGGAAGCATATCCGACCACCACAAATTGAACGAGATTCGTCACGTTCGTGGACTCGTCTTTTGGGGGCCGCGGGTTGTAGAACGCAGGCACGCCAAGTTGAGCGAAGTCCCTATGACTTTCGTCTTTTATGACTTGAAAAAGTCCAGCTATGGAAACATTCCGGGGGAGTTTCTGTTCGGTACGTCGCAACCACGTAGGAAAATCAAACAACGAGACATCGCCAGCAGCGGAAGGGTGAGTCAGACCCTCCAGTCCAATGTCAGCGACGGCGAAGCGCCTCCGTACAAGAAACGCCTTCCTCTTGACTCCGTGCAAACTAAAAGAACTGCCGTTAAACAGGAGTGTCGTTTCCCTAGTATCAATCGCGGTCACGATGGCCGTGGGTACAACAACGACAACGCATGTCGTGGCGGCAGTCCTAATTGCCGCCGCCGTAAGGAGCACACATATTACTGCTGCAACGACTTGACATTTTGAGTCGCTTGGCATCTTCTTGCCACGTTCCGCACGGATTATACCCTACGGGATTCAGTCATCCGTGAGGACTTTCATAAGCACATTCAGATTGATACCGCCCCTTGGAACCCCTGCGCGGAAATAAAGTGCCGCCCCTGCCCAATTGTGAACACTGGCGGATTCACATCCCCGCGGCACCTCTACTGAATCGCCTTTCTCCCGCGAGGGGTTCTGACGATGAGTTCCCTTTGAATCAAATACGGCTCGACCATATCCACGAGCGTCTCCACGCTTTCATCCAGTGAGGCGGCGAGTGCCTCTACGCCGGCCGGACCGCCTTTGTACAGCCGTTTAAGCACATCTAGATAACGACGGTCCAGATCATCCAAACCGTCCGCGTCGATGCCCTCAAGCTCCAACGTTGCCTCGACAACCTCTGTGTTCACCTCGCCGCCGGCATGGACCAATGCGTAATCCCGCACCCGTTGCAACAAGCGGTTAGCGACTCTGGGTGTACACCTAGACCGCTTGGCAATCTGCAGCGTATCCGGTTCGGCTAGTTGCATTCGCAGGATTCCAGCGGACCGTTGCACAATCCGCGCTAGTTCCTCCGCTGAATAATACTCGACCCGGCAGATCATTCCGAACCGGTCGCGCAATGGTGCAGATAACGCCCCTGCATGAGTCGTAGCGGCGAGAAGGGTAAACTTTGGGAGGTCAAATCGAAAAGTCTGCTTGCCGTCTTCCAGGTCCAGCATCCGGTCAATAGTAAAGTCCTCCATCACCGGATACAGAAATTCTTGTAGCGGCGCCGAGAGCCTGTGAATCTCGTCAATAAACAGCATCTCGCCGCGGTGCAGGCCGCCGACGAGGTGCCACATCTCCTCCCGGTCCCTCACGGCCGGGGCGGATGCGCTAACCAACTTCTCCCCCATCTCATTTGCGATGACGCCCGCAATCGTTGTCTTGCCAAGCCCCGGGCCGCCGTGAAACAGGATGTGCGGTAGGGATTCATTCCGTTCCTGTGCCGCCCGGATGGCGATCCGTAGGCGGCGCACCATTTGTGGTTGGCCTACATATTCGTCCAGGGTCTGAGGGCGCAGTGAACCATCCATGTCAGACCGAATGACAATGCGTGCATCCCGGTATTCCTTTAGGAAACGTGAGACCTCTTCCGAGGAGGGTCTTCCCGGAGTGTCCTTCCAAGACAGGCCAAACCTGGCGCCGTCCATCACTTCAACCGAGAACTGCGCAGCCGGGAACCGGGTATTCAAGGCGCGAAGTACAGCGGCCGCCGGATCTTGCGGTGGGTCGGCTTCCGGGCGGGATGCCGCCGTTTGGCAGTTCTTGGCGCCCAGCAAGCGGCGTATGAGGTTCATTTGATACCCCTCTTTTATTGCCCGCGCGATGATAGCACCCGGCAGATCGGGGAACAAGCGCCCTCTTCACCCTCAGCAAACCCGCCCGCGAACCGGACCCCTTGTGTATGCGGCCACCCCTCACCCCCCACCCCCGGCATCGGCCGCAAAATTCATCCCCCCGGAGTCTGCGCGGTGTAACGGTTGTGGCTGCCCGGGCGAGAATCCTTGATTGAATGCACCCCGCATCCCGCACCCCGGCAACCTTTCCACCCGTGATAAGTCCCGCATGTTACGTTCACCGCTTATTCACACCTTCAAACCACAACCGTAAGTAATCCAGAATCAATCGCCTGGACAGGTATTAAGAGGGCGCGCGTGATGTCCCATCACATCGTCATGCGGGAATTGGCGGCGGTATCCGGCGGTTCAAAGGGGGTGCAACCCCCTTCACACCGCAAAAAACCGCGATGGCTCAAAAAGAGTTTGACAACTGCCTGAGAGTGTGTTACCGTTGGTAACATGAACACCAAGCAATTCAAACGACTCAGAAAGCGGATGAGACTGACACAGGCCGAGCTTGCCCGCGAACTATCCGTTTCCCGCGCCGCGGTATCGCGCTGGGAAAGCGGCAAGCGGAATATTGATAACGTGCTCGCGTTCGCGCTGGCGTGCCTGGCCGAGAAAAGGAGAATGAATCATGGCAGGGGCAAGTAAAGGCCATCTATGGCCGAGGGGCAACACCTTTTATGCCATCTGGTATCGCAACGGACACCGATTCTGCGAGAACACGCATAAATCCGACAGGGCGGAAGCGCAGGCGGAAATGGAACTGATGATAGCAAACTGTGAGGCGGGCAGTTTCGCCAAGCCGGACAAGACCCCGCCGACTCTCATTGCGATGCTGAACGAGGCACTCCGCATGTACAAGCGGAAAGAGCGGAAGCGTCTTGAGCACGTCGAACGTCACGCCAAGCGGCTGCGGAAGGGCTTTCCGGGGCGCCGCGCGGACGAAATCACGGCCGACCATATCAACGACTACATTGAGGCGCGGTTAGAAGACGAGGCGGCAAATGCGACCATCAACCGCGAATTGGCTTTCCTGCGGTTCGCCTACAAGCTCGCCGGCAAGACAAAAAAGCTCAAGGCTGAGGCGATCCCGCACATTGAAATGCTGCCCGAGAACAACCGGCGCACGGGCTTCTTTGAACAGGAGGACCATGAAGCCCTGCTGAAAGAGCTGCCGGAGTATGTCAAGGGAGTGCTCACGCTCGGCTACTGGACCGGAATGCGGAAGGCGGAAATGCTGGGCCTGCGATGGGAGCAGGTGGATATATTCAACCGGCTTATGTTCCTTGAGCGCACCAAGAACGGCGAAGATGGCACCCTGCCGCTCAATGATGAGCTATTCGCCATGATGACCGAGCAGGCGAAGTGGCGCATGGATGCTTGCCCGTTTGTGTTTCACCGCTTCGGGGAGCCGATTAAATCCTTCAGCAAGGCGTGGCACACGGCCTGCGAGAAAGCCGGATGTGCCGGAAAACTCGTTCACGATATCCGGCGCACGGGGGTACGGAATCTGGTACGCGCGGGCGTGCCTCAGTCGGTTGCCATGAAGATCAGCGGCCACAAAGATCCCCGCATATTTGAACGCTACAATATCACGGACACCCGCGACATCGCGGAAGCCATGCGGAAGGTGAGCAAATACGAGCAGGAAAAGCGGCTTGCACGGGCGCAAAGAGTGCTGGACGTGGGACTTTGTGCAGATGGTCAGCGCGCCGACGTTCACACTTCATTCACAAGTGCCGATTCTGAGGGCGAAACGCCCTCTTTGCCAGAGCGGGTTGCATAGGCTGAGGTTTGTTTTCAACTACTTAGATTGGTGGACCTGGAGGGGTTCGAACCCTCGACCTCATGACTGCCAGTCATGCGCGCTCCCAACTGCGCCACAGGCCCACATCGTCGTCGAGCGGCAATCGAGCTTTCTTCACTCGTTTGTAGCATGGCCGTTTCGAGCTGTCAACGCGCGCGCGATGCGGAGCCGTGCCGAGGGTGACAGCTTACTGCGATCAAGACGACATCTGAGATCGCTTCGCTCGCGACGCCCGCGGAAGCTGCAGCGAACGCACTGCGGAGGATGAGGTCTCCGCCTGGGCTGAACTGTCGTGCTGGCGATGCGCTACCACGCGCACCACGAAACGCGCGGCGACACGGCAAACTCAAGAGAGCGGCGCCGCACCCCTGATTGTCCTAACGACGAACGGCCAAGCGCATGCATGGCCCCCACGATCTCACATTTTGAACCAGTACTTCGTTTGCAGCGCCCAACGTGATCGCGGATAGCTGCGGTGCAGCAAGTCGAACGCGGCCTTCGAGAGCGCTCCGGTTTGCTCATCATCGCAGCCGACGCGGGTGGCTTTCACGGCGAGCGCCAGCGCCTCGGGTGCGCGTGCGTCCGACGGATGCTCGTTCGCCCATGAAATCGCCTGCCGGGTCAGATAATCCGGCGCGGGGCTGTCGGCCGTAAGCTCTCGCCATTCGCTCGCCGCTTGGCGGCGTTCATTCGCGCTTAAAAACGCTGGCGGATTGACCTGTCGTCCCGGATAGATGGCCTGCAAAGGCGCGCCTAACTCGGGCCATTGCGGGGCGCGGGGGTAACCGGGGCCCGAATACCTGCTGGGCGGCGCACACACCGGCCCGAGCGTTCCCCACCAGTTGTCGCGGAAATCGTCGATCTGGTCAACCGGGGTCCAGCGCTCGGGCGTAGTGATGAAGGGGCGCAGACCGGGAAAGCGTAGAGCCGCCAAGGCGCCGATGAAGCGCCGCTCGTCAGCCGAACGCGCCGCATTGTATTCGCTGAGCGTCGCCTTTAGTTCGGGGTGGAAATCGATCACAACCCGCGTGAGCGATTTAGCAATTGCGTCATCCCCGAGCAGCGCCGCGCGAGTCCAGGCCGCAACGCCAATTTCCTCGCGCAGGTTGTCGGGAACGGCTCGGTCGGAGGCAGCCTGCGCGAGGACCGAAACGGGGAGAAAGCGGTTGAACACCGTGAGCGCATCGCCGTCGAGCATCGGCGCGTTCGGATCGAAGTTACCGTTGGGCACCCAGATGGGCTGCGGCATTTGCCGATTCGAGTTCGCGCTGGTGACGGTAGCGGCGACTCGCGGTGCGTTCTCGAACAGCTCTTCGCGCGTTCGCGCGAGCTCAAACCGGAGCGCAAGGAACAGATTGAGCGCCGAGGGCGGGGTCGGGCGGATTCGAGAGTTGGTCTCCAGACGCTGGATCTGCAAAGCCGCGAGTCGCGCGCGAGCTCTCGCTTGCTGTCCCGCGAGCACCATAAGCCGCAGCGTTTGGAAGGTCACGGACAGGTACGCTGGTGAAGCGGGTGGCACGGCGCGCGATGCGGTCATGAGCTCGCGGAGGTGCGGACTGTCAGGAGAAGCCTTCGTGAGCGCCGCGATGAGCCAGTCGAGAGATCGCGTGCGTTCCCATCGGTCGAGTGCATGATCGTAGGCTTCCGGCATGTTGAGGCGGAGAGTAAGAATCCAGTCAAGCGCATCGCTCGCCGCGCGCGCATCTCCCAGCGTCGCGTAGAGCTTCGGCTGGAGCGGCGGAGGGGTCTGCCAGCTATAGTTCTCGGTCACGATGGGCGAGAGGAGCTCGAAATCGATGGCGTTTTGAGCGAGATCGGGATCGCTCCGAGCGGCCGTGAGGAGGTTCGCGAGCTCGGCCAGGCGCGCTGCAGGGTGAAGCCGGAATTCCACGAATCCGCGTAGCTCTTCAGCCGCATGATGGTACTTCGACTGGCGAGGATCGGCGAGCACCGATTTGAGTTGAGTCTCGCCTTGCGCAAGCGCCGAAAGGTCGGGATTAAGATGTCCAACCACAGCTTTGCGCACGAGGGCGCGAGCGACCAGATAAGGCGCGACGGTGCTCCACGGTGACGATTCGTCTTCGCCGATGGCACGAAATTCCGACGCAGCCTCGTCGTAATCGCCCGCGTAGAAATGAGCCGCCGCGATTTGGTACGCGCGGTCCGCCCGCGCGCTTGCTGGCGCGCTCGCCCGCAGCGGTGCCGGAATCTCGCCCGGCCCGCCGCAGTTATCGAACACCATCGCTTGCGCTTGCAGCCAATTTTTGACTATCGGGCTCGACGCTCCGGATTGCGCGTTCCGCGCGTTCAACGTGGTCAACGCCGCGTGGAATGCCTCCTCGGGGCAGTTGAGAATGTTGGAGTAAAGCACCGTGCCGTTCGCGTGAAGCGTGATTTCGCGGTAGATGCCTGGCGTGGGAGGGAGCTGCGGGGCGTACGGGCTCGGCGGTGTCCCGAAGTTTGCCATTGTGCCGCTCGCCTCACCCCATTGTACTTCCCAGTCCTGCTGCTGAGCCGCCGCAGGTGGCGGGACGGGCCGCGCGCTGCTCCCGGCGAACGACAAGTCGTCGCCGGTCCAGATCGCCTGCTCCTCGTTAGTCGATAAGGGATGGCCGTTGAGCTCGCGATAAGCGACCGCGAGATAAATGGTCGCGTAGGTGGGTTCGATCACGCCGAGATTTCCGCGATCATAGCCCATGATCGGAAGATCCGGATGGAGCGCATTGATGAAGATCGGCTCGGGCCAAAACGCGCCGGGGCTGCACGCGGGAGTGCGGCGAGCGAAATAAGCAGCCATGCCGAGCGCGATAGAGGCAACCAAAGCGAAATTGATCGTGCGTTTCATGCTCCCCTCCAACAACTAAGGGTCCTCACCCGCCAGATTGGGCCTTGAGCGGTAGCCACGGTCCGTGCTTTCCTGAGGGTGGGCTTTTGTTCGGCGGAAGAGCCCACGGTCCATCAAACAGCGATTGAGGCGGCTACCACTTCTTGCCGGCCGGTGGAACAGCGAGTAGCGCGGAGTTGTTCTTTAACTCCGCGGCTTTTTTGCCCGACGACGGAACAGCCGGAGAGTTTCCAAATACCGGAAACTCTGCGCTACTCGCCTTTGTCCATCCCTCAGGGTTGAAGACATAAACGCGCCGCGCTGAAGGCAGGCGCGGTGCAAACTCATCGGTACTGATGCCCTCGCTTTTTCGGCAAAGCGGTTCAGCGAAATCGCCTCCCGACTGAAGCCGGAAGAGTATCGACCTGCCGTCCGCCCCCATGCGGAAGAGCATCGGCACGGCTTCGTCAACCGGAAGGGCTGAAATCCAGTCGTCGCCTTCGCACCACGAAGCGAGCGCAGTGATCGAAAGCGGCATGGAAGCGGGCAGTCGCAGCCGCAATTCGGTAAGAAGGCTGTGGTAGAACGCGCGCTGGGAGACGGTGGCGTCGAAATCGATCTGCACGGCCTTTGCGCCCGGAAAACGGCCGAGCCGCGCAACCAGTGATGCCACCGCTTTGTCGCGCGATGGCGTCGGCACAAAGCCGGGCGGCATCTCGATTCGCGCGCACGCCATGAGCCATGTGCCGGCTGGAACGCGGAGACTATTGGAGTTGCGGTCGACCGCCATTCCCCCCGCCCCAAAACGGATCGTCTCCACCAGGAACGATACGCCGGTGCTCCGCGGATTGATAAAGCTCAAATCGTTCGGGCGCTGCCACGCCCAAAGGATGACAGGCGGCGAGCCGGCGAAATCGTGCCCATGTTGGGCACGATCAGCGGCGTAGTGGGCCCGCGCAGTAGTGCAGCCCGATGCGGCTGCAAGCGCCGCGAGGAGTGGGGCAGCGAGAATTTCTCTTCTCATCTCCAATGTGTTAGGCGGCGCTGTATATCAGGGCACGACTTCAGTCGTGGCGCAAGTGATGCCGCTCAATTCCCGTCTTCGCCCCGCCCGGCGCGCCTGGTGCGGCGGGCGGGGCGAAAGATTCGTTGGCGCCGTTCATCGGCACGACTGAAGTCGTGCCCTGATACGAGGCTGCCAATGACACCGCCCGAACCCGCTCATCATTCCTGTGCGGGCAATGGCGGCGGGTGCGGGTGATGATTGGGATACGGCGGCGGCGCGTAATGCGGCGGCGGATTCTTCGCCAACAATTCCATCGCGACGGCCACGGCGCGTTCGAGCTGCGGATCGTGTCCCTGGCGCACGAGCGCTGGATCCTGCCACACCTCAACGTCGGGCGGTATTCCGTGATTTTCCACCTGCCAGTGGCCGTTCAGCCCGCCGATGGCCCAGCGAGGCGCGGTGACGGAGCCGCCGTCCATCAGCGGCGGATAACCTCCGATTCCGACGAGTCCACCCCAAGTCCTCACGCCCACCAGCGGCCCAATCGCGGTGCGATGGAAGTACCAGGGCAGAGCGTCTCCCCCCGAGCCGGAGAATTGATTGATGATCATCACCTTCGGCCCGAAGATGGCCTCCGGGGGCTCGAGATACGTTTTTCCGTAACGGCCCTCGGTGATCGCCATCGGTTTCCGTCGCAGGTAGTCGATGATGTAATCCGAGAGCTGGCCGCCGTGATTGAATCGCTCATCAATGATCGCGCCTTCCTTATCGACTTGCGAAAAGAAGTAGCGATTGAAATTCGTGAACCCGCCCACGGCGGTGTCGGGTAGGTAGACGTAGGCAAGCTTGCCGCCGCTGAGCTTGTCCACTCTGCGGCGGTTGGCTTCGATCCAATCGAGGTTGCGCAGCGCGTGATCGTTGGGCACCGGAATTACGATGACGTGGCGCGAGCCCCGGCCGTCCGGGTACGGTCCTACTTCGAGCGACACCTGCTTGCCGGCCGTGTTCTCGAAAAAGCTGTAGATGTTGTCTGTTCCGTGGAGCTCGCGGCCATTCACGGCCAGCAGGTATTCGCCGGGCTGGACGTTGACGCCCGGCTGCGTGAGCGGAGCGTGAAGGTCGGGATTCCAATTTTCGCCGCTATAGATTGTGGCGAAGCGGTAGCGGTTGTTTTCGATTGTGTAGTCCGCCCCCAGTAGCCCCACGGTGACGTGCGGGACTTGCGGCTCGACGCCGCCGCGGATGAACATATGGCCCACGGAAATGTAGCTGAGCATCTCTTCGAAGAGAAAGTTCAAGTCGTCGCGCGATTCGATTCCGGGCAGATACGCGGCGAACTCCTTCTCCGCCGCATCGGCGTTGAGACCGTGAAGGTGAGGATCATAGAAGAAGGCGCGCTCGATGCGCCACACTTCGTGGTACATCTGATTCCACTCTTCGCGCGGCACCACGTAAACCTGCATCTGATCGGTCTTCAGAAGACCATCGCCCGCTTTCGCCGCCGCCTTGGAAGAGGTGATGAACCAGTGGGGGCCTAGCTTGTAGAGCATCTTATCGCCGTTGAAAGAGAGATCGAACGAAGAAATTCCGCTCACGATCGTCTGCGTCTTGCGCGCTTTGAGATCAAACTTGATCACCGAGAGCGGCGGCGGACCCGGCGGCTCGCGCCGGACCTCGACGATCGGCGCTTCGACGAGAAACAGCTCGCCCGTTTTTCCCGCGGACATCCCAACGTAATTCGCCGGCGGGACGGGCAGCGCGAGCGTGCGGTTGAGAATGCCGTCGAAGTCGATGCTCACGGTGACCGTCGGCTTCGGGGGCTTATTCTTGGCCGCGGCACCAGCGGGCGGCTTGGACGCCTCTGCTTTTTCTTCATCGCTCTCGGGCAGTAGCGGCGACTTCACGTTCCTGGCGAGCACCACCACGTATCCGCTACGGGTGACCGGGTGAGCTTCGCTCGACATATCGAGCCAGCCGGCCGTCAATCCCATATCGGTGCTGGCGGTGAAGTAGATGTATTTTCCGCCGCGATCGAAGTTCGGATAAAGGCAGTCGCTCATGCCGTCGGTGATTTGAGTGGCTTTGTGATCCGCGAGCGAATAGACGAACACCGCGCGAAGATGGTTCGGGAGCTCCTTGGTGTAGGCGAGCCATTTGCTGTCGGGCGACCAGGCTTCGTCGAATTCGTGCAGCGGCGTGCCGAACAGGTCCGTATCGATTTTGACCGGCGCCGGGTGATCGAGATCGAGGTACCACAGATTCATGGCTTGATCGCTGAAGGAAACCGTCTTGCCGTCCGGAGACCAGCGGAGCTGGTAATAGTAGGCCGAAGGCTGCGCGAGATGGATCGTCCTCACCGGCCCGAGGCCGCTCTGCTCGCGGATGCGGAGGTCGTATTCGCCCGTGCCATCCGAGAAGTACGCGATCCACTTGCCGTCGGGCGACCACGCCGGGTCGCGATCTTCTACGGCGGGGCTGTTCGTGATGTCGCGAATGTCGCCTTTTTTCACCGGCACGGTGAGAATATCGCCGTGGGCTTCGAATACGGCGCGTGCGCCGGTGGGCGAGATGTCGGAATGCACGATGTGGGTTCCCACGTTCTCGAAGCGCGGCTGGAGCTGGGGCATGTCCGCAATCGCTTCGATGGGAATCAGCTTCGAGCGGCGGCTCTTGAGATCGTAAAGATGAATTTGGCCGAACTGCGAATAGACGATCGCGTCCGGCCCGGCCGAGGCGTAGGTGATGTCGAAGCCGGTGTTTTTCAGCACCTGCGTGACCTTCCGGCTTTGCGTGTCGTAGGCGAAGAGGGTGATGGGGCCATTGCGGTCGGAGAGGAAGTAGACGGTGTGCCCGATCCACATAGGGTCATCGTCATTCGAATTATCGCGGGGGATTTTCACCACGCTCGAGTCGGAGAGATTGGCGATCCACACCGGAGTGGTTTGCCCGCCGCGGTAACCCTGCCAGAACGGCTCCCATCGGAAGTTGGGAACGTAGGCGAGGTGAGTGCCGTCGGGAGAATACGACCCGGTCTCCGCCATCGGAAGGGGCAACTCGGTCGGGAATCCGCCCGTTGCCGGAACCGTAAAGAGTTGATGGGGATCTGAGTAGCTCGACCGTCCCGAGGCGAAGAGGACGCTCTTGCCGTCCGGCGTCCAGCCGACCGCTCCATCGAGTCCGGGATGATACGTGAGCCGCAGGGGCTCTCCGCCGGACGCGGGTACGACGTAGACGTCATCATTCCCTTGATAGTTCCCGGTGTAGGCGAGCATGGTTCCGTCGGGCGAGAAGACCGGCTGCTGCAGCGTGTCGGCGCCGGTGACGAGTCGATGCGCGCGGCCGCCGGCGCGGCTGACGATCCAGATGTCTCCGCCATAGGCGAACGCGATCTGCGTTTTGCTGACCGCCGGTGTTTGCAAGAGCAACGGAGGGTTGGGCGCCCCAAGACAGCCGATCGCCACCAGAACACCGAGCGCAATCGCCGCCGCAAGCCGAATTAACCGCTGAACAGAATTACGATTCACACCCACCCCCGAGCATCGGCAGAGTAGCGGCCGGCCGGCGTTGTTCCACTCGATAGGCAAAGATCGCCGGTACCAAATCGCGAAGCCGCGCCCAGCATTATAAGCCATGCGTGCGCGTTGAGACAGGTGATTTGCCCTTGCTGTCGGTAGCACCTCATACATCAGGTTCAGCGAGCCAGTGACTCGTCTCATTTTGGCATTCGCAAAATACCGCCCTAAACCAGGGCGGGCCAATGGGGTCCGTCGCGGCTGCCCTCTTTCCCGAATGCGGGACGGCGAAGCGAGCTTGCCCTGATGCAGGAAGGGCTCCCGAAAACCTAACAAGGCCGGCGATCACAGATCGCCGCCACAGCAAAAGGCCGGCGATCGCCAACTCCCGCGAGAGCGAGATTCGTTCAGGAGCTAGCGGTCTTCCGCCATCATGCGGCGCGTCATCGGGTCAATTGGCGCGTGGTCGTCGGTGAAAACGACGGTTCCGGTCGGGGGTTCGAGCGGCGCCATGTGAGAAGCGGCTTCGCCGGCGATCCGTGCGATCCCGGGATCTCCCTCGTAGCTCCGCAGCTCCGCTCTCACGGACGCCGCCGTCGTGCGCTTCGCAAACGCGAACAGCATATAGTTTTTAGGCACTCGCGACGTAACGAGAACGGTGGGAAAGACGCGCTCGAGCGTGGCCCCCGACGACTCAAGGATTTGGCGCTTGCGACCGGCGTCATAGACGTTCATCATCAGCAGGCCGTCGGGGGTCATTCGCGCCCGAACCATGCGGAAAAACTGTTTCGTCACCAGATAGAAGGGGATGTAGGGGCCGCCCTGATAGAGATCAACGTGGACGAGATCGAACCGGCCGCAGCTCCGTTTGAGCCAGGGACGCGCGTCGGCGACATGGACGTGCAGCCAACTCGCATAGGTCGGGAGGCCAAAGAAGTCGCGCGCCGCCTTAACGACATCCGGGTCAATCTCGACCGCGTCTACCTGAAGCGCAGGGTCGGAAAGCCGCGCGAAGCGGATGGACCCCCCGGCGCCCATGCCCAGTGAAAGCAGATGCTTTGCGTGGACGAGGAGCGGACCGAGCACGTACTCATCCTGGTAGGAGCCCGACCAGCGGCTGTTCATCTTGATGGTGGTGTGGGAGTGGCGCAGGTCGTTAAGGCAAAGCATCAAGTACCCGTCATAATCCATCACGCGGACTTCGTTGTAGGCGGATTGCGCGCGCCAGAGTTCGTAGTAGCGCAAGCGTTGCACAGGCGCCAGCGCCACCACGAGCAGCGCCAGACCGCCCGCCAGAATGGCGCGACGATGCCCCGGCAGACCCGCCACGCCCAGCACGACCGAAATCGCGCATAGGATTTGAAGCGTGGCATGAGTCCCGAGGCCAGGAACCATCAGGAACGCCGTCAGTAAAACGCCGCCAATGCTGCCGACCGTGGCCAATGCATAAACGCGGCCGGCGGAAGAGCCGACGTGCCCGGCCCGCGCGAGCAGGCGAATAACAAAAGGCGACGTGCCCGCCAGCCCCAGCATCGGCGGGCCAAAAATCACCACGGTAGCAATGACCGGGCCTTCAAACTGCCCGGCGTTGTAGAGGGATTCGAGAAGGCGAATTGCAGTGTAGAGGATGACGAGCTGATAGATGCCGCTCAGAAAAATTGTGATGTAGAGGGCGCGGTCGCTCGAGCATCGGTCGGAGAGCCAGCCGCCCCAAGCGTAACCCGCCGCTAGCGCCGCCATCACCACCGAAATCAGGCTGCCCCAGACGTAAATCGAATAGCCGAAGTAGGGAGCGAAGAGCCGGAAGCCCACCAGCTCCAGCCCCATAATCACGGCGCCGGCCAGCGCCGCGGTCACGAGCCAGAGCGCCAGCCGCACGCGAGAGGCTGCGACGGCCGAAGCATTCCGGTCGTCGGCGGTTGGCGCCTCTGCTTCAGCCGCCATGGTAGTCCCCCATTCGGCCGCGGATCCAGAAATTCACAAGCAGCCGATACTTAAACGGTACATATGTATACCACAACTAAATGGCCACGGCACGGAATCTTCCTTTTGTGAGAGGAAAGCCGCTTTGCGCCATGCCGCCAAGCAAGACGAACGTCGATTGAGGGAAAACGGAGCGGTGTGGCATTCATCTTGCTAGACCCATTCCGGCTGCACCATCTCAGATCCGTGCTTACCGAACGACGAATTGAATGTCCGCGAGCGAACCACACGAACAAGGGCTGAGACTGCTCCACTCCGGCCTGCCGAACGAGGCGGTACGCTGCTTCGCGGCCGCGCTCCGGGAACAGGAGACGAGCGCCCGCTGGAACGACTGGGCCACCGCGTCCTTGCGATGCGTGCGTTTTGCGGATGCCGAGCAGGGTTACCGACGCGCCCTCGCCATCGATCCCCGCAATGGACAGGCGGCGCTGAACCTGGGCGTTGGGCTGGCGCGGCAGGGGCGCTTCGGCGACGCAGTAGCATTTCTCGCGCAGCGCCGGGGAACCTTAAAGCCCGAACTGCAGGGGCTTTTCGACAGCCTTCTTGCGACATGCCGGGCGCGCCACGGGCAGGCCGTACCCGCTTCAATCCTGAGCGCCTTCGGAGATCGGGCAGTCGCCGCAATTTTCAGTGATTCGGCGCCGGTCGGGATCGCCGAACCCGCACTGAGCTGGCTGAATCCTCCTTCTCCACAGTTCTTGGCTTACGTCCGCGACCATGAGCGGCTGCCGTTCGATGACATACCTCCTGACCCAGAGAACTTTCTTAAGCCGCCCACGTTCCGCATCGCACAGGCCCACCGGATTTGGATCACGCTCGAAACTCTGCGCCGCCACCTCCCACCCGGAAAAAACACTGCGATCCTGGACCTGGGAGCGTTTCCGTTTGCGATCGATCTCGGCATCCGCGAGTTCCTGAACGCCTCTTGCCCGATCTGGGCTTCCGTCCACCAGACTTTCCCTTGCGAGTGGAGCGAGTGGCTCGGAGAGCGCAACATTCATCTCACCTGGACCAATCTCGATCCTCTGGTTCGGCCGAACGAACCGATTTCCGATATGAAGGATACGATTCAGGCGCGCGACACTTCGATGGGACTCGTGATTTTCGCTCATGTGATCGAGCATCTCTACCAGCCGCTCCGGATACTCAAAGAGGCGTGTCGTGTCCTCGAGCCCGGCGGGCGCATTCTTGTCTCAACCGCTAACACGTTCATGGCGCAATCTCTGCTGGCGTTCCTCTCGCTCGGCGAGTATTTGCACGAGCCGGTCGAAGGCACCGCAGCGATGGCGTTCCGTAGCTGGAGAGGACACGTCCGCTTCTTCTCCGCCGGAGATCTGCAAAAACTTCTTGAGGCGGCGGGTTTCGAAGTGGTCGAAAGTCAGTTTTACAAAGTGCTGTATAACTCTTTCGTGGAAGAATATTTCCGGCAGCCGGTGCGCACGATACCCCGCTGGCGGGCCGAATTGCTCTCCTGCTGTCCCGGGTACAGGAACGAGATCGTGAGCGTCGGCCAAAAGCCA
This sequence comes from Terriglobia bacterium, assembly GCA_050745265.1. Taxonomy (GTDB): domain Bacteria; phylum Acidobacteriota; class Terriglobia; order UBA7540; family UBA7540; genus RH2-MAG17b. The sequence continues at coordinate 15,151 of JBOGKE010000106.1, forward strand.
TGAAGCCGGCGCGGGCGGGTTTTCACTTTGCGCCGCCCGCAGCGAGCGGCTCCAGATGCGCGGCCGGCGCCGGCGGGCTGAAGTCGGGTGATTCAAGTACCCGCGCATAAAGCGCAAGCGTCCGGTCGAGCAGCTTGTCCCTCGTGTAGCGAGCGAGATACTTCTTCCGCCCGGCTCGTCCGAGCACCTCGCGTTTTGCCTTGTTCGCCAGCAACTGATCGAGCGCGGCGCGCAGGCTCGCTTCATCTCCCGGCTCGGCGAGTAAACCGGTGACGCCATGGTCAATCACCTCCGGCATACCTCCAGCGCGGCAGCCGACCACCGGCTTGCCGAACATCATCGCCTCCAGAAACACCAGCCCGAAGGATTCGTAGCGGGAAGGTGCAACAAAAATCTCACATTGAGCCAAGCGCGTTTCGAGCTCCTCGTCCGATATTTCTCCCGTGAAAATCACGCGATCGAACCAATCGGCGGAAGAATGCTGAGCTTGGAAACGCCGCGTGAACGATGATCCGTCCGCCTGCGGCGCGTCCTCGCCCGCCAGAGTGAAGCGCGCTTCCGGGTATTTTACGCAGGTCGCCGGAACGGCTCGAAGGAGCACGTCGATACCTTTTCGCAGCTCGAAGCGGCCCGTGTAGAGGATGTCGACGAAAGCGTTTGGCGGCGCCGGACGTGCCTCCACGGCCCGATCCTCCATTCCCAGCGGGACCACCTTGACCTGGCCGGGGCGAAACGCAACGCGATAAGAGTCATTCACCGTCTTCACAACGGCCTGGCTGATGGCGCGGACCGCGTCCGAACGCTCCAGCACGAGTGATTCAGCGGCAATCTGCTCGTCGAAGAACTGCCGCTGCCCCTTCGAGCCGTCGACCAAGTGGGAGTTGGTCTCGATCCACGTTTTCAGCGGAGTCTCGAGATTCGTCACTACGCGAAACGAGCCGTCGAGCACCACGGCAATTCCTTCCGCGTCCCACACCGGAGCCTCGACAATATCGACGGGGTGGACCGAATGGATCCAGCGCAGCTCGTGGAGCATTGATGCCGAATATTGCCAGATGTGCAAAGGAACCTTGACTCCCTCGGGCGGAGGAGGAACCTCACTGCTCGGAACCAGGCGGTGCACCCACACGTCGTTTTCAAAATCGACCGTCGGGTGATCGCCGGAGCTCCGCGTCAGAACGTGAACCATATGGCCGCGCTCGGCGGGTCCGCAAGCGAGATCGTACGTCAAGCGCGGAATGCCGCCCTTAACTTCCGGGAGGTATCCCTGGCTCAGGAGGCACACGGTGAGTTTCCGCGACGCATCCAAAACCACCGGGTAAGGTTTGAACTCCGCGCGATGATTTCTCTCGAACACGTCCGTAGCGACTGCGCCTCGCATCTCTCTTGCCGCCGGCGAATCGCGCCAACGGCGCGGCTGAGTCATGCCTTTCAAGATGCCTTCGCGGAAGGCCTCCGTGGAATCACGGTAAAACTTCTCGATCGTCTCTGACTCGATCTTGTTTTCGGCGAGCCATCCCTTAAGCGCCGATTCGACGCCGTCCGCGTACTGAGTCCAGTCCCGCAGCAGCGAAAGAAATTCCGTGCCCGGCGGCGCGTTCTTAAGTCCGAAGTAGACTTTGTTCTTGATGATGGATCGCCAGTCGGTGACGATCCGGTCGGCGTTGCGTAAGTGGCTCGGAAGATTGCGGTGATACACGAAAGCGTTGGGCAACTGTTTCAACAGATAGCCCGCGTCCACAAGGCGCAGGCAAACGTCCACCTCGTCCAGATAATAGTCGAACTCCTCGTCAAATCCCCCTACATCGAGGATCGCACTCCGCCGGATCGCCGAATTCCCGCCTTGCAGGTTTGGAAAGCGCAGGCAGCCGGGATAACAGAACGCGAGCGCCGGCTCGTTTCCATCGAAGAAAGAATTTCCGATGCGGTCGCAAATCGTGTATCGGTATTGAGGGCGAAAGCCTGTGTAGTCGAACACGGTCCCCGTGACACCGCCGACGTCGTCGCTGTCGAAGCCGGCGACAGCGTCGTTCAGCCAATTCTCGTCGGCCACGGCGTCGTCATCCATGAAGGCGACCAAGTCGCCCCGCGCCATCTCGATGCCCACATTTCGCGAAACCGAGAGGTTGCGGTCGCCGCACGTCCCGACGCGAATCGCGCCCGCGTAGCGGTTGAGCACGTCCGCCGTGTGGTCAGTGGAGGGGCCGTTTACAACGATCACTTCGAAATGGGGGTAGTTGAGCCGCCGGAGTGAACGCAGCGCGGTGTCGAGGCTCGCGGCGCGGTTATACGTATTGATTACGACGGACACTCGGGATGGGCTTGGCATGGCTTTGCAATCCGCGCGTCATGAGGATGATTTCTTCCGGCTGCCTGGGGGTTTAGCGGGACGCGATTCAAGTCGCTCGAGTCTTGCCTCGAACGACTTCAGCGCTTCCTGCGCCGCCACGTCGCCGCGGCGAGCTTCGCGCAGAGCGTGCGGAAATGATTCTGCGTGAACCTTCATTGCCTCGATGCTCGGGCTCATGCCGGAGACTTCGGCTTCCAGCTTGCCGAGTCTCGCGCTCTCCGCCGCCACGGCCTTCGAGAGCAGGTCGAAATTCGATGCGCTGCGCGCGTCCAGCGTGCGTACGTGCTCGCCGAGTGCAGCGATGGCGCTCGCCAGCCGATCGAAAGTCCCGGAACTGTTCCGATCCAATTTCGCCAGTTGCTCGCGAAGCTCGCTGATGTTTTTCGAAACCTCGGTGACGGCGGCTGCGTCGCCGCTTTGCACACGCGCCAACTGCCCGCGCAAGTCCATCACCGCCTTTGAATGCTGATTCAGTGCGACCGCGACTTTGACGAAATTCGTTTCGATTGGATCGGCTTCCCTTTGTATCGCCACCGGATCGATCCGGGGAGACGGACTTCCGGACGGGTCATTAAACATTAAAGACTCCTTATCGCCGCAACGTTCGCTCCGCCTTGCGGGGTCGATACCTTAAGAAGGCTCTAATCTCGCCAATTCGATAGCAAGAAAGGCCGGGGCGTGGGTTGTCGAAACGGAGCACAATTTCAGCCGCCTCACGCATATTCTCGTCGCCAAGGCGTGGCATTATGCCACACCGCATTGATTCTAAAGGCTCCTTAGGCTTCGTTCCGCGAATTCTCTTCAAGCACGCATTTCCCCACTCCGAGAGGTCGAACCCTCCGCGCGCAAATTAGCCTCGTCTACAATCGATTCAACGGTCGCCAGTTGAGACTTTGGAGATGCATGAGAACTGTGAGACGCATTGATTTCCGTGGTACGGTGGGCGCGCAGCACCGATAACACTGGCGCGAAGCGATCCCGCCGCGCTCCGGGGTAGATGCGTGGCAATTTGGCGACCACGAGCGGACGGCGTTCTCGCAGCGCCGCCATTCCTCCGGCCCAGAAGCCCGCGGGGCGAAGCGGCCGGCGCCACTGCCACTTCGGCGGCGGCACAGGGTATGGTCACGATATTGCTCTCACAGGATTGGATCGGAAGGCCTGGAATGCCGCTTGTTGATACAAACGACGCGCGCGAGGCGCTAAACGCGCTCGTCCAGAACGCGGAGTTGCAGGGGCGATTTGACAACGCTCTGGCCGCGCGCGTGGTGGAACTCGAGAAGCTCGTCCGCAAGATCGGTGAAACTGTAGAGACGCTGGCCCGCCGCCGTCCCGTGGTCTATATGGAAGATCATCTGGTTGCCACTCGAGTTCTCGACCGGTTTCTCATCTATGCCGACACTCGAGACTTAGCCGTCACGCCCTGCTTGATGGTGGACGGCGAGTGGGAGCACGGCATCACCAGCTTCTTACTCGATTCCATCAAGCCGGGAATGAGGGTGGTTGATATCGGCGCCCACATCGGCTATTTCACCTTGCTCGCAGCCTCTGCTGTGGGGGAGAAAGGCACGGTGTTCGCTTTCGAGCCGCATCCCGGAAGTTACGAGCTTCTGCAGCGAAACATCATCGTGAATTGGTATTCGAGCCGGGTCCATTGCTTCCCTTACGCGCTTCTCGATCGTTCTCAGCCAATTACTCTGCGCACCGCGACCTCGATGCCGAGCAGCAGCAGCCTCTTTCTAGAAGATGTTGCAGGAGTACCTGTACACCTTGACGGCGCCATCGCTGCCGCCGCCAGGACGCTGGATGAATTGGTCGAAGGTCCGGTGGACGTGATTAAGATTGATGCCGAGGGGAGCGAACCTTTCATTTTGCAAGGAATGAAAGACGTGCTCGGCCGCAGCCCCGGCGTGAAAATCGTGATGGAATTCCATACCGCGGCCCTTCGGGCAGGAGGCCACGACCCCCGCCAATTCGCCGAAGATCTGGCGACATCCGGCTTTACTCTGCGGCAGCTAACCTGGGACGGAGTCATTCTCGCACGAAAAGATATCGATCTCTTTACATATCCCATCAACACCGTGATTCTCTCCAGAGATTGATCCGAGCGCAGCGGATCGCAGCAGCGGGCCTCTCTATTCCTCTCTGTTGCAGCCTGGATTCCCGCTTCGGCGGGAATGACCGCGCCCCTCTGTTGTCACCCCCGCGATGCGGGGGCTTTATACTCGTCTCGGTATCGGTTAGCTGGGCTCACCATAGCGGGTCCCCGAACACGCCCTTGGGGTCGAATTCTCGCTTGAACCGCTCTACCCGCGGCAGTTGCGGACCGTAGTGAGCTTCCCAATCTGTGCGGTCGAAATCCAGCCAGCCCGAGGCATATCTCTTGCCGCCGGCCGAAACGATCGCCCGGCTGGCCTCGCGCAGCGTGGGCAGGACCGCCGGCAGAAATCGCGGCGGAACGGCGGGTAATATTCCAAATCCGAGCACCAGCTCTGTCGCGGGCCGCATCAGCAGCGGGACCGACGTGGCGCGCCCGCGCGCGGGCCACAACAGAATGTGACCACCCGTCAACATCGACGGCGGGATGCGCTCGAGCAAGGCGCTGATACACGAAGCGGCCGCGCTCCAGGGAAGCATGCCTTCCACCCAGGGGTGCGCGTGCTCCCAAAATCCGCCGGCTTTCCACAGCCCGAACAGAGGGTCGAGCCGCGTGAAGAACTCTTCGATACCGCCCGTCTCGGTGTGCGTGTGCCGGTAATAACTCAGGCCGGCGAGGCTCGTCGCAAGCTGCTCTGGATTCAAGCCGTCAGTTTCGAGCGTACAATGCAATGGATAGAACCATTCCACGCACGGCCGCTTGACTCCGCCCGACGTGCTGAACCCCTGCGGCACCGGCACGCACCAGGATTCCAGATAGTCGAACCGCTCTTCAGCCATGAGCTTCGCAAGATCGCCGAGCAGCGCGGGAAGGTTGTCATAAAGAAGATACGCGGAATGAAATTTGGACGTATGCTTGCGAAGCTTCAGCGTGACCTCAGTGATCACGCCGAACTGGCCGAGGCCCGCGCGAACCGCCTCGAACAGCCCGTTTTCACCGACCGGAGAGCACCGGCGCCGCCGGCCGTCCCCCGTGATCACCTCCACCTCCGAGCACTGATCGGCCTGTGTGCCATAGCGCCACGAAGCCACTCCCAAACCGCCGGTCGAGAGGGTTCCTCCCACCGTCACATCGAGATTGTTCGTCAGAACCGGCGGCGACAAGCCGAGAGGCGTTATCTTGTCGAGCAACGCACGCCACGTAGCTCCCGCCTGGCACGTAACGGTTCTTCGCTCGACATCAATGTTGGTGATCCGATCGAGGCCGCGCAGGTCGAGAACGATCTGATCGGAGAGAGATCGGCCATTCTGTGAGTGTCCGGCACCGCGAATCGCGAGACGCATCGAATGGTCACCGGCAAATTTCACAATCTCGCAAACGTCCTGAGAGGATGCGGGCCGCACAACGCCAAGCGGTGTGCGTTCGATAACGCGGCCAAAGTCCGTAGCGGCGGCCCACCGCGAAATTTCATCGGTGCGTACGCCACCCGAGATTTTTGTCGCGAGCTCGACATCCCAAGTCATACTCGTGTGATTCTAACGCGACTCACCGCAGGCAAGGCGAACAAACCCGCTCCGCGTCGATGCCGCAATGCACCTCACTCTGTATAATATGGACTCTATGTCCCAGCCCCGTGTAGATGAAACTGTTTTTTCTCAGATTACCGACAGCGCGGCGTCGCGGCGCACCGGCGTATTGGCGTCGATCAATCTCTCGGCCGGCGGCATACCGAAACTGGCCGCGCCCGAAGGCCTCATCACCGCGCGCGGGCTTGCAGGCGACCGGCAGCGGGACTGCATTTTTCACGGCGGACGAGATCGCGCCATCGTCATTTATTGCCTGGAAATTATCGAGGCCCTCCAGCGCGAAGGTCATCCGATTCGCGCCGGCAGCGCCGGAGAGAACCTCACTGTTACGGGGCTCGACTGGAACCTGGTGGCGCCAGGCGTGCTGGTCACTGTGGGCGAGGTAACGCTGCTCGTCACAAAATACTGCACTCCCTGCTATAAAATTCGCGGCTCGTTTCTCGCGGGCGACGATTCGCGGATTTCGCAGAAGCTGCATCCCGGATGGAGCCGCGTTGCGGCGCGCGTGCTCACTGGAGGCACGGTGCGCACCGGCGACCGCATTGAGGTGATAGCCCCGGTGGCCCCTTCGCCCCAGGTTGCTGGATAACTCGAGAGACGGTTATGCCCAAGAACTTCAAGGACCTGACGGAACGCGAGATTCTCGCCCTGGCGATCACGCTGGAGGAGGAAGACGCCCGGATTTTCGGCGACTTCGCCGAGGGCCTGCGCGAGCCGTTTCCAGCCTCCGCGAAAATGTTCGACGAGATGCGCATCGAGGAGATCGGGCATCGCGACCGGCTGATTGACACCTATCGCCTGCGCTTCGGCGAGCACATTCCGCTCATCCGCCCTCAGGATGTGAAGGGCTTCGTCACCCGAACGCCGGTGTGGCTGGTGCGGCCGCTCGGGCTGGACGCAGTGAGGAAGCACGCGGCGCTGATGGAGATGGAAACCCGGCGGTTCTATGAGCGCGCCATCCTGCGTGTGACCGATCTCTCGATCCGCAAGCTTCTCGGCGACCTCGCCGAAGCGGAGCGCGAACACTACGCGATGGCGGAAACGCTTGAGGAAAAGCATCTCACCCCGAACGTGCGACATGAGGAGGATTTGGCGCGGCATCGCCAGTTCGTGCTGCAGGTCGTTCAACCCGGGCTTGAGGGCTTGATGGACGGCTCGGTCTCGACGCTCGCCCCTATCTTCGCTGCCGCATTCGCGACGCACCGAAGCTGGGATGCGTTTCTGGTGGGACTCGCCGCCTCGATCGGCGCGGGAATTTCGATGGGTTTTGCCGAGGCGGTCTCAGATGATGGCTCGCTCACCGGCCGCGGCTATCCTTGGGTGCGAGGCGCGATCTGCGGCCTGATGACCGCTGCGGGCGGGATTGGTCACACGCTGCCGTTCATGATTCCGAGCTTCAGCGTCGCATTCACCGTGGCCGTTGCCGTCGTCGCGTGCGAACTGGTCACCATCAGCTACATTCGCAATCGCTACATGGACACGCCATTCCTCTCGGCCGCGTTCCAAGTAGTGGTAGGCGGCGTGCTCGTTTTCATAGCCGGCGTCATCATCGGCAGCTCGTGAATTCGGGCGAGCACGACGGTTTCCCCGCTGGCCGCGAATGAAGCATCGGCAATCGCGGTTCGCGTACAGCGTCACTACCCGGCCGCGAACGATCCCAGCGGCGCCATTGCACACCTTAGCAGGCGGGATTTCTCGACTGCTTTAACCACCTATCTCGGCTCGCACGCCGAGATCATACTCGCTCAGGACGAAAGCTTCTGAACGCAGAAAATTTGGAGGCGGGGGGAGTCGAACCCCCGTCCGAAAAGCGTTGCTTCTGGAAGACTACATGCGTATCCCACTCGCTAGACGCTTTCGCCGGCGGCCCTCAGGAGCGGGAAAGAACGAGCCGCCAGCTAGCCTGATCCCCTCCCGGTTGCCCAGAAGAGTCTCGCTCAGCGCATTCAGGCTGGAAGCGCCGAGCCAAGCCCGCTAAATTGGCATCTGTCCCCGTCCGGCGGGCCGAACGGAGAAGACGCGCCACCTAATTAGGCAGCGAGAGCAAACTGCGTGTTGGCAGTTGTGTTGTTCCACGCCGATTACGGGTGGTGTGGCCCCCGGCATGCCTTCCAGAGGCGGCGGCTTCCGTCGAAACCATTACGCCCCCTAAAACCAGCATACTAGCCGCGCGCGCGACTGTCAAAGCTGTGATAGTTTGTGCTTATAGCAGTAATGCGTCGAGTCGGCGAACACAACGATGGAAAAGGCGCCGACTGGACCTCGGACCGCCGACGCGTTCATTTGGTTTGGAGTGAAGCTCACGATTCTCTATCGTCGGCGCGGACGCGAGAGAATCAGTTGAAACGCTGGAGCCGCTCCAAAAAGGAATCGCTGATCGTGGGTTCCCTTCGGCTGCGCTCAGGACAGGCGTAAAGCGCCTGCGACTCCCCCCGCCTCCAAACTTTCGCGACGCAAATTTTGTCCTGAGCGAGCGCTTGCGGGAGTCGAAGGGCAAATTCTCGAGCTGCCGAACGTTTCGCGTGAGCCAGGCTGCATTGCGCGAGCCGAAGGGCAAAGAGTGTTCTTTTGCTACATGGGTCGCTGCGCCGCGGCGACCGCGTGTCATTCGATCATTGCGGCAGCAAGTCGTTTAGTCCGCGCAGCACATACTGCTGGCGTGGCGTAAACCGCCGCCCGAAGGCGGGGCTATTGAGGAATCGGCGGCGCTGGCCCGGCGGCATGTTCCTCAAGCGGCGAAACACACGCATGACTTGTTCCTGCCGTCCTGGTCCCAGCTTGCGGTACTCGGGGAAGACGCGGGTGAGCTCGCGGCGCTTGGCGGGAGAGAGACTCTGAAAGATCTCCTCGCGCTGCCGCAAGGTCTGCTTCTGGCGTGGCGTGCGGGTATTCCACTGTGCGAGCCGCTGGCGGATTTGTTGCTGCCGCACGAGAGGCAGCCGGTGGAATTGCGCGTCATTCCGCAGAACTTGGTCTTGCTGCACGGGAGGAAGGTCGCGGAGGCGCTGGAAGAAGCCGGGGGCGTGCTGATGGGCGTCCTGCTGAATCCTGTGCTGTCGCCACGGCTGATTCGCGCGCGGGCGGGGCGGTCTCGGAGGTCTGATGACGCGCTGGCGCGCCGGCACGGCGCCAGCGGAAAAGAGAATGACGCAAGCAAGCGCCGCGGCCATCCCGGAGCGCCAAAGAATGGCCGCGCCGTTTTCAGTCAGTCGCTTTATCTCTTGCCTGCGGTAGTTCCGAAAGGACATCGAAGTTTGCCAGCATGTCGTAGTTTTCCAGGACATTCAGATTTTCGTACAGGGCAATCTCCTGGCTTGCGGTGTCAGGCCGCCGTGCGATCTTGGACGGAGCGGCCGCGTTCCGGATAGTCGCTACCGGCGCCGTCGCGGGCCGGTGAACCGTTGCGACCAGCAGCGAAGCGGCGATATGGGAGCTCGCAGAGTGCGACGGCCGCCACACCGTCAGGCTCGCCGCCACCACGGCCACGGCGACAGCCGCCGCCAACCCAGCCCACACCTTGCCGCTGAACAACGGAACCCTTCGCAGGGCGCCGGCGCCCGCGGCGATCCGAGCGCGGGTCCGAGCGTCAAACCAGGGCGAGGGCTCCGCCGGTTTCCATTCATCGAGTACTTGGTTGACGCGGTCGAATGAGGCGGCGATTTCGCGGCACGCTCCGCAAGAGTGAAGGTGCGTCTTCACGGCCGCCTCCTCGCGCGCACCAAGCATGTGATTCGCGTACGCGAAGAGACGTTCAGGATCGAAGCACGGCGCCTTCATAATCTGCCTCCCACAACCAGCGGCTCCAGCCGGGCGCGAAGGTTTTCGTAGGCCCGGAACAGCAGCGACTTCACCGCGCTCTCGCTCACCCCGAGAACGCTTGAGATCTGGCGGTAATCCACTTCTTGATATTTATGCAGAATGACCGCCGCGCGTTGCTTCTCCGGCAGCGATTCAACGGCCTCGCGGATCAGCCGCCCGCGATCGGAAAGCATCAACTCTTGCTCGGCGGTGGGCCTGGTATCGGCAATACGCGCCGTCCGAGGCAAGCCGTCCTGATCGCCCTCCGGAGCAGGCGCGTCTCCGGCCTTGCGGTCGCGTATCGCGTTCAGCGCAAGATTGGTCGCGATGCGATAAAGCCACGTGGTAAACCGCGCCTCGGGCTGATAACGGTGGCGCGACTGATAGACACGGAGAAACACCTCCTGCGCTAAATCCTCGGCGAGGGCGCGATCTCGCACCATCCTTACGAAATAGCTCACCAGGGGCGTACGATAACGGCGGAGCAGCGCTTCGAAGGAGGCTGTGTCGCCGCTCCGGACCCGCAGCATCAACTCCAGGTCGGAATCGAGGGCCATCGTCGCCACATCCAGCTAAACCCGCGAGCGCGCACAAAGTTGCGCCGGCATCCGGCGCTGCCTGGGCGAGCCAGGGAGACGCGCCGGACCCGCCAGCTAGCTTCCTAACCTCTCCGGTTGGAAGTCGCCCAGCTCCGGCCCAGCCGGCCCACACACCTCACCCAGCTCGCTCCGCTCGCCACCCTCTCCCGCCGGAGAGGGCCGCAACCGCTGGGTGGCGCCCACATGGCCGTTGTTTGCCATGTGTGCGGCTTTCAAGGGTCGCACACATCGCAAAATGCGCGATGAGTGCGCCACCATTGTCCACCCGATTCGCGGACACTGTGCTAGCACCGAACAATTTTTTCCTGAGCTTCCCTGATCCCACGGGTCGCGTTCCGGGTGTCGACCACCAGCGGCGCGTGGCGGACGATAAAGGGGTAATCGTAGCTTGAATGGTCGGTGGAGATGACAACCGCATCGAAGCTCGCGAGGGATTCGGCGGTGAGTTCCGCGGCAGCCATGTCCTGAAAATCGTAGTGCCGCATTTTGTGGAGGCGGGGGAAGTAAGGGTCGTGGTACTCGACCTCGGCCCCCCGCCCTTGAAGCAGCTTGATAATGCGGAGCGACGGTGACTCGCGCAGATCGTCGATATCCTTCTTGTACGAGATGCCGAGCACGAGCACGCGAGCTCCGTTCAAGCACTTCTTGCGACGGTCGAGGGCCGCGGCGAGGGACGACACCACGTGCTCCGGCATCGCCGAGTTGATCTCGCCCGCGAGCTCGATGAAGCGCGTCGGGAAATCGTATTCGCGAGCTTTCCACGTGAGGTAAAACGGGTCGATCGGGATGCAGTGGCCGCCCAATCCCGGCCCCGGGTAGAAGGCGTTAAATCCGAAGGGCTTCGTCCGCGCCGCTTCGATCACCTCCCAGATATCGATTCCCATGCGCTCGCAGAGCAGCTTGAGCTCGTTCACCAGCGCAATGTTGACGCAGCGGTATGTGTTTTCGAGAATCTTGGTCATTTCCGCCGCGCGCGAAGAGCTCACCAGGACCGTGCGCTCGAATACTTGGCTGTAAAGCGCGAAAGCCGCTCGCGCGCTCAGGCCGTTCACCCCGCCGACCACCTTGGGGATCTGATGCGTTTCGAAATTCGGATTTCCCGGGTCCTCGCGCTCCGGTGAGAAAGCGGTAAGGAAATCGCACGGGCAGGCGCCGGAATCGAACACCTGCTTGCCGTCGGTTGTGTACAGCTGGACGGGAGAGCGCAGCCCGGATTCTTCGAGAATCGGCAGAACGAGATCGTCCGTGGTCCCGGGATACGTCGTGCTTTCGAGCACCACGAGCTGTCCGGCGCGCAGGTGTTGCCGGATGGTCGCCGCCGTTTCGCGCACCGCGCTCAGGTCCGGCTCCCGGTGTTCGTCAAGCGGCGTAGGAACGCAGATGATGATCGCGTCCATTTTACTGAGCTCTTCGAAACGGGCAGTGGCCCGGAAACGGCCGCTGCTTCGCTGCTCCTGAATGGCCTTCGCCAGAATGTGCTTGATGTAGGTCTCGCCTGCTTCGAGCTTCTTGACTTTCTCGGAATCCACGTCAAATCCCGTGGCCGCGAGACCCCGCCTCGCGAACAGCAACGCGAGCGGAAGGCCCACGTAGCCGAGCCCGACAATTCCCACTTGAACTCGGGGCGTTGAAAATCGCTCAACGTCCGGCGCTTGCTTCTGAACGGTCATATCGACGCTAGCTCCTGGTCTGCGCATTCGTGCTGCCGACAGCCCCTTGCTGCGAACTGTGCTGACGGGTGACACCAGCATCTTAACCTGTCACTGCAGCCGTTCGCCAAGTTTTTGAGCAGCACGGGCGCGCTCGGGGATGCGCGCTCGGTCGCGGCACGGGCGACCCGCCGGGTCGCCCCTACGGGTGCGGCCGTGCGTGGCACGCCGCCAGACCCTAAAAAATAATGTGCACGCCGAACTGCATGGTGCGGTTGCCGGTGTTCATGAAGGACTGGGTGAGGAAGTCGTGCTCGCCCTTCGCGTTCAGGGCGTCGAGGGCGTTCTCGGGGATGACGCCGGTGATTCCGGCGGCGGTCGCGCGCGGCGAATAGGCAAAGCCCGGCGTCGGCTGAGCCTGCGAAGCGAATACATTGCCGAGCAGAAAGCCCGGATTCGAGCGGTTGAACGCGTCGTAAACTTCCCAGCGCAACTCGAGACTGAAGCGCTCGCTCAGGCGAAAGTCCTTGAAGAGGCCGAAGTCGAAATCGAGAATCCCCGGTCCCACCAGAAGGTTTCTTCCCGCATTGCCGCCGCCCGGCGTTCCGAGCGGCACCTGCACAAAGCGCGCTTGAGCAGGGCTGATGGGAGTGCCCTCGAGATCGATGTAGCCCGTGCTCGACGCGGAAATCGGCTGACCGTTCCAGGTGGTGTACTGGCGCTGCTCGGCAGGGATCGCCGACGTGCAGGTGGTATCGTCGATGAGCGCCACTCGGGATACGGGCGCGCCGGGATCTCCAACATCCGGCCGGTCGTTGGTGAGGATGCCGTCTCCGTTCGCGTCGGCGCACGCGCCGAGCGGAACCGCGTTCAACACGGAGAAAGGTTGGCCGCTCTGGAACGTCGCAATCCCGCTCAATTCCCATCCGCCCGCCACTGCGGCCGCGAAGCGTGAGCGGGGCGAGGGCAAGTCCCAAACGCCGCCGGCGGAAATGCGGTTGCGGCGGTCAAACGAAGAGTTGGCCATCTCCGCTTTCAGGTCGCTCGAATTCTGGGGAAACGGCGTGATCGCCTCGACCGTCGTCTCCGTTTCAGGCGAGAGAAGCGATCCCACAAAGTCGCCTTGGATAAAGCGCACGCCGGGCCCGAAGATTTCGCTTGCGTTATCGACCATGTGGCTCCAGGTATAAGACGCCGTCAAGCTGAGCGCGCCGGCGCGCGATCGAACCTGACGCGACGTAAGGCGCACTTCGAGCGCGTTGTAGTCGGAAACGCCGCCGTTGGTGATCTCCGTGATCTCACCGCGATCCGGATTGAGGCGCGGGTTGAGGCAATCGAAGCCGCTGCCATTCGCAAGGCAGCTCTTCGTGGGATCGGCGCCAGGAAGCGGCGCGGCGCGCCATCCGCCAAACGGGTTCTCGTCAACCCGCTGGTAAAGGCGGTCGCCGCGATTGCCGTAGTAGTCGGCTTCGAGCATCAGGCTCGAGCCGAGCTCGCGCTGGATGCCGAAGGAATAGCTCTCAACGCGCGGCGCCGTGAGGTTACGCGCGACGGTGTCTTCGGGCGAGCAGTTGATGAGCGGAACGCCGCCCGCGGGCGCGGCGGTAATACGATCGAGAAACGTGCTGCACCCTTGGACGCTGGCATTGATATCGGTGAGCGTCAGCGGCGCGCCGGGATACGCGCCGCCGGTCGGAACTCCGGTCGCGAGCCCGTCGATCGCAGCGCCGGCGGCGGTGATGGTCGAAACCAGCGGCGACACTGGCCCGCTTTGCCAGATCAGCAGCGGAATGTTGAGCGGCATCGCGTTGTACATCAGGGCGAATCCGCCGCGAATCACCGTCCTCCTTCCCACGCCGGGCGCCCACGCGAATCCGGCGCGCGGGCTTGGCAGCCACTCTTTTCCATTCACCAGCGGCGCCGCGGGATTCAAGCGGTGGATGCCGTTAATCGGCTGGCCAAACTGGTCGAGCCGGAATCCGCCGCTCAGCGTGAAGTTCGGGCGCAGGCGGAAATCGTCCTGGAAAAAATACGCGCTGTCGAATTCCCTCAGTGGCAGCTCGTTCTGACCCTGCCCGGTGATCTTTCCCGAAGAATCCGTGAGCACATCGGGGAACGCCTGAAAGACGCCCAGGGCGTTCGTGGGGCCGGACGCCGGCTCGCGCACGAAGCTCTCGAGCCCGCCGGCCAGCGTGCTCGGCGGATTGTCTTCGCCGAAGAAACCGAAGAAATAGTGCCCGAGGTTCGAGGGTACGTTGAGCACATTGGTTTCGGTACGCACGAAGTCGGCGCCCCACTTGAGCGAGTGGCGGCCGTGCGTGAGCGAATAGTTATCCTGAATCTGCCCGATGTTGCTGTGCGTCAGCGCCGGGCTAGTGTCCTGGCCTAGCGTGAACAGCGCGCCGGCGGAGGGAAAGTTTCCGGAGAAGGCGCCAAAGCCTCCGAAGTTGTCGGTGATCGAGGCCGCGGGCCTCGCGTCGCGGATGGAAACCGGCAGGTTGAACGCCCCCTGGCCCTGCGCGATGCGGCTGAACGCGATGCGAAACTCGTTCAGCGCGTTCGTTCGCGCGTAGCGTTCGTCGATGAGGAAGCTCTGCGTGCGCTGACGCATGAGGGTCTGCGCGTCCGGCATCAAGCCGAGATCGCTGAACGCCACCTCGCCGGCGGGATCCAGAATCGATTGCGGGGTGCGCAAATCGTCGATCAAATAGCGTCCGTAAATCGAATGCGAGTAGGTCAGCTTGTCGTCGATGCGCAACGAGGCTTGCTGGTCTCTCACGTTAAATACGTTCCCGTTGGGGACGAGGTACGACCCGTAATTGACTCCAAACGGATTCGACGCGGCGGCTGACCCGGTGGTGAAGCACGGGTTTGCGGTGCCGGGGGCCGGAGGAAGCGCGCCCGCGGAGTTCGGCGGCGGGGGAACGGTTGCAAAGCACCGGCTCGATTGCGCGGGAATGGCGTTGACGGATGCATCGCTGAGCAGCGCGTCGAGAGCCGGGGTCGCGGGCAGCGCCTTGAGCGTTGCGAGGCCGGCGGGCGTGGGCAGCGTCGCGACCACCGGAAAAACATTGGAGAGATTTGCGTGCGCGCCGTCCCATTGGTAAGACACGAAGAAGAACGACTTGTTCTTGCGGAACGGACCTCCCAAGGTGCCGCCGCCCTTGTTTTCGTAATAAGGCGGCGGCGTGGTGAGCAGCGCGGCCCGCTCGACCTGGGTCATCGCATCGAAGACGTTATCCTGCCCGAACCAGAACGCCGATCCGTGGATTTCATTCGAGCCGCTCTTGGTGATGACGTTCACCGTGGCCCCGGTGTTCCGCCCGAATTCGGCCTTGGGCGCTCCGGTGATGATCGCGTACTCGGAAAAAATGTCGGGGTTGGTGAACTGAGTTGCCGCTCCGCCGAACAGCGGCTCGTTGTTGTTCACGCTGTCGATGATGAAATTATTGTCGCGGCCGCGCGAGCCGTTCACAGAAAATGGCACCAAGGTGCTGGTGAAGCTGAACGTGGTCACGCTCGAAACGCCCGGCGCCAGCAGCGCCAGATTATTCACGTCGCGCGTGAGCGTGGGCAGCTCGACGAGCTGGTTTTGATCAAAGTAGGTGGTGTCGCTCGCTGAATCGATTTCGGTCATGGGCGCGTCGGAATGCGCGGTGACGGCCGTCACCGGCGGGACCGGACGCAATACGAAGTCTTCGCGCGTCACGCGATTGACGTCAACTCGCACGACGGTGTGCTCGGTCGCGCGAAAGCCGCTGAAGTCGGCTTCGACCGTGTACAAACCAGGGGGGACCTCGGGAATGGTGTAAAATCCGCGACGCTCGTCGCTGACGCCTTCGTAGGTCAGGCCGGTGAGCGGGTTGGTGGCCGTGACTCCGACGCCGGAAAGGATGCCGCCGCGCCGATCGGTGACCGTGCCGGCAATTGTGCCGCTGATGGTCTGCGCGTTCAGCATACCGCAGGCTGAGAGCAAGAGGCCAAGCACATAAGTCGCCAACGAAACGTGCCGTCCCCGATTGCTATGGGCCGCTTCCCTGTCCGGCTTCCGGTCCCGATCGCAGACTTGCGCGGCTCGGGTTCGGAACCCGATCACCGAATCATTGACTCGCCCTTCAGGAATATAGTTAATCGTGTTCCCCTCGCACGGGCTATCCGCTCTCGCTGTGCTGCCGTGTAAAAGAAATCTAATAAGCCTTTGTTTTCAATCAACAATAGCTGCCGTTGTGAGCCGGCGCGGTACTGAGCCGGCGGCCCAAGCCAAAGGGGCGATGCTTGCAGGGCACGCCGTTGCGGCCGCAGACGAAACCTGCAGTTCACCATCTGAATAATACTTATCTTATGTATACCCGTCAAGCGCTTCCATACCGGGGGTTCTTACCGATCTTATTACGGTAAGGTTCCGGGCTATCATTTTGACTAATAGTTTTCGGGCCTTCGATGCCCGGACGCTTTCAGGAGGCAGGCACATGAGGATTGCGCAAGTGGCGCCCCTTTATGAGAGTGTTCCCCCTCAGACCTACGGCGGCACCGAGCGGGTGGTTTCTTACCTTACAGAGGAACTGGTGCGTCAGGGTCATGACGTGACGCTTTTTGCCAGCGGTGACTCGGTGACCGCGGCGCGGTTGGTATCCCAGTGCCCGCGATCCCTGCGGCTTGACTCCGAGTGCGTGGACCAGCTCGCTCATCACATCCTCATGCTGGAACAGGTGATCAGGGAAGCGGACAATTTCGACGTCATCCATTTTCATATCGATTACCTGCACTTCCCATCGAGCCGGCGGCAGCAGGTTCCGCATCTAACGACGCTGCACGGACGATTGGATATTCCCGACCTCGCGCCACTGTATCGGGAGTTCGCGGAGATGCCGGTCGTTTCCATCTCGGACGCGCAGCGTGAACCCCTTCCCTGGCTGAACTGGCAAGCGACGGTTTATCACGGTCTGCCCACCGACCTTTATTGCTTGCACGAGCAGCCGGAGGAATACCTAGCGTTCCTGGGCCGCATCTCTCCAGAAAAGGGAGTGGATCGCGCCATCGCAATTGCCAGGCAGTCGGGGATGAAGCTCCGGATCGCCGCCAAGGTGGACCGCGTCGATCGCGAGTACTTCAGCCAGGTGATCGAGCCGCTATTGGATCCGGCCTTCGTCGAGTACATTGGTGAAATCGGCGAGCACGAGAAGAACGAATTTCTCGGTCACGCGTTCGCTTTACTCCTGCCGCTCGACTGGCCCGAGCCGTTTGGGATGGTGATGATCGAATCTATGGCTTGCGGCACGCCGGTGATTGTCTTCCGGCGCGGCTCGGTGCCGGAGGTGGTGGACCACGGCGTCACCGGGTACATCGCGGACAGCGTCGAGGATGCGGTGGTAGCGGTCCGGCAAGTGCCGCGCTTGGATCGCAGGCGCTGCCGCCGAGTTTTCGAGCAACGATTCACCGCACAGCGAATGACCCAAGACTATGTTCGCGCGTACAAAAGGCTGCGGGAAGAGCATCCGGCGAAGACCGCGGCCGCGGCTGTTGGCCCAAGGTTTTCAAAGCACTCGTGGCTCGACGGAGAGCCGTCTCTTCCCGTCGCTGCCTCGGGGCACTGGGCCGGGAATGCGGGCCGCTTTGACAAAGCTCAGATCAGATCGTCGCCGAGGTCCCGCGCACCTGAAGCAACTGGCCCTAAGGCGCTAGTGGAACCCGGCCCCTCTGAATAACCAAGATTGAGATCACGGGCGCCGCCTCCGGTTTGACAGGCTGCTGAAAAACCCCGAAGCTGTCATTCTGAGGAGCCGCAGGCGGCGGAGAATCCCCGTATTTGTTTGATGCTTAAATGCGGGATTCTTCGCGGAGTTTACCCCGCGCGGAGCCGAAGGGCTCAGAATGACGGTGCAAAATGCATTTTTCCGCCGCCTATCGACGCGGCCCCGGCCCCCATTGAGATTCACACCCTCACACAAAACCCGCCCAACTTCAGCCGCATCAATCCAGGTGGAATAGAAATCGTGAGATTCGGATGATAACTTTGTGACTCGCCGCTTGTGGGCAGAAGCGGGAAATGAACGGGAGACTGCCAATGGCTACTGGAACGACCGCCGAGGAAGTCATACGCGTCAGGGACCAGTTCTACATCCTTGCGACCTCCTCGCTTGCCGACAACCGCACCCGAGTCCTCAAGCACGCTGAGACCTTCGCGGTGTTTGACTGGCGCGGCGACGTCGAGCCGATCGGACGAGGCGCGCAGGGCCTCTACCATGAGGGAACTCGCTTCCTCTCCCGTTTCGTGCTCAAGCTGCACGGCGAGCGCCCGATGCTGCTCAGTTCCGCGGTCGAGCAGGATAACACGCTTCTCGCAGTGGACCTCACCAATTCTGACATCCTCGCCGAGGGCCAGGTGGTGCTGCCGCGCGGCACCGTCCACTTGTCGCGCGAGAAACTCCTCTGGAATGCGGTCTGCTACGAGCGCCTGGCGATCACCAATTACAGCTTGTCACCGGTCTCCATCTCAATGTCACTTCTGTTTCAGGCGGACTTCGCCGACGTTTTCGAGGTCCGCGGAACTCAGCGCAAACGCCGGGGGCAGTGCCTCGCACCCAAAATCCAACCTGAAGAGGTGGTGCTGGCCTACGAAGGGCTGGACGGGATCATCCGCCGCAGCCGCATCCGATGCTCGCCCCGGCCGACCCGCGTCTACCCTGGGGAATTGCAGTTCGATCTGTCCCTTCCGCCGAAAAAGCGGGACGTTTTTCTCCTCACCGTGGCCTGCGAGCTGGAGCCCGCCAGTCGCCCGCTGGTCCTATCGTTCGAGACGGCTTTCGGCGAGGCGGAGGGCGCTCTGAAAAAGGCGTGCACCGGGTTGTGTAAAGTTACTACGTCGAACGAACAATTTAATGACTGGATAAACCGCGGTTCCGCCGACCTGCGTATGCTGGTTACGGATCTGCCGCAAGGGCCGTACCCGTACGCCGGAGTTCCGTGGTTCAACGCCCCGTTCGGACGAGACGGCATCATCACCGCGCTTGAAACGCTCTGGATCGAGCCGGCGATGGCGCGGAGCGTGCTCGCATACCTGGCGTCCACGCAGGCCACGGAAACCAATCCGGAGGCGGACGCCGAGCCGGGGAAGATCCTGCACGAGACACGACAAGGCGAGATGGCTGCTTTGAAGGAAGTGCCCTTTGCGCGCTACTACGGCAGCGTGGATGCCACGCCGCTTTTTGTGATGCTGGCGGGAGCGTACTTCGAGCGAACCGGCGATCGCGCCCTGATCGAAAGCATCTGGCCCAACATCGAGCTTGCCCTCCGCTGGATCAGCAATTACGGCGATATCGATGGTGATGGCTTTCTCGAGTACACGCGCCGCTCAGCTACCGGACTCGAGCAGCAGGGGTGGAAGGACTCGCGCGACTCCATCTTCCACGCGGATGGGGCTCTGGCGAAGCCACCCATTGCGCTGTGTGAGGTGCAGGGGTATGTTTACGCGGCGCTTCATCGGGCCGCCGAACTTGCCGAGGCGCTGGATCGGCAGGAGCAGGTTCCTGAGCTGCGAGCGAGAGCAGCGCGCCTGCGGGATAATTTTGAAACCGCCTTCTGGTGCGACGATATCTCGGCTTACGCCCTGGCGCTCGATGGCGAGAAGCGGCCTTGCCAGGTACGCACATCGAATGCCGGCCAGTGTCTCTTTACGGGTATCGCCGGCGCCGAGCACGCGTGCCAGACGGCGCAGGCGCTGCTCGAGGACGACATGTTCACCGGGTGGGGCATCCGAACCGTCAGCTCCCAGGCGCCGCGCTACAATCCCATGTCCTACCATAACGGTTCGGTGTGGCCTCACGACAATGCACTGATCGCCTCCGGAATGGCCCGCTACGGCCTGAGTGAAGCGGTTGTGCGGGTTTTTACCGGGATGTTCGATGCCGCAATTTTCGTCGACTTGCACCGCTTGCCCGAGCTGTTCTGCGGCTTCCCGCGTCGTCACGGCGAGGGCCCTACGCTCTATCCCGTAGCCTGCCTGCCGCAAGCCTGGTCAGCCGCCTCTGTGTTCTCGCTGCTCGGCGCCTGCATGGGGATCTCCATTACCGCCACGCCACGACAAATCCGCTTCACTCATGCCTTCCTCCCCGAGTCAGTTGGCGAAATCCAGATCCAGGACCTCAGGGTGGCAGATTCCGTCGTCGATCTTTCCATCTCGCGTTTCAAAGAAGACGTCAGCGTAAAGATTCTGCGCCGCGAAGGGGATATCGAGATCATTTCACTCAAGTGAGCGCCAGCGGCTCGACAGGCCGTTGGATTCCCGAGGCGCGCATCTTGCTCAACGGAAGCTTGAAATCCTCCATCGGCCAGCGCTCTTTTTTGATATCATTTTGGGTCGCTGGACTGCCCCGGCTGTCGGCGACGGCCACGCACTCGGGGCGCAACAGCCGTCCCGAACCGTTCGAATTCGCCAATGCCGATCGCAGTCATCGCGAA
Source organism: Terriglobia bacterium (assembly GCA_050745265.1). GTDB lineage: Bacteria > Acidobacteriota > Terriglobia > UBA7540 > UBA7540 > RH2-MAG17b. The sequence goes on from JBOGKE010000106.1 coordinate 35,685, forward strand.
AGCGGGAATCCCGTGACTTGGCACCCGCGCTTCCGCGGGGATGGAAAGCGGGTTGAGCCAGCCTGATGCCCGGCGTGATCAGATAGGAGGCATGGATGAACCTGACCGAAGTTCGCCTCGAAATGCGGAGCAAGCGTTTGAGGCGCGTTGATGATGCGCTGAAGACGGTAGCCGCCAAGCCGCTCGCGATCGGTTGCGCGCGCTATCGTAGCAAGCTTCTCGTGCCGCTTCTCGCACTGCTCACGCTGGCGATCATCGCGGGCCTCCCTACAGCCCAGGCCGCGCCGCCTATTCCGCAAATCGTTCGCACTGGTTCCCGCTACCAGCTTATGGTAGACGGCAAGCCGTTTCTGATGCTCAGCGGGCAAGCGCACAATTCAAGCGCCGACAGCCCCCAGGACCTCGCACCGGTCTGGAACTCGCTCGTCGTGGTTCACGCGAACACGGCGGAGGTTCCGATCTACTGGAGCTTAATGGAGCCGCAACCGGGCCATTTCGATTTTCATTTCATCGATAACGTGATCCAGGGCGCGCGCGATCACGGGCTGCGGCTGGTCCTCCTGTGGTTTGGCAGCTTCAAGAACGGGAACATGGATTACACGCCGGACTGGGTGAAAGAAAACCCGCAGAAGTACGTGCGGGTGCGAAACTTTTACGGTCAGCCCATCGATGTGATCTCTCCGCTCTGCGCGGCGTGCCTCCAGGCGGATGAAAATGCGTTTTCGGCAGTGATGGCTCACATCAAGAGCTTTGATGCTGAGCAGCGCACCGTGATTATGATGCAGGTGGAAAACGAAACCGGGATGCACGGCTCGGACCGGGATTATTCACCCGAGGCCACGCGGTTGTACAATTCGACGGTTCCGGCGGTGCTCATGCAATATCTTGAGAGCCACCGGACGGGGCTGATGCCGGCGCTTGCCGCCGCCTGGGCCGCGAGCGGCCATCGCGCGTCGGGGACGTGGGCTGAGCTTTTCGGCAACCTCGCTCCCGAAGCGTTCAGCGCGTACTACGTGGCTCGATACGTGGACGGCGTCGCGGCGGCGGGAAAGAAGGCTTACGCGCTGCCGATGTATTGCAATAACTGGCTTGCCGGTGGCGGGCAGGCGCGCGCGGGTGAGTGGCCGAGCGGCGGACCCTCGGTCCACGTGCTCGACATCTGGAAGGCCGCTGCTCCGGATATCAACGTCCTTTCGCCGGACATCTACTCACCTAAGTTTCTTGAGACCGCCGCCGCCTTCCACCGCCCCGACAACCCCTTGTTTGTACCTGAGACGGCGGCGATCCCGTCGTATGCACCGTATGCTTACGCGGTGTTCGCGGAGTTTAACGGCATCGGTTTCTCACCGTTTGGGATCGATCGCCTGATCGAGAACGGATCGCTAACTCCGGAGGGCCACGCGTTGGCGGATACGTACGGCGTGCTCGAGCCGCTCTTACCTCTGATCGAGAAGGATCAATACACCAGGCGCTTGCACGCGGTGGTGGAAGGCGCCGAAATGACGGAAGCAATTCCGCTGAACGACAAGCTCGCCGCTGTCGTGCACTTCAACGAGCCGCCCACGGCTGGGCGCGCCGCGTATCGGGGGGGAGGTATTATCATCGAGCTGGCCCCGCTCGATTACATCGTGGCGGGATCCGGCTTCCGCGTCGATTTTCGCGAGCTTCAGGGCGCGCCGGGCAACGCCCAGATTGAATCCCTCGAGGAAGGCACGTTCCGCGGCGAAGCTTGGGTAGCCGAGCACGTTCTTAACGGTGACGAATTCCACGTGAGCCTTGGCCGGCCCGTTTTTCCCGGCTTCGCGCCGCCGGCGCAGTCGGATGTCTTCCGCCGGGAGGCGCCGCGAGTCCTGCGTGTACGCCTGGAAAACGCAGTCGCTTCATCGCCGTAAGGACGACGGCCGCGATGCGCGATTTGACATCGTAACCGACTTAACAATATCCTGGAACGAGGTCTCGACCGGGCAGGTTGAGGAAAACGGATCGGCCCTGTCATTTCCGTCAAAGCGAGGAATCCCGGCAGCGGGGAAACTAACCCTACCGAGATTCTCTTTCGCCGTGCGGCTTATCAGGATGACAGATCGCCGGGTCTTCGAGCATCCCCTGGAGCGTTCCAACGGTGGCCGAGGAAGGACGCGTGGCGGTTTTTGGCGAAAGCTTGCGGCGCGAGCGCGAGATGCGGGGAATCTCCATCGAGGAGATTTCCGAAACGACCAAGATCAGCGTTCGATTTTTGCAGGCGCTCGAACGCGATGAATTCGACAAGCTTCCGGGCGGAATTTTTATCCGCAGCTTCATTCGTTCCTATGCTAGTTATCTCGGCCTTGATTGCGAACAAGTTTTGGCTGAGTTCCAGATTGTGGCGCCGGCGAGAGGCGACGAAGACTTCTCAAGGCTCGGCGTCACCGCGACATCTCCGCGCAAACGCTTTCGCGCTCCGATACTTCCCTGGGTGATCGCGGTTCTACTGCTGGCAGGCGGATACGCCATTTTCCGTTATTCACATCAGTCGGGGGAGGCGGCGCTCGGCGACAGCGGCTCTCTGCAGATCTCCCGATCCGCCCCTACAGGCGCCGCCCCGTCCAAGACGCGAGGTGCCACCCCGCCTGTGGGCCCTCGCGCTTCACCGTCTCTCGAGCCAGCGAACTCGAACACCGTCCCGGAGGCGCCGCAAGGCAGCCTCCCCGATACCGTGCCTTCGGTTACGCCGGCCGCATCCGGCCCGCCCAAAGAAAGCTCGGCCCCGGCGGCGAAGACCGGCGCTGCGGGGAGTCTTTCCCTCCACCTGCTCGCCACCGAGCAGAGCTGGGTGGATGTGAAAGCAGACGACAAGACGCTCGTCGAGCGCGTCCTGGCGCCGAACGACGTCTTGAACCTTTCCGCCAAGAATTCCTTCGATGTCATCACCGGCAACGCCGAGGGGATCGTGCTGACGCTGGATGGCGTCACGCTGAAACCGCTCGGCCGTCGCGGCGAAGTCAAGGCGGTGCACCTCACTGCCGAAGATGCCGGGAATTCCGCTCCCTGACAAGCTGTGAAGGAAAGATCGCGCGTTCCGCAGAGCCACTTGGCTTCAGAAGCCGCGAGCGTCGTTACCAGACGAGCGCGTTGGCCGTGCCGGCGCCCGACGAACTGATGTAGATGTTCGTGGCGTCGTAGGAAGGATTCTGAAACCAAATCGCGACGTTCGATGTTAACTGAAGTGATATGCCGGCGGGTTTACGCCCTAAGAAATGCTGCACGGTGAAGTTGCCCGCACCGCTCGGCGCGAGCGCGACTTGGCCGAATATTTTAGTAGCCTGAGTCACCGCGGTGACCGCGCTGGCGCTCGTCACCACCTGACCAATCAGCGCGTCGCCTGCTGTGGCTCCCACCGCCGAGGCCTGCCAGTAAAATCCGCTCGATGAATTGTAGAAGAGGTAGCTGGCCGCACTCGCCGGAGGAGCTGCGATGGCGGGCGCAGAGGCAGGCGCATAGCGCTGACCTTGCGCGTAGAGGACGCCGGCGGTGAGGCCCGGCGTGAGCGTCACGGCCGGGGACAGCGCGAAGCCGCTCGCCACGCCGTTGACGCCGAGATCGCCCCACAGCAGGTCGCTCACGAAGGCGACGTTCGAGTCGAGCAGCAGCGAATTGGCGTCCTGATCGGCCTCGTAGCCGGTAAGCCCGTGCTGGGGCTGGATCAGCCCCTTGCGGGGAAGAATGGTTCTGGTGACGGCCATAGAGACTCCGTGGTTCGTGGATCGTGATTAGTGATTCGAGTCACGAACCACGTATCACGAGTCACTAGTTGTTTTGGTTGAGCGAGCTGCGCTGGCAGACGGCGTAGACTTTTACCGTGCCCTCGGCGATAGCGCCGTTGGTGGACCAGTAAGTTTCGTAGGTCACAAGGCCAGTCGCATCATCAATGTCGAACTGGTACGGGCAGGCGATGATATTCCCCGCGCCCTGGCTGTTGGTTTCGAGCGACGGCGGCGTCGCCTGGCCTGCGACAAAACCCGCCGCCGGCGCGCGACTGGAAAAGATCATGCCGAACATCTGCACCTCGCCGCGCGAATAGGAATATCCATCGACGGGACTCGCGGGCGGCGCCACCGTGTTGCCGCTGGTGTAAAAACCCATGAAAATGATCTCGCACCGCACGGCGGCAAACTTCGCGTTGTGCGAGAGCTTCTGCAGCGAGTCATCCGTAAGCGGCTGATTGCCAGCGATGGTCGAATCCGCCAAGTCGAAAAAGCCGGGAATGGCACTGAAAGTTAATTGGGACATCGTGCTGCCCGCCTTCCAGAGGCAAGAGACGAGAGACGAGCTAGTTCCCGAAGCGCCGCCGCTTGTCTCTCGTCTCTCGTCTCTCGCCTCTAAAAAATCGTGTTCCCCGCCGTCCCGTCAGCATACGTTCCGCCATTTACGGCGCCGGAGACGAACATATAGTGCGCTTTCTGCGCGGCGCTGGCGCCGGTCCAAGCCGGGATTCCGGCGGCCGCCGGAGCAATGTAATACGGCGTCGTGAGATTGATGAAGCGCGTATCGAGCAAGTCGAAATCGGCATTGCCCTGAGCGTAATTGGGACGCTTGCCGATCACCTCGCAGACGACGCTCGAAAGTCCAAGCTTACCGCTTTGAAAATCCGCCACCAGCGGATGCGTGAGCCACACGTAGTCGCCGAGTTCCACTGTGAGCGTGCTGAGGAACGCCTTCAGCTTGTAAACCGGGGGCGCAAAGGCATGACGGCGGAAAATGCGGTCGGCGATCATCTGGGCGCGCATGTAGCCGCCGTAGGGCAGCACCAGGCCCGTCGCCTCAATCTGCTGCTGGAAAATCTGGTTGTAGCGGACCAGCGATTCCCGCTGCTCGAAAGCGACTTGATAATCGTAGGCCCGCGCCGCCGTCGTCACGCCCGAATTCTCAACGTTCATCTTGACCGTGACCACATTCACGATCCGTTGCCGCGAGGTCTGTGGGATGCCGACGATATTCTTCTGATTCAGCGCCATCACGGGAGCCTGAATCGCGGGGGATTTCATCGACTTGAGCGCAAGCTGGCCGTTCGGGCGCACGATCATATAAAGGCCCAGAAGCTTCAGTATTTGGTCTTCGATGAACTGCTTGCCGTCGATGGGGCGCGTGATCTGGAATTCGAACCAGTCACCCGAAAATTCGGTGTCGCGCAGCGCAAGGAATCCCGGCACGTCGATGTACGAATTGGGATTGATCAGGGTCGAATCGTCGCCCGGCGTAAAGATCACCCAGCCCGGCGCGGGGCCGAGCGGGTCGTAGTTCTGCTGGTTAGTGTAGGCCGAGATCGCGCGCTCGAGCACGTAATCCGAGCCGCGCAACGACGGATCCTGGCCCACGCCGAGCTCGTTCTGAAGTGTCGCGAGCAGCAGATCGATGGGATTTCCTTGCAAGTAGCGCGGATTTTTGTCGCTGACCGGGAAGGCATTGCCCAGCACGGCCGGGCCAATCGGCTGATCGGCTTTCTGCTGGCCCGGCGCCCACTCGAGCGGGCCGCCGCGCAGCCAGGTTTGCTGGCCCAGCAGGAAGCGCTGCACATCGCTCAGCGTGAATGTGACTTGGCCGTCCGCGGTCCAGCCGGTCTGGGTAACCTGCGCCGTGTGCAAGGTCACGAAATCCCCCAGGCTCTGGCCGGGGAAACCCAGCTTGAGCGTCGCAATCTTGCCGATCACCGCGTCCTGCGCTGTCAAGCCTTTCAGCGTTCCGCCCGGATCGATGCACTTGATTGTATCGGAGCCAATTGACGAGCGGCCATCGAGCTCATTCACCGTCTGGCTCATCCCGCTCGGGATCGTGAGATAGGGCAGCACCTGGGGGCTTGAGGAAATGGTCAGCAGCAGATCGGGCCGGTTCGAGACCAGCCACATCCAGGCGGTTGGCGAGAACATCGGCCAAACTTCGAACTCGTAGGGCAGTCCGCGAGAGGCCAGCGAATAGCCGATCAAGCTGCCGTCCTCCGTGGCGGCGCGGGCCGTGCGCTGAGAGGCGATCAGGCTCGACAGCAACAAATCCAGCCCGCTCTGGCCACCCAGGTAAGCTTGAAGAGTCGCGTCGTTGTAGAGCAGCAGCAGCGCGAGAATCAAACCCCAGCTTTGCTCCTGCGAGACGCTCGCGGGCGAGCCGGAATAGCCTCCCGGCGAGTCATTGTAGGGCTTAATGCCGCTGAACGCCGTGGGTTGCTGGTACGCCTGATTGTAGGAGTTTGAGATTGAAGATTTGAGGATCTGCTGATTCTGCAATTGGAAGTTCGAAAGCACGAATTCCAGGCACTGCTCGGCCTGCGCGGTCGCGCCGACGGTGTAGCAAAGGATTGCCGCCCACGTGCCGGAAGCGTCCGACGCCTCGCTGGTATCGAGGCCGGCGCTCGATGCTCCCTGGGCGAAGTGCCCCGGCTGCGCGCCCGGAGCGATGTAGAGGTTGGCGAGGAGCTGGCTTGCTGCGGTTCCGGCCGCCGTCTCGATGTGGGCCGCCGTCGACTGCAGCGATTGCGATTGCGCCTTGGTGACGTTGCCCGTCTTCAAGAGCTGGATCGCAGCCGTCTGCAGCAGGCCTGCGCAGCGCATGAAACAGAAATAGATATCGATCTGATGCTCGGTCGAAACGCTCGCCTGGAGGCCTGGAACCCACTGGTAACCCGGGTCTTTGTACTTGCCGATGCCCAGGTAAAACATGCCCTTAGTCACGTCGTTGGCCGTCGATTCGAGCGTGAGTAGGTAGTTGAGCATGCGCTGGAGATAGAGCGTCGGCGTGTAATCGAGTGAAAGCGCCATGTAGACGGCGTAGGCGTAGCATACCCACGCCATCGCGCCGGTGCGGATGTAGGCTTGGTCGATCTCGCCGTTGTACACGTCGTAGCTGAAGGCGAGCGAATTCGCTGGCTGCAGGCCGCCTACGCTCAAGTTGTCGAAGTAGAGATCGCCGATCGCCGTCAGCGTCACCTTGAAACCTGTGATGGAACTCAGCGTGTCAGCCGCCAAAGTTGAGATGAGAGACTTCACATTCGTAAGCTGCGTGCGATAGAAGCCTTCGCCCGGCCCGACGGCGATGGTAATGATTTTGGTGCTCGAGCTGTAGCGCGCGGGCGCGGGCGACCCGCTCGTCACCTGAATATCCGTCACGAGGCCGCCTGCCGTCGTCACGCTGACATCGAAAACAAAGGTTGTCGTGGACGCTTCCTTATGCTGGAATTCGAGCTGACCGTCTGTCGAATCCGGGAAACCCCCGCCGCTATAGGTGAAAGAGTCGTTCGCCGCAGTGGAATGAAAGTCCACTACGAGCCCGGTGCCGTAAGGCGGCTGATCGGGATCATTCACGTCGGCCACGGAATCAGCCGGGTTCGATTTCGTCCAGCGGGAGGCGGAGTTGTTGTCTTCGCCATTTTCGAGCACGGTCGAGGCGAGATATCCAGGGTTATCGAGGAAGAAGTTGATCTGCTTAATGATCTTCGACGCTGCGATGAAGTTGGCCGAGGCGGAATAGGCGATGACCCCGAGCGCACTGTCGTAGCTGAAGCTGCGGTTTTGCAGCGCCGCCTGGTTTGTGGTCGTCGGATCGGACACGTAAAGCGGATCGGACGTGGGCACGGTAAGCGAGCGGGGCAGGTCCTGATAGGCCGCCTCCGTCTGCACCGAAGTATAGACCAGCGTCGCGCCCTTCACCGGATCATCGTAAAGCACATGCACGGTCAGCTTGCCGGCTGCCGGGATCACACTCGAGCCGCAGCGCGCGTGATAGGGGTCCTGGACGATGATCGGAACGTTATCTTCCTGCAGGTACTCAATGTCCGTCTTTGAATAAATCCGCGCGAAGTAGTTCGAAAGCTGCTGGCCAACGCCGATATTCGAGTGGCAAATCCAGCCGGCGGGTATGTGCGATCCGCTCCAACCCGAGGCGGGCTGCGGCACGCTCGAAGGATAGAGCGCGGCCACCACCACGCCGGCGTTCACCACCTGGGCGCCCCACCAGCCGTTTAATCCCTGCTGGCACAGCAGCGACTGGAACTGCGACGGATTCGGCGGAACGCCTTTGCACGGGCCGGTGAGCGGCGTCGCCACGCCCGGCGCGCTGGTTTGGTAGTAGAAAATATCGGTCAGAACGAACACGTCGACGCGGTAGTCCTGAATCGCCGGCTGGCTAGTAAATAGATTGAAAATGTAGCCGTAAATCGTGATCCCAGCGAGCACCGGGTAGGTGTTGCCGTCGCACAGCTTGATGCCGTGAGGCGAGGCAGCGAGATTCGACTGGTACTGAGCCTGAATCTGACCGCTGGTGAGCGGGATGATGGGAGAGAAGAGATTGCCGGTGGGCAGCGTGAGCGGCGAAAAATCGATGGGAAACCCGTCCGGCCCCAGCGACTTATCGAAGAGCCAGCCGGGCGGCGGCAGCATGACCAGGTTCTCAACCGTCCCGACCGGCAAGCTCGAAAAATCGGCCTGCGAGACGATGCCGCATTCGACCAAGGCCGGCGATGTGGGTTGCTGCGCCGCGCCCGGAGTTTGGCTGACGGGCAGCGAGGTAAACAGCGCGTTCGCCTGCCAGTTGCCGATGTCGGCGTTCTGGCGCGAGTAGAGCCAGGCGAGCGTTTGCGCCATGTCGCCATGGAAATCGCCGGGATAAAATTTCGATACGCTCGGCAAAGCCTCGCTCCACTCCATTGAGGGATTGAGTCATTTTTTCATTGATTCATTGACTCAACCCGAATTGGTCATTGATTCGTTTCTTGATTGATTCGATGAATCGATGATTCTATGGACAAATCTCTACGTTCCGTACCCGCCGATCCCGTACAGCGTCGTGCCGTACCCGCCGATGCCCACGCTCAGCCGCGTGTAGTCAAAGCTCGCCACCAGCACTCCATAGTCAGGGATTTCAAGCACCCACAGCGGCTGCTTCTGCAGCGCCGCCAGCGCCGTCTGCCAGGTTTGGTTGCCAACGATCATTGATTCATTTCTTCAACTCTTCATTGATTCAATGGACAAATCTCCCGGGCGCGCCCCTACGTCAGCACTTGCCGGAACTTCAATTTAAAGCTGTACAGTCCCGGCGCTTTGTACGCCGCATTCCAGGTCGTTACTTCGAGCCAGTAGTTCGTGAAAGCGGCCTGCGAGCTATCGGGATAGTAAGCAAACTGGCCGCCCGTGAGCGCGTACCGCATGAATCCGTTCCAGGCCGTGACATCCGCGCCCAACAGCACGAATTGCATGTCGAATTCGACGAAATTATCGATCCGCTCGAGGACCGATTCGCGCACGCCGCTCGACGCGACGTTGTCGTGCCGCGTGGCCACGGAGTTGTACGCGGCAACGTTACGCGGGGGATAGGTGAAGGCCAGCGTGACGGGCCCGGTGCCGGGATCGTAGATGATTTGAGGATTCGACATGAGATTGATTCCTTCTTTCATTCATGGAATCAATGATTCAATTCCTTCATCCTTGCGCGTACGCGCCCCGCGTGGAGCGCGAGGAGGTGAGCTGTACGCCGCGCTGCTCGACGGCCGTATTCAGCGTGTTGGCCAGCCACTCGCCCGCCTCGTTGTCGCCCATAATCGCGACGGTGAGATTACCGCTGGCTCCGTATTTCGCCGACGCCGCGCCCCCAGCGAGCTCGCTCACGCTGCTGCCGACGTGCGAACCGAGCTGTCCAAAGCTGCCGCTGCCTTGCTCGGGGCGCGCCCTGCCACGGCTGTAGCTGCTGCCCGTTCGACCGCCGCCACCACTTACCGCGCCGGCAACCTGTGCCCCGGCGAGGGCTCCCCAGAGCGTGGCCGAGGTAAAATCCTGCGCCGCGGCCCAGAAGTCGAAGCTTCCGAGTGCCTGAAAACCCGCTGCAGCGGCTGAGAGAGCCTTATAGAGCGCTGTCTGCTTCAACGCCGATACCGTGGCTTGCGATTTCGCCCTTTCGGCGTTCGTGTGGAATGCCACCGATGCCACTTCAGCCAGAGAGTGGCGCGTGAGCAGGTCCAGTGCCTTGGACATCGCCTTCGCCGAGGCGTTGCTCCAGTCTTGAGTCGCCAGCGCAAGATCTCCGAAAGTTCTGATTCCTTGCGCGCGGGACGTTTGCATGGCAGTGGTTAATTTCTCGATCGTTTCGATTGCCGATGCGATTCCTCCAGCTTCGCGCAAACCTGCGGTCTGTCCTCTCCGCGACTGCGGGGAGCTTCCCCTCTCCTCCAACGTCGAATGCAGCGACCGGTCCATCTTGGACTCCTCCTCTACTACCACTCCTGGCAAGCGCAATCTTCTTCTGCCGTACTTGCTCTTGAAAGCCACAGCACCGAAGCAGCCGCGATGTCAATCTGAAGTGCCGCGGTAACGTTCCCCGCCGTTCTGTTCATCCCCAACAATTCGCTCGGTCTCGAGCCCCACGTCTCCGCCACCCGAGCTAGAAGAAGAAAATCATCCGTCTTGACGAAAGGGAGCGAGGTCGCGCGCGGAAGACGTATCGCTTCCGTCAGACGCAACCTCGCCTATCGCCCAGCGAACAATGAAAGTAAGATCCTCATCAGCGATGAGATCGGGTGTAATCTCTCCGGGACCCGGGGATTGGGAAAGCCGCGGCTGGACCATCACTTCACAGAGCAGTTCGGTGATCCATTGCGCGAGGACGTGCGCGTCTTCGGGCGCCTGCGCGCGCGCCACCTGGGATTTGGATCCTGCAACAGCCAATGTCTGCGGCAAGCGGCCGCGAAAGACGAACCATAAGGGTGATGGGCGGCGCATGAGGACAGGCTTGCCCAGCTTGGGAAGAACGACACGCTCCACCCGCCGATCGGCGTCCAGACCGGCCCGAAAATCTTCCGAAGTTGCGAGGTGATTTTCCATGTTGGAACCAAAGTTGATCAAGCGATTGGCCGCGACGGCCGCGGGCGCGTCTGGGTGTCCGCGTCCTATCCCCGCCTCACGGCTGGCGATAAATCTTGCCCACCTGGTCACCGGCAGGCCGAGCCGGATCCGCAAGTCCGCTGAATTTTACCTTGACTGTGGTCGCCTTTTCGCGCGAGAACGGCATCGAAAGCGCTAGGGCTTGGTAGCCGCAGTAGAGCTGGCTCACAACGAACTTTCCGGGCGCGTCGATGCGGGGCGAGACGATCGCCACGGACATACGCGGGATTTGCGTCAAACCGCCAAACGAGATCTCTTCGTAACTCTGCAGGCCGGCCGGCAGACCGCCGTCGGTCCCGGAGCTGTAAAGGCCGTTCGCAAGATAGGCGCGAAACCTCGCATAATCGGTTTCCATGATTTCCGCTTCGATCGACTGCTCCTCACCGGTGAGTCGCGCGTCGATCGGCGCGGCCACCTGGTCGGCGGTGAGCGCTTCGATCTTGGGCGTCCACACAATGGTCGTGGCGCCAGAGACGGCCCCGCCGAAAACAGGTCCGGCGCTGTTCGATAGGGGAGCGACTCTGCCTGTCGAACTGAGTCCGGCCGCAGGCATGATCCATTCTTGCCCCAGTGCCGTCGGCGAGGCGTTCTGCAGTCTCTCCGCTCCCGACGCGCTGCTCGCATAAACGTTGAAGGCTGTCGCGTTGCCGGAAGCGGCCGGGGAGTCTACCGCCAGAAAGTTACCTGCGGGGACCGTTAGACTAACCTCCACCGATGGTAGCGACTCCCCCAGGGCGTTGAGGTACGTGATGGTCACGTAATATGTGGTTCCGGGGAGCGCCCCGCCGGCTGCAAACGATAACGCTGGTGTTGGCGCGCTCAATGCCGGGGCCACTGGGCTTCCGTTGACATCGATCAACATCCGCGCACCCGTTACCGGCACCGCCGGTCCCAGCCACAGGCTTCCCGGTCCTTGATGGATGTTTGTCCGATCAACCGATGCCATAATGAGCCTCCTGCTGTGCGCGCCCGGCGCAGTGCGATCCGTCTATGTTTCCTGCAATTCCACGGCGACTGTCACCGTTGCGCGCATGACGGGTACGTCGATGCCCTTCTGATCGACAAGGCTATACCTGTGCGCCATGACGAAAACGTTCTTCACCGATGCCGCTTCGGGAGAAGTCGTCATTCCGCCCGGCACGGTTTGGTGAACGATCGGCAGGCATATCGTCCAGTCCGCTCCAGTTGCGGTGGTCAAAATGATATCCAGCACGCGGGCGTAGTCGTGAGCGGTGTCCTGCGCTTCTTCCTGATCGAACTGGCCCGTGTCCAGTGTGAGTGAGAGAACAGTTCGAGACGATCGAGTCCACGGCGAAGAAGGATCAAACTCCGTGTGGTCGGCCGATAAAGTGAGCCACGGAAACGCCGTTCGAAAAGCTGGACCTTTGTGAAATTCGCTGATCGGCGCGAGCGCCGGGTTCACAATCGCAATCGCCGCGGATTGGTCGCGCTGAACGATCGCAATCGCCTGATTGACCAAGGGCTTTGAAAACGTCGCGTTCCACGATGGCGCGTAAGTCATTGCCGGTCCCTATCAGCCTCGTCGTCTGGTGAGTTATCGCTTCTATCCGCTTTGGACTCGCCCGCTGCGAGCAGCCGGCGGAACTGAGCCGGTGATCCGTTCATCGCCGGTCGAATTTCCCGAAGAAGTTCGACATGCCCAGATCCTCCGGGGTTTGGTTCCGCGGCTGATCTCCTCCGGCAACGCCGTCGAAACCCGGCCGGGGCGAGGGAGTGCGCGACTGCGAATCGAAAAGGTGGTCGTAAAGGCCGGTGCCTGCTGGCCCGCCCTTGCTCTCCGTTCCATTAAGATCCGCCAAAAGATTAGCGAACGCCGACTGAAAGTCATTGGCCAGCCGGTCCGCCGCGGCCACACCCATCGTCGCCAATGTCTGCCCGAGCTGTGCGGCCGCACCGTACCGGTTGATCTTCTCCAACACGTTGAGTGCGTCCGTCGAAAACGTGGACTGGAATGTGGTGAAGCTTCCAGCGCAGTTCTGTTGAATCGCTTCGCCGAAGCGGCTTTGCAAGACCGAATCGATGTCCGCCGCGACGTCGTCAATGTACTGCTGGATCAGTGAATCGGCCGGCCGCTGCTGCGGCGTTCCACGCTGAAACCCCGGAAACATGCCGGCAAGACTGGGCAGAGTCGTGTAGGACACCCTTTCCCTCCTTGGCCACCGTTGATTCGAGTGCGGGCCATAAATCAACGAAGCACCTGAATCAATATTCGACGATCAGGTTGCAACTGGTCCCCGCGCCGTCTGCCGCAACGTAGACGTTGGTGGCGTCGGCCGGTTGAGCCTCATGGAAACCGCCTGCGGAGGTCGGTTCGATGAGGACGCTCGCGGGGACCGCCGGCAGGCCGTGAGGCACCAGGTTTACCGAATTGGCCAGCAGTCCCGTCACCGCGAGCCTCGCCTTGCGAATGTAGCTTCCTTCGAGCGTTTGGCTCAGGTACTCGTAATTGGGTGTTACCGAAATCGGCATCTTGTCCTCCTGCCTTCCAGAATCCGCGGTTCCGCCGCTCGCGCCCGCGCGTGACCGATCCCAGGCTTCGCTGCGACGCCTCGGCGCGGAACTATTTTTTAGCCTTTGGCTTGATCTGCGCAATTTGGCCAAGCGTCAGATCCGCAGCCAAATTCGCGGGCAGCTCGATCACGCCGCCACGGTCGACGGCGATCTCTGCGCCATTGCAGGCGCTCCTGACTGTCAATGGGGCGTCGCTCGACGCCCTGACATACACCTTCCCGTTAAATTCGATGGGCCTGAGCACTTCGTATTGCGCCATAAAGCCTCCCGAGACGGGACTCGTGGTCCGTAGTTCTAGCCACTGACCACGATCCACAAATCACTGCTCTTACGCCGTCGCGCCCAAAAACGTGAACGCAGCCTGCGGAGCAACGAGTTGGATGTCATCGTAACGATGGACCTCGACGACATCCGCGGTTTTCGGTTCGATCCGATATCGCTTCGTCAGCGTCCCGCCCAGGTCCGGCGCGCCAAACAGCCACCGGAACGTGTACCCAAGGGCGGGTTGCAATCGCTGCGGTGCAGGCGGAATATACGCCAACAGCGCGTGCTTTCCCCAGACAAACTGGAGATTCGGCGCTTGCCCTTCATTGGCGGTGTCGTACTCAGCTCCCATCACCCAGAAGTTGTCGACGTCGAAGACGCTTTTGAGGTGATCGGCCTGCAGGATACCCACCTGCGTGTATTTAAAGCGGTCGATAATTTTCGGGTGCTGGCGCAGCGTCGCGTAGACCGGATAGCTGACGGCGATCGTGTTTGGAGTTTTTGCAATCGCCTGCTTGATCGCCGTTTTCTGCGCCTCGACGGCGGCGATCGGATCCGAATTCACGTAATCGGACCATTGGGACGTGCCCGCCAGCGTGGCGGAAGGCACGGAACTGCCCGCGCCCAGGACAAGGTTCGCAACCCGGATCTCGAGGTCCAGGAGGATGGCGTCGGTTAGATTTTGAACCGTCGTAATCTCAAGGTCTGCATTGTCTGACCCGGCCCGTTCTTCGTCAGAGATGGAATCCTTGAGCGAATGATCGTTGCAGAAATACGGATTGTTGGAAAGCGACCACGGAGCGATCTCGCGGCTTTCCGCCTTCGGTTCACGAATCGTCTCATAGCGGTGGAACTTCTCTTTGCCAAAAATCCAGTACCTCCCGCTTCGTTGCTTGACCGGAACGGGGGGGAAAAGCCTTTCGGCGAAGTAGTCGTCATTGAGATATCCGACCGACACGTTGTTGAGTGGCTGATCGAGGTACTGAAGCGAAATATCTGCCATTTTTCCTCCTGAGTGGGGCGAAGGGCGTTCGCCCGGGGGCGCGCCGCGCCCCGGCGAGCGGTCCCGACGGCTCGCATCGGGATTGAGGCTCTCGCGCGCGACCTCACCGCACTGAGCTGCCGCGCGTTACGCCAGGATCCGCTGGATCACCCTGGCTGCGTTCCATTACAAGCGGGACGGTCCCGCTCGCTGTTTCCCTCGTCTGTCGCTACGACAGCTACGCGACGGCCGGCGCAAAATTGAGGAGCACACTCACCGTATCGTTGGCGTTTTGGGTCGAGTTCTGCGCCACTCCCACAGGGAAGATTTTTGTCCCGGCCGCGAGGCTGAGATTGCCTGTGTTGTTGACGCGGCCGTAGTTGTCCGCAACCACCAGCACGTCCCCTTGACTGACGGCTCCCGCAGCGATACACCGCGCCACTCCGTTCACCTGCAGCGGGAGTCCTCTTCCGGCGAGGTTGTAGAGAACGGGCGTGGTCCCGGTCACAGTGGCCGGGTTGGTGCCCTGCGGAACGAAGTAGTTCGGCTCTACAAAGTGCTCTGTCAGAACGCCCATTACTCCAGGCGCATTCGCGGTGGCGGGCAGACCTGCGTACTGCTGGTTCTGCGTCGTGTCGGCGGTGTCCTTCACAAGCACCGAAAATTTATATATGCGTTGGTTCTGCTGTGCACGAAACGCTAGTGCCAGCCCGTTGATTCCTGCCATTTTTCCTCCATGAAGCGCCCGCTTGCTAGAGGGCGGTCCGTTAAGACTAGTGATCCGAAACTCTGACGAGCCCAGAGCCGCGAGCTATTGCGTCGCCGTTTCCGCCTCTTGAGAGCGGGTGTGCTTCAACCGGTACTTCGCCTCCAGCGCCGGATTCGAAGAGAGGAGCTCTTTGAGCGCCTTCGCGTAATTCATTCCCGTGTCGCTCATTAGCCTCTTCGCGCCCAAGTGAACCTCCTGGTCAACCGTAAGGCCCTCCGCAGCCGCAATGCCCTGGGTGTCGAGCCTGACAGCGGGAGCAGCATTCCGCGCGTACTCCTGAAATTCCTTGGGCCGTTCCAGGGCATCCCGGAAAAAAAACGCCCGGTCGCGGGGAAGAACCTTTCCGGCGGCAATCGCATCTGCGATGAGTTTTTCCGCCTCTTGAGCGCGGATGTACTCAGCGAGCGTGATCTTCCCGGTTTCGGCCAGGCGGGTGGCTCGGGCGATGTCGATCTTGCCCCTGTGGACCGCTTCACGCATAAAGAAAGCCTTTCGCTGCGCTTCTCGAGCCGCGATCTTCAGATCGGGATGCTGCGTGGTGTCTTCATCCGATTCGCTCTCGGTGTCGTCTTCCTCCAGGTCCGGGTTGACGCCGAGGTGATGTGCCGCGTACTCAGAGAGCTCGGAATGGGGTATAAACCCGACCGGCTGCTCGGCGTCCGCATCGTAGACGGCGTGATTTCCGCCGTGCTCCTCGCCTTCGGGAATCGGTTTCAGTGTCATCTTCTTCATGTTCATAGCTCCTTGAGGCTTTCGCGCGGTGTTCACGGAACGGACCTGAGCGCGATTCAGGCCCACGGTCACAATTTTGCCGTCGCTTAGGGTGATCGGCGGCAGTTCTTCCAAAAAGGGATGGTTCGTTAAAGCGCCGCTCGTCAGCGTGGCGCCCTGCGGCTCGCCCGACCCTTTGTCGGTCGCTCCCCAGTCAATGGCGGGCGAGAAGAACCGGTACTGCCCAGTGCACAGCATCTCTTCGGCTTGCGGCGTCCATTCGACAAGTGCCGTCAGCTTTCCGTTCGAGTGGAGCGCGTGGATCCAGCCGGCTCCGGGAACGGGACCGCCCCGCGCCACCTCGGGCTGCTCGCTCGCGTGCTCGTAATCGATCACAACCATGTCGTTCTTGCGCTTGTTGAAATTACGTACCATGTCGCGGAGGTCTTCCTTCGTAATCGAGAAGCTCTGGTCCCCCCTCACCCAGGAGCCCGGAACCGCCACGGCGATCTCACGGAGGCCCGCTCCCGGGCGCTTGGTCACTACACCAGCCGGAGTTTCGACAGCCGTTCCAGCATCCATCAGCACGATGGCGATTTGCGCTCCGCGTCCCGGACGTGAGGGAGCAAGTTGGCCGTCTATCGCCTCTCGGGTCGGAGTGCTCCGCGTGGGCGCAGCGGCGAAATCTCGGCGCGGGTTGTTCCTTGCGCCTGCGGCCCCAGAGTTCCGATCCATCATTGCTCCTCCCTCTCGTTCCCTGAACCCATGGGTAAAGCGGCTTCTGATGGCACTCCCGTCACCACGGCGTTCCGCATTCCGGCTATCATTCCGTCTCGTCAGTTTTCCGACCGTCCCGTCTGAAGTCATGCACCAGCTCCATCATCCTCTTGCTCGATCTCGCCGCTTCCTCTTCCCGCGATCATTCTTCCGCCTTGCTCAACCGTTTCCCCGCGAACCGCGACAACTCCTTCCTGGCTCTCTTCAGGCAGTGCAAAACGCTCTCGAATCGCCCGGCGTATGTTCTTTTCGCTCACGATGAGACCTTGCTGCGCGAGGGCGGTGAGGTCGGCAATCAGCTCGCCGGCGCTGCGCGCTTGAACGTTTGCCGGAATGAGCCGCGGGCACGGCGCCTCGCTGCCGAAATTCATGGCGACCAGCCGGCGAATGGTCGAGTGCGTGAGATCGATGGCGATCTGGTCCGCCACGCTCTGCAGGCCCAGCATGAAAAAATCTGTCGCAGTGGCGCCCAGGGCGCGTGAACCGTGAGAACTCTGGCCGAGATCGATGAACGTGTTCAACGCCGCGCGTGAGATCATTTCGTTGTGATGTTGTATCGAGGGCATGATGTCCCGAAGATTGCCCTGATAGCCGACCACGCGCAGGCCGGTGTGCGGCTCGCCGGGCGGCTCGACGAGCCCGGTCGCCTCGTGGGCTGCGAGTTGAGTTACAAAACCGTACGCGGCTGCTTTGTCTTCTGCCCCAAACCCCTCCGCGAGCCGGAAAACCGGGATACCCAGAGCGTTTCGCTCGTTGGCAATTGCGTCGATGCGGTACAACTTCGATTTCACGTACCAGTGAGGGTACATTGCACGTTGCAGCGCAATCCCCCAAAAGTTCGCTCCCTCCTGCTGGTGCGTGAAACGGCAAAGCTTATCGGCCGGAAGCAGCGCGTTGAGGAACTCGTTGCCGCGATATCCGTATTGCTCGAGGGCGAGCAGCGTCTCTCCGTCCGCTTCCGTGTGCCAGCGATAGAAAGTGAGCGGCAATCGCGACGGCAGACAGCGCACCCTGATCCTATCTCCGTCCACAGACCATACGTCTTCATGAACCGCGCACCCGAAATCGAGCATCAGCAGCGCGTTCGCAATCACAGACTGCCAGCTTTGCGAAACCCAACCGCCGGTCGAAGACCGAAATTCGAGCGCTCCGAAGAGATTGTCCTTGACGAAGGTGGCGATTTGCTTGGCTTTTGCCGCCGTCGCTTTTCCCGCCCCGGTGCTCGCCCTTCTCCCGGTTCCCGTGTCTCCGTCCCCCGCTCCATCAGCCGGAACGATTTCCCATTTCGCCGACAGGACCGGCAATTTGCACGCTGCGAGCGTGGCCCGGACCTGCGCATCAGAGCGCCGCATCTTTTCGTAAGTCGAAATCGCATTTCGCCCCATCAGCTCGGCATTGTACTCGCCGAGATCCACGAGGAAACCGCTGGTAATGGGAGTGCCCGAAACGCCAAACGTGGATTCGAACTCGCCTCGCGCGGCGGATATTCCGGACCAGGCGTGTGCAGGCCCAGGCACGGGGCGCAGCGGAGCGACGGGGCCGGCCCCGATGCCGCTCCAATCTCCGCGAGTGGTCGGAAGAACCGTCGATGCAGCCCCAACAGGCGCTGATACCAGGCCGCCTCCCGTGACAACGCCTCCCCCCACGCCCAGCTCAACTTCCGCCAGCGCGACGGCACGATCGACCTGCAATTTCACATCTCCGCTCTCGAGCCGCTTTGACCTGGCATCGTTCACCCGCGTCCCCGTCGGGTGACCGTTCTCCGGGTTGTGCGAGAATTTCTTCACCTGTTTCACCGGCTCATCGGTGCGATGTCTCAATGCCATCACGCCTTCCACGGCTTGCCGAGGTGCCCCATCCACATATCGGGATCTGAGATTTCAGTTCGGTCGAGGTACTCGTAAGGCATCCAGAAACATCCTTGATTGCCCCACTCGGCGCCCCACGAGTTCTGCACATAGAAGCTCGCGCGGTTGTCGTCGTATCCTCGAATTACCACGGCGTGACCGCCGAGCGGCATTTCACCTGGCCGCGGCATGGGAACGACCCCGTCTCTTCCGATGCTCTCAAAAGACGGGTACACCACGAAGCCAAGAAGAACTGCGTAACCCGAGGCAAGGGACTGCCGGGCGGTGGCGGCGTCGGGAACGCGGTGGTATGCGCCGATCCGGTGGATCTGAGCGCTCGAAAGATCGCCCGCGCTGTCGTTCGCGGGAGCGGAGGCAAAATCGCCCGGCCGGTAGGGATCGTCGATCTCCGGGCAGACGCCCAGGTGCGCTAGGACGTAGCAAACATCGCGGATTGCAGCCCCGCTGTCTTGATTCACGTCCTTGTTCCAGGGCAGGTTCCGCTCCTGGTAATAAAGGAACAGCCGGCTCAGATCTTCGTCCGGCGGGGAATATCTGGGAAACCGCTGCGCCAGGAATCGCCGGTAGAGCACACCGGCGTTTGCCGTGCAGCTACCGAGTGCGCCCTGATCGTAGACGGGCAGGCTCAATCCGGCGAACACATCGATACTCGACGGGAGCGGCGCGTCAATGCCGAGGTGCGGCAGCCGGTTCACGCGATAATCGCGCTTGTCCGGCGCGTCCGGCCTGCGTCCAAGTCCTTTTCCCAATTTCGGCGTAGGCATCTGCTCTCCAGTGTCCGTTTGCGGCCCCTTCAAGGTTCGACGAAGCGTGGCTCGGATCCGCCAGATCGTCTTATTCCCCGGTGCGCCGGGGACCGTCTCGGTGCTCTACTTCAATTTCGCGCCGGCGAACGCCGCATTCACTTGAGGGCTCGACGACGCCTGGGAAACAATTGCGTCGTACTCCTTTTTGAGTTGCTTCGCGCTCAGCGGAACCGCGGAAGCTGCCCCGGACCGGCCCTGCGCATTGGAAACGAGCGGTAGGATCTGTTCAAAGGCGTTCGTCTCGCTGGCGATCAGAGTGGTAATTGCGGTGATCTTTTGAACCGTTGCCGGGTCCGTGATATGCAGGGCCGGCAGCAGGCCATTCAAGTGTGTTTGCACGTCGGCAAGCGCCGCATTGATCTTCTCCACCGTTGTGACGTTGGGCGAGGTCTGGTACTGATCCACCAGTTGACCGACCAGATTCAGGTCCGCCGACACCTGGTTTGCCGTCGCGCTGATAGTATTCACGTCGGCCGTCGGGACGGTTTTTCCTTCGAGCAGAACAACCGCGGTGACGAGGTTTGTAATCATCGGCAGTACTACAGGCAGAATTTGCTGCGCCATCTTAATCCACTGCGCTGTTCCACAGCCGGCGAGCGCCAGCACCAAAACCGGAATCACCAACAGCTTTTTCATTTTTCTCCTCCGCAGATTGCGCGGATTACGCAGACCTCCTGTGGAATCTGCGTAACCGGCCGATTTATTTGGGCACTGGCGACTGCTTCAGATACAGCGCCGCTCCTACGATTGCGCTCACGAGGGCGACGATTCCCAGATTCCGAAGGCCGCCGGTGACGCCCGGGCTGAAATGTCGGGGGTCGGCAACCAGCGCCGAGATTGAGTTCGCCGCGCTCGATACAATTGCCGCGAAGAGACCCTTCAACCAGACGCGCCAATCTCCCATTGATTTGCTCCCAACCGGAACCTCAGCTCCCCGAAACGTGTTGGCGGCCCCTTAGCCGCCACCAAGGGTGCTACTGCGCCTTCTCGTCGGAGCTTGCCGGCTGGGCGTCACGATCAAAACGCTTCTTGATCTCCTGCCCCGCTCCGTCAATGCCCTGCTTGGCTGCGCGACCTGCCTCCACGGCGCCCTTCTCGGCGCGTCGGGCCACGTCTGCAATCGCGTCGTCAGCGAGACGGCCAGCTTCCTCGGCGCCGTTCTCCAACTTCCCAAGCGCTTCGCGGCCGCCGTGGGTGATCTTGTTAAACGCCCTCTTCACGATGTTGTCTGTCATTCCTCTCCTCGATTCACGTGATTTGCCCGTTTCCTACAGTACGGCTGCAAAGAGTCCGGCCGTAGCCGGTCTTCCGACAAGCTGCCCCACTTCGGCCAAGCGGTAGCTGGCCGGGAGAGCAGCGATCCCCGCGATGTGGCGCTGGGCTGCCATCTCTGCCATGGCAAACGCCCACCAGTGATCGGCATGCCCGAACTCCGCATCGTGTTCCGTGTCGAAGCGTGTCTGGCCGATTGCGTTCTGGGTCCTCTTCACGGCGCGAAACGACGCGCGGATGCCGTCGTGGTCGGGAATGCGCACTTTTCCTTCTTCCATTCGGCGCCGCGCGTAGACGGCGAGCGCCTCTTTGGTGGACTGCGTAAACTGGATACCCTCCACCATTCCCGGATACTCCCTCTCCAACTGCTCCGCGATTGCGAGCCCCATTCCGGATTGATCCACGTTGAGCCGCCGGATGAAAGGCATGAGTGATCTCGCCTGCTTCACCTGGTCGGGCGTCGGCACGTTGCGCATCTCAATAACCCCGCGGGTCCAGGTCACATCGCCAACGAGCTCTGCCAGCCAGATCACCGACAGATCCCGGTTTCTCGCTACGTCCCAGCCGGCGTAGAGATTGCCGATTGCGCTTTGCGGGTCGCCGATTTTCCCGGATTGCAAATCATCAAGCGTCGAGCGAAAATCAGCGGACGCCTCCGGGCTGACACCCTTCTGAAAAAGATCCGCCGTGATCCATTCGCTCGCCGTGGTCACGAACTCGCAACAAAACTCCTGACGCCACGTTTCCTCATCGACGCCAGCGCGCAGTTGTTCGAGGTCCACCTGCAACCCCTGCTCTACGGCGTCGTAAATGGACGTTTTATGAGGTGACCACTTGTTGTGCTTCGACGGCACGCCGTCCACCAGTCCCGCGCCTTTTGCGATTTCGAAATACTTGCCCTGCTGGCCGTTCGGCGTCGAAACGACTTCCAGTCCGTAGCCGCGCGTTGTGATCGGGTACAGCGCGGTATAAATCTTGTCCGCGTCGGTATGAAAGGCAAATTCATCCAGGGTCACGTGACCGGTGTAGCCGCGTGCCGTATCGGGGTTCGCAGGCAGCCCGTAGATAACCGATCCGTTAGGAAAGCGCACCTCGAGCTGTTTGATCAGCGTCCCTTCGAAGAACTGGGATTCGCTCATCTTCGTCAGCAGACCGCAGGACCGGATGTGCTCCTGCACCTTTTCCATCAGCATCCGCGACTGGCGCTCTCCCTTGGAGAGAAGGATCCAGGTGGTGCGGCGCGCGAGGCATTGAAGCACGGCCCGCAGCGTGGATGAGAACGAGTAGCCCGTCTGCCGCCCCTTCACCACGATCTTCAGGGGCGAGTTGTCCCCGACCCAGCGGAGCTGATAGGGCAGAAGGCGCAACTGCAACTGAGGCAGCAACGGAGCGTTCACTTCAATACGTCCCTTGGCAGCCCGTTTCCCCGCCCTCGGCTTGCCCCTCTTCTCCGCCCGCGGAGGCGCCCCTACCAAATCGCGCTGAGTGTCACGCTTTTCCATCTGCGCCCCTGTTGATCTGGATTTCGGGCGCGGTAACGATCCCGTAGACTTCGTTGATCTGCTGAATGATTTCAGCCGGGAGCGCCTTGTCATCACCGTGCCTGTCGATGAGCTGCTTCAATCGATCCAACTGGACCTTCGCCATCTGCACCTTGACTTGAATCGCGCGCACCCGCTGCCGCGATTCGGTGGCAGAGATGCCAAGCTTTTTGTCCTGGCGCTGGGCATCGGCGGTTTTGAGACGAGCTTCCCTTTCGTCCTTGAGTAAGCGCATTGCCTGGGTCGCAGCGGAGCGCCGCTCCGCGCTGCTCAATCCGCTTAATCCCATCATCAGGACGGAAAAGGCCAGGTCGGATTGGGGAGAGTCGGGCTTGCTGCCGAGGACTCTTTTGAGCTCTCTAGCCGCTGCCAACTGACCAGCGAACCGTTCCCCCTGCAACTTCACGTCCTTGCGAAAAAACCGCTCTATCGTCGTTGGCTCGATTGCGGCTTGGCCAGAGGCGCTAACGAGAGCCGCAATCTCCTCGAATGATCCGCCGTCGCGGAGTTCCTTTTCGACGATCTCCTTCAGGCCGCCTGGAAGTTTCGCAACATCAACGTAGACCTTCGGCTCGTCGGCGGACTCGGCGGTCTTCGGGGTGGCCGGGGCGTCGGGAGTGCATTGCACGTTCTTGCTTTTCTTCGACGCCATTACTTTTGCGGCTCCAGATAAATTCCATCGTCGGCGGGAAGCCGGCCATCCCAATAGTCGATTCCCTTGGCGGTGATCTTGATCAGCGAGATGTTCCGGTGCATTCGCGGCCCCCGCGCCCCTTCGACAGACACCAAACCCTTTTCAGCCAGGTAAGCGACGTGGAAACTGAGGTCCTCCGTGGACACCGGGAAGCCTACAAAGTCGAGCTCTCCCTGAAGCAGCGGTATGGTTGCGGACTGGGGATAGATTAAGCCAAGGTAATAGAGGATCTTTCCCCGAATGATTTCCTTGTGACGAAGCGACGTAGTCATCTCACAACCCTCGAAGCAGTAAGTTGGGTCGCGTCCTGACCCGTTCGGGCGGCGGTGGTCTCAATTCGAGAACCCCACGCGCCCCTCGTCGGCCTTCTGACCACGGCTTGAGTCTCTGAGAAGTCGCGCAGCGCAAGACGCGGGCGCCCCGCGAATAGGGAGGCTGGTCGATTGTAGTCGGAGCCGGCAGTATCGCCCCTGACCGCTGCAGCGAACCGGGATGCTGCCGGTCCGACCTTTGCGTCCCTTCCCTCAAAGGACGACGCAAGATGAAAATCCCATGGGCTCCCAGAAGAGCCATTCGTCACCCGCTCTTGAACGCTCGCTCTTCTCCGCATCGTCGGTCCCTTTTTCAAAGTTGCCTTCCTCGGGCGTTCGCGGGGACCGTCCGCTTATCGCCCGCCGGCAGGAGTAATAACTTGTAGAGCTCCAGTCTCCGCATTCCCTTCAGGACGTATTCCGGGTCAAACGTTTTCCCGTCCGGCCTGCCAGTGTTCCAGCAGCGGAAGAGCGGCGCAAAATCGCGACGGGGGAGCAGGTGAAATCCCTTCGCAAAATCGTTCAGAATCTCTACCGCGAGCCGGAAATGCAGGTGCGCGTCGAGCAGGATCTCGATGGTCGCCGCTTTTCTGATCACGTGGTAGCCCATGATCTGCGTGAAGCCCCACGAAGTAGCGAATCTCCTCAGCGTGTGATCCTGCGCATCGCTGAGGGCGCGCGGGGCTTCCTGCACCGTC
Source organism: Terriglobia bacterium (assembly GCA_050745265.1). Taxonomy (GTDB): domain Bacteria; phylum Acidobacteriota; class Terriglobia; order UBA7540; family UBA7540; genus RH2-MAG17b. Next base: position 59,802 of record JBOGKE010000106.1, read on the forward strand.
TCGGGTATCGCGAGAGGCTGTCGAAGCTGCGGCCCGAAGGCCGCCACATTGCTGTTAAGGGCAGCGGAGATTTCGGGCCAGGTGAGGGATCCATAGCACGCTGACTGGCCAATTGCGACGGCTTTGAGGCGCCCGTACACGGCGGGCTCAAAGCAGCTCGCATCTCGCCGACCGCCTGACTCGTTGGCGGTCAGAGCCCCGAGAAATTCCTCGGGCACGGCCGATCCCATAACTGCTTCGGCGATCAGAAGATGGCACGTTTCAAAGACCCGGTGGACCACGATCTGGTCGGCTTCGAACAGACCCCGTCTGGCGCCGGTCGACGTCTGATTTTGAGCCAAACTGCGCTCCCCTACTTCAATGCCTCTATCGTTGAACTCCGCACCGCTGTTGCTCACTCACCAACCTTAACAGCGTGCTCTGAGACTATGGGGACAGCCGAGATAAATGAGACAGTTTCTTTCAATTCGGCAGCACGATGCCAAAATGGGGGTCCAAAACACGATCATTCTCGGCCTTCAGCTCTCTGCCTAAAGCCGGCACGCAAGCTATTGGCAAAGCAGAGGTTAGGTGAGATTCCTTGTCGTCGGAGGCTCCTCGGCATGACCGGCCCCGACGGTTGCCCGCCAACCGGCCAGGATTATTGTGCTTGAAAAGTGCCTCGCCTGTGCCTGCAGGCGCTCAATATGGCGGGCGCTTGTCGAGAACGATCACCCATCTTGCGCGAGTGAGCGCCCAAGCGTAAGCTTCACTGAAGGCAACTACGTGTCCGGTCGAGGGCTCGACAAATTCGGTGGCGGGAGGGCAATGCTCATCCTGTCTCAATGCGGGCTGGCTCTGGTGCTGCTCGCCTCGGCGTCGTGGGCGCAGGCGCGGTTTCCGGCCACGGCAGCGTCAGCGCGTGCAATCGAACAGCGATTCGACGGACGCCTCGCGGGTCCCCGGCTCCTGTGCTCGATTCAGCCGGTGAAGCCCTATCTGGATTTCTCGTTTCACTTCGCCTCGGGATTCAAGCTCCGCTGCCCTTTGCGGCAGTTCGAAGGCAAAGAGGACGCGCTGATTTGCTCTCTGCGGATTGTTCCCGCGGGGCGTGCGCCGGTGGTGCTTGAGGACCATTTCGACGTGCCGCGCATGCCGCTGCAAATGGCCGGTAGGGTGAAGCCAAAAAGCTTAACCACTGACCTCCATTATTCAGGGATGTTTAGCCTAGGTGAGGGCCGGTACCGCGTGAGCCTGGTTGTCGTCGACCGTCGCAATCACATCTGCTCGCGAAGCTGGACCATCAAAGCATCCGTTCCAGCCTCGCAGAGCGCGGCGCCCCTTGCCGCTCCACCCGGGACGGCCGGACCGCTGATGGCTGAGCCGTGGAAGCTCGACCGGATTTTCCATCGCGACGGATTGCGACTCACCATTTTGGTGAATGCCGAGCCCCTGGCGCGGAATTCACCCGAGCTCCAACCCCGGGATCGCGCGCTCCTGCTCGACTCCGTCTCCTCGCTGATGAAGCAGGTTTCGTGTCAATCCGTCCGGCTGATTGCGTTCAATCTCGACCAGGACCGGGAGATCTTCACCGAGCAGAGATTTGACCAGTCCGGCTTCAGGCGGCTGGCCGAAATACTCCGGGGCCTCGATCTCGGCACGGTTTCGTACCACGCGCTCGGGCGATCCGCGTGGGAACACCTGCTGATCCAACTGATGAATCAGGCCGCGGCCCCCGGGGACCCGCAGGATGCGGTGATCTTCCTGGGTCCGAGGACGCGAATTGCCAAGCGCATTTCCCGGAACACGCTGACCGGCGCCCGTCGCGACGCGTCGCGCCTTTTTTATTTTCAATACTTCCCGCCCGCCGGCTGGGGCGCTGAATTTCCGGATGCGATCAGCTATTTGACCAAGGCTCGCGGCGGCGCGGTGTTCAAGATCCATTCGCCCGTCGAACTGGCACGGGCCATCAACAAACTCCAGCGGGACCTGAGCCGCAGCGCGCCGGAGGATGACAAACCCGATGCAGCGCGGCACCACGGCCGACGCGTTGCCGCCGGAATACCCTCGGTGAAGTCACCGTCAATTCCGAGCGTTGGCGACGACACGGAACCCGGTCAAACCCAGCCCTGATCCACGCTCCGCTCTGCGATGAACCAGAACCTCCGGCCCACAAACCCCCTTTCTAACTAATGCGTGGCGAAAAGCGCGGAACTGCACGCGGCGCGAGGGGCGGCGTGAGCGCTCCGCATGATAAGATTGGCCTTTACCACGCCGGACGTAAATGACGCCTCTCCGAGTCTCAGCGGTGCAGTATCTCAACACGGTCCCGCTTGTTTGGGGAATGCTGCACGGTCGCCAGCAGAGCAAGTTTGAATTGGATTTCACAACGCCCGCGCGCTGTGCAGACGCCGTCCGGTCGGGAAATGCTGCCGTCGGAATCATCCCCGCTATCGAAGCGCAGCGCATTGACGATGTGAAAGTCGTCGGGGGCGTCTCGATCAGCTCGCTCGACCGCGTGAAGAGCGTGATCCTGATCAGCAAGAAGCCCATTGAGGAGATTCAAAGCGTCGCGGCGGATGATTCATCAAGAACGTCCGTCGCGCTCGCGACGATCTTGCTCAGAAAGTACTACGCGCTGCGCCCGCGAGTACGGCTGTCGCCGCCGGATGTGCCCGCCATGCTCCGCACTGAAGACGCGGCGCTGCTGATTGGCGATCCGGCGCTGGCGTATCAACCGGCGCGCGAGCGGGTCTACGATCTTGCGGAGGAATGGAAGAAATTTACCGGCTTGCCCTTCGTCTTCGCCCTCTGGGCGGGCCCCGGATCCGACCGGCTTGCGGAGTCTGCGCCGGATTTTCTGGAATCGCGCGATTACGGCCTCGCTCATCTCGATGAGATTGCTTCCGAGCACGCCCCGCGCCACGGCCTCACGCCAGCGCAAGTCAAGGATTACCTTACCCAGAACATCGACTATAATTTAGGAGAAGAGCATCGGAAGGCGCTGGACCTGTTCTTCAGGCTGGCTTTGGAGGAGGGCCTGCTTCGATCGGTGAAGGCGCTGGATTTTGTGTGAGCGCCGGCGGGAGCGGCCGAGCCGGGACTCTGATGTTATGCGCGTTACGTTTCCACAAGCCGTCGAGATGCTCCGCTCGGACGATTTGATCGGGATCGGCCGTGAAGCCGATTCGGTGCGGCGCCAGCTTCATCCTGGCGGCGTTATCACCTACCAGGTCGATCGCAACATCAACTACACAAACTTTTGCACCGAGTACTGCTCGTTCTGCGCGTTCTACCGGCCCGCGGGATCGCCAGAGGGCTATGTTCAGCCGCTCGAATCCATTTTCCGCAAGATCGATGAAACCCTCGCCCTGGGCGGCACCGGGATTCTGATGCAGGGCGGGCTTCACCCGGACCTGAAGATGGACTATTACACGAACCTGCTGTCCTCCATCCGGCGCCGCTATCCGGGGGTCCACTTGCACTGCTTCTCGGCTCCTGAGATCCTTAATATCGCCGAGATATGTGAGATGAGCGTGCGCGATGTGATCGCCCGGCTCGTCGATGCCGGTCTCGATTCGATTCCGGGCGCGGGCGCGGAGATCCTGGACGACGAGGTCCGGCGCCGCATCGCGCGGCTCAAGTGCTCGACCGCGGAGTGGCTAGCGGTCCATCGGACCGCCCACGAACTGGGGCTCCGCACCACGGCCACGATGATGTTCGGCGTTGGCGAGAGCCTGGAGCACCGGGTTCGCCACCTCGAGCAGATCCGCCGTCTGCAGGATGAAACCGGGGGGTTCACAGCATTCATCCCGTGGTTTTTCCAGCGCGAGAACACCTCGCTCGGCCGGTTCGTCAAGGATGAAGCGACGGCCGTGGATTATCTCAAAACCCTCGCCGTTTCGCGCATTTATCTCGATAACATCCTCAACGTGCAGGCGTCGTGGCTTACCCCCGGGCACAAGGTATGCCAGATCGCGCTGCGATTTGGCAGCAACGACGTGGGAAGCATTCTGATTGAAGAGAACGTCGTGCACGCAGCGGGCTGCCGAACCACCGCGAGCGAGGAACAATTGCGGCGGCTCATTGCAGACGCCGGCTTTCGCCCCCTCAAGCGCGATACTCTCTACCGTACCTATTTTCTAAATTGATCTTGCATTTTCGGCCGCTCGGCGGGACTCGCCTCACCCCATCAGCTCGAAACGAAACTCCAGCACGCAGGCGAATGACGCCGGGTCCGAGGGTATGGCATACTGGCGGGCGGCGCGAGAGAGCATCCGGCGTGGAACCGCACATGGACATTGTTGAGAGATTCCGGAATATTTTCAGCCGAGAGCCGGAGGTGGTGATCGCGGCCCCGGGCCGGGTGAATCTGATCGGGGAGCATACGGATTATAACGAGGGCTTTGTTTTGCCCGCCGCGATTGACCGCTACTGCTGGTACGCCGGGGGCAAGAGGGACGACCGCCTGGTTCGCGCTTTTGCCGAGGATTTCAGCGAAAGCGCCGAGTTCGCGTTGGACGCGCCGCCGGTCGGAGGGATGCCTCGCTGGAGCCAATACCTGCAAGGAATTTCCCTTCTGATCGAGCAGAGCGGCCAGCTGCTGTGCGGGGCAGACCTGGTTTTGGGCGGCGACGTTCCACGCGAAGCGGGCCTCAGCTCTTCGGCCGCGGTGGAAATGGGGGCCGTGGCGTTCTGGAAAAAGCTGATCCCATTTGATGCGGCGCCGGTATCGCTGGTGAAGCTGGCTCAGCGCGCTGAGCGTGATTTCGTCGGCGTCCCTTGTGGAATCATGGATCAGTTTGTTTCGGGGCTGGGCCGCAAAGGTCACGCGCTTTTTCTCGACTGCCGCAATCTGGAGCACCGGCAGGTGCCTTTGGGCGGGAACACAAAGATCGTAGTGTGTAATTCGGGAGTGAAGCGGTCGCTATCGCAATCCGAGTATCGGGTCCGCACCGCGCAGTGCGCCCAGGCGGTCGAGAGATTGAGAGCCAGCGGGCTCGCTGTGAACTCGCTGCGCGACGTAAGGTGCGACGATCTGGGCCGGGCGCAGGACGTCCTCGAAGGCGTTCTGCTGCGCCGCGCGCGCCACGTGGTGACCGAGAACCAGCGCGTCCTCCGCGCCGTGCGCGCCCTCGAGGCGGAGGACCTCGCCGACTTCGGCGGGCTGATGAACCAATCCCACGCGAGTCTGCGGGACGATTACGAGGTGAGCAGCCAGGAGCTCGATAAACTCGTCGAGCTCGCCCAAGCGCAGCCGGGCGTTTACGGAGCTCGCATGACCGGGGCGGGCTTCGGCGGGTGCACCGTGAACTTGGTGCGCAGCGAAGCGGCGGAAAGCTTTGTCGAAGCGGTGGGCGACGGCTATCAGAAGGCGCTCGGGCTGAAGGCCGAGATTTATTTGCTCGAAACGGCGGATGGCGCCCTGGCCTCGAGCGTCGGCGCTGGCTAAACCGGCCGGCGCGCGACTCTCAGCTCCCGCCCTGCCCCGCGGTCCATGATGAGCCGCCTCCGCGCGGGAAACTCCATGCCGGAAGAGAACGAAGGGATCAAGCTCGAGAGTGTTGCCGCCGGCATCCCATTCTCCAACTCGCGGCGATGGGCGGTCGTAGGGCTTCTCTTCCTCGCCTCGCTGATCAACTATCTCGACCGCGCCACAATTTCCGTTTCGCTTCCGCTCATCTCTCACGACCTGCACCTCGGGCCCACTGACAAGGGCATCCTGCTTTCGGCTTTCTTCTGGTCCTACGCCTCGATGCAGGTACCCATCGGATGGGCGGCAGACCGGATCAATCTGCGCTGGCTCTATGCGGCGGCCTTCGCCATCTGGTCATTCGGACAGGGCTTGGCCGGCTTGGCAAAATCTCTCGCGTTCCTGATCATGACTCGCGTGGTGCTTGGGGTGGGCGAGTCCATCTACCTTCCGGGCGGGACGAAGATCGTTGCGCTGCTTTTTCCTCCCGAAAACCGCGGATTTCCCTCGGGCATCTTCGATTTCGGCACTCGCTGCGGAATGGCGCTTGGCGTCATTGCCGTTCCGTTGCTGCTGATCCATTTCGGCTGGCGCTTCAGTTTTGCGATCATCGGCGTCATCGCGCTGCTGTGGCTGATTCCCTGGTTTGCCACCGCGCCGGCCCAGCTTAAAGGTGAGCGAATGCGGAGGCCGGAACCGCAGCCCTCGCCAGCCGATCCCGCCGGTTCGACCGCACGATCCGAAACGATGCGATGGAACGCTCCGCGGCGCCGCCTCTGGAACCGCGATCTCATCGGAATCTGTCTCGGCTTTTTCTGCTTCGATTATTACTGGTATCTGCTGGTGACGTGGCTGCCGGATTATCTCGTGACGGTGCGGCACCTCACCATACTGCGGGCTGGCATCTACTCGGCGGCGCCTTTCCTGGTCTTCGGAATCAGCGAGCCGCTGGGCGGCTGGATTGCCGACCGGCTGATCCACCGCGGCTTCGACGAAACGCGCACGCGCAAAGGGCTCGTCACCGTCGGGCTGCTCAGCGGCCTTTTTCTTCTTCCGGCCGAGCACGTCGCGAGCAATTCCACCGCGGTTCTGTTTATCATCTGCGCGTCGCTCGTGGGACTCTCCACCGCAAACCTGATCGTGATTCTCCAGTGTTGCGCTCCCGCGGATCAAGTCGGACTCTGGACCGGGTTCGAAAACCTGTTCGGCAATATTGCAGGAATCTTGGCGCCCCTGCTAACTGGCATTCTGATCGCCAGCACTGGATCCTATAAGCCGGGCTTCGACCTCGCGGTGTTCGTGCTCGTTGCGGGAATTGCTTTTTATTGGCTTGTGGTCGGTAAGCTCAATCCCGTAAGTAGCAGGCAGTAAGTGGAAGCGGGCGGCCGCCAACCGCACAGCACGAATGCCGTGCGGCTGCTGTCCATGCGCATGAGGCGGCAAACATAACGCCCGATGCGCTACACCCGGCGCTCGATCAGGGGCTGAGACCATCTCAGTAATTCGTCAGCTTCCGGAATAGAGCGTTCGCGTTGAACCCCACAGTGATCATGGCTCCGTCGAGGGCGTATCGCACGCTGTGGTTGTAGCCGAGCTCGACGTCCATGTTCTTCCAGGGGCTGAAGCCCAGCGTCGCGGAGTAGCCGTTGTCGCGCGCAATGTACGCGGGGCCAACGGTCTCAAACTCCTGGTTCCAGTAGCGGCCGTGATTGGGATCGCCGGAGAGATATCCGAAAGTCCCGGCGTTCCCGCTGGCGGGAAACGGGATAATGATCACTCTTCCTTTCGTTCTGCTCGGCGCTCCGCCGCGCGCGAAGAGGCCAAATGGCCCTGAGATGCCGCGGCCCGGACCACCAACGGTCAGAATATTATTGCCGCCGGGTGTTTCCCAGACAAGATTGCTATAAATCCTTTGCGGCCCCATGGGCAGAACGTCCCAAAGTGAAGCCCCGAGGGTGAAGCGCCGCCACACCTTGTACTGCAAGCCGCCTTCGAAATCGGCCATGTACCCGAAAGTCCGAAACGGCAGATCGGTGTTGAATGGGCGCGGCTCGAAGTGCTGATCCATCCGCCCGTTGGCCAGTCCGAAATTCGCAAACGGATCGAAACCGTGAAAATTCGTATCCACGTGGTTGAACCAGTCCCACTGGATCCGGCCCGTGGTGAGACCCCTGCGGTAACTCGCGGTGGGAAAATCACCCGTAAGATTTGTGAACACATTGTACTTCCCGTAGGTGCGCGTGTAGTGCGCCTCGGCGTAGCCATCCGCAAGTTCTCCAGCCCAGAGCCGCGATGAGGTCGCGGTCGCGGCATAGCAACCGAAGAAATAAGTGCAGCCTACATAGGGATAATTCACGTAGCCGATACGGCCGGAGGTGTTCGCAAAAAGTCCCGGGCGCGTGTCGAACAGATAAGGGATGCCCACATCCACGCCGAAATGCGGGTTGAAATTCCATCCGACGCTGGTGTCAAACATCAGCATTCCGCCGATCGAAGTCGAACTCCCGGATATGAGCTCTGATGCCGTTGGACCCTTTTCATTCGGATCAACGCTCTGCGCTTTCAGCATCGAGCAGACCACGAGCAACGACAGTGCCATGGATAAAACCAAAGCCAGTTTTGCTCCAGATTGTCTTACCAACATTAGCAGTTCTCCCGTTTGAATTGCCCCCGCCTTTCCTGATAAGAACCAACTCGTACAACTGTTAGATGGGAGGGGCATTGCGAGGACGGCAAGGAGGGGTAGAAAAGGGCGTGAATTAAGGGAATTGCTGTAGTGGTCGGCTATTGAGATAGGCTAGTCTCATGTCACACAAGACGGCGGACAAGTCGAAGCCTGTCGCCCTGAGCGCACGAACTGTCTCCGCATTTCCTTGTAGCGAAATACGGGACGCTTCGCTCTGCCCAGGATGACACCGGCGTGTTAACTTAGGTTGCGAACCATCGGGACGGCAGTCTAGCGAAACAGCGGACTAAGTTCCAGCTCGGCTCTTGCTCGGGCCTTTTACCTGAAGGACGTTCGAGGGAGGCGCGGGCCTACACCGCTTCGCCGGCGTCGAGAAACGCGCGAAGCTTGCGGCTGCGCGAGGGGTGGCGCAGTTTACGGAGGGCTTTGGCTTCAATCTGGCGGATGCGCTCGCGGGTGACGGCGAAGCTCTGGCCAACCTCTTCGAGCGTGTGCTCGCTGCCGTCGTCGAGCCCGAAGCGCATCTTGATGACTTTCTCTTCGCGCGGCGTCAGCGTCTTCAAGACGGCCTCGGTCTGCTCTCTCAGGTTGATGTTGATCACCGCTTCGGCCGGAGAAATCACGCCGCGATCCTCGATAAAATCACCGAGATGCGAATCCTCCTCTTCGCCGATGGGCGTCTCGAGCGAAATCGGCTCTTGGGCGATCTTCATCACCTTGCGCACCTTGATGACGGGAATGTCCATGCGCTGGGCAATTTCCTCGGAAGTCGGTTCGCGGCCGAATTCCTGCACAAGCTGGCGGGAGGTGCGGATCAGCTTGTTAATCGTTTCGATCATGTGCACCGGAATGCGGATGGTGCGAGCCTGATCGGCGATGGCCCGCGTAATCGCCTGGCGAATCCACCACGTCGCGTACGTCGAGAACTTGTATCCGCGCCGATATTCGAACTTATCGACCGCCTTCATCAATCCGATGTTGCCTTCCTGAATCAAGTCGAGAAACTGTAATCCACGATTGGTATACTTCTTGGCGATCGACACCACCAGGCGCAGATTCGCCTCGATCAGCTCGCGCTTCGCGGCGTCGGCTTCCTGTTCTCCCGTTACGATGGTCTGGAGGGTGCGCTTCAGCTCGGCGGCGGTGATCTCATAAGTCTGCTCGATCTCAGTCAGACGAATCTTCAGTTGCCGCAAGTCTTTGCGAAGATCCTTGGTTCCGTTGCCGCGCGCGCCGTCAAGGCGCTTTTCCAGCCGGCCGATCTCGCGGTCCACCGGCCAGACGTCCTCGATCGCCGTGTGGAGCTTGTCGATGAGCCGCTTGTTCTCGGAATGAGTGAACCCGATCGAGCGAATCATCTTCGAGACCAGAATGCGATGCCGGGCGACGGCGAGACTGTAGCGGCGATGGTCGTGCGGGCGGGACTTCGGAATTGAATCGAGGCGGGCTTGGAGGGTGGCGGCCTTTTTGCGCAGGCGGTCCACTTCCCCGAGCGCGGCCACCACCTCGCGGCGGCGCGCTTCCACGCGATCTTCCGTGAGCTCCTCTTCGTTGAAAACGACAACTTCCTTGATGCTGCGGCGCCCTTCCGTCAGCTCCTTGCGGAGCACCAGAACCTCGTTCACCACCACCGGGGAGCGCGACAGCGCTTTGAGCACCGCAACCTGGCCGCGTTCGATGCGGCGCGCGATCTCGACTTCGCCCTCGCGCGTCAGCAGCGGCACCGTCCCCATCTCGCGCAAGTACATTCGAACCGGGTCGTTGGTCTTGTCCATTCCGCCCGGCGTCAGGTCGAGTTCCCCTTCCTCGCCCGCCTCGTCCGGCTTGCCCTCTTCGTCGCGCACCTTGCGAGGCGAATCGAGGACTTCAATCCCGGCGCTGTCAAACATCGAGAGCACATCCTCGAGTTCTTCCGCCGAGTGAAGCTCCGAGGGCAACAGATCGTTTACCTCTTCGTAAAGCAGGTAGCCCTTCTCCTTGCCCATGTGGATGAGCTTATTCACCTGTTCGAACTTTTCTTCAAATGCCAACGGCCTGACCTCCTGAGGGGAAGCCGCGAAAGCAGGTCCGAGACGCACCGAAGCGGGCGGACTCCCTCGCCGCGTCTACGATATCTCCCCGCTTTTTTTCACGAGTGGACCCCAAGGGCATTTTCACCTCCCAGTATGATGTCACATTCTCCCAACGAGCGCCACTCGCGGAGAAGGCAAATCAAGCGCTGAATTCGGCAACACGAGGGCCGCAGGGGCGCTGCTTGCCGCGCCCTGGAGTTTCTGCATTTGCAGGCCCGAAGGGCCGGTCTAGCATAGCCCTTGGGCAAAGCCCAGGGTGATCAGGTCCGCTCCCAGGCCGCTGAGCCGGAGGGCCGCCAATCGTTGAGCAGAGACTGGCGAAGGTCCTCCATCTGTACCGGGTCGCAGCCGGAGCGGGCCAAGGCCTCGTCGAGGAGGTGCTGCTGCGAGGCGAAGGCGCCGTGCTTCAAGCTATTGAGGGCGGAACGCTGCTTGCCCTTGGGGGTTTGCGGGCCGGTGGATTTCTGGGCGGCGGCGCAGTTGGCGGCGCGGCGCTTGGGCGTGACGGTACGTTTCTCGAACGGCATGACGGAATGCTCCTTTGCGGTTTTTTGGGGCGGCGGCTCGGCAGCCGCAATCAGACACACCCCAGCGTAAGCATACCGGATTGGAATGAGACGATGGAGATGGGTGAGACAGGTGGGACGAGATTCTTCAGGAGGTGGGATAGGGGCGCCGTCGGCAGCCGCGTAGCGCCGCCCTTCAGGGCGGCAAGCGGAGGAAAGCAGATGTGCCGGGCTGAAGCCCGGCGCTACAAATGCGATTTGCCACACAGACTCTTCGTCGTGGCTTATGCCTGGCATGAAATCGACCCGACGAAAACGAAGATTCGGCTGATTTCAGCTCGCCCGGCAACGAGAAACGAAATCCGCTCTTACGAAGAAAATCTATGAGTGAACGTCCCATCAACCACGATCCGATGCCCGACGAAATCGACTTCCGCAAGGGAGTCCGGCGTTTGCATCACATTCCCCCGGACGCAAAGGTCTTTCTGCCTGCTTCTATCGAGCGGAGTGTGTGGCAATACTTTTCCGCCAAGGCTGAGCAGAAGGGTGTGGACTTGTCGGAACTGCTAACGGATGTACTCAAGCGGGACATCGAAATCAACGAAGCACGGAAGTAACACTCGCCATAGTCCACCGCCTCTCTTTTAATTGACAAGGGAAACAGGCTGTTCCGCCTTCTCTTTCGTTTCCCCGCCAGCATCACCTGAGCGGCAGCGCAGAGGTACGCGGTTTTTACGTTCCTCTGCGGCTTTTCCTGGCCATACCGTTACATCCGAGTCCGTTCATTGGCGGGCAACAACACGCGATCCACCGCCAGCCCGCTTGGCGTGGCGACGGGGCGTTGAACGCGGCCCGTGTAATCGTCCACGCTCGACCAAGGCCACTCCTCCGGCCGGCTTACCAAACCTGCCTTCACGGGATTCCCATGGATATACTCTACCTTTGCGTTGTACTCCTCCACGGTGCCGAGAGCTCGATCAAAGCCTGCCCTGAGCGGGTCGAAGGGAAGCGGGGCTGCCACAGCCTCCCCGTTTCGGGTCGGGAATGGTTAATCCGCCTGGTCGCGCCATCCTTGATGGCTTCCATCACACGCGATATCGTCCGCGGATGGCGCGGATAGAAAATGGCGTGCCAGTGGTCCGGGAGGAACACCCAGGCGGTGAGAAGAGACCTGTGTTCGGCCCGCCGTTCCGCGATCACCTGTGCCAAGGTGGCGAATTCTGAATCCGCAAGATGCCGTCGCCGTGGCAAGACTCGGCAGGCGATGAAGAACCAACGATCCGAGAGCACCAGGCGCCGAAGCCGCG
>JBOGKE010000107.1:0-14061 GCA_050745265.1 Terriglobia bacterium
GTCATCGCGGGCCTGATTCTCACTTCCGGCCCTCTCCAGTCTCCGCAGCAGCTCACGGGGCGCGGTCGGAAATCGCACCGGCGGGAAGAACTGGTGGACCAGCGCCCGCTCGACGCCGCTCGCAGCCTTGCGGCGGTTGCCACCACGCACGATGAGCTCGACTTCGCCCAGGACGCGGTGCGGCTTGCCGATCTCGAAGTGGATATGGCCTTCGAGACGGCGCTTCGCAGCGCCAGTCAGCAGCCCGTCACCAAGCCCGGCCGCGAGCTTGAGGGAAGAATCGATCGCGCCCAAGCCGCGATCAAGGCGCTGCAATCCAAGGCGAAGGAGCTGGCGAGAGAATCCGCTCGCGCCAAAGGAGCGAATCTCAGCCAGCTTCAGCAGCAAACGGCGCTCACGCAGGCTCAGCTCGAGCTGGCCCACGACGAGCTCGCTGACGCCGAGCAGGACTTGCAGCGGACCAGCAACAGCCGCTACAGCCAAATCGAGCGCGAGTGGCAGGAGCACAAATCCGCCGAGCACACGGGCAGTTCGACGCGCCTGCCCGCGGCCGTCGCAGCGCCGTCGAATATCTCGCCGCGCAGCCTGGTGGGGCGGGCGCGCGCCTGGAGCGATCTCGTCACGGAAAAGAGAGCCATCGCCGATGCGAACCAGTATGTCGCCGCCACAATCGGCGAACTCACCCGCCAGCACGACGCGCTCGAAGCGAGTGTGCGGGCGCGCCAAGTGGGGAAGCAAACGGCAGCGCCCGCGCCTTCGATGCAACCCGCCGGGGCGGCGGAGAGTTCGCCCGCGCCGCCGAGCATATCCACCCTCCACCAGCTTTCGCAGGACGAAATCAACATGGCGGACCTTGACCGCCGCATTCAGGATTTGCGTAGTCTGACCGCTGTCTATGCCAACTGGAGCGCGTTGACCCAAAGCCGGGAAAGCGCGGCGGCACGCCGCCTGATCCGCTCCGTGCTCTGGATTGCGCTCACGCTGCTCGTGGCCATCGCGGCCGGCTGGCTGATTGGCCGCTTTTTCGACCGCATCACGCTCGAACGCAAGCAGCGAATCACCCTGCGCGGCGTCAGCCGCTTCGCCATCGAAGTGCTGGCCGCGCTGGCGATCCTGCTCGTTCTGTTCGGTTCCCCCAACCACCTCTTCACGGTTCTCGGCCTCGCCGGCGCGGGCCTCGCCGTAACGCTGAAGGATTTCGTCGTGGCGTTCTGCGGCTGGCTCGTGCTGATGGGCCGCAACGGCGTGCGCGTGGGCGACTGGGTGGAGATCAACGGCGTGCGCGGCGAAGTGGTCGAGGTCGGGGTGCTCCGCACCGTGCTTCTCGAAACCGGCAACTGGACCGAAGCCGGCCACCCTACCGGGCGACAGGTGGCCTTCCTCAACAGCTACGCGGTCGAGGGCTACTTTTTTAACTTCTCTACCGCGGGCCAATGGATGTGGGACGAGCTGCCGGTGCTGATCCCCTCCGGCGAAGATCCGTACCCGCTGGCGGAAAGGATCCGCGCCGCGGTGGCGGCCGAAACCGAGCGCGACCAGAAGATCGCCGAGGCGGAGTGGACGCACGCCGCGCGAAACCGCTCCGACGCCGGCGCTTTCTCCGCCGCGCCCGAGATTAACCTGAAGCCGAGCGATGCGGGCGTACACCTGATCGTCCGCTACGTGACGCGCGCCAGCGAGCGTTACCAGGTGCGGGCGCGGCTCAGTCACGCGGTCGTGAAGCTGCTGCGCCACGGCGAGGCCATCCTTCCGCCCGCGGACAGCGCAGCACCGCCCCCCGAAGCCGCAGCGCCGGACGAGAGGCAAAATCGCCCGGTGCCCACGAGATGATTCGCGCGGTTCTCCTTTGCGCCTGCTTTGCGCCTTGGCGCCTTTGCCAGAGGCTGTTGTTTGGCGGCGCTTGACATCGCAAGCGTAAGGTAGATACTAAGTAGTTAACCGTGCCGCACGGCCCTTCGCTGAGGAGCTTGAGCGGGTGAACAAATCAAAATTGATCCCGGTACTCGTGCTCTGCCTGGGCGTGGCGGGCCTCAACGTTCGGTGCGGAGGCGGAAACGCGGGCGCACCCGCCACCGGCGGAGGTAGTGGGGGCGGAGGAGGAGCGCTGAGCCTCACCAGCCTCAGCCCGATTGTGGCCTCGCAGAACGGGTCCGCATTCACGCTGACCGTGAACGGTGCTGGCTTCGCGGCGGGCGGCGAGGTCACGTTCAACGGCACTCCCGAGCCGACGACCGCCACGAGCAGCACGCAATTGACGGCTCAGATTCCCGCCAGCGCCCTGATTGCGCCAAGCACCGGCAGCGGGTTTCCGGTAGGCGTGCGGGGCGGCAGCAATTCGCCGTCGCCGCTCAATTTCTACGTCGTGCCCGCGATCACGCCGAGCACCGTCTCCGTCACTGCCCACGCGGTGACTTCGGGGATCGACATTCAGCCGGCCGCCCTCACGCCCACGCTTGAGCTTCAATCGATCGGGGGCTGCGTGTGCAGCACGGAAACCACGGCGGGGAGCGCCGAGGTCACCGTCGGCCCGGGCCAGACGGTAAACCTGTTTGTGGTCGGAAACGGGATGGTCGCCGGCACGTATTATATCGTGACCGGCAGCGGCGTTACCGTGACCGAACCTGTCGCGTCGGACTTCACCCAGACTACCAGTCCCGTCACGCCCGCGGTGAATTTTAACATCGTCGTTTCAGCAAGCGCGCCCGCCGGCCCGCGCAATCTGGTGGTCACAAACCCGGCCGGAGAGATTTCGATCTATCCCGGCGCGATTGTGGTGGGTTCCGGATCATGAGCATCCCCTCTTCAATACTCAGCCGGCCCGCGCCCTCTCGGGCCTTCTCTTTCGTCCGTTGGATTGCCGCGCTCGCTCTTGTTTTCACTGCCGCGCCGGCATGCGCTACAAGCCTCGTGCGGCTCAGTCTCGATCAGTTAACGGAGGCTTCGAGCGCGGTGGTCCAAGGTCACGTGGTAAGCCAGTCGAGCCAGTGGAACGCCGCTCATACCGAGATCATCACGCTCACCACGGTTGCCGTCGATGCGAACGCGAAGGGGAACACGCCCGCGACGATCGTGGTGGAGCAACTCGGCGGAACGGTGGGCCGCGTGCGCGTCGCGGTGCCAGGCACGATGCACTTTTTCCCGCAGGCGAGGTACGAACTCTTTTTGCAGCCCTCCGAGGCCCGCCCCTCGCATTACCTGCTGGTGGGGATGCGGCAAGGCTCCTATCGGATTTATCAGGACCCGCGGACGCACCAGGAGCGGGTGATCAATCCGGTGGGCGGCACCTACGGCCGGCAGGCGGGCGCAGGAGAACTGCCCGCGACCATGCCCCTCCATCAATTTCAGCAAAGGATTTCGAGCGCGGTCTCGAAGCCGCTCGTCATTCCTCGCGAAACGGCGCTTCCCCTCCTCGTGCGCTCGGTATCGTTTGCGGGCGCGGGCAGAATTCAAGTGGAAGCGAGCACCTCCGCCGATGTTTACCCTGACGCGCACACCGTCATTCCGGCGGGTAGCCTCGTGGATGGCTGGGGCGAGGAGTCGGACGGCACGTGGACGGTGCATTGGACCGGCGTTTCGACGCGCGGCGCTCGAGCACGGATCAGCGCCTTGAGCCGCCTCGGTCGCGCGGGAAGCCTCTCCGAGTTTCGGGGAGAACGCCTTACGGTGATTACGCGGTGACCAGACGAGAGATAAGATTCGAGGGACAGGCATGACAAATGAGACGCGAAAGGCTGAGAAACAACCGGCGAGACTCGCGCCCGTTGCGCGCCGCGGCTTACGCGCCCCCGGCTTTTTGTGCTCCGTTGGGATCGTAGCCGCTGCCGCCGCGCTAACGGCGATTTTCCTCTTCGGCTACACCCACGAGCAAGACGATGTGAACGGGCCGGTTGCCGCAAAATGGTGCAACGGCAATCTCAACTCCGGCGCGCCGTGCACCTACTTTGTCAATTGGAGCCTCGGGCCTCAACCCGGGCCCAGCATGGTTGCTCCGGGCGGCGTCGGTTACGTGCAGGCGATCCAGGCGGCGTTCAACTCGTGGCATAACGCAACCCTGAACGGGCAGACCGTGGTCGCGCTGACGATCAGCCAAGGCGTGGGGAGCGCGCTCACTTCGGAACAGGTGGATTGCCAGAATGTGGTCGGGTTTACCGATCCCGCCTCGAGCGATTTCCCCACCGGCACGATCGCGTTCACCTCGATTGCAACTTCGTTTGGATGTCCGGTCGCCGGCCCGAACTGCCCCACCGGCACGCCGCCGAATACGTATAGCTGCCCCAATTCAGCGAATCCCGCGGCGACTTACACCTGTCCTCTGCCCTCCTGCATGATCGATGCGGACATCGAATTCAATCCGAAGGATACGTTTTCGACCGCTTCGGCGACACCCGCCAATGACTTCGATTTGCAGGCGATTGCGACGCACGAGGTCGGCCACCTGCTCGGCCTGGCCCACAGCGGTCTCGGCAATGCGATTATGTTTGCGTTTGGAGATACGGGCGGCGTGCCCAACCGCACGCTCTCCACCGATGACGTTCTCGGCATCGGCTCCGTTTATCCCTCGAGCGGCTTCGCCTCCGCTGCGGGAACGCTTTCCGGCGCCGTTTCGCTCAGCGGCAGCGGCATCTTTGGCTCGCACGTGCTGGTGATCGACGCGAGTTCCGGCAACGCGGTTGCGGACACACTCACCAACACCGACGGATCTTATAGTCTTCTCGTGCCGCCCGGACAATATAACGTGGTTGCCCTTCCGCTCGCCGGCATCTACGACATCACCGATTTCGGCGGCTGGGCCTGCGGCTATTCTGAAAATAGCCCGCCCTGTTGCGATCCGACCTCTGACACTACATGTACCGGCAAACAACTCAGCCCGCCTACAAACTACACAGGCAAATTCAACTGACGGCCGTTGAGCTTAGCCGCATTCGCCGTGGTGGTCCGGATTAAGGTAGCCATGGTCAATCTCCTTCTCATTGACCGCGGCCATTTTTTGCCAGGACGACAAGCCCACGGCCAGAAAAGCACGGAGCATAGCTCGCTGAGTCAGAGATCCGTCGGATAATGTCAGCCCGCGGAGTGGGCGAAATAGTGTGGCCCACGGCGCGGGAAAGACTTTTGGTGCTCTGTCCTTAACCCCGGCCTGGCGCCCGGGGCCACATTATTGCGGCCCTTCGGGCCTTTCGCTCCTCGCCTCATTGAAGCTTCTGGAGAGCTAGAACGCACCCGCCAACCAACCGGTGCAACCTACACGCAAGCTCCTCCTTCTAACCCGTTGTCATGCAGGCCTTGCTTTACAATCCGCGCCGGCGGCTGGCGCGCTCGCCGGGCTGTTTGTGCCTGTGCGGGAGATCGCAGATACGGCAGGCGATGCCGGGTCCGCGCCACCGGCCGCGGCGGTTCGTTTCGAAGGGCACCGCCGGAGGGTGCCGGGCATTCCGTAAAGGGCACAGTCTCAATCGTCTCGCCTGTCTCCATTTTCTCAGCGGCACTTGCTACACTCGTTCTGCCGCGCGGTCGCCGCTCCCGCGTCTCATCAGCGTCACTACATCTTGTGGTGGTGAGACGAGCCGCGCGCGGCGATGGATGTCGCGTCGGTAATTTTGCCGAAATCATGCAGATGCGGCCGCGCTAAGAGTTTCCCTGATGAAGAATGGGCGTGAAATACCGGGAAAAGCACGAAACGCGCCGGGGCCCGCCTCGCGTTGAACTCCGCACGCCATCCCTTTGTGAAGAAAGGGGAAGGCGTGCTTTGTTCTCGTGTTCGCGCTGAAGAACGAGCGTAGAACCAAGTTCCCGCGGCTCGTTTTTGAGCGGAATCGCCTACAGGTTGGGGCTAGCGAGACAGCGCAAAGCATAGAGTGTTTTTTCGGAGAAACGAACCCAGATGTACCTCAAAACAGAGTACATGAGAAATTGCTAATGGAAAACGAACCCATTAACGAACCCAAGGTTTTCCACGATACGTCAATATCATGCCAAGAATCAATAGGTTAGAACGGCTAGCGAGAACACGGTGGAACCCAGATGTTGATGAAAACACACAACAGCAGCTTCCCCAAGAGCCGCATTGCGTGGCGCGACAACCCGCGTCATGGCGGTTGATACCACGGGTCGCTGTTGTTGCATCGGGGGGCAGATCACAACTTTCAGCGAGGGACAATGACCATCTTCGAGAAGCGATTTGGAGTCGTGTTGGCTGTGATTCTGTTCGCGGCGGTGCTGCCCGCCCAGTCTCGTGTGAAGGACCGGATTGCGCGCGCAATCACCGGTTCTGAATTTACGGCACTGCCCGGCAACGTTCATCCCATGGCCCGGCCGGAGTACGATCACGGCAGGGTCGAAGATTCGTTCGCGCTCAACCACATCACGCTCGTATTCAAGCCGTCTGCGGCCGGGCAGTCGGACTTGAACACGCTTCTCGCGCAGCTTCAGGACCCGTCATCCCCCGAGTACCATCACTTCCTCACACCCGAGCAGTTCGCCAGCCGGTTCGGAATGAGCCAGAACGATGTCAACAAGGTCACGGCGTGGCTCGAGTCGCAGGGATTCAGGGTGCAATCCGTTGCCCGGAGCCGCATGTGGATCGTCTTCTCCGGCAATGCGGGCCAGGTGGATTCCGCTTTCCGCACCGAAATTCATCATTACGTCGTGAACGGTGAAGCGCACTACGCGAACGCGTCGCAGCCTTCGCTGCCGGGCGCGATGGCCTCGGTGGCGCTCGGATTTCGCGGCTTGAATAACTTCCGCCCCAAGCCGCGCGCCGTGGTCCGGCGTGTCGCCGCGAAACCGCGCTTCACGTCGAGCATCACCGGCAATCATTTCCTCACCCCGAACGATTTCGCGACCATCTACGACGTGGCCGCCCTGTACAACGCAGGCCTCGATGGGACGGGCCAGAAAATTGCGGTGATGGGGCAAACGGACCTCGCCCCCAAGAGCCAGCCCAACCAGTTTATCGATATCGAGCACTTTCGCACGTCCGCCGGATTGCCCGCGAACGATCCAACCGTCGTGCTGATCCCCGGGTCGCCCGATCCCGGGCTCAGCCAGGATGACATTGAAGAGGCCGATCTCGACGTCGAGTGGGCGGGCGCCGTGGCGCCGGCGGCGACGATTATCTACGTCAACTCGGGCACGGCCAACGGCGCGTTCGATTCACTGCAGTACGCCATCAATCAGAACCTGGCGCCGGTCGCCGTAATTACCTACGGGAATTGCGAGTCGCAATGGGGCGCGGCGGGATTGCAATCGCTCGAATCCCAGGTTCAGCAGGCGAACGCGCAGGGAATGACCGTGGTCGCGCCGAGCGGCGACGAAGGCGCCGCGGACTGCGACAGCCCGCCGAACTCGACAACCGTGGTCACTACGGCGACGCAGGGCATTTCCGTCGATGCGCCCGCGAGTCTTCCCGAAGTCACGGGTGTCGGCGGGACCGAATTCAACGAAGGAAGCGGCGCCTATTGGGGGGCCACGAACAATTCCCAGAACGGGTCGGCGCTTTCCTACATTCCGGAAGAAGCCTGGAACGATACGAACTCGACGAATGGACTTTCCGCATCCGGAGGCGGGGCGAGCGCCTTTTTTGCGAAGCCGAGCTGGCAAACCGGCGCCGGAGTGCCGAACGATAACGCGCGCGACGTGCCCGATATTTCTCTCGACGCTTCGCCCGGCCACGACGCCTATCTCGTCTGCTCCGAAGAGCCTTCCGGTCAGCCCGCGGACTGCACGAACGGGTTTCGCGATAGCCAGACAAACCTCGACGTGGTCGGAGGAACCTCGGCGGGCGCTCCCGTTTTCGGCGCCATTCTCGCGCTAATTAATCAGGAGACGCATTCGGCCGAAGGCCAGGGCAACATCAATTACATTCTCTATCCGCTGGTGGCTCAGGATCCGACCGCGTTTCACGACATCACTTCCGGCTCGAATGTGGTGCCATGCAGCGCGGGCACCGCCGATTGTCCGGCGAGCGGCAGCTACGGCTTCAATACAGGACCGGGATACGATCAGGTGACCGGGCTCGGAACACCGGACGTCGCGAACCTGGTCAGTGAATGGACCCGCTTTTCGCCGGTGATCGGATCGAGCCCGGATTTTCAGCTCTTCGTCAACCCGGGCAGCCTTACACTGAGCTCATCGACCACACCCTCGGCCACAATTACGGTAACGGCGATCAACGGGTTCGCTCAGCCTGTCAACTTTTCGTGTACCGTGCCTACCGCGCTCCAAGCGACCTGCTCGATGAATCCTTCCTCGGTCAACCTCACCTCGTCCGCTACCAGCGCCACAGCGACGCTGAAGCTCGCCTCCACCCGCAGCAGCGCCTTGTTCCCCGTTTCGCAGAAGCCCGGCCGGTGGCCAAAGGGCGTTCCAGTCTCACTCTCACTAATCTTAATAGTATTCAGCGTATTGATTGTCGCAACCGTCACACTGGGCCGGCAGTTTGGCGTCGATCGCTTTCCCACCCGTTACCCGAGCCCGCCGCGCTGGGCGGCGGTGTTCGCCGCGGTGGTCTGCGTCGCAGTTCTCATGGTCAGTTGCGGAGGAGGCGGCAGCACACCCGGGAACAGCGCCGCTCCGCCGCCGACGCTCACCGGCAATATCGTCGTGCAGGCCACAAGCGGCAGCCTCAGCCACAGTATCCAGGTGTCGGTAACGCAGAATTGACGGCGCCGCGAATCCCTCATAATCTTGACGCTGGCGCAGACGACTTGTAGCGGCGAGCTGCGTTCGGCTGAACGCGCAAAAAGAGCGGCGATGTGCGGCAGGAGCGATGCCGGTCAGGCATAAGACGGATGACGCGCGTTATTTCCTCGGCATCGACGGCGGAGGCACCCGCACCACGGCGTGGCTCGCGGATGCGCGCGGGCGAGTGCTCGGCCGCGCGACCGGCGGCGCTTCGAACCCGGTCAAAGTCGGTCTGAAGACTGCGGAACGCGAGATTGTCGCAACCGCCCGCGAAGCCCGCCGGGCGGCGGGCCTCGGCCGCATCCGGATCGATTCGGTTTGCGCGGGCGTCGCAGGCGCCGCGGGAGATGAGATGCGCCGGCCGCTCGCGCAGGCGCTGGAGCGCGGCATCCCGGCGCGCCTTCACCTGCTCACGCACGACGCCGCCATCGCGCTTGAATGCGCGCTCGGAAGCGCTCCCGGCGTGATCGTGATTTCCGGCACCGGTTCGATCGCCTTCGGGCGCGGTGCAAAGGGGCGAGTTCTGCGATCCGGCGGCTGGGGATCGCAGTTCGACGACGAGGGCTCGGGCTACGACATCGGCCGGAAAGCAATTCAAGCGGCGCTGCGCGCTGAGGACGGGCGCGGACCGCGCACGCGCCTGGGCACGGACATCTGCCAGTCGCTCCGGATTGGCGCGACCGCTGAAATCGGCGGGCTCGATCCCGACCGCGTCGCGGCGCTGTTTCCCGTCGTGCACCGGGCCGCTCTCGAGGGTGACTCGGTGGCCCGGCGACTGTGCATTGAAGCGGGCGCCGATCTCGCCGCTCTCGCGGCCGCGCTACTCTCGCGTACCGGCAGCCGCAAAGAGGCGCGGCGGGTGATCTGCGCGGGCGGAGTTTTCAAGGCGAGCGAGATTGTGCGGCGGAGCTTCGCGCGCCGGCTTCGTCGTTCGTCGCCGGGCGTCACGATCGCGCTGCTCCATCGGCAGCCGGTCGAAGGCGCGGTCGCGCTGGCGATGCGCGCGGCCCATTGCGCGCAGGACGAGGTTCGGTGAATGTCGCGGATGATGGAAGAGATTTTCGAGCAGCCTGAGGCGCTCGAGCGAACCTTTCGCGCCGAACGCGGCCACGCCGCTGAGTTCCGCGCCTTCGCGCAGAAAAATCGATTCCGGATGATTCTGCTGGTGGCGCGCGGCACTTCCGACAATGCCGCGCTGTTCGGACGGTACCTGTTCGAGCTCACCACGGGCATTCCGGTGTCCCTCTGCGCGCCTTCGATCTACACCATCTACGGCGCGAAGATCGAACTGCGCGACACGCTGGTGGTGGGCATCTCGCAGTCGGGCGAAGGAACCGACGTCAACCGCGTGCTCGAATCGGCGCGCGCGCAGGGCGCCTACACGATCGCCATCACCAACGAAGCTCGCTCGCCCATGGCGCGCATGGTGGACGACGTCTTTCTCGCACGAGCGGGGCGCCAGCACTCGGTCGCGGCGACCAAGACGTATACCACGCAGCTTCTGCTCCTCTACCTGCTCGCCTTCGCGCTCGGCCGCGAGATCACCCTGAGCGACGTGAGCGAAGTGCCGGACCGCGCCCGGCGCGTGCTGAAGCTTGCGCCCGAAATTGCGGAACTGGTGGAGCGGTACCGCTACATGCGGCAGTGCGTCGTGGTGGGGCGCGGGCTCAATTACGCGAACGCCTTCGAGCTCGCGCTGAAGCTGATGGAGACATGCTACGTGGTGGCCGATCGCTTTTCGTCGGCCGATTTTCTGCACGGCCCGATCGCCCTCATCGAGCGCGACTTCCCGGTGTTGCTGCTGATGCCGCCCGGCAAGACCTTCGCCGAGCTGCACCAACTCATCGGACGGCTTGAATCCCTGCGCGCCGAAACGGTCGTGATCACGTCCGCGGACGCGAAGCTGCCGAAGGTGGGCCGCGCGATCCGCGTTCCGGGAAAATTTCCGGAGATTTATAGTCCGATCCCCTACATCATTCCCGGCCAGCTCTTCGCGGCCTCTCTCGCTCGCATCAAAGGGCTCGATGCCGACCAGCCGCGTTCGCTCGAGATCGTCACCCGCACGGTTTGACTCGGAAATGGCCGCGCCCCGCAATCACTTGTCTTCAACAAGCAGAGGCGCGGGATACGTGACTCGCTCGCCGTCCACGCGGGCGAACGGCGTCAGGGTGTGCTGCCGGGGCTCGCGCGGTCCAATAATGTGCCTGACGCGAACCCCGCGCGCGGTCAGCGCGTCTGCAATGAGCGAGCGATGGCAGCGCCACGGCACCGCCTCCGCGCACATGATCGCGGTCGGCCGCTCCTCCGCTATCTTGATGAGCCGCGCAAGCCCCGTCTCGAATTCGGGCCGCTGCATGTAGTCCGCGAACCCGCGAAAGGACGCGTTGCGCCACCCTGTGTTCGTAGAATCGCGCTTTGCGTGCCGCAATCCGCCCAGCTCCCGCAGCGGAACGTAGCGAATGCCCGCCGCGCGCAGCCGCGCGGGCAGCGTGTCGAAATTAAATTGGGGATTCTTCCGCGAGCGCGGAATGGTGCGCACGTCCGCCAGTTGCTTCACTCCGTGGCTCTTCAAAAGCTCGAGAAACACAGGCAGGTCGCGCGTGGAATGGCCGACGGTGAAAATTACCAGGGGTTCGGCTTTTCGCCCCGCCGCCCGAGTGGGCGGACGTTTCTGCGAAATCCCCGCGGCCTTCGCGTGCCGCGCGCGACTCAGCCGCGCTGCTTCGCGAGCCACGCGTCCATCCTCTCGAGCGCCTTCGTGATGTTCCCGACCGAGTTGGCGAAAGAGAACCGCAGATAACCCTCGCCCTGCGCGCCGAACGCCGTGCCGGGCAAGCACGCAACGCCGGCCTCGGCGAGCAGCGCCTCCGCGAGCTCGTTCGAGCTCAGGCGCGTGCGCTTGATGTTGGGAAAAGCGTAAAACGCGCCGTGCGGATGCCGGCACTCGAATCCCGGAAGCCGGTTCAAGCCTTTGACGATCACCTCGCGCCGGCGGCGGAACTCGGCCAACATTTCATCAACACAAGTTTGATCGCCTTCGAGCGCCGCGATGCCCGCGCGTTGCGTGAAGCTTGCGGTGCACGAGTTTGAATTCGTCATCAGGCGCGCCACCTGTTCGGCCAGCGCCGGATTCATGATTCCGTAACCCAGCCGCCATCCCGTCATCGCATAGGTTTTGGAGAAGCCATCGAGAATGATGGTGCGCTCCCGCGCCTCGGGGAATTGCGCGATGCTCGCGGCCGCGCCCTCGAAAACCAGCCGGCTGTAAATTTCGTCGGAGAAGACGTAGACGTCGCGCTTCGCGAGCTCCTCGGCCAGCAGCTCGATTTCCGAGGCGCTCACCACGCCGCCGGAAGGGTTCTGCGGCGAGTTGAGCACCACCATGCGCGTACGGCTGCTCAGCTTTTGGATAACCTCTGCGGCCGCGACATCGAAGTTGCTCTCTTCGCACAAGGCGTACGGCACGGGCCGAGCCCCGGCGAAACGGATCATCGATTCGTAGATGGGAAAGCCCGGGTCCGGATAGAGCACCTCGTCTTCGGGATCAACCAGCGCCAGAACGGCGAAGAAGTAGACGGGCTTCGCGCCCGGAGTGATGACGACCTCCGCCGGATCGATCGAGATGCCGCGCCGCCGCCCTGCATCCGCCGCCACGGCTTCGCGCAGTTCACGCAGCCCCGCCGACGGACCATAATGAGTCCAGCCGTCTCGCAGCGCCCGCGCGGCGGCCTCGACGATGTGCGGCGCCGTAGGATAATCCGGCTCGCCGATCTCAAGATGAATAACGTGCTTGCCCTGCCGCTCGAGTTCTTGCGCGCGCGCCAGCACTTCGAACGCGCCTTCGCTTCCGAGCCTCGACATGCGCTGGGCCAGCGCGTGCTTTGCCGATGTGACGCCCACAAGAGCTCCCTCGTGGTTCAGTCCAGCGGATCGATCGGATCGATCGCAGAGCGGCGGTCTGCCTGCGCACGGCGGGTTCAAGCCGCGGCTCGCTCAATGCGAGAAATCGAACCCGGCAATCGCCGCCTTGGCCGCCTTGTTGTTCTTGACGCCTTTCAGCGTTTGGAGGTCCTGATCGAGTGTGCTTTTCAGCTTGGTGTAGGAGGCGAGCAGGGTCTGAATTTCGCTCATCTGTTCTTTCGGCGTCGAAGCGTCTTTACTCGCTTTGGTCAAGCACTCCACCAGCTCCCCCGTCATTTGGGAGCAGATGGAAAGCCGGCTGATGCACGTCTGCTCGTGGTATTTCGTATCGAAGTCCTGCTGGCTTTCCTTTTTCACCGTATCGACCAGCGAGGAAAGGTCCTGCGTCACGCTCGTCACGATACCTTTGTCTTCCGCGCACGCCTGCGATGACGGGCTCTGGGGGGATGACTGGGGCTGGGTGGAACGCAGCGCAGACACACCCCATAAACAGGCCACCAGCAAGACGACGCCGGTTAACGCCATTGATTTTTTCATGGTTCGCACCCCCTTTGCCGGTTAGCCGAATTCGCGGAGCCCAAACATCCTGTGCACGCCACCGGGGCGAGCATCCGCTGCGTGCAGGTTACATGATTGCAAGCCGTTTTTCCAGAGACTCACAACAAGCTATGGGAGAGTGCCGGAAAACCTGAGAGCGGGTCATTCCGAGGAGCTGTTGCCGCCGAGCGGCTCAGCGGCGCAAGCCGAAAGGCCTTGGTCAAAGTTTTCAGGGCCGCTCAAAGAGCGGCGCTACGGCTTGTGCGCGGTGCGGCCCCGGCAAATATCCACGGCGTGCGGCAGCAGGTCGATGATGCTTTCGAGCGATTCTCGCGCACCCTGCGGGCTACCGGGTAGGTTGACGATCAACTTGCCGTTGCGAACTCCGGCGACGCCGCGCGAGAGCGCGGCGCGACGCGTCTTCTTCACGCCCTCTGCCCGCATCAGCTCGGCAAGCCCCGGAACTTCCCTTTCAATCACCCCGCGCGTCGCTTCCGGAGTGACATCGCGCGGCGCGAGGCCGGTGCCGCCTGTGGTCAGGATTACGTCGCAATCATCACCGCCGGCCCAGACCGCGAGCCGCGCGCGAATCGTCTCGAGGTCATCCGCGACGATTTCGCAATCCACCACCGTCCACTGGCGGGCCTCGAGCGCTTCGCGCAGAAGCGGTCCGGAAGTGTCTGCGCGTTTCCCTCTAGCGCCCGAATCGCTGACCACGAGAATTTTGGCGCGTAATGCGACGGAGGTCTGCGGCATCGATTGTTCCTGGACTCGTATCAGGGCACGACTTCAGCCGTGCCGATTATGGGCCTTAGTTGTTGGGCTTGAGCCGCTGAGGCCCTTCAGGGGCTAGAAGCTCCGATCAGAGTGGCCTTCGCTGCGGCACGGCTAAAGCCGTGCCCTGACACAAATACGCCCGCC
>JBOGKE010000108.1:0-5736 GCA_050745265.1 Terriglobia bacterium
CAGATCGGCGCCGATATCGGACCGGCAACGCGCATCGAGTATGCGACCGCCATCCTGGAAGCCCAAACGATCGTCTGGAATGGTCCGATGGGCGTCTTCGAGATTCCGCAGTTTGCCGAAGGCACGCTCGCCGTCGCCAATGCCGTCGCCGAATCGATGGGCATCTCGATCGTGGGCGGCGGCGACTCCGTGGCCGCGGTTCAAAAAGCGGGCGTCGCCGGGAGAGTTTCACACATCTCGACCGGCGGCGGCGCGTCGCTCGAGTTCCTCTCGGGGCTGAAGCTGCCCGGCGTTGAAGCGCTCACCGACAAGCGGTAAGTAGAACGCAGAAAGCTGAAGGCAGAAACTAAAATATGCGCGACCGGCGCGCTTCCGCTGGATCCGACGCTCCGGCTGCCGTTCTGTGAACCTTCCTCCGGAACTGCCGTGTTGAATTCGGAGCACTACGCGCTGTGCCCCTGCGGCGCCGCATGATCCTACCTCCGTGCCCTCGATCCGGCTCAAATACGGAGTGATTCTCAGCCTCTTCCTGCTGCTTTTCACCGGACTCGCGGACAACCAGATGATCGCCGCGCTGCTTCCCGTCTTCGTCCGCGGCTTTCACGTAAGCGTCGAAATGGCGGGAATGCTGGTGGTGGTATATTCGATTGCCGCCGCTGCTGCCGGTTTTGTCTTCGGCACCCTTTCGGATCGCTACGGCCGCCGCCGCTTTCTGCTGGGCGGCGTGATTGCTTTCGCGCTCGCTTCGTGGATGGCGGCTGAGACGAGAACGTTTCCCGAGCTGATGATGGCGCGCGCCTTGACCGGCGGCGCGGCGGGGACGATTTCCACTTGTGTGCTCACCTACGCCGGCGATTGCTTTGATTATGCGATTCGAGGCCGGGCCATCGGCCTGATTTCGATCGCCTACTTCGCCGCGCCGATCGTCGGCGTTCCCGCCGCGGCCGAAATCGCGCAGCGCTACGGCTGGCGCGCGACGTTCATCTTCTTTGCGCTGGTCGCGTGCGTGGCGGCGGCCTCGATGTGGATGCTGAGAGGAGAGCGTGCTCGGCCCGCCGGCGAGCTGCGGGCCGAAGTCAACCTCGGCGCAGTCGCCCGGCGCCTCCAATCGTTCCTCAAGCGGCGTGATCTCGCGGCTGGAATCGTGATCGCCTTCTTCGCTTCCGGCGGCATGGTAGGCTTTCTCACCTACATTGGCGAGTGGTTGAACAGCCGGTTTGCGCTCTCGACGAGCGGTATCGGATGGGTGTTCATGTTCGGCGGAGCGGTCGCGGTGATCGGAGCGCCCTTGGGCGGCGTACTCTCCGACCGGTGGGGCAAGCGGCTGGTCTCGATAGTGGGCTGCGTCCTTTTGGCGGCATCGCTTGCGGTGATGCCGTTCTTCGCCTGGGGAGTGCTGCTCCTGCTGGTCTTCGGCGTGACGAGCCTGGGCACCGCGTTTCGGCAGGGGCCGATCACGGCGCTGATGACCGAAATAGTTGCCGGAGCGCGGCGCGGGTCGTACATGGCGGCGCGCGGCGTCGCCTCGCAGTTGGGCATCGGCGCCGCCGCATTCGCGGGCGGTGTGCTCTACGAGCGTTATGGGTACGCGGCAGTCACCGGTCTCTGCGCGCTCATGACCGTAGTTGTAATTATTCTTCTCGCCGTATACATTATCGAACCCGCGCCGGCCGCGCCCGCTTCGCTTTCACGGGACTGAGCCGCGGGCCAGGACGGCGACTCTGCATGCCGTAAGTCCGCGCGGCGCCGCTTCTGGTAAATCAGCCGGCCGGCGGGCTAAAATCGTTCGAAGATCACAATGCCGGACCTCAAGCTTGAACGCCCGCTCTCCGCCGTCGCTTCCAGCGCCAGCTTGCGCATCATCGCCGGCGCCATCATCTTCGTCTGCGCCTATTACGCCAGCTCCATCTTGATGACGCTGATTGTATCGATCCTGATCGCGTTCGTTCTGGACCCCGGCGTGAGGCTTCTCGAGCGCATCCGCTTTCCGCGCTGGCTCGGCGCCGCGATTATGGTGATCTTCGCGCTGGGATTGATTTATTTGCTCGTATACCTGCTCTACGATCGCGCCGTCGCTTTTGTCGACGACTTGCCCAAGCTGACGGACCGCGTGAAGCAGGTGATCGAGCACTATCAGAATGTCATAAGCCATTTTCGGCAGAGTACCGCGTTGAGCACCCAGCCGAGCAATATTCCCACCGTCCAGCTTCAGCAGCAATCGGAGGCATGGACTGGATTCCTGCTGCGCGGCATCGGTTCGATCTATGCGTTTATCGTTACGGTGATGTTCATTCCCTTCCTGGTCTTCTTCATGCTCACCTCGAAGTACCACCTGGAATCGGCCACGGTGGGACTCTTTTCCGAAGAGCATCGCGAGCAGGTCGAGAATATTCTTGACTCGATCGGCGCGATGATCCGGGAATACGTGCTGGGGAATATTCTGGTGGCCATCGTTTCGATGGCGATCATCGCCCCCGTTTACACCGTGCTCCATCTCCGCTACGCTCTGATGCTGGCCGGAATCTCGGCCGTCGTGGATCTCATTCCGTACATCGGCGTCGCCCTGGCGGTGCTCCCGCCGGTGCTGGTGGCGCTGATCCAGTTCGAGAACGCCACCCCGATCATCGTGATCGCGATTACCGTAACGGTGGTGCATTTTCTTTCCGTGAACATTCTGACGCCGAAACTCGTGGGAGGCCGCGTGCGCCTCAACGCGCTTTCGGTGACGCTCGCCATGATGCTGTGGGGGTGGCTGTGGGGAGCGATGGGGCTGGTGCTCGCGGTGCCGATCACCGCGGCATTTAAGGCGGTGTGCGACAATGTGGACGAGCTGAAGCCACTTGGCCGATGGCTCGGCGACGGACCCCGAGAAACTGTGCTTGAATCTCCGCCGTTGCGGCGTTCGGAGCTGCCCTGACGCTGGAAGGGAGCGCCGTCTCCGCTGTCAATACTTCGGCGAATATTTTTCGCTGCTGCGCCGCTCCGCCGGTTCGGTCAATTGTATTTAGGGGGTTCGAACACCGCATGGCATTGATTCGCGTGGAGGATTATTCTGAAGCGGGCTGGGGACCGCCCGAGCGGACGGCCGCATCCGCGCGCGCATATTGCCGCCAGCTCGAGCGGGGCGACATTCTTTTCTTTCCGAGCACACCCTTCGCGCTTCCCGAAGACGACCGGAATTTCCTGCTCGGCGCGAAACAGACCGAAACCTC
This sequence comes from Terriglobia bacterium, assembly GCA_050745265.1. GTDB lineage: Bacteria > Acidobacteriota > Terriglobia > UBA7540 > UBA7540 > RH2-MAG17b. The sequence goes on from JBOGKE010000108.1 coordinate 3,213, forward strand.
TCATCACAAGAATATCTCCTATAAACCGCGGCAGGATCGCATCAACGGCCTCGCCCGAGGTAGCGCCGACGAAAGCAGGCTGCGAGCGGTGATGCGCGTGTACTCGCAGACCGTAGCGGATTTTCTCCAGCGTTTTCTCGTGCCCTATGCGGGGCATTGGCGGCTCGACTTCGCGAGCTTCAGGCCGATTGAGGAGGAAGGCAGGGACCTTCCGCAGAGCAAACGCAACGACCTGCTTCACGTCGACTCGTTTCCCACGCGGCCCGCGAATGGCGACCGTATCTTGCGGGTTTTTACCAACCTCAACCCCGAACAGTCGCGCGTGTGGCTGACCGGCGATCCCTTCGACGTGATGGTGCAGAATTTTGGAGGGAACGAGATCGGGCGGATCGTAAAGCGCGCGCGCACGCCGTGGAGGCGGTTTTACAGGGCGGCGCTCCGTCTGGTTGGGAGGGCAGGACGCCCGCTTTACGACGAATTGATGCTGGGTCTGCACCACGCGATGAAAAGAGATCCGGAGTTCCAGCGGAACAGCCACAAATCCCGGTGGGAATTCCCGCCTGGATCCACGTGGCTTGTTTATACGGATATGGTGCCGCACGCCGTGCTCACGGGGCGGTTCGCGCTCGAGCAGACATTCATCGTCTCGCGCACTGCGATGGTGGAGCCTGAGAAGGCGCCGTGCAACTTGCTTCGCGAGCTCACGGGCGCGCCCGTTATCGAGGGCTGAGATTTCGCCGCCGCGCGATGCCGCAGGTTAGCAACGAACGCTGCGCTAGAAGCGGTTCTATCGCGGCGCGGCCGATCCGCAATCCAAACAACCAAAAGGCGCGCGAAGTTTTGCGAAATTACTCGTGCCCCGAGCCTTGCCTCAGCGCACTTCGTGATCTCTGTGGTGGGTGTTTTCACCAACGGCATAGAGAACACTGAGAATTCATTGCTAAAAAGATGAGAAGGTACGGCCAAAGGGAATGCACGATCCGGCGCTTGCCCTGCGGCTTTCCACACCGATGATAAGCCGCCGGACAGGAATTAGGCGCATCTAACCGAAGGCAGAAGGCAAAGGCGATTCCGGAGTCCCGAAATCCGAGTATCCGAATTCCGAGAGGCACAAACCAGGAACTTATTCATGCTCAAAGGCCGGTTAGTTATCGCGTTGCTTGCGTCTCTTTTGTTGGCCCCGGCATTCGCGGCTGGGGCGGAGCATCTCGTGTTGAATCCGCACCTCAATTACAAGAGGAACAATTACCAGGGGGCTCTGATCCGCGGAGACCACATGCTCGAGAGCGTCAAGCCGAACATGGTGAATTATGTCGTGTTTTACGCCGAATACTGCTTCAACGCGAAGCGCCAGGCGCGCACCACCGTAGATCTTTACAACAAGTACGCAGATCGCGTGCACTTTGTGGTGGTGGACTTTAACTACGGATGGTCAGCGATTCAGAACAAGCTGGTCGAGAAGTATTTCGCCATGAACGTCCCGCAGATCCTGATCCTCGACCCTTCCGGCCGGCCGGTGTTCAACTACATCGGCCAAGTGAACGAGCCGACGCTCGAGAAGTGGCTCAACGCGGCGCTGAACTACCCGCAGATTCTCGCAGCGGCGAACCGCCCGATGGACAACCCGCAAGAGGAGCTGGATCCTGAATCCACGCGGTTCCGTCCCGTCAAGAAAATCCTGAAGGTGTTCTGAGCAAACCAGCCTGGCGGCCTATTCGAATAGAAACCGTCACCCCCGCGAACGCGGGGGTCGAGATTCTTGAATTCCCGCGTTTGCGGGAATGACTGGGGACGCGTGAGGTTCGACGGAGCGGGATTCAGCGCTCGGTGGGATACCCGGCTTCGTTCCAGCCGCGCCAGCCGCCGTCCATCGATAGGACATTCGCGTATCCCATCTTCTGCAGGTTATCCGCGGCCAGCGCGCTTCTGAATCCGCCTCCGCAGTAGAGGACGATCTTATCGGAGACGCCGGGAATCGCGCCCTCGATGTCCCGTTCGATCACCCCTTTCCCGAGATGAATCGCTCCCGGTAAATGGCCGCGGGCGAACTCGCTCTCTTCACGCACATCGACCAGGTGAAATTGTTCACCTTGATCGAGCCACCGCTTCACTTCATGAATGTCGGTCTCCTTGATGCGCGTTTTTGCGTCCTCGACAACCTTAAGGAATCCTGGAGAGTGTTTCATCGCGCCTCCTAGAATCAATCCTTTCACGCCCGCCGCAGCAATTTCACAGGCTGCGGAACAAAGCGCTGCGACGGGTCATTCTGAGTGCCAGATGGGCCTGCGGCCCACCCATTGGAACGAAAATCGCCCCGATCGTCACCCCCGCGAAAGCGGGGGGCCAGGGTCTGGATTCCCGCTTTCGCGGGAATGACTGCTCTCTGTGATTTTCGACAGAGCGGAGCGAAAAAGCTCTCCATTTAAGGATCAAACAAACACGGAGATTCTTCGTCGCCTGCGGCTGGTCCGAAAAGTTCGCATGGGGCAGCGTATCGGAGCACGACTTTAGTCGTGCCGTTGCT
>JBOGKE010000109.1:0-6273 GCA_050745265.1 Terriglobia bacterium
AGATTTCCCGGCCTTCCCGGCCTGACCCACTCGGTCTCCGGGTACCGATTCTTTTCGGTAACTTCACCGATGAGCTCACGAAGCTTGTATTTGCGCCGCGCAGATTTTATGATGAGCCCGCCCTTACTTGCGATGGCTACGGTCAGCGGCTGACCCTCATGCAAATGAGCGTCCTCGGCTAGCGCTTTCGGAATTCGCACCGCAAGACTGTTTCCCCGCTTGCTCGCGCTGTAGCAGTGGCCATGCCTCCCCTGCTTTTTTTTGAGTGTCTATAAACAGTAGACACGTCGAGACGTTACCCGATAGTTGTTTGGGGGGCAGTCGGACCTGCGCCACGTCCCGCGTCACGAAACGGCGACCGGCGCGTCTTGCGGCTCATACGCGAGGATCGGCGCGAGCCAGCGCTCGACGGTCCGCAAATCCATACCTTTCCGGCGCTGATAATCGAGCGCCTGGTCGCGCCCAATTTTCCCCACGGCGAAGTACGTCGACTTGGGATGCGAAAAATAGAGCCCGCAGACCGACGCGGCGGGATACATGGCGAAGCTTTCCGTCAATTGCATGCCCGTCGCCTCTTCGGCGCCGAGCAGATCGAAGAGCGGGCCCTTCTCGGTGTGGTCGGGGCACGCGGGATAGCCGGGGGCGGGGCGGATGCCGCGATAGCGCTCGCGAATCAAGTCGTCGTGATTCAGATTTTCATCCCGGCCGTAGCCCCACGCGATGCGCGCGCGCTGGTGCAGCAACTCGGCGAGCGCTTCCGCCATCCGGTCGGCCAGCGCCTTCGTCATGATGGCGTTGTAGTCGTCATGGTCTCGCTCGAAACCGCCGACGACCGGTTCGATACCGATTCCCGCGGTCACCGCGAAGGCACCGAGGTAATCGGCGAGTCCGGTTTCTTTCGGCGCGATGAAATCGGCGAGCGCGTAGTCGAAATGGCCGGGCGATTTTTCGATCTGCTGGCGGAGGGTGTGAAACGTGGCGAGGGGAGCCGAGCGCGATTCGTCCGCGTACACTTCGATGTCGTCTCCCACCGAGTTTGCGGGGAAGAAGCCCATTACCGCGCGTGCAGTAAGTAGCCTTTCATCGACGATTCTCTTGAGCAGGGCCTGCGCGTCGTCGAAAAGCTCGCGCGCCCGCGGCCCGACGCCCTGCGCGTCAAAGATTTTCGGATACGTCCCCCGCAACTCCCAGGCCTGGAAGAAGGGCGTCCAGTCAATGAAGGGAACGATCTCGGCGAGCGGAACTGGATCGAAAGTGCGCGGGCCGAGAAATGCAGGGCGGGGAATCGCCGCGGCCGCCCAATCGAAGCGCGGCCGGTTGCGGCGAGCGTCCTCGATGCTCAGGAGCTTTTGATCCGGCGGCCGGTGGATTTGGCGGATCTTCTCCTGCTCGCGGCGATTCTCCTCCACGAATTTCGGTTTCAGCGCGGGGTTCTTCAGGCGGCCCACCACCCCGACGGCGCGCGAAGCGTCGGCTACGTGGACCACCGGCTGGCTATAGCCGGGCGCAATTTTCACCGCGGTGTGAAGTTTGCTCGTGGTGGCGCCGCCGATCAGCAGAGGAACGCTGAAGCCCTGGCGCTCCATCTCTTTGGCCACGTGGATCATCTCATCAAGCGACGGCGTGATCAGGCCGCTCAGCCCGACCATGTCGGCATTTACCTCGCGCGCTTTGTCGAGGATCTTCTCGGACGGCGTCATCACGCCGAGGTCGATCACCTCGTAATTATTGCAGCCGAGCACCACGCCCACGATGTTCTTGCCGATGTCGTGGACGTCGCCCTTAACGGTCGCCATGACGATGCGCGCCTCCGCCCGGCGTCCACCCGACGCTTGCTTTTCCGCCTCCATAAAGGGAAGAAGATACGCGACTGACTTTTTCATCACGCGCGCGCTCTTCACGACCTGGGGCAGGAACATCTTTCCCGAGCCGAACAGATCTCCCACCACGTTCATGCCGTCCATCAGTGGGCCTTCGATCACGGTCAGCGGGCGCTGATATTTGACGCGAGCCTCCTCCGTATCAGCTTCGACGTGCTCCACGATGCCTTTCACCAGAGCGTGCTTGAGCCGCTCTTCCACCGGCGCCTTGCGCCACTCCGCCTCTTCCACCGACGCGTCCCGGCCGTGATGTTTCACCGTCTCGGCGTAGGCGAGCAGGCGCTCGGTTGAATCCGGCCTGCGGTTGAGCAGCACGTCTTCGACGAGTGCGAGAAGGTCCTTAGGAATCTCCTCGTAAATGGCGAGCTGGCCGGCGTTGACAATTCCCATGTCCATTCCTGCGCGAATCGCGTGATAGAGAAATGCCGAGTGCATGGCCTCGCGCACCCCGTTATTGCCCCGGAACGAGAACGAGACGTTGCTGACTCCGCCGCTCACCTTAGCACGGGGCAGCGTCGCCTTGATTTGTCGCGTCGCTTCGAAGAAATCCACGGCGTACCGGTTATGCTCTTCGATGCCCGTTGCGACGGTGAAAATGTTCGGGTCAAAAATAATGTCTTCGGGCGGCACGCCTTCCTCTTCGGTGAGGATCCTGTAGGCGCGCGAGGCGATTTCGAGCTTGCGCTCGGCCGTATCGGCCTGGCCGCGCTCATCGAACGCCATCACGACCATTCCGGCGCCGTAGCGGCGCACCTGGCGCGCTCGCTCGCGGAAGCTCTCCTCGCCTTCTTTCATGCTGATCGAGTTGACGATGCCTTTGCCTTGCAGGCATTTCAGCCCCGCCTCGATCACGCTCCATTTCGAGCTGTCCACCATGATGGGAATTCGCGCGATGTCGGGCTCCGAGGCGATGGTGTTGAGGAATGTCGTCATGGCGCGTTCGCCCTCTAGCATCGCCTCGTCCATGTTGACGTCGAGAATCTGCGCGCCGCCTTCCACTTGCTGTCGAGCGACGCTGAGCGCCGCTTCGTAATCACCCGCTTTGATGAGCGTGGCGAATTTCGGCGAGCCGGTGATGTTGGTGCGCTCGCCGACATTCACAAAATTTGAATCCGGGCGCATGACGAGCGGCTCGAGGCCGCTGAGCCGGGTGTACGGCTCGACGCGCGAGAGGGCGTGAGGCTTGAGCCCGCTCACCGCTGAAGCGATCGCCTCGATGTGCGCCGGAGTCGAGCCGCAGCAGCCGCCCACGATATTCACCCAGCCGTTGTCGGCAAAGTCGCGCAAGTCCGCCGCCATGCGATCGGGCGTTTCGTCGAAACCGCCAAAGGCGTTCGGCAGGCCGGCATTCGGATAGCAACTGATGTAGGTCGGGGCGACTTGGGAAAGCTCCTCGATGTAAGGCCGCATCTGTTTCGCGCCGAGGGCGCAGTTAATACCGACGCTCAGCGGCCTTGCATGGGAAACGGAAATCCAGAACGCTTCCACCGTCTGGCCCGAAAGCGTGCGCCCGCTCTGGTCCACAATCGTCACCGAAACCATTACGGGAACTCGCCGCCCGAGCTTCTCGAACAGCTCGTCAATGGCGAAAAGCGCCGCCTTCGCGTTGAGCGTGTCGAAAATGGTTTCGACTAGCAGCAGGTCCGCGCCGCCTTCGAGCAGACCGTGCGCCTGCTCGTAATATGCCGCCCGCAGTTGGTCGAACGTGACGGCGCGCGCGGCCGGGCTCGAGATGTCCTGCGAAGCCGAAGCCGTGCGGGTGGTCGGTCCCATCGAGCCGGCCACGAAGCAAGGTCGTGAGGTGAACCGCTGGGCGGCGCGTTTCGCGTTTCGCGCCCCGGCCACGTTCAGATCGTGAACGCGGCCTTCGAGAGCATATTCCGCCATAGAGACGGCATTAGAGTTGAACGTGTTCGTCTCGATGATGTCCGCGCCCGCTTCGAGATACTGAAGATGAATTTGCTGAATGATCTGCGGCTGCGTGAGGTTGAGCAGGTCGTTGTTCTGCCGGACGTCTCGAGTATGCGCGGCAAACTCTTTGCCGCGATAATCTGCTTCGCTAAAATTGAGAGCCTGGATCATAGTGCCCATCGCACCGTCAAGGATGACAATGCGCCGGCGCAGGAGTTCTTCAATCGGATGTGGACGGCTCGCCTGACTCGTCATGGTATCGAAAGCGGCTCCTGGGCGCTTAGCGCCTCTTTTCATCATATCATCGCGGTCCGCAGGGCCGGGGGCGTGCGGCTCAGCCGCCGATCATCGCTGGTCTTCGTCGCCGCCCCCGCGAAAGCCGGCGTATGTTCTCCTCTGATCCGCCCTGGATTCCCGTTTTCGCGCGAATGTCGGCGCGGGTCAGGGTCGAATGCGGCGCGACGTGTGATATACTACTTCCGCGTGTAGCGGTCTAGGGTTGTTGAAAACGCCCTCGGTATGTCATGCTGAGTGGCGTAGCGCCGAGTTGTTTTGTACGCCTGCGGCTTTTCCGCTCTAACGATGAAAGGCCGCGGAGTTAAACAACAACTCAGCGCCGCCCCTCCTGTCAGATTGAGGTGCTCGAGAATTTAGAGCGGCGCCACGCAAGATCGTATCTTCGGATCACCGTGAATCAGATCAGCACTCAGCGTTCCAGGCGGTCCGGCCGGTCCAACCACCTCCTGTTCGCCGGAATCTTCGGCCTTCTCGTCATCGTCGGCCTATTGTCGTTCGGCGAGCGAGCGCGGAAGGGGCATTATCATTTTGACGGCGGCCGCGGCTGGGATTTCGCTCCTGCTGCCTCTCTCGACAGTTGTCACGCTAAACTCCACGTTGCAATCCTCACGCCGTCCTGTACCCTCGCCAGGGAAGAGAGTCCGGTTCACATTCCTGTTTTGCCCCAGGTGATTTCGGTCCCGAAGTCCGCCCGGCTTGGCAAGTGGCAGCGCTTGCGGCCACCCCCCGAAATCTAATCCAGCAGCTCAATTTCCACACTTGCGCAGGTTCTTAGCGCCGACCCGTTCGTGCCGGCGATGCGCGCGCACTCATCCGTTGATCCGGCGGCCGCCGCACGTTTGTCGTGCCACGCGTTTCCAGCTTGCGATGGCCGATTCACAGGGCCAATCCGGTGCCGCGGCTGCAAGGCCGCGGCGGGAAAAGGCTTTGGCTTCACGCCGTTAATTCCGCAGACGCGGATGGAGTAAATCGATGCTCGAGAAATCGTTCCGATCTCTGTGTCTGGCACTGGCGGCATGCTGTTTAATCGCAGCGGCATCCTGCTCTCCCACAGCAAACGGCGACGCTCCGGCGGCGCGACGCCAAGGGGCGGCCGTCACCGCGCCGGTGGTGAGCGTCGAGCGGCGGGACCTCTCGAACGACGTCAAAATCGCGGCCGAATTTATTCCCTACCAAGAAATTGACGTTCACGCCAAGGTCTCCGGCTACATCCAGAAACTGCTCATCAACTGGGGAACGCACGTGAGGCAGGGGCAATTGATGGCGGTGCTCGAGGTTCCGGAGCTGCAAGCGCAGGTGTCGCGGGACGAGGCCGCCGCCCAGCGGAGTGAGCAGAACGTGGCGGGCGCGAAAGAGGAACTCATCCTCGATCAAGCCGCGGACCACGTTGCGCACCTGACTTACACGCGGCTTTCCGGCGTGCAGAAAACGCAGCCAGGCCTGGTGGCCCAGGAGGAAGTGGATGTTGCGCAGGGCAAAGCCCAAGAAGCCGCGGCCGCTGTCTCGGCCGCCCAAGACGCGCTCGCCGCCGCGCGGCAGGAACTGACCGTCAACCGCTCCACGCTGACCCGCGACCAGGCGATGGCCGGCTACTCGCAGATCACCGCGCCATTTGAGGGCGTTGTGACGCAACTGAACGCGTACACCGGCTCGCTGCTTCCGGCTGGCACTTCCAGCAGCCGAAACGCGCTGCCGCTGTGCCATCTCGCGCAAACCGACCTGCTGCGCCTGGTGATTCCCGCACCGTCGACCATCGTTCCCGATATTCACCTCGGCGAGACGGTGCGCGTACAAGTGCCTTCGGTCGGCCGGACATTCCAGGGCAGGGTCGCGCGCTGGTCGGGCGTGATCAATCTCGACACTCGCACGATGCGCACCGAGGTCGACGTCGCCAATCCCAAATCTGAGTTGGTGCCGGGCATGTACGCGTACGTGCAGCTCCCAGTGAGAAGCGCGGCTCACGCGCTGGCGCTGCCTATCCAGGCGGTCCAGTTCGCCGGGCCCGGGCACGGAAGCGTGCTGACGGTGACCAAGCTAGACCAGATCGAGCCGCGGCGGGCTCGAGCGCGATATCGATATTTACGTTAAGCCTCGGGGCGAAGACCTCTCGCGGCCTTACCAGGCGATTCGGAAGATCATTGCCATGACGCCGCTCCCCAGCACCAATTTCCGTGTGAATATCCGC
>JBOGKE010000110.1:0-4559 GCA_050745265.1 Terriglobia bacterium
GGCAAGCGGCCGGCCTCCAACTCCGCTATGCCTTTTAGAATCGTGGGCCGCGACATGCTCGTCAGCCGCGCCAGGCGACTCACCGCCCCGCGTCCTTCGGCGAGCGCCTTTTGGGCGACGAAGACGCGCGCTTGCGCTTCATTCAAAGCGCCCAGCACACGCAGCCAGTGGCGCTCCGTTTCCGGAAGCCTCGCCTTCGTCGCCATGGCCGTATAGTCTCGCACTGGCAACAGAATAGCGAACTACATCCATTTTGTAAACGTTATTCTTTAACAGACCCTTAGCAGGCGTTCCGACGCCGGATGGCTCTACTCGCAACCAACTCGTGCAGCTCACCACCGAGGCATGACCCGCGCAATTGGGACCTCTTCGGATCTGAGGCGGAGAGCCGGATTTTGTGCCGAGCTCCTGCAGCTTTACGCGCACGTGCTACGCAAGACCGGGTTTGAACGGCAGCTTCGGGATCTTGGGCAGGGTGGGTACCTTGATCGGCACCGGCGGTCTTACAGGAATCAGCGTCGCCGGCTCGAAAGACGGCATTCCGAAGGCCGGGAAGAGGTCGCCCGTCTTCGACCAGTCGAGCGAGAACACCGCATTCGCGACCGGACTGAAATCGACATTGGTCCCGTTCAGATTTAGGATCAGCGAGGTGCCGTCAAGGGTGAAATATAGCCCGTTCTGCGAGCTGAAGAGATATCCACCCTTGAAGCCGGTGAAGCGGCCCTGGGCGTCCTTGCCCATCGAGTCGAATCCATAACCGGCGCGCCGATCGGTGGCCGTGGCGTGGGCGTTGTAGTTGCTCGTGGCGAGCTGCAGCATCGAATTGAGGCTCGCCCGGCTCAAGATCGGATTGTTGGCGCTCACATTGAGGGCGGCGATCATTCGCGCATAATCAACGGCGCTCGTCGAAAGGCCTCCATCGGCGTCTTCGTTCCAAAGGTTGCGGTCGCCATACATGCCCGGAACCATGGGCCGGTCATTCGACATCACGCTCGTGCCGAGCCACAGCCCCGCGCGCTGCTCGCCGCCGGACTGGAAGAACGCCAGGCGGTGATAGCGCGCTTCATCGGGATAAGTGGTTGAGAGCAGCGGCGAGCTCAGGCGAATGCGATCGACCCCGAGCGGCGTGAAGATCGTCTTGCGGATCGCGTCGATGAACGGCACGCCGCGGCGAATCGCCACCACTAGGCCGAGCAGGAAATACCCCAGGTTCGAATACGCCATCCCCTTATTGGGATCCGCCAGCGGGTTGCTGCACACGACGCTCGCAACCTGCGCCCCGGTGACGGGCAGGCTCGTGTTGAACGCGGCTTGCACAGCGGTATCTGCCGGAAGGCCGGCGGGCAATCCGCTGTGGAACTCGAGAGTTTCCTCGAGCTTGACGCCCGCGAAGCCGAAGTCGACCTGGCGGCCGGGCGGCGGAGATAGTCCGAGATCACTTTGCAACGTATCGTTGAGGCTCACCAGCTTGCTCTCGATCAACTGCTGGATCGCGAGCGCCGTGATCACTTTCGAGCAGCTGGCCATCCGGAACATCGTGGTCGGAAGCACGGCGGGATAGCCCGGCTCAGCCAGCGTGTACCCGGCCGTGTAGACCAGACGTGTCCCGTTTACCACGGCGATGGACATGCCGGGGATCTTGCTCGACTTGAGCATGCCTTGGGCGGCATCGTCAATCGACGGCACGTAAGTCGGCGCCGAAACCGTGAACTGCCGCGTCAGAGGTTGGGTCTGGAGGGCGAAGATTGCCGCGTACTGGATGTTGGCCCCACTGCCTCCTCCCTGCAGGCAAACCGGCATAAAGCCGAGCGCGCCGAAACTGCCGATCGACGCATCGAGATCGCTCCGGCTGAGGCCATGGCGGGCGATGAAAGGGCCCAGCGTGTCATCAGTAAAGATCGAGAGATAGCGTCCGTAGTCGGAAAGGGTCACGTAGACGGGGCGCGCGAATCCGCTCACTTGGGCGTCGAACCGCGCCTGGTATCCATTGAAGTCGTCGATGAATCCTTCCGCGTTCCAGGCCACGCCGCTGTCATTCGTCGGCCAGATTCCTGCGAACTGCGGATTGCCGGAATCACCGTAGATCGCCCCGGAGGTCATGATCCAGCCGTTGGCCTGCGCCTGCTGATTGATGGACTGAATATCGGACAGGCTGAGGCCAAATCGAGTGAGCGGCACCCCTCCGGGACGCTGCTCGAATACGCCGGCAAATGTGGCCGAGCTGGCGGGTCCGGCGACCGACAGGATCACCGGGCGATAACCGGCAGCGGCCGCCGTATTGAAGGCGTTCTGATAGCCGGCAGCGTCGGTGTTGTCGACCATTGACCAGTCCGGACCCGCCTGGCGCAGCCAGACCGCCGCATAGAGCGGGTTCCCAGGCTGATAGACGCTGAAGCTGATAGGGCGATAGCCGGCGGGACGAAGCTGGTTGAAGTCGTTCTGGTTGTCGGCTGCTGTCCGATCGATCTTAACGACGAAATCGAGAGCCATGGTGGCCTCCTCACTGGGGTCCTATTACATGAAAACATCACAATGTCCGGACGCGCGGCTATACCCCATCTAACTAACTACAGTGTCTTTAGAAACGCGATCAGGGCTTTCTTGTCTGCTGCATTCAAGTCCAGACCGAAGGGATGGCCCTTCACCGCATAGGTCTTCACGCCATAAGGCTTGAAGCCCGTGGGAGCGTAATCGTCGCGCAGGCGGCGCGGATCGAACCAGTCTTCGAGCGTCGCGCACCAGCCGCTGTGCCCGAACATGCTGCGATACCAAACGCCTTTGAGCGACGGAACTTTGTAATAACCCGTACCGCGCCGGGTTTTGAGCGCAAGGTTCGGATCAGTGCCGACGGAAATGGGCATGATCTCGTACTTTTGCTCGGCACCAGGCGGAGGCGTGAATCCTTCAGCCAGCGTCAATTTGTTGTTGGTGTAAAGCGGCGGTGTGTGGCACATCGCGCAGCCTTCGCGCTCGAAGATCTTCTGCCCCTGCGCGGCTACTGCGTCAAAGCGGTTTGGATTCGGAGGTGGCTTGAGCGAATAGACATAAAGCGCCAGCGCGTAAAGCTGCTCATCACTGTAGCGGCCTCCCACTCGATCCGGGTCGGCGGGATCCGGCAATTTTCTGAAATTAGGGAAATCGGCCGGAATGAATCCGTCGTAGCTGGCGAGGTCGTCGGCACCTTGATTAAGAGCCGCATACCGCATCAGGTCCACGATGCCGCGATGCTGCTGCAATCCGGTGCGGTCCAGGTAACGGCGGTCTTTGACGCCGATCAAGTCTGGCACCTGCACCGGATAGAACGGGCTTGACCGGTGGCGGGAGATTACGCCCGGCGGGACTCCCTCGTGGATCTCGGCCATCTGTTGTGAAGACATGCCCTCCTCAAGCTGCAGCGGCTCGGGGCGGAGCCACGGCGCGGCGTAGAGCTGCTGTTCGTTAGAGTGCGCAAACTCGGGATGTGCAGCCAATTCCGTCGCGTAAGTAAACGCCATGGCCCGATCGAACGGAAAACTTCCCTGCGCGCCCTTAAGAATGCTCCCATCGGCCACTATTCGTGTGTGGCACATGGCGCACGCGAAAGAGCCGAGCTCAACGTTTCCTTTCTTCCGGATGACGTAGTTCAAAAAGGGCAGGCGGCCATCTTTGAGAACAGGCATGCCAGTCTTTTCATACCATCGGCGGTCCGCAGTTTCCGACAGAGTGAAAAGACCGCCGTGTTCGCCCACGTATGTGATTTGGGCATCGAAAACGAGCTCACCCGCCTTGATCCAATCAGCTTCGCTTCGCAGCGGCGCCGCGTGCCCTTTGTCGTCCCAGATGATTTGTGGCTCTTGCTGCTTAAGCCAATCCATGTAGCCGGACGGCTCGTGGCCAGGCGCGTAGACGGGATACTGCTTATAAATCGGGTTTACGGGAATCTTGTAGTAGTAACTCGCAGAGACGTGCTTGGGCGAACCGATAGGGTTCGCCAGGGGCACCTCGAGCATGGCCATCGCCGCATCGTCCCACGTCTTGGGAACCGAGACCGCAGCCCCATCAGGACGTTGCGCCTTTAGACGTTCGATTCGGGCGGTAGTGCCCACCAGAGCGAACAGGCTCAGTAGAAACGCACCGACCCCGAATGCACGCATACCCACCTGCCCGAAAAGAAGTACCTGTCAGAGTTGGAAACCTTGTGGGCTAATCCTATCACGAACCGAAGCCTTGTGGGCTAATCCTATCACGAACCGAAGCCTTTTTGCACAAACCTTTTCGTAGAGCATCTCCTGAAAGACGGTCCTCAAATTCGCGGCTTGAAAACCAAAAGCAGTGAAGCCCACTGCGGCCTACGCGTCTGAACGTGTTCGGTCTGCTCTTGGTTTAGCGCGCTCGGTCACGTCTCCTTTTCGCGCCTGTTCTCGCGGGCATGGCGAGATGGGGAAAGCTCCTTCGCGCGGGCGGGCGCGCTGAGCCTCTCACGCCTTCCGGCGAAGATGATGCGTACGGCGAACTTTCGCCGGACGGGCGCACACTTGTCTTCGCCCGAACGGAGCATGGCGCCACCCGGCTCGAGCTGA
>JBOGKE010000111.1:0-14980 GCA_050745265.1 Terriglobia bacterium
CGGCTGCTCGCCGAGGGAAAAACCAATAAGGAAGTGGCCTCGCTTCTGGCGATCAGCGTCAAAACCGCCGAGGCGCACCGCAGCGCCATCATGAACCGGCTGAAGCTGGATTCGTTCAGCGAGTTAATCCGTTATGCGCTTAGAAACGATTTGATTAAGTTGTGAGTGATAACCAGCTCGTTACGAGATTTCTACTATCCCTCCATAGGTAGCTCGCCGGGCGGGACTCCACCGCCGTTAGTTCCGGGTAATCAACCGAATTGTGCCGGAAGCGAGGCGCTGGCTATGCTTGTAACTGGCCACTTGCCTGCCGCCGCGCCGGGCGTAGTGCCGGGCTTTAGCCGGCATACTAGCCCAGCGCCTGCCGCTCCATTCGCTGCGCTCAGGGCAGGCTCTGAAGGGCGGCGTTACAAACGCCTCCGGACCCGGGTCACGACCGGCGCTACAAAATGGGGGAAGTGAGGGAAACATGACCGAACCTCTAAGCCAAGGCACGATGCATTACGACGTGTTCAAAAAACTTCCGGACGGCTCCAAGATCTGGATGTTCGAAGTCGCGGGCGTCCACGAAGCCAGGGCGCGCCTGGAGGCGCTCCGAAACAGCGATTCCGTTCAGTATTACGTCTGCGACCTGCGGGCTAAAAGGGTGGTGGCGATGACCGGCGCCGGGTCGGGTGAACTGCGGCCGATCCTTGATGATCCGGGATTTTTCGGGGCGTCCGCCGCCGTAACCCCCCCCGGCGGCCACGCGGCTGCGGGCGGCGCCGAATCCGGCGGCCTATCCAAGTTCCAGGGGCAAAGGAGCGAGCTATGAGACCGGCAATATCTGCCCTCGCGGTCAACGAAGACGCTACGCTATGGCAACACCTCGGAGCCGTGCTGCAGCGGCAGAGCGTGGCGACGCGCTACGCCCGAACCTGCGGCGAAGCGCGGCGCCTGCTCGCGTCGGAGCAGACCCCGGAGATCGTTTTCACCGGCGTCAACTTTTCCGACGGAACCTGGCGCGATGTGATGGCGATGGCCCGGAGCGCAGGTCCGCCACCCGCGGTGATTCTGGTGACCCGCCTCGACGAAATTCAGCTCTACCTCGAGGCGATGAACGAAGGAGCGTGCGATTACATTGTGCCTCCGTTCGCGGCCGCCGACGTCGCCCACATCGTGGCGAGCGCCCTGGGGCAAAATGCCGAGTCCCCGCAACACGCCGGTAGGCTACCGTTCGAGCCCCCCCTTGCGCCGGAGCCGCCTTGGGCGATCGCGGCTCACGCCGCGGGCGGCCATGGATTTGCACCTGATAGAACGAGAAGGTGAAGCCGGGGGGGTGAACACCGTCTCGGGCCGTAGGACGGCGAGCGTAAGCGCCGTGGAGGAAACGACCCGTGCTCCAACAAGTATCCGAACCTTTCTGCTGGTTTCAGTGCCCCATCTGCGGCAGAATATTCGACTCAGAACGAGCCCACCGGGTTCATGAAGAAGAATGCCGCAAGCTCGAGGCGTTCTTCTATTCCTCGAAAAGAAGCACCGACTCCGAAGACCCTCCCGCCGTGTAGCGCCGGTGTGTGAGGCGGCGACGCAAGGGTTGATGACCCGCCCTTCGTATCGCACGGCTTCACAGGCTGCGGAAAAATGCACTTCGAACTGTCGTTCTGCTCCGAAAAGTTCGGATAACACCCCTCACCCGGCTCACTCCGCTCGCCACCCTCTCCCCCTCGGAGAGGGCGGGAATCAACCAGACAATCTCCAACCCTCTCCCGCTGGGAGAGGGTGCCCGAGGAACGAGGGCGGGTGAGGGGCCATTGTTACGCTGGGCAGGGCAGGTTCGGGTTTTTCCGCAGCCTGTGAGGCCGTGCCCTAATCCAGAAGTACAATAGCTCCGGAATCATAACGCGATACCCGCCTGAAATCTAAAAGCCCGCGTCTCAACCCTTGCCGCAACCCGCGAGCTCTCACCCAGGAAACGCCCCATAGGAACTCACGGGAATGGACGCCCCGCAAATAGGGTAACTCCAGGCCGACATGAGGGAGTCCACCGGATTGAAGCGCTGCCCCGAGGCTTGTACTTTGGAGATGAGCCGCGAGGGGACATGACTCTCTTTCCAAAATGTGGACTGCTGGCGTATTTGCAGGCGTGTTCTCGCGCCTGCGAGCCGCGCCGGCGGTCCTCGCGCCTTTCGCAGGAGTCAATTCCTGCGCTCAGGCGCGACGGCGACGCGCAGCCCTGTAAGGCGAGTTTGCTCTTGATTTACAGCGTTAACTCGATTGTTGCCGCCAGGCTCCCCCGTTACGCTGATGAAGTCAACGAATTTATCCTACGTGGAGGTTGGAGAAATGGAAACGGTCTTCTGCAGTGAGCCTGAACTGATCTCAGCCGCGCGAGTCGGCGATAAGGACGCCTTTTCTACTCTGGCTCAGCAGCATTACTCGAGAATTTACCGGCTCGCCCTCCGGCTCACAAAGAGCCACGAGGACGCAGAGGATTCGGTGCAGGAAGCGCTGCTCAAGGCGTACTGCCACCTGAATACGTTTCAGGGCGGATCACGGTTTTACACTTGGCTGGCGCGGATCACGATGAATGAAGCGCTGATGAAGCTCCGCAAGCGGCATTCGGACAAGCAGGTCTACTTCGACACGCTTCCGCAGGAGTTTCAGGACCATCATGACAACCCGGAGAAGCAATACGCAGACGCCGAGCTTCAGGAAGCGTTCGGACGCGCTATCAGCGCGCTCAGCCCGACGCTCAGCAGCGCGTTCGTTCTGCGCAACGTCCAAGAGTGCACCGTCAAGGAGACGGCCCAGACGCTCGGCCTATCGCAGGCGGCGGTGAAGTCGCGCTTGGTTCGCGCGCGGCGCAGACTTCGCCAGACGCTGCACGGACGCCGGACGGAAGCGTGGACCTCGCCGGCGTCGAGCCTTGGGGCGTGTGTGGCAGAGATTCGACCGGTCTAGGAAAAAGTGCGGCGCCGTTCCATTCTGAGCAGTCGTCATGCCGCTCCGCGCCACCCACAAAGCATGAAGCCGTGCCCTGATACGCTGCCTGTTCGAACGCCGCCGGTTGGAGTTTTTCAGGGCAGCCGCACGCCACTGAGGATCTCGCTCGTCGTTGATCTCATACAGAAGTACAGTCTCTCTCGCGGGCCGGCGCTACTCGAGTTTCCAATCCTCTCAACGAACCGTAGCATTCCCGGCATGCAGCCCGCACTCTTTCTGAGTCGCTTCTTCCCACCACCAGCGGCCCTCACGCTCGTGCTGGCCGGGCAGCACGGCGCGCGTGCAGGGCTCGCAGCCGATCGAGACAAATCCCCGCTCGTGCAGAGAATTGTAGGGCACGCGATTCTCGCGGATATAGCTCCAGACCTGCTGGGAACTCCAGTTTGCAAGCGGATTGAACTTCACCAAGAGACGCCCGTTCGAGAACGCCGGGTCCGCTTCAGCCACCGCAACCTGGTTGCGGGTTGAAGGGCTCTGGTCGCGCCGCTGGCCGGTGACCCAAGCGTCGAACCCTCCGAGAGCGCGTTTGAGCGGCTCCACCTTACGCAGCGCGCAGCATTCCTTGTGCCCGTCGCGATAGAACGAGAACAACCCCTTCTCGCGCACGAAGCTCTCAACGGTTTCGGGCCGCGGAAAAAAGAGCTCAATCGGAATGCCGTAATGCTCGCGCACCTGATCGAGAAACCGGTACGTTTGCGGATGCAGCCGCCCCGTATCCAGCGAGAAGACGCGGAAACTGCCGCCCAGTTTCGCCGCCAGATCCACCAGGACGACGTCTTCGGCGCCGCTGAAACTGATGCCGATCCGCGGCGAGAAATTTTCGAGCGCGAACGCGAGAATGTCGCGCGGATGCCCTCCCGCATTCGCGTCCCCCCATTGCTTGATCTCCGAGCTATTCAATGCCATGTCTAAGATCCACCTTTCGTGCCAGGATTCGCGCGAGGACCGCGCGGTTCAGAAGCTCAAAAGCAGGCGAGCTCCCAGCGAGAAATAGAGAACGCTGAGCAGCCAACCGGAATAACGATCCGGGATGCGGTGCGAAAGCCAGCTTCCCACGAGCACGCCCGGCACCGAACCTACGACGAGGCCTGAAAAAAGCGCGCCATTGAAATGCCCCATCCAGAGATGAAGCGACCCTGCCAGGATTGTGGTCGCGAGGCCAAGCATGATGTCGGTCCCGACGAGGTCCGCAATTGGCACAGGAGAAATCATCAGCATGACCACCATCAGCAAGCTGCCGCTGCCCACCGAGCTTACCGCCACCAGGAATCCGACCGCCGCTCCAGCCAGCATGAAGAAGCCATGGTGCGTTTGCGCCGGGGCCTTCCCAGCTCCATTCGCCTTCCGCTTTCTCAGGTAAGGAAGTGAGAACGAAGCCGCGAAGAGGACCAGGCCCACCAGCGCTTTCAGAGTGTATTCGAGCAGCCGCGCGCTGAGATGCGTCTTCATCACGTGAATGACGAGGATTCCCGCCAGGCTCCCGGGAATGCTTCCGGCGATAATCCAGGCGCCGAAACCCCAGTAAATCCGGCCAAGCCTCCAGTGCTGAACGAGCCCTGCCAGCTTGGTGACGGCTCCGGTGACGAGGTCCGTTCCGATGATCACGAGCGCCGGGTAGGGCGTCGCGATCAGCAGCAGCGGCGTCAGCACCGTGCCGCCGCCGGTTCCGGTCAAGCCAATCAAAATACCCGCTGCGAATCCGAGCAGGGCGATCATCATTTCGTTTTCCCAGGGCCAGACGGTTCGAGCTTCAGGCCGCGCTGCGCTTGCCAAAAAACAAAAACGCCCGCTAACGGGGCATCGTTAGCGGGCGCTCGGAAGACTTAACTTGGCAGCGGGACTACAGCGCAGTTATCTCCGGAGAAAGGCGGCCGCTAGCGGTCATACGACAACAACAAGCCGCCAGGGGCTTCCCGTTCGCCATCCCGAACTGGGCTGCTGAACTCATCGTCGAACTTCCTATGATAGGTGAACGCGAGCGAAAGCACAAGTGGTTTTCGGCGGGGAGGTTGCTGAAAAACCCCTCGAGCCTGTCGTTTTGAGGAGCCGCAGGCGACGAAGAATCTCGTAAGTCCCTTGAAAATGCAAAAGCAGATTCTTCGCTTCGCTCAGAATGACATGGTCCGGAACGTTCTTTCAGCAACCCGCCAGGACTCTCGCCCTGATTCCTGCCCTCTCCCCTGCGGAGAGGGTGGCGGGGGTGGCGAGCGACGCGAGCTAGGGCGAGGGACCTCGCGCTGATTTTTCGCGATAGCAACAGCCTCTCGCAAAGACGCCAAAGCGCAAAGATTACGCAAAGACGAATTCCAAGACTCTGCCCACAAATCGTGGTCTCACAAGCTGATAACTTCTTGATCAAATGCTGAGGGCTCAATTCTCCTAGCGTGCCTCTAATCACTTGGCGCGTCCGGTGATCTTGCATCGCGAAGGGATGAACCGCCACCCTCAGGGCGTTCCATCCGGCAATCGCGGTGTTCCGGGCGCGCCCTCGCAAAGCCAGAGTGATTTCACAAACCGAAAAGGAGAAAAAATGAAGCACATTTCCGACGCATTGAATCAGACGCCCGGCCGCCGCGCCTTTCTGAAGCGCGGAGTCCAAGCTGGGGCCGCGACCGTGGGCGCAGGACTCCTGGCGCCGCGGATTTTCGCCCGAGGAGACGAGGACGACCACGATGACCAGGATAACCGGCCGATCACCCGAGGCGACGCCGCGATCCTACGCTTCTTGCAAGTAGCGGAGACGATCGAGGCGGATCTGTGGCAGCAGTATTCCGAGCTGGGAGGAACTCAGGATACGGAGGTCTCGGGAGTGAACGGCGGGAACGCACTCTACACCGGCGCGCTCGAGATTCTCGACGGCGACATGGCGCAGTACATCCACGACAACACCGACGACGAGAATAGCCACGCCGCTTTCCTCAAGGCGTATTTGAGCTCTAAAGGCGTGAAGTCGGTCGATCTGACGGGCTTCGCAAACCTGCCGAGCAGCACTGCCGACGGGGCGCGGCAGATGGGACGGCTCACCAATCTCATGGAACTCACCGTCGACACGAGCTGGTGGGTGCGGTATCGAAGCACAACCAATCCCGACCTCGGCGCGGCCTTCGCGCAGGCCGTCCCGAGCCTGAGCGGCGGCCGGCATACCGCGATTCCGAGAAGCAATGCCGACACCGCGGGCAGCACGCTCAGCAACAGTCTTCCCGCCAGCCAGACGATCACCACGCACCTCCAGGCGATCGCCTTCACGGCGGGATTTCACTTCGCGTTTATCGAGCAAGGCGGGTCAAGTCTCTACCACACGCTCACGCAGAAAGCCACCAGCCTCGAAGTTCTGCGCATTCTCGTCAGCATCGGCGGGTCGGAAATCATGCACTTTCAGACTTGGCAGGATAAAGCGGGCAATGCGCTTCCCCTGAGCGACACCGATCCAATTACCGGTGACACGGTGACGTTCGTGAACCTGATGACAGGCCAGCCGGAGACGCTCCAAGCCAACCTGATCATGCCCGAGCCGTGCGATTTCATCGACAAGAAATTCGGCCCCTGCGCCGTCATTCGCCCCACGAGCCCCGGCCAAATCGACGCCGTCGGCGCGATCAAGAGCCTTATCAGCGACGGCCTCTTCCTCGGTCAGCCGCCCGAATTTAACGAACTCCTGCTCGACCTCGCCTCGGAAGCAGACGCGGCGCGACGGGAAATCTAGGGTTCACCAAATCGGTATACAAATACTTTGGGTGGCGCACACGGGGCCGCTCGTTGCCGTGTGTGCGGTTTTCAAGGGTCGCACAGACCCCGAACCACGGGATGGATGCGCCACCCATTGACAGTTCGTGGATACTCCACGAGCACCGCTTCATTCTTCCGTCTTCGGACCGATCATGCACTTAGCGCAATCCGCAGTCACCGCCGTGGAGGCCGCCTCATCGCGGGCGCTCCTTCGTCGCGCTCAGCAAGGCGATGAAGCGGCCTTCCAAGCGCTCTTCGATAACCATAAAAGGCGCGTGTATTCCCTCTGCCTCAGGATGAGCCGAGGACGCGACGAAGCGGAGCACGCAACGCGGGAGGTTTTCGTCCGCGTGTTCCGCAACATCGCGGCGTTCCGTGATCCACACGAGCTTGTGCGCCAACTGGACGGGCTGGCAATCCGGCTGGCTTCGGGAGTGCACGCGAAGCCCGCCGGCGCGAATCTTGAATGCTGCGACGCCGGAAGGCTTCGCCGCGGTGCGGCGCTTTGACGAAAGGGCATTCAAACCAGGCAACAAGTGGAGGGCGGTTACGGCTGCTGCCGCTTCCGCGCTCCGTTCCTTACGGCCTGAGCTGACCTAAGCCTTGGCTGCTCATCAGTCTTTCCTTTACATCAACCCACTAAGCCTTTATTATGGTAACCAGCTCAGCCCGTAGTGCATCTAAGATTCGTAAGGCTGAGAGAGGCTGCGAGGACTAATTTAAGGAGAGCTCAACATGGGCAAAATCATAGGGATCGATCTTGGGACGACGAATTCAGTGGTTGCGGTTATGGAGGGCGGCGAGCCGGCCGTTATCGCCAATCCGGAAGGGTCCCGGACGACGCCATCCGTGGTAGCGTTCACCAAGTCGGGAGAGCGGCTGGTGGGCCAGACGGCAAAGCGCCAGGCGATCACAAATCCCGAGAACACGATCTATTCGATCAAGCGTTTTATGGGGCGCCGGTACAACGAAGTGCAAACCGAGATCAAGACGGTGCCCTACAAGGTCATCGAAGGGCCGAACGGCGACGTGCGGGTGCAGATTTTGGGGAAGAGCTATTCTCCGCCCGAAATCTCGGCTCAAATTCTCGCCAAGATGAAGGACGCGGCCGACCAATATTTGGGCGAAAAAGTGACGCAGGCGGTGATCACGGTACCCGCCTATTTCAATGACAGCCAGCGGCAGGCTACCAAGGATGCGGGCAAGATCGCCGGGCTTGAAGTCCTGCGCATCGTCAACGAGCCGACGGCCGCGGCGCTCGCGTACGGTCTCGACAAGAAGGAAGACGAGACGATCGCGGTCTATGACTTTGGCGGCGGCACATTTGACATTTCGATTCTGGAGGTGGGCGGAGGCGTGGTGGAGGTGAAGTCTACCAACGGCGACACGCACCTCGGCGGCGACGACATCGACAAGCGCGTGATCGATTGGATTGTGGACGAGTTCCGCAAGGATCAGGGCATCGATCTTTCGAAAGACCGCATGGCGCTGCAGCGGCTGAAGGAGGCGGCGGAGAAAGCCAAGATGGAGCTTTCGACCCTGCTTGAGACCGAGATCAATCTTCCTTTCGTCACGGCGGACGCATCAGGACCCAAGCACCTTCTGCTGAAGCTCACCCGCGCGCGGTTCGAGCAGATGTGCGAGGACATCTTCCAGCGTTCCGTCGCGCCGGTGAAGCAGGCGTTGCAGGATGCCGGCGTCGGCCCGGAGAAGATCGACGAGGTCGTGCTCGTGGGCGGGTCGACGCGCATTCCGCGAATTCAGCAGATCGTCAAAGACCTTTTTAATGGCAAGGAGCCGCACAAGGGTGTGAATCCCGATGAAGTCGTGGCGGTTGGCGCGGCGGTTCAGGCGGGCGTGCTGGGTGGCGAAGTGAAGGACCTGCTTCTGCTCGATGTGACGCCGCTGACGCTCGGGATTGAAACGCTGGGCGGCGTTTCCACTCCACTGATTCAGCGCAACACCACAATTCCGACGCGGAAGAGCGAGGTTTTTTCGACGGCGGCGGACGGCCAGACCTCGGTTGAAATTCACGTGCTGCAGGGCGAGCGGCCCATGTCGCGCGACAACCGGACGCTCGGCAAATTTCACCTGGTCGGAATTCCGCCCGCGCCGCGCGGCATTCCTCAGATCGAAGTCACGTTCGACATCGACGCCAACGGCATCCTGAACGTGTCCGCGAAAGACAAAGGCACGGGCCAGGAGCAGCGCATCACGATCACCTCTTCGAGCGGCTTAAATAAGGAAGAAATCGAACGCATGACCCGCGACGCTGAGTCTCACACCGAAGAGGACAAGCGCCATAAGGAGGAAATTGAGCTGAAGAACCGGGCCGACAATTTAGTCTACTCGACCGAGAAGACGCTCAAGGAGCACCGCGATAAGATCAGCGAGACCGACGCGACGAACATTGAAGCGGCTCTCGAAGACGCGAAAAAAACCATTCAGGGAAGCGACACGGGGCAAATCACCGCTGCCGTGGAGCGCCTGACGCAGGCTTCCTACAAGCTCGCCGAGGCGATGTACAAGCAGGCCGGAGCGGGTGGCCCGGGTGGACCTGCAGGGCCGGGTGGCGCTTCCGACGCGCGCGGCGCCGCCGCCTCGCAAGACGGCGGCGCCGGAGCCGCTGGTTCGGAAGGGCGAGGTTCGGGCGACGGAGAGGTTATTGACGCCGAGGTGGTGGACAACGATGAGAAAAAATCGAACTGAGCGCGCCAGACCATGTCATTCCGAGCGAAGCGAGGGATCTCGCCAGGCGCGCGTTTCGGCGAAATGAAAAGGCGAGATTTCTCCTCGCTTCGCTCCTCGGAATGACAGTCGGGGCGTCGCAGCATCGCCGGATCGCGCAGGTAACACTAAATTGAGGTGACCTATGGGAAACGCACTTGAAGTCAGCGCGCAGCCGGTGACGCATCGCGCCAAGGTGGGAATCGAATGCCCGCTGTGCCACTGGAAGCAGTTGATCGAAGTACAGCTCGAGCAGCCGCAGATTAACCACCCGCTTGCGATGGAGATCCGGCGCCACCTCGAAGCCTGGATGGGATCGCGCTGCCCGGACCACCTCAACGCAATCTCGGGGTTGAGCAAAAACTAACGGCGCAGGTCAGAGCCTTTGATAAATTGCGCTTCGGTGGCCGACTGTATACAGGATAAGCTGGCGCTTCGCGTGATCGACCCAGAGCAGAACGCGGTAGTCGCCAGCGCGGAGCTTCTGCAGGCCAGCAAACTCCTTCGGAAGGTGGCGGAGAGGCCGGAGAACTTCACGATGAGACGCAGCCCAGCGTATGCGGCGATCAATTTGCTCTTGGACGGGCTTACTGAGCTTCTTGAATTCCCGCGCGAACGTTTCAGAAGCCTCAACCTGATAGGTTTCGAGCATGACTGAGGCTACCGAATGATTTGAGATGAGGCAAGGTGAAATGACGCTGACAAGCGAGCTACTGCCTTAGCCCAGCTTCGCGCGCCAATTGCTCGTAAGGGCGCGTTTTTCCTGCGCCGTGCTCTCGGCGGGCTTTACGCAGTTTGCGAATGCAGCGAGGATCGCAACTGATCAGCAGATCCTCCAGTTCGTCCTGAAGCTGCTCAAGCTCCGAGCACACGTCCGCGAGCCGATTCATGAGGGAGGCGCGAATTTGCAGGTTCTCGCTGATAGTCCTAGTGCTCTCCCGGTTGGAATTGGCACCGGATGGTGTCGGCAGACGCGAGCGGCGACGGCGTCCGCTATCGGAGTCTCTCACATAATCTAGTATACGATGCCAACCGCGACACAGAAAGATTATTACGGAACTCTCGGCGTGGACCGGAAAGCGAAACCGGACGTCATCCGCAAAGCTTACCGGCGGCTGGCGCGGAAATATCATCCCGACCTTAACCCAGGCAACAAGGCGGCGGAGGAGAAGTTCAAAGAAATCTCCGAAGCCTACGGAATCCTGAGCGACGAGAAGAAGCGGAAGGTTTTCGACAAGTACGGCTTCTACGCCGAAAATATTCCACCCGAGGGATTCAATCAGGGAGCCGCGTCGGGCCAGTACACCTCGAACGCGCAGGAACCCGGGTTTGACTTCTCTGGCTTTGACTTCTCGAACTTCGGCGCCTCCCCGCAGGAACAGGAAGAGGAGCATGGAGGCGTCGGCGGAGCGTTCCGCGACATCTTTTCGCAGATTTTCAGCCGCGGCGAGCAGCGCGCGCACAGCCAGGAAGGGCCGCGCCAGGGATCGGACCTTGAGCACCATGTGCACCTGAAGTTCTGGGACGCCGTTCGGGGCACGCAGATGCGCTTGACCGTGGCGCTGAATGAGCAGTGTTCCACCTGTCACGGGACTGGAACTTCGGGCGGAGCGGCCGTGACTTGCCCCACCTGCAGCGGCACGGGAAAACTTCAGCGGCAGGTGGGGGCCATGCGATTCTCCGGGCCTTGCCCCGATTGCGGTGGCACCGGCCGCATCAAGCCGCGCTGCCCTGTGTGCGGCGGCGCCGGACTCGTGCGCAAGCCGGAGACGTTCGATGTCCGAATACCGGCGGGAGTGGATACGGGCTCGCGAGTGCGCGTGCCCGGCAAAGGCAACGCGGGCGCGGGCGGAGGGCCGCGCGGCGATCTCTACATCGTCACGGACGTCGAACGCGATCCCCTCTTCGAGCGCAGGGGCGATAACATTTACGTCAAGGTCCCGGTTACGGTCACTGAGGCGGCTCTCGGCACAAAGGTGGAAGTCCCTACGCTCGACGGCCCAAGCACCATTCGTATTCCGCCCGGAACTCAGAGCGGCCAGACGCTGCGGCTGCGCGGCAAAGGAACTCCATCCCTGCGCGAGGCGGGGCTGCGCGGTGACGAGTTCATTGAGGTCCAAGTCGTGGTTCCGCGAGTGGCCGACGAGCGAAGCAAGGAGATTCTTCGCGAGCTGGCGCGGCTGAATCCTGACGATCCGCGGAAGAATCTCGGCGCGGAAAGCAGAAGGCCCTAGGGCAGAAGGCGGATGGCTGGAACCTGACACCTGCAATGGCAAAGCGAGGCCGAAAAACACGCAGCAAGGCGGGCTACATGATCAGCGCGGTGGCGGAGATGTACAATATCCACCCGCAGACGCTCCGCCTCTACGAGCGCGAGGGATTGCTTACGCCTTCGCGCAGCGACGGCAATACGCGTCTCTATACGGAAGGCGATCTTGAGCGGCTCGAGGTCATCCTGAAGCTGACGCGTGAGATGGGCGTGAACCTCGCCGGAATCGAGATCATTCTCAACATGCGCAACCGCATGGCCGAGATGGAGCGCGAAATGAAAGCGTTCGTCGAGTACGTGCGGCGTGAGTTCCAGAGCCGGGCGTTCGAGAGCGGAGCCGAGCCGCAGCATGCTCTCGTTCGCGTTCCGCCACCCGTGATCATCCGGACGCGAGAGCGTAGCCGCCGCGACTCGTGACGCAACAGCGGCGATCATAGATCCCCGCGACTAGAGTCGCGCCCCGCTCGCTGAGACTCGACCCGCTGGGCGAATTCAGGTCCGGCATTCCCCGGGTAGCGAACCGGGTTTCGCCATTTTCCCGGGCGACTCCTTCTTCTTTGCAAGCGCCAACTCGTTTAGCGGTGCGTTCTCCTTTACCGGCGCCGCCCGGCCCGCCGGATACCAATGGATCGTGATGACCTGCCCCGTAGTGACGCTCGGCGCACCCTGCCTCGTGCGTCCGGTGCCGACCCCCGGGGATCCGGTGGACCTTTACCTGAGCTTGAAAGCGAATCAGTCCCCTCCGGTTCCCGCGCCCGAGCCGGCGAGCCTGCTGCTGCTCAGCGTGGCACTGTTCGGGTTCGCGCTGCTTCCGCTCCGCGCCCGGATCAAGCGTTCAAGCCGGCTCAAAGCCGCCGGGCTTTTGCGGTGCGCTCCCCGACCGCTGTGATCTCGGTCGGTGAGGCGCTTCAGGAGCCCGTCGCCGGAGGAGTAAAAGGGTGGACTTTGGGAGTGCGGGCGACGGCGACGATGATCAGCACGATCGCGACGGCCGCGACTCCCACTGCCGCCCAGAAGAGCGTATTCACGCTTTTCTTGAGCTGCGTCACTTGGTCATACGGGATCTCCCGGATCGTGTTCGCATGAGCCGGCTGCAGACTGAAGGAATTCTCGCCGATCGCCGTAATGCGCCCGTGGATGACTTCGCCCGTCTTGAGATGCACCGCGACGCGCTTGCCCATGCCGAGTTTTTCGACCGCTCCCTTCACGATCCCGCCCTGCACGCCGCCGCCGGCTTGAGCTTGAGCAAGCGTGGCGGCGGACTCGGCCCATACCATGGACGCGATTAGCAAAGCTACGATTCCACCCCGCAGCGCGATCTTCATCGGACGCAACCTTTTACGGCGTGCGGCAGTCTACTCTGAGAGGAGCGAAAAAGTCAACGTACTGCTGCAGCTGCCAAACCGCCGCCGTACGAACGCCGGGACCGCTCGGCGGGCGCTGCCGGAGCGTGGCGGCAGTTCGCTAGGGCGTCGCCGGGCGCCGGAGAAGCTATGTTAAGATGACACTTCGAGTGGCGGGCCGCCATGGAGAACGATCCGACCGCCTCGGGCCCGGAAACGCTTTGGTAGGAGCAACAGAGTTCATGGCCAATGACGACTCGCAGGATAACAAGAAGAAGACGCCCGCCTCGATGAGCATGATCGATCCGCGCTTCCGGCGCATTTACCTGTCATTTTACAAAGAAAGCTACTTCACGCCCACCGCGCTCGATCTCAAGACGAAAGAGCTGATCGCCATCGCCGCATCCGCCGTGGCGAAGTGCCAGGGATGCCTCGAAGGGCACATCAAGAAGGCACTGGAACTCGGCCTCAGCAGGGATGAGATCAGCGATGCGATCGTGGTTGCGATTGGCATCGCCGCCGCCGGGGTAGTGGACATGACCGACCGCGCCGCGATCGAGTTGGACCTCCACCACTTCGAGGAAAGCTCCAAGGCCAGACCGTAAAAGCAGAAGGCGGAAAGCTGATTGCTGAAGGCTGCTTGCTGCTTGCTGACCCAGAGGTTTGATGCGTCGCCCCGTGATTGCCGGCAATTGGAAAATGTACAAGACCATTGCCGAGGCTGTCGAGTTTATCGCTGCGTTGAAACCCAAGGTTGCCAGCGCGAGTCATTGCGAAGTCGTCGTGGCGCCGCCGTTCACGGCTCTTCATGCGGTGGCGAGCGTGGCGGCCGGGAGCAACATCCGGGTTGCCGGGCAGGACGTCGCATGGGAAAGAGAAGGCGCTTTCACCGGCGACATCTCCGCTCCCATGCTCGCGGAGGCAGGTTGCTCTCACGCGATCATCGGCCACTCCGAGCGGCGGCAGATTCACGGCGAGACGGATGAAAGCGTGAGCCGCAAGATCGGCGCCGTCCTCGCGGCCGGCCTCACGCCCATCGTCTGCGTGGGGGAGACACTGGAGCAGCGCGAAGCGGGCCGCACCGACCAGGTTCTGCAGCGGCAGGTCGAAGGGGGCTTCGCCGGATTGACCGCGCAGGATTTTTTCCGTATCATCGTAGCTTACGAGCCGGTTTGGGCCATCGGAACCGGACGCACGGCCACGCCCGAAACCGCCGCTGAGAGCCACCGCCACCTGCGCAGCCTGATCGCTGAAAAAATGGGCGCGCGCGTCGCCGGCGAGACCAGGATTCTTTACGGGGGCAGCGTCAAGCCGGACAATATCAAGGCACTGATGGCTCGCGAAGAGATCGATGGCGTGCTGGTCGGCGGCGCCAGCCTGAAGGTGGATTCATTTGCCGCGATTGTCGCCTATCCGCTGTAGACAAGCAAGCGAGGAATAATGCACGGTTTAGTTCTGGCAGCCCACATCCTGATTTGTGTCTTGATTTTGCTGGTGGTGTTGATCCAGGGCGGCGAAAATGTGGATATTACCGCGGCGTTCGGCGGCGTCAGCCAGGCGGCGTTTGGACCTCGCGGAACAGTGTCGACGCTGTCCAAAGTCACTTGGGTGCTGGGCGCGGTTTTCATCGCCACGTCGATCGCGCTATCGGTCTGGGCTTCGAAGGGCGGAGGCACGAATTCCGTGCTCGGCCACCGGAAGCAATCCGCGCCGACACACGCGCCGGCGCATCCTGCGCCGGTCCCGACGAATCCGTTCCAGCCCTGAGCGTGGTTCTCTAGGCAGCGTTAAAACAGTTTGACCGCGGAAGTGGCGAAATTGGCAGACGCACCAGCTTGAGGGGCTGACGGTCGCAAGACCATGGGGGTTCGAGTCCCCCCTTCCGCACCATTCCTTTCATTTCCGTTTTATTTGCAATGACATACATAAT
>JBOGKE010000112.1:0-31020 GCA_050745265.1 Terriglobia bacterium
GAAGACGAACAGGCGGGCCACCTTGCGGCCGTCGCCGAGGGTCCTGACGAACAGCCACGGGCGGCGATGTCGGTGTGGGGATCGCAGTCCATCGGGACGGTGCTGGATCGCGCAGCGCCTTAAGGCGGGCCATCGCGTCAATTGCATTGCCGTGCGAGATTTGCTGCGCATGTTCAAAGCGGAGCGACGTGGTTTGAACAAGGTGCACGATATGAAAATCGCAGAGGGGGAGTGATGTCGCTCGAGCGTTATTCGAGGGAGTGGATCTTGATGGCGACGTTCATCGCGAACTGCTCGGGGTCCGGGTTGAAGAGCCGGCGCTCGCGTTCCGGCAGGGTCATGAGGACGTTTTCAAACCGCCGGGGCGTCGCGGAATTGAAGGCCGAAAATCCGATGGCGTCCGCGATCATGCAGCTTCGGTTCACCAGCGCCACGATATCAAATTGCGAGCCCGAGGGCGCGTGGTGATGTTCGGCCACTTCGAGGAACGTCTTCGGCAGCTTCCACGATTGCATCAGCCTCTTCCCAGCCTGGCAGTGATCAACCCCGAACATCTCGCGCTCTTCCTCCAGAATGGACGAGTCGTTGATTTCCGCGGAACTCAAAAGATCCGCATATTCGAGCGGCTTCATCATTCCGAGCGCCAGCCTTCCCACATCGTGCAGAAGACCGGCCAGGTAGGCGAAATCCTTTTCAATTAAGCTCACGCGCGCAATCTCTTCGGCCACCAGCGCGCAAGCCAGATTATGCCGCCAGCTTGCGAGCAACGCCGGAATCTGAAACGACTCGGTGAGATAGGTCTTCATCGCGATCGTGAGGGCGATGCCCTTCACTCGCTGCGCGCCGAGCAGAGTGGTGGCCTGAAGGACTGTGCGAACCTCCGTGCGAAAAGCGAACAGCGGAGAATTCGCCAGGGTCAGGATTTCTGACGCCAGAACCGGATCGGACTGAAGCTGAAGGGTGAGCTCTCGGAGACCGAGCTCTTCTTTGGCGAGCAGCGCCAGTACGCGCATGGCGACGGCAGGAAAGGGCGGCAGGCTGACCACTGTCCAGGGCTTTTCCCGATGGTCGCCCGTCGCGCGACCGGCAATCGGCCTGCCGCGCAACCTCGACATGGGCTGGGTTTCGCTTTTTCCGTCCGTCACGTTTGCAGGCATAGATTTCCCTAGAGTCTCACCAGATCGGCAATTTGATGCGCCACCTTTAATTTGCGAAGCCGGGCGCTCGAATTCAGCCCCAAACCGCAACCGCCGAGGCCTCACCCCTCGGCTCCTCGACATCCCTTCTCGTGCGCCAAGCGCCGCCGGCGGTATTGTGTAAACGGATGATCAGCCGGCCGTGAATCTTCTGTCATTTCCAGCGCCCCTTATCAATGCGATTTCCCCGAATCCATTCAACTCGCGCGTGCGGTCCGCTCGTCTCTGCACGGCAACGATAAGTTAACACAATAGAACACGCTCGCTGACAACCACTTGCTAAGGTGCTTGGAAACGCGCGGATTTATTGAGCGAAACAACAGTTCCTCGATTCGAGAATACAACACGTCCCTACCTCCGGCATCTTTTTCTCTGCCGTGACACACGAGAAATCCGGCGTCGGCAGCTCCAAAATGCCGCAGCCGACCGCCTCTCATGTCTCAAATGAGCGAGAGTAACGCCAGACAAGTTCAGGCGTCCAACAGTGTGTCCGTTCCGGCGGGACATCGACTTGTCCGGTCCCGGACGCTCGAATCCCGGAAGCGGACAAACGTGGAGCTCCCAACTTAAGGGCTGCTGATGTTTCGTTCGACGGCTCAGCCGTTTAAGCCCCGCGGCGGATGGCGCTTCGCGTGCGCGGAACTGGTTCGTTGACCAAAACCGACGCAGAGCACAAATGGTTCAGCGAACGTTCTGCTGGCTGATGCCGGCGGCTGTTCTCGATGAGGATCGCCGGCGCTTCTCTTCAACCCATCGCAAAACGGGAGGAAACAGGAAATGGCAAATGCAAAATCGGCGTTCACGGTGGCGGCTGCGCTTGTAATGGCGAGCGCGATGGCTTACGCGAGCCCCGCCGGCCGGCGCAATTCATCCCAGAAATCGGTTGACCTTTACGTTTTCAACCAGGCGCAGGTCCCCGGCGGGCCCATGCTGAAACCCGGTGATTACACAATGCGTCTGTCGCAGGGTTCCAGCGCGCCGCTTGTCGCCTTCTATCACAACGAAAAACTGGTTGGCCACGCCCCAGCTCACCTTGTCCGATTGGACAAGGCGCCCGATCAGACGTCAATCCACTACCTCTTCCGCGGCCAGGATGACCCTACGATCTCGGAAATCAGCGTCAAAGGCTGGACACAAAAGCTCGTTTTTGGCCAGTCCAGCTAGCGCGCTGTTGTCACTGCGGACCATATCAACAGGGGGCGGAGTTGAAGCTCCGCCCTCCCCCCCCGCGCGCGACGGGCGGTCCTTTCAACCGGTTCAAAACCAACCCTTCCATTGGTTCTAACATCTGCTATACTGTGCACACATCCCGGTATTCTCGCGTTCCGGGCTCCGGAGAAGGAGAACTCCAATGAAGCTGGAAACAAAGGTCGTCAGTTTCGGGCTGGCAGCCGCCTTGGTTTGCCTGCAGGTCGTAGCGATGGGTCAGCAGAAGGCCTACTCTCACGTTCGGGTCGTGAGGCTCAGCTTTGTGGACGGCACGGTGCTCGTGAAAAGGCCGGGTTCGACGGAGTGGGCGAAGGCTTCGGTGAATACTCCGATTGAGGAGGGCTTCTCCGTCTCGACGGGCGAGCAAAGCTTCGCCGAAGTGGAATTCGAGAATGGCTCAACCGCGCGCCTGGGGCAGCTTTCGCAGCTCGATTTCAGCCAGCTCGCAGTCGATCCCTCCGGTTCGAAGATCAACGGCCTCACCTTTGACCGAGGGTACGCCACGTTCAAGGTGTTCCCGGAGCGGCACGAACACGACGTTTATACCGTGAAAGCAGGCGAAGCCACGGTAACGCCGGGCAGCAAAGCCGAGTTCAGAACAGATTTGCGGGACGGCAAGCTACGCGTTGAGGTGTTTGAGGGAGACGTTCGCGTGGCGGACGGCGCGCAGGAAGCCAAACTGACCAAGGGCAAGGTCCTTGATACGAGCGTTGGCGCGCAAGTGGCACTCAATGTTGCCAGCGGCATCCAAAAGGACGACTGGGACGGTTGGGTCCATGCTCGCGATACGCAGGCCGAACTGGCGTACAACGACTCTCCCATCGGGACGAACGGCTCTCTCGCAGGTTGGTCTGACCTGGACCAATACGGCGCGTGGGGCTTTTTCCCCGGTTACGGCTATGCCTGGTCTCCTTACGTCGCTACCGGATGGTCTCCCTTCTCAATGGGGCAGTGGAGCTTCTACCCCGGCATGGGCTATACCTGGATTTCCTCTGAGCCGTGGGGCTGGTTGCCATTCCATTACGGAGGTTGGGCTTTCAGCTCGATGTACGGGTATCTGTGGCAGCCGGGCGCAATGAACGCATTCGAGCCGGGCATGGTGGCTTGGTACTCAGGAGCCGGATACGTCGGATGGGTACCGCTGAGCGTCAACGGCCGCCCAGCTTGCAACCCGTCCGCGGCTGGTTGCTTGACGGCGATCAAGCCGGGCACGCTGCAAAACGGCGGAGTTGTGAATGGCGGCGCCAGGGTGCCCGTCAATCCTCTTGCACTCAGCCGGGTCCCACGTCCGCAGGTTGCTCCGGGCGCTCTAGCGCTGCTGCACGGCCAGCCCTACCAGGCAGGCGCGGTTCGTTCCGGCGTTCCACAAGCGCTCGCCCTACGATCGAGGGTTGCAGCGCCGCGCGTCGTGCTGATGGGCCAGAGCATGGCCCAAGGGTCGCGGATGGAGGCACTGGACAACGCCCACCGGTCGGCGTTCGCCCGCGCGTTTGGAAGCAGCCCCTCTTCAAGGGCTCCGATGACCGTGCGGATGGGGAACACGATTGGCGGGCGTTATCCGGTGAGCCGTCTGCGCGCCAATGAAGCGCTCGCAGCGCGAGGAGGAATGAACGCCGGGTATTCGCGGCAGGCACCCGTTCTGCTTCGAGGCAACGCTGCGATGCGGGCGAGCGGGCCGCAATTGCGGATGGGCGGTAGCGGACGCATTCAGCAAGTCCGCTCGCCTTCGCCGTCGTACAACGGCGGGCTCCAGCGCTCGGGTGGCTATTCGCCCGCTGCGCGAGCCAGCGCGCCGGCGATGAGCGCACCGGCAAGCTCGCCGCATTCCGCCGCGCCGGCTGCTTCTTCCGGCTCGCGCCGGTGATTTTCCGCTTCGGCCGCTTCGGCGCTTACTCCGGCATCGCGTAGAGGCAATTCAATTAAGAATTGCCTCTACGCAGGCCTTCGATAAAAGGGCAGTTCCGCAACTTCCGCCGCGGCACCGGAGCCAAGAACAACACGCGAGCCCGGCTCCGCGATTTCCCGCCGCACGTAACCCAGCGCGATGGTTCGCCCGAGCGTCGGCGAGACACACGCGCTCGTGATTTCGCCCATCGCCTTCTCTTGATGCAAAACCGTTTCGCCCACTGCAGGGACTGCGGGAGAGTCGATAAAGAGTCCCGCCAGTTTCCAGTTTACGCGGCCCCGGCTGCGCGCCCGCTCCACAATCTCCTGCCCGATGTAACAGCCCTTATTGAAACTCAGCGCGTTCATGATTCCCGCTTCGAGCGGCAAAGTGTCCTCGCCGAGCTCCGACCCGTACTTTGGAATGCCGGCTTCGATGCGAAGCGTCTCAAGCGCCGCGCATCCGCATCGAATCAAGCCTTGCGCTCGACCGGCGTCGAGCAAAGCGTCTGCGATCAGAGGCAAGTCGCCGGACGCTGCCCAAATTTGGTAACCCTCTTCGCCCGTTGATCCAGCTTTGATGACCCGCGCTGGCTTTCCAACAACCGGCGAACGCGAGTGGCGATACTCATCCGGCCCGGGCAACTGCGTCGCGAGCACCCGCCGGACGATGCCGTCAGCATTCGGACCTTGAATCGAAATGGCAGTCAGTGGAAGAGACTCAAGCGGTACGCGCCCGCCGATGTTGTAGCGACCGAGCACGGCGAGCACTTTGTCGAGGAGGTCAGCGTCGGTCGTAACCAGGAATTGATCCTCCTCGCAATAGATTTCAACATCGGCGAGAATGTGGCCGCGAACGTCGAGCAGCGTGGCGTAAAGCCCCTGGCCGGGAGCGAGGCCCTTGACGTCGTTCGTGGTCATGCTGTGCAGGAACCGAGCCCGGTCGTTTCCTTTGGCGCTGAACATCGCGCGGAAAGAGAAGTCGAACACGCCGGCCGCTTGGCGCACCGCATGATGCTCATTCACGGCGCTGGAATACCAGGATGCCAACTCAGCGCCGTGGTAGAGGACTCGAGGCTCATCCGAGGATGAATCAGACGACGAAACGGTAACAGCGCTCATGCCGCGGGGAGGTGTGGACATCAATGCTCCGTTTGAAAAGAAGAATGGCCGAGTTTGATTGGAGCTTCGAGCAGGCCAACGGGCCTGCGTTTCGATTCTAGCTCGCGCGCCGGCCTTCGGCCAGCCGCACGAGCAAACGCGCCGAATCCGCTAGGCCACTGCGCCGGGAATGTTATAATCGGACTCACCGGATGAATACGCCGTCTGCTCGCCTCGATATCCCATTCCGCGCATCGCGGAGCCGCGCACCCTTCCCGACAATCGCCACTTTCGTTCTCCTGGCGCTGAACGTTCTGGTGTTCATTCTCATGATCGCGTCGGGAGGCCCGCGCAACGTCGAGGTACTGCTCGATTTTGGCGCGTCATACGGCCCTTACTTCCGCTCGGGCGAATACTGGCGGCTAGTGACGCCGATGTTCGTACACCTGAGCTGGGCGCACCTCATCGGCAACATGGTGGTGCTCTGCCTGCTTGGCCTCTTTCTTGAGCCGCTGTACGGCTATGGCCGATTTTCGTTGATCTACGTGATTGCCGGAATGGGGGGCTCGCTCCTTTCGATGGAGGCGTCTCCGCACATTGGCGCGGGAGCTTCGGGCGCGATCTTCGGAATCGCAGGCGCGATGCTCGTCACGGGCCTGGTTCATCCCGAGGCGGTGCCACGGCGGTGGAAAAGCGTGTTTGGCGTCGGGATCGCCGTGCTGATCGCGGTGAATCTGGTTTACGACCGCTTTTCCGGGCACGTGGACAACTGGGCGCACGTGGGAGGTCTTGCCACGGGCGTCCTGATGGCGCTCCTGATCCCTCCGCCGCGCTACAGCGCCATTTCCCGCAGACCCCTTCAGCCGGTGCTCGTAGTGCCTCTCGTGCTCGTTGTCGCCGGCTTCGGAGCAGCCTTTACGCATGCGCAGAAGACACACGAGGTGACGGCGCTCCTGCGCGACAGCATAACTCTCCAATCCCGCGGCAAGGCCGATCGCGCGCGCGCGCTGCTCGAACAGGCGCGCCGGCTCGAGCCCAAGGACGTGCGAGTGCGAGAGGCGTGGGGCTTGGTGTATCTGCAGGAGCACAAGTACAGTCAGGCGTCGCACGAATTCACCGCATGCCTCAGGGCCAATCCGTTCGACACGCTGGCGGCGCTCAGCCTTTCCGCGGCCTATGAAAGCCAAAATGAAGCATCGAAGGCGCGGGACGTGCTCGAACAGTTCAGTCGCCGCGTCACGGGCAGTGCGGATGTCCTCGCCGCGCTCGGCCGCGTGTGCGTCCAGCTCAAGCTTTACCCCGAGGCGATCGAGCGCTACGAACAAGCGCTGAAAATTGTTCCCAATGCTGCGCTGACACAAAACAACCTTGCATGGCTCTACGCCACGTGCAGTGATCCTCGTTACCGTAATCCGGGCAAGGCGTTGAGCCACGCGCTGCGCGCCGCCGAGCTCACCCAGGCCAAACAGCCGGAGATTTTGGACACCCTTGCCGCGGCGTATAACGCCAACGGCCAGTTCGAGCTGGCCGTCCGCGCCGAGGAACGCGCCCTCGCTCTCGACCCGGGGAACGCCGGTTTCCAGCAGAGCCTGGTCCACTATCGGATTCTGGCAGGAAAATAGAACGGATGCGCGCTTAACCGCGGCATGATTGCGAGCTGCGATTCCAATCTAACAGGCTGCTGCAAAAAACCGGAAATGTGGCATTCGGAGGAGTTTCTGACGTCGCTTCGCGACGCCCCGAAGCATGAAATAACCCCTCACCCGCCCTCGTTCCTCGGCACCCTCTCGAGAGGGCTTGAAGAACGGGGAACTCCAGCCCTCCCCCCGCGGAGTCTACACTGAGTCTTGCCGGCCGGCTGCGGGTCCAGAGTGCCGGGAACGTGCACGCGTTCCTTTCGAGCCGTTCTCCGCGCCCTCCGCGTTCTTATGGTGAGGTTTTCGGCGAAGTGCCGGCCCACCACTGCGGACGCAGGTCACGGAACGCGCCCCAGGAACGAAACGCCCTCAGCTTGGCGGGGGGGTTCTAGAGAGCGGAGCCGAAGGCCTCAGAATGACGGTTCGAAGCGCGCTTTTTAGCAACCTGGGAAAGTGGAAAGCATCACCCGGAACGGCGAACTATGATCCCTTTCCAGCGAGGGTGGCCGATTCGATCTGGATCGCAGGCGATGCGGCGGTTTCGAAGGCTTTGCGGGTCTGAGGATCGCGCCAGCGGTCGAACAACCCGACCACCTGAACGCACGAAACTGTACAGCGGGGCGCGCACGATTTTTCGGTGAGATATTCGTGTTCCATGCGCTGACGGTCATACTCGGCGAGGGGCACGGCCGGGTAGCCGCGCTGCTGGGAGCAATAGTGCACCAAGCCCTCCTCGCAGACGTAAAGATAGCGGCTCCCGGCGCGGCAGCGCCAGTTGTTTTCCAGGCCGCGCGCGATATTTCGCTGAAAGCTTTCGTAGAAGCGCGAGTACGACCGCTTGCCCATGGCGCGCACTTCATCGAAGATTTCCTGCTGCTGAAAGCTGAGCGGCATCAACTGGCCCGTGTGATCGTGAATGATCCCGACGGTGGTCGAAAACCCCAGCTCCTTCGCGCGCCTCGCCACCGCAATGGCATCTTGTGGCTCGCGAATCGCGCTGCCCAGCACCGAATTGATGTTCACCGCGAACTCCGCGTGCTCGGCCAGCAAGCGCAGCTTCTGGTCTAAAACCTTCAGGCTTTTTTTGGACGTGTCGTCCGGCCTGACGTTGTCAATGCTGATCTGCAAGTGATCGAGGCCGGCGCGGTTCAGCTCGCGGATGCGGGACGCAACCAGAAGATAGCCGTTCGTAATCAGGCCGGCGATGATTCCGCGCCGCCGAATGTGCCGGATGATTTCATCGAGTCGCGGGTGCAGGAGCGGCTCGCCCCCGCTGATCGTAATCACGGTGGCGCCCAGTGCGGCCAGCGCGTCAATCCGCGATTGCAGCTCGATTAACGGAACGGGCGGCGAAAAATCATCGTACTCATTGCAGTAGGCGCACGCGAGATTGCAGCGGCGGATGGGGATCAGATGCACGTCAATCGGGTGGTGTTTATCAATCAGCCCCCAGGCGATCATCCGCAGCTCGCGCAGGCGCAGGCTTGCCAGGTGAATCTTTCGGCGTATGATGGTTCGGTTCATTGGAGCGTACGGGCACCCAGCCCCCTCCCCGCTTCCTCCCGCTTTGTTAAATTAGCCCGCGCGCAGCGAAGTTGCAACCGAATCCCGGCCAACGGAGAAAATCCCGGCTTGAAGCGGCGATACATGCTTTGGTTTGAGCGAGACGCAGGAGATGGAGGGGATCAACCGGCGCGGACCTCCGCCTTTGCGGCCCGCGGTTTTTATCTGTCCCCGGTGAGCAGGCCGCTGAGCGGGTGGCCATGTCATCGCCCTTATGTCGTGGGCATTTCCAATTATTCATGGGGCAATTGAGACGATCAAGATCGGTACGACATAACCCCGCTCAATTCATCTTCATTCGCTGGACGCCCGGGCTGGTGTGAATGTCGAAATCCGAACGTGACAGATGCGGGTTGAGCTTGACGTCGCTGTAAGCGGCGATCAAATAATCCCCGCTCGGTTCGAAGAACTCCTGCTGCACGGGAAGCCACGAGGCTTCACTCACCCACAGGTCCACGCGTGTTAAATGGCTGCTGATCGACTGCTGAAGCGGGGTGAGTTCAAGCGCCTGCGTATTCTCGCCGCCGAGGCGCTGCTCGCCCAGATACTTGAACCGATAAGACTGCTCCAGCTCCGAAACCGGCGAGCCGAAGCCCAGCAGCAGAAACTCCTGCACAAGGTTCGCGTGCTTCTCGAGATCGTACTCTTGGATCTGATTGGTCTTGGGATTGTAAATTTCGGCCTTGTTACGGCGGAACACGATCGCTTTCGGATCGGGCGTTACGAAGCGAATGGCCATTTCCAGATGTTTGCCCTTCCTGAAGAAGAGCTCGCCGGCCTGCGTCGAGCGGTCGTTCACGAGCACCGTAACCGTGGTGTAGGCGAGGTGTGCCGAGATCGACTTCACTTGGCCCGCCGCCTGATCCATATGCGCCAAGATGCGGTGAAGGGCCGCAGGCTGCGGCATCGCCTGCGTCGCCTGATCGTTCTGCTTGGAAGCGCCACTCACCGCGATTGCGCCCACGAGCAAAAACGCCGCGGCGGCGGCCGCAATCAGCCGAATTATTTTGCCGCTCAACATTCGCCGCAATGAGTTTATCATCTTTGACCCGGCGCCAAAAAAAAGTGAAGCGTCTCCCAAATCGCCAATCCGCCGCGAGCGCCTGTACGAACGTGCCGCGTCCCGCCGCGTCCGAGGTCCCTGAATGGATCGACGCACGAGGCGCGGAGCGCGTTACAGCAGAGTGCGACTGAATCAAGCCGTATGATGTTATCGGCTATCCTCCAACCTTTGGATGAGCCGGCCCTTGGGAACGGCTCCGTAGCCGCGTGCGCGGATGTTATACTGACAATGACGACGCTGAGGGAGACCGACCGTGCCGCTTTACGAGTACGAATGCAGAAAGTGCAAGAGACACTTCGAAAAGATCCGGAAATTCTCGGATGCTCCTCTGGTAAAGTGCGAAGTCTGCGGAGGAAAACTCGATCAGCTCATCTCGTCCCCGGCCGTCCAATTCAAGGGCACCGGCTGGTACGTCACGGACTACGCGCGAAAGCCCGCGGCGGGAAATGACAAGTCCGCGACGGAATCCGCACCCGCCGCGAAGACCTCGGGAGATGGGGACGCGAAGAAGCCTGCCGAAACGAAGAAAACCACCGAGTCTACCCCTGCTGAAACCAAGAAGTAGCGGCGTTCACAGCTTGAGGGTCTTCAGATATTCTCGGAATGGCCCTCCGAGCTCCGGCCGCTTGAGCGCCATCTCGACGGTGGCCTGCAAGAACCCAAGCTTGTCGCCTGCGTCGTACCGCCTTCCATCAAACAGATAACCGTAAACAGGCTCTTTCTTGAGCAGGCGGCGCAGCCCGTCAGTGAGCTGAATCTCCGATCCGGCGCCGCGTCGCGTGGCCGCCAGCTCTCCAAAAATCGTGGGCGTGAGGACGTAACGCCCGATGATCGCAAGATCGGAGGGAGCATTTCGTGGGTCGGGCTTCTCGACCATGTCGGTGAGTCGGAAAAGGCGACCGTCCGGCGCTCCCCGGCCATCTGCGCGAGAACCTTGGATGATGCCGTAACTCGAAACCGCGCTCTTGGCCACGCGCTGCAAGGCCACGACGCTGCCGCCGCAACTTGAGAAAACATCGATCATCTGTTTCAGGCACGGCGTAGAGGCGTCGATAATATCGTCGGAAAGCAAGGCGGCGAACGGCTCATCGCCCACCAGCTCGCGCGCCATCAAAATCGCATGGCCTAGCCCGAGCGGATTCTTCTGCCTCACGTACACCACTTCCGCCAGAGCGGAGATGCTCCGAACTTGATCGAGCAATTTCTCTTTGCCCCGCCCCGCGAGCATCTTCTCGAGCTCGAACGAAACGTCGAAGTGATCTTCGATGCTGTTTTTTCCGCGCCCGGTCACGAAAACCACAATCGGAACGCCCGATGCCGCGACCTCCTCGACCCCGTACTGCACCAGAGGCTTATCGACCACGGGCAGCATCTCTTTCGGCTGCGCCTTGGTGGCCGGCAGAAAGCGCGTTCCGAGCCCCGCGACGGGCAAAACCGCCTTTCGAATCGTCATCATCACCTCTCACTCGAGCTTCAGCGGGCAGCACGATTCCCTGCCACTCAGTTCTCCCCGTAAGGCGCCGAGGAAGTTCTTCGGCACGCTGTTAGATTCCGCCGAGCCCCTTGCAAGCGCCACTTTTTGCGTATGCTAACATGAATTCCTGGAATTCCCGCCATGCTTGTTCTAGGCATCGAATCGAGCTGTGATGAAACGTCGGCCGCGGTGGTCGAGGACGGCGAGCGCATTCTTTCAAACGTTGTGGCGTCCCAAATAGCGACGCACCACAAGTACGGCGGAGTCGTGCCGGAGTTGGCCAGCCGCGAGCACCTGCGAAAGATTGCGCCGGTGATCGATGAAGCCTTGCGCCGCGCGGACCTTCGCCTGCCGCGGGTAGACGCGATCGCGGTTACGGAAGGACCCGGCCTCATCGGTTCGCTTCTGGTCGGCGTCGTTTACGGCAAGGCGCTCGCGCTGGCGCTCGGGAAGCCGCTGGTCGGCGTGAATCATCTCGAAGGCCACATTCATTCCGTGCCACTCGAATACAAAAACGCTCGCCGGCCCGGTCTCTCGGGCAGCGGCGCGGGCTTTCCCAACGTCAGCCTGGTAGTTTCCGGCGGCCACACCTCCCTGTTTCACGTCTCGATGAAATCGGGCGAATCCGGCCCTGGTTTCTCCTATCGCGTGTTAGGGCAAACTCGAGATGACGCGGCGGGGGAAGCATTTGATAAAGTTGCAAAGCTGCTCGCGCTCGGGTATCCCGGCGGACCCGTCATTGATAAGCTTGCGCGGTTCGGAAATCCCGGCGCCTCGAAATTCGGTCCAATTCGCATGAAGGGTAATCCGCTCGACTTCAGCTTCTCTGGCCTCAAGACCGCGGTCCTTTACCGCGTGCGTGGAAGCGAGCTGGAGAGCGAAGCGACGCGGCGGCGCGAAACGAGCAGCACTCGAAACGCCAGCGCCGAGGCGCTGCGCGACCAATGCTCGTCGGCGACTCTCGACCTGATCGCGGGTTTTCAGGAAGCTGTCGTCAGCGACCTCACCGCTCGCACCCTCCGCGCCGCCGCTCACGAGCGCGTCGGCTCCGTTTTCGTGGCGGGCGGCGTGGCTTGCAATTCGCTCCTCCGCGAGCGGTTTGCGGAATGCTCGCACGCCGTCGGAATCCAGGTCTTCTTCCCCTCGCCCGCGCTTTCAACCGACAATGCTGCGATGATTGCCGCAGCCGGATACTACCGCCTGAAAGCGGGCGAGCGGCGCGCGAATTCGCTCACCGGCCACGCCTCGTTTCCCTTGGGGATCGCATAGCAGCGAGTTTAGGTCGCCGGGCCGGCGATTCGCGATTCCCCATCGCGGCATGCAGCCGATGCTCCCGCAACTTGGCAGAAAGACTGCGGACCCTCAACAGCAGAGGTCCGCGCTGGCGCCTGTCTATAGGAGCCGTACAATTTCCACCCGCCGCGGGCGTCCCGGGCGGATTGCGAGCCCGAGAATAATCCCCGCCCCGAAGCCTCCCACGTGAGCCCAATAAGCGACGCCTCCGCCCGCCACCGATTGGATGGCCAGCATGTGGTACCCCATCACGAACTGCACCAGAAACCAGTAGCCAAGAATCAAGACAGCCGGAAGGTGTACCGTCCAGAAGATAAAGATCAGGAAGAGGACCGTAGTGATTCGCGCGCGCGGAAAGCAGACGAAATACGCGCCGAGCACCCCGGCGATGGCCCCACTCGCGCCAATCGAAGGGATGCGCGAGCCCGCGCTCATTTCGACGTATAGCGCGGCGGCGATGAAGCCGCTCAGAAAGTAGAGTGCCAGAAACGTGAAGTGGCCAAACCGGTCTTCGATGCTTCGCCCAAAAACGAAAAGAAAAAGCATGTTCCCGCCCAGATGAAGCCATCCGCCGTGCAGAAACATCGCGACGAGCGCGGGCAGGAAAAATGCCGGCAGGGTTTGGAGGACCCATCCGTGAGGAGTGCTGTACCGCGCTGGCACAACACCGAAATAAAAGACGAACCGGTTTAACTCAGGCCCGAGGGAAAGCTCATATAGAAACACCAGCGTATTCACGACGATGAGCGCGAGCGTAGCCCCCCAAAACGTCTGCCGGCGGAGGTTGTCGTTGATCGGGATGGGAATCATCGTCGAGCCATTCTAGCGCAATCATGGCGTGGATCGGGCTGGCCATAGGCGTTTGCGCGGCGCCTCACTGGTGCGGCACGCGCGGCCTGAGACTCGCAGAATCGGAGACTTTTTACTGAGGCGTTAGTAAGCACCTGAGGGATACCGAGAGTGGTAAATGGCGAGGCAGGGTCTTGTGGGAGTCGTCTGCCGCAGTGGATACTACTAACGTCATCGGACCCGGCTGGGTACCTTCACGTTCCACTAAAGCTTAGTTACATGATGCGAGAGATGGGTTCGAAACGCCCGCGTCCTGTTCAGGCGGAGCTCACCAACACCTACGCAGGCTCGCCTTGGGACCGGTAGATTCCGAACTGAATAACACGTGCCGGCCTGATGCCCGGCGCTGAACCCCAACACCCAGGCATTGTTCAATATTCGAAACTGGAGACACGCTATGGTACGAGCACACGAATACGCGGGCTTCCTCCGTTCCCATGAATACGCCCGCCGGGCGTATTTTCTGCTGGTGGCGGCTCTCTCCCTGGTTATCTTCCCCGGATTGATCTACGGTCAAGGCTACGTTCAGGCGAATCTGACCTCGGACGGATTCGTCACCGCGAACTTCATCGACACGGATTTGGTGAATCCGTGGGGGCTGGTGCAAAGCCCCACGAGCCCGTTCTGGTCTTCTGATCAGGCGACAGGGCTATCAACGCTTCACACCGGCGCCGGCTCGAAATTGGGCCTGACCGTTACTGTGAATACCGCGACTCCTCCGCCTCCGCCCAACGGTCCCTCCGGCGTTGTGTTCAACAGCGGTACCGGGTTTGTGGTGACGTCCACCGCAAAAACCGGAGCCTCATTATTTCTGTTTTCGGACCTCAACGGAAACGTTTACGGCTGGAACGGCGGTATGGGTAACACGATGGCAGACGTGGGCGCCACGGTCTCGCACGGCGTTCTGACGGGCCTCGCAATCACTCCCACTGCCAGCGATATCTACGTCTCGAATTTCACTCCCACCGGCGGAATCTTGGAATTCGACAGTAACTGGAAACCTATTGCCACCACGTTTGTCGATGCCTCGCTTC
Source organism: Terriglobia bacterium (assembly GCA_050745265.1). Classification (GTDB taxonomy): domain Bacteria; phylum Acidobacteriota; class Terriglobia; order UBA7540; family UBA7540; genus RH2-MAG17b. Next base: position 14,304 of record JBOGKE010000112.1, read on the forward strand.
CAGCGGGCTACGAGCCCTACAACGTGGAAGATATCAACGGCACCTTGTTTGTCGCCTATGAGCCGATCAACACGACGCCTGGCCCTTCGTTCGGTCATCCCCTGCAAGGGCTGGGAAACGGCGTCATCGCCGAGGTCGTCGCCGCAACGGGTAATTCATACCTGCTCAAAAACCTGATTACCGACGGAAATCTCGATGACCCGTGGGGCATGGTGATTGCGCCTTCCGATTTCGGGAAGTTCAGCAACGATCTGCTCGTGGGGAACTTCGGCAACGGCACGATCAACGCTTACGATCCGATGACGGGCGCGTTTAAAGGCACCATCGAGACGCTCGGCGGCGACGACATCACGAACGAGGGCCTGTGGGCGCTGGTGTTTGGCAACGGCTCCGCCGGAACCAGCAAGAACACCCTCTACCTCACCGCCGGGCTGAATAACGAGCAGGACGGACTCCTCGCAGAGATCAATCCGATCCCGGAGCCTGCAAGCTTGCTGCTGTTCGGCACCGGGCTGCTGATCGTCGGCGGGATCGTGCGCCGACGGCGCGCGGCGGCTCACGCCGCGCTGTAGCGACGATCTGTATCCCCGGAGGTGGTGGCCGCGGTCATTGCTTTCTGACCGTGGGCCTTTGTTCCAGGCAACTGCCCACGGTCAATCGGATAGCGATTGACCGTGGCTACCGTCTTCGCGCCCCGCACGTCCCCAGCGTTCTCCTCGAAATACTTCTCGCTCCATTTCCAGAGTTTCACTGCGGCACCCCTCCGAACGCTGTGCGACCACGGCGTAGCCCGCCGCGGGCGGTACGCAACCCTTCGCACAAACCTCTCTTGACATTGCACCCGCCTCGGCGCATTCTGGCATAGACAACTAGGAGGAGTGTGATGGGCTACGACAAGCTGCAGGGAACACTCGACCTGCTGGTGCTCAAGGTGCTGGCGCGAGGGCCCGGGCACGGGTATGGCATCACGCTGCGTGTGAAGCAGCTATCAGAAGACGCTCTGCGCGTCGAAGAAGGCTCGCTTTACCCAGCCCTTCATCGCATGGAGCAGGCCGGATGGATCAAGCCCGAGTGGAAGGCGTCCGATAACAACCGGCGCGCGAAATACTATCGGCTGACGCCAAAGGGCAGAAGGCGTCTTGCGCAAGAGCAGGAAAACTGGGCGCGCGTGGCCGAAGGCGTGGCCAAAGTACTGCGGCATGCATGAAAGGGTAGCCACGGCACGGTTTGTGTGGCGTGGGCTCGTGGTTTTGCGAGCAGTAACCAGATTCAACCTTCGTTAGCCGGACGCGCATGTCAGGAAAAGCCCGCGGCACACAAACCGTGTCATGGCTACCGCTGACCGGTTTCCCGAGATTTCGCCATGTCACTGATCAAGAGGTGTCGATCGCTGTTCGTTCGTCGGGCTGTTGAACGCGACCTGAACGACGAGCTGCAACACCACATCGAGCTGAAGGCGCAGGAATACATCGAAGCGGGGATGATGCTGGAAGAGGCCGAATATGCGGCGCTCCGAAGCTTCGGCGGAGTCGAGCAGAAGAAGGAAGAGTGCCGCGACGCTGACCGTCTCCGCTGGGTCGAAGATTTAGGCCAGGACCTGCGTTATGGTTTGCGCCAGTTGCGACGCAATCCAGGCTTCACGGCTGTTGTCGTGCTCTCCCTAGCTCTGGGCATCGGCGCGAACGCCGCCATCTTCACCGTGATCGACGCCGTGCTGCTTCAATCCCTGCCAGTCAAAGCGCCGCGTGAATTGGTGCTTCTCGACGCGGGCGCGAGCCAAGGCACGGATAGCGGAAATCCGTACATCGGGCGCTGGCCCGCGCTTTCCTTCGATGCGTATCAATATTTCGTGATCCAGAACCGGTCCTTCGAGGGCATCGCTGCATTCCGCAAGGGTACGGATCCTCTTGAAATTCGCTGGCCCGGGGCGGCGGCGCACGGCGAAGCGGAGCGCGGGGTGGGACACCTGGTCGCCGGCAATTATTTCCAAGTGATAGGCGTTGGCGCCGCTGCGGGAAGGATCTTCGGGGCGGCTGACGACGTGCCGAACGCACGGCCCGTGGCGGTGATCAGTTACGATTACTGGCAGCGGAAGTTCCACGGTTACTCGTCCGCAATCGGCCGCGCGGTCGATCTAAACGGCTCGCCTTTCACGATTGCGGGCGTTGCGCCGCCCGAATTCTTTGGCGAGCGCAAATTCGAGCAACCGCCGGATTTCGGGTACCCCTCACGTTCCAACCTGAAATTATGCAGCGCGAGTCCTTTCTCACCCGAAAGGATATGTATTGGCTGAACTTCGTCGCGCGGCTCAAGCCAAGCGTGACGCCCGCGCAAGCACAAGCGGTACTCGACGTCCAGCTTCGCCAGTTTCTCGAAGCGCAAGAGGGTGCGAAGCCTTCCGCCGCCATGAAACGGGCGATCGATCAGTCTTACATTCAACTGGATCCCGGCCGCACCGGCATCTCGTCTCTTCGAGAACACTACTCAGTGTCTCTCCGCATCCTCATGGGCATCGTTGTGCTTGTATTGCTTGTGGCTTGTGCTAACGTCGCGAACCTCGTGCTTTCGCGTTCCTCGGCTCGGAGGAGAGAAATCTCAATGCGGCTCGTAGTGGGGGCGACGCGGGCGCGCCTGATGCGGCAGATGCTGACGGAAAGCGTGCTGCTCGCTCTATTCGGCGGCGCCGCGGGCCTTCTGCTGGCGGACTGGGGCGTTCATCTCCTGGAAACGCTGCTCAGCCGCAACTTGGTGTTGAGCGTGACCGCGAACGCCGCAGTCGTGGTGTTTACCCTCGCAGTGTCCGTGCTCACGGGCGTTGTTTTTGGCCTTGCGCCGGCGCTGCGCGTGAGCCGCACGGAGTTAAGCGAAACCGTGAAGGGCGGCACGCAAACCGGCAACTGGTCGGATTTCGTTTTGACACGCGGTCTCGTCGTGCTGCAGGTGGCCGTCTCGCTGGTCCTGCTTACTGGCGCGGGCCTCCTCTCGCGTACTCTAGTGAATCTTGAAGACCAGAACCTGGGCTTCAATCGCGATAACATCCTGCTAGTGCAGACCGATCCCCGCCTCGCCGGGATCAAAGCCGACGATTTGGACGCCCTCTACCGCCAGCTTCTCGAGCGCCTGAACAATCTGCCGGGCGTACGCTCGGCCACGATTGCGTATTACAGCCCTATGAGCGGCCACACTTCGACAACGGACGTTAAGATCCAGGGCTATACGCCTCACCCCAATGAAAATATGGACGTGAACGAAAATCAGGTGGGGCCAAACTACTTCGAGACGCTCGGGATTCCGGTGCTTCTTGGGCGCCCGATTGGGCCCGAGGATACGCCGGCGTCTCCGAGGGTCGTCGTGGTGAACCAAGCCTTCGCGCGGCGCTACTTTCACGGGCAGAATCCAGTTGGCAGGCACATCTGGGTCGGCAGCAGGAATTCTCAGACGCCTCCACAGCAGGTGATCGGCCTCGTGGCCGATGCCCGAGTCCATAGTGCCGGCCAAGGTCCTCAACCGTTTGCTTACATGCCGCTCAGCCAGGCGCCCAAGTTTTTCGCCGGCAGCATTGAGGTGCGAACGGCGGGTGATCCCTCGGGCGCGGCTGCTGAGGTTCGGCAGGCAATCCGGGAGGTGGATACCGCGCTGCCCATCATGTACGTTCGGTCATTACGCCGGCAAGTTTATGATCGGCTCGATCAGCAGCGGCTGGTGGCGCGCCTTTCCGCTGTGTTTAGTTTGCTCGCGCTGATTCTTGCTACAGTGGGGCTTTATGGCGTCATGGCGTACTGGGTGACGCGGCGAACGCAGGAGATTGGGATTCGCATGGCGCTCGGCGCACGCAAGAGCGACGTGCTGCGGCTCGTGGTCGCACGCGGCTTCGTGTTGACGCTGATTGGCGCCGGATTTGGCTTGGCCGCCGCGCTGGGGTTAACGCGCCTACTGACGAATTCGCTTTACGGCGTGAAGCCGGCCGACCCGGTCGCGTTCATTGCCGCGTCTCTGGTTTTTGTTATTGCTGCGCTGCTTGCGTGCTATGTGCCGGCGCGGCGGGCCACAAGAGTCGATCCGATGGTAGCGCTGCGGTACGAATAAGGCAGTGACGAGTGAAGAGTGATGAGTGCCGAGCAGGTAGCACACGACACAGTTCACATCCCCTGGTTCGGCCTCGCCGTGATAGCATGAAATGAGACTCGGCATTTTCGAGTAGGAGGTAAAAATCACCATGCAAGCACGAATGAAGAATCCGGCGATGATCATTCCTGAGGCCATGCAGGCGCTGCACTCGCTGGGGAAGTGCACCGAAAAGGGCTTGCCGTCGAAAACGGCGGGCCTGATCGAGCTGCGCGCGAGCCAGATCAACGGCTGCAGCGTCTGTGTGGACATGCACTCGCGCGATCTCAAGAGGCTGGGCGAAACAGACGAGCGCCTCTTCGCCGTGGCGGCGTGGCGGGATGCTCCCTTCTTCAGCGACGCGGAACGCGCCGCGCTCGCGCTTGCCGAAGCCGTCACGCGACTCAGCGACCGACCGGACCCAGTACCCGACGAGGTCTGGAATGAAGCGACGCGGTATTATGACGAGACCGCGCTTTCCGCTTTGATCCTCAGGATTGCCGTGATCAACGTGTGGAACCGACTCAATGTCACCACCCGTCAGGTTGCAGGCGAGTGGGCAAAATCGGCGGAGGCGCGGAAGTGGGTTGACAGCGCCGCGGCCTCACGCTGAGTGAATCGGCGGCGAATCGTCGTCGCAACGGGGCGGGGTGATCGCACGGGCCGCAGGATCCTGCCATTAAAGCGCTGGGGCGGAAATAACGGATCGCGCCGCAGCACTTTCCTCAAGGAGTACAAACGATGCGTCGTAAGGTGACGGTGATTGGCGCCGGAAACGTAGGCGCCACGGTGGCTCAGCGGCTGGTGGATAAGCAACTGGCGGACGTCGTTTTAATCGACATCGTCGATGGCGTTCCGCAGGGCAAGGGACTCGACATGCTCGAAGCGGGTCCGATCGAGGGCTACGATGCGCGCGTGACGGGCACGCGCAGCTACTTGGACACGGCGAATTCCGATCTCATCGTCATGACCGCCGGCCTGGCGCGCCAGCCCGGCATGAGCCGCGACGATTTGCTGAAGAAGAACTACGCCATCGTCAAGAGCGCCGTCGGCGAAGCGGCGGGGCAGTCTCCGGATGCGATTGTGATCGTCGTCACCAATCCCCTCGACGCGATGGCGCAAACCGCCCTCAAAACGACGGGATTCCCCAAGGAGCGCGTGCTCGGCATGGCCGGCGTGCTCGATACGGCGCGTTATCGAGCTTTTCTGGCCGAAGCGCTGAATGTCTCAGTGCAGAATGTGCAGGGCTTCGTGCTGGGCGGACACGGCGACACCATGGTGCCCGTACCGCGCTACACGACGGTTGCGGGCATCCCCGTGACCGAGCTCCTCGCCGAGGATAAACTGGACGCGATTATCGCCCGCACGCGAAGCGGCGGCGCCGAAATTGTGAACCTGCTGAAGACAGGAAGCGCCTACTACGCGCCTTCGGCGGCCGTCGTCGAGATGATCGAGGCCATCTTCAACGATCGCAAGAAAATCTTGCCTTGCGCCGCTTACCTCGAAGGCGAGTACGGAATTCACGGACTTTTCGCCGGCGTCCCCGTAAAGCTGGGCGCGCGCGGCATCGAGCAGATCATCGAGGTCAATCTCACGGCGGACGAACGGTCCGCGCTGCAGAAGTCTGCAGACGCGGTGAAACAACTGGTGAGCGTGATCGGCGTCTAGCGGGACAGGTTGCCCCGGCGTACGCGACGTGCTACGCCCTGAACGGCGCCGCCTGCCTGTTTACGGATTGGGCGGCGATGTGCGTCAGCGTGTGGTCCGCCTCCTTCTCCTCGTTTAACGTTTCTTCGAGGAGCGATACGGCCTGCGAGTTGCTGAACCTTCCGGCCCACGTTCTCAGCGTTCCGTAAACGGCCATCTCGTAATGCTCAACGCGCTGCGCGCTGGCGATCAGGCCGGCGTCCATTACCGATTGGTCTCCCTTCTGGCCCATCAGATCCTCGCCTTCGGCGATGATGCCTCTCACCCCGTCGCATTTTTTCGTTTTCGGCTTTTCCCCCATCCCGGAAAAAATTTCCTCAAGCCGCGTCACGTGCGTCTTAGTCTGCTGCAAGTGGTGCGTGAAGGCGTTTCGGAGTTCCGGCGACGACGCCGCACTTGCCATTTTGGGTAGAGCCTTGACGATCTCGTTTTCAGCATCATAGATGTCTCGAAGCTCATCGAGATAGAGATCCTTTAGCGTTTCATATTTCATGGTTCAGCACCGATCCTTTCTACAAAATTATTGCTCCCTGCAACCTACGACTATAGGTATCCGCGCTCTCCACTGCACTCAGGCGTTCGCCGGAAATCATGTGAATAGTCGCCCGACGCCGTGATTCCGGTGGCGCGTTACATCGTAAAGCGTTTTGGTAGCGCCGCCCTTCAGGGCGGCAGGCGCCGGGCTGAAGCCCGGCGCTACATTCGTAGACGGTGGGTTTCAGCCGGCCTCAGCGCATCAACCGCCTGCTCGCTCCCATTCGGCCCAGCGCGTCTCGTCGGCCCGCTCTCTTACGCGGCGACGGCGTTCTTTCCGTCGAGCCAAGGGTCCATCACCACTTTGATGCAGCCGTTGCGCTTCTGCTGAAAGATTCGATAGGCGTGAGGCGCATCTTGGAGGGCTAGCCGGTGCGTAATCACGAACGAGGGGTCAATTTCGCCTCGTTCGATTCGCTCGAGCAACGGGCGAAGGTAATTGTGCACGTAAGTTTGGCCCATCCGGAACGTCAAGGATTTGCCGAATGCCGCTCCGATGGGGAACTTGTCCACAAACCCCGTGTAGACTCCGGGAATCGAAACGGTCCCTCCTTTCCGGCAGGCCTTGATCGCTTGGCGCAGTACGCGCGGGCGGTCGGTTTGAAGGTAGAGCGCCTGCTTGACGCGGTCATACGCGGCGTCAAAGCTGGTCCCGTGCGCCTCCATTCCAACGGCATCGATGCAGGCGTCAGGTCCGCGCCCACCGGTCATGTCTTTCAACCGGTCGAACACGTCGGCATCTTCGTAGTTGAACACTTGCGCGCCCTGCTGCTCCGCGAGGCGCAGCCGTTCCGGAATTCTATCAAGCGCGATCACGCGCTCGGCACCCAAGAGGAATGCGCTTTTAATGGCGAACAGACCGATAGGACCGCAACCCCAGACGGCGATGACGTCTCCGCCTTTGATGTTGCAGTTTTCCGCGGCCATGTAGCCTGTGGGAAAAATGTCGGAAAGAAACAGCGCTTGCTCGTCGGTCACGGAACGGGGCACCTTAACCGGTCCCACGTCGGCAAACGGCACCCTCACGAATTGGGCCTGGCCGCCCGCATAGCCGCCGAGCAGATGCGAATATCCGAACAAACCACCCGAGCTGAACCCGTAGAGCTTTTCAAGCATCCACGCATTCGGATTGGAGTTGTCGCACATCGACCACATCTTCTGCTGGCAATAGAAGCACCTGCCGCAGGCGATTGCGAACGGCACTACCACGCGGTCGCCATTCTCGAGGCCGCTAGCTGGTCCGGCTTCTACCACCTCACCCATGAACTCGTGCCCCAGGATATCACCGGGTTTCATGGTGGGATTGTAGCCGTCGTAGAGGTGAAGGTCTGAACCGCAAATGGCCGTTAGTGTGATCTTCACCACGGCGTCGCGAGGGTTCAGAATAGACGGGTCGGGAACGCTTTCCACGCGCACATCGTGCTTACCGTACCAGCAGACGGCTCTCATCTGTGATGTTCCTTCAAAGGCCCGCCCGTGCTCTGCAACGCTCTGTGTAGAGCCGCGCCTGCGCGGGTCATAAAACCGGGGATACAGCCGTGAAGCGCAGCGGAGTCGCGCCGAAACACCGGTACGTGTACGGTGTGCGCGGTACGCGGCCGATCAGGGTTGCGCGTCCGATGATTGTTGTCAGAGCGCCTGAGATCCCATCGGCTGGCCTTGGGTGGTCGGAATCTCGCCGGCCTCGACGGTTTGCTTCAAGTGCCGAAGGTCCTCGCGCACCTGGAGTTCCGGTTCTTCGCCAAACAGCTTCGCAAAAACCGCGCCGACCGGACCGGCTGGCGGCAGGTACTGCAGCTCCACCTTCACTTCGGTTCCGCGGCCACCCGGTGCCTCGCTGAAGTGCACAGATCCTGCGGTATCGATCTCAGACTCTCCCACCGAGCGCCAGCCGATCAGCTTGCCGGGAACGTCATTGATGATCTCGGCGTCCCATTCGACGTGTTTTCCGCGCGGCGCCTTCGCAATCCAGTGCGAGCGCTTCTCGTCGATTGTTGTCACTGACGCAAGGTGCTCCATGAAATACGGCAGGTTTTCAAAATCGCGCCAGAACTTGTAGAGTTCTTCCGGCGGTTTATGGATGGTCACGCACTCATCAACCCGAATTCCGGCCCGGTACGGCACGGATACGTTAGGCCGTTTCCGAGGCGCTGAGCTCAAACCAAGCGCCGAATAGATCTCTGAATGCCCCGTCAGTCCGCGACAGACGAAGTCCGCGCCGATCAGCGCGAGCACCGCGCCTTGCTTCGAAGCGCGCCGCAAACCGCCGATCAGCAGGACGCCACCGCAGACAGCCGATGCAAACCGCTCGACGGGCCCAACGTTGACCTCAGTACTGCGCCGATGCAAGTTTTCCATGAGTTAACACCTCGTTCTTCGATCGACGCCCCTCCTGATAGCGATTGGATGCGCTGTGAGGACTAGATTGCGTCAGGTTTTTGGGAAGGTGATGGGGACGCGGAGGATCAGCCTCTGTCGAAAATCAGCGAGAGCAGTCATTCCCGCGAAAGCGGGAATCCAGCGATGCGTTCCCCGCTTCCGCGGGGGTGACGGTCGCGTTGATTTTTTGTTTCAATGGGTGGGCCGCAGACCCCCGTACCGGCTCCGTAAACGGCTTGTTAGAGAGCAAGCTTCCACGACCGCACAGCGCGGAACGAACGGACGGAGATAATCCGCGCGGCCTGCCACGAGATAAAGCCGTCCGGGGTCTGTTCGCAAACACGAGCAACTATTCCGTATCTGCCCGCGCCTTAATTTTCTCGCGGCGCCGTTCGGCCTCGCGTTCGCCGTCATCGGCGAAGCGCGCCATTTTTTGCTTAGCCTTTCCCTTTACCTCGTGCATCTTCTTGCCAACTTTCGCTTCGTCGTTTGCTTCATCGTAAGATCCTCCTATTCAGTTGTTAAGAACGGCGCGAGGCCATCGCGTGTCGGAGCTTCTTCAGGCGCCGTTCAAAAGGCGGCGGCGCCCTGTTCGGCGACGGATTGATCCTGCTCGCCGTTGCCGCCGCTGACGCCAACCGCGCCCACGACTTTGCCGTCGCGCTTCAACGGAATGCCCCCGGCAAAGATCATTACTCGGCCGCCATTCGAGGCGTGAATCCCGAAAAATTGGTCGCCGGACTGCGAATTCTGCGCCAGGTCCTTTGTGGCAATGTCAAAGGCGCGGGCCGTGAAGGCTTTGTTGATCGAGATATCAATGCTGCCAATCCAGGCGCCATCCATGCGGACGTGTGCTACGAGATTTCCGCCGGCGTCAGCGACTGCGATATTCATGGGCTGGCCGATTTCTGCCGCCTTCTTCTCGGCGGCGGCAATCACTCTTCTTGCATCACTGAGAGTCACCATTTACATCTCCTTCAGAATTGGATTTGTCTTGCGTTGGGCGCGCGGTCAATGAACGCTGACCCTCTGTTCTCAACATTTCGGCGAACACAGTTCGACGACAGAGCAGGAATCGCTTCCCTCATTTCAGTGCGTATAAGTAAGCCGCAATGTATCGAGCATCGGACGGCGTCACTCCCGTATTCGGCATGGCGGCTTTCGGGTTAACCTGGTGCGGGTGCTCGATCCACCACATGAGATTGTCCGGCGTGTGGGGGCGCACGGAGATGTACACGCGGCGCCGCAGACCGGCGAGCGGCGGTCCCACCAACCCGTTCGCGCCTTCGACGCCCGGAATCGAATGACAGGAAGCGCAGCCGTAACGAACAAGATCGGCCTTGCCTTTCGCCGGATTTCCGCCCGTGGCTTGAACAGCCGCCGTTTTCCGCGCTCCGCCGCAGAACGAGCAGCAGAGAGCGAAGCTTAGCACGCTGAGGGCTGCGAGCGCTCGCGGCAGCAGGCGACGCCCTGGGACGCCGCATCCGGCCGCGGCTTATACACCCACTTCAGCGCGCCGTTCTTCGTAAGGTCGAGCGCGTACACGATGTCAGGAAATGGCGTGACGATGTACATCGTGTTGTTCACAACGACGGGAGCCGCCTCGTGGCCGCGCAGCACGCCGGTTGAGAACATCCAGGAGAGGCGCAGGTTCTTCACGTTGCCGGTGTCGATCTGATCGAACGTGCTGTAGCGGGAGTTCGCGTAATCCTTGGTGGGCATCGGCCAATCGTTGGCCGAGGGGCCAGGAGCGGCGGGATCGCCTGCGATTTCGCTGCCGGGCGAAGTGGAGTGCGAAGGAGGAAACTGCTCGGCCGCGCCGAGGCCGCGCCGCGAGCACCCGGTCAGGAGGGACAACGATAGAACGAGGGCTAGCCCGAACGTGAGTGTTGCGGCTTTTGTCCCGCGGTCAGCAGACAACTCGCCCTCTCGCGCAGCCTGCGAAGTGACGTGAATCGCTAGACTAAGGCGAGCCGCGGGACCGGTTCTATCGGGTGTTTTCTTGGGAGGGAAGTGCGATTCGATGTACGAGGTCTTTAGCCTGGTTTATTCATGAACGCGGGCTTGTGCTGAGGAGGGCGGGGTTTCAAGCCCGCCGCAAACGCCCCCGATCTCGATTTCTAAGTTTGCCGCAGTGAGCGGAGTGCGTCCGCACTCCGCTCACCGCGGCAAACCGGGAGAGGTGGGTGCACGCCGCTGACGGCGCGATTGAAATCGCGCCCTCCGGTTCCTTGCACTCGAGCTCGTGAACAATCCGCGTTCGCGGGGCGACCCGTACACGGCCAGTGTTCTGGGATCATCGACAATCGCGCGCCCACGCAGCGGGCGAAAGACGTTAGCCCACGGCGCCAGCCGCGTTCACGGCCGGCGCCGTTGATCCAATCAGAAGTAAAAACGGAGCGAAAGCTGAATATTGCGCTCGCCGCCGCCGCCCGGTCCGCTGCCCTTGGAAGTGACTTCGCCGAAGGTGCCGCTTGTGGGATTGAAGTTCACGCCGCCGCCGCTCGCTCCACCCCAGTTCGGGTGGTTCAGGAAATTGAAGGCCTCGGCGCGGAACTGGAGCCCCATGCTTTCGCGGATCGGGAAGGATTTGAAGACCCCGAAATTCCAATTGTAGAATCCCGGCTGATAGATGATGTCGCGGACGAATTGCGTGTTGAAAGTTCCCTTCGGTGGTGCGGAGAAAACCGACGTGTTGAACCATTTGCCGGAGCCGAAATTACCGAGAATATTCGGAGTGCCGTTCTCGACCCAGTATTCGCCATTGACGCCGCAACCGAAGTTCGAGTCAAGGCCGACACCGGCGTAGTCACTGGAGCCGGCCACGCCGCATGGCGAGCCGGTTTGTGCTTGAATAAGGCTGGATATTTCCCATCCACCCAATGCCTGGCGGGCAAAGCCGCGCTCGTGGCTAAAGAAAGGCAGGGCGTACATGAAGCTGCCAATAAAGTTGTGGCGGGCGTCGAACTCGGACGGTCCCCACAAAAAGCTGGTGTTGTAAGTATCGGGGGCGACGTCGCGGTAGTTCGAGCTGTTATCCATGCTCTTCGACAGCGTGTAGGCCAAGCTGAAAAGAAGGCCGCGGTTGAAGCGCCGGTTCCAGGCGATTTGCAGCGAATTGTATCTGGAAGTGGCCACTCCATCCGTCTCGCGAATCGACCCGAAGCCTAAGTAAGGCCGCAAGGCGTTGAGGTTGATGCCGGGATTGGCTAAGACCGTGGCGAGCGTGGGCTGGTTGATATCCGCCTCGGTCTGCAGGTGCAGGCCGCGGCTGCCGACGTAGGCCACGCTCAGGACCGAGGACCACGGCATTTGGCGCTCGAACGTGGCATTCCAGGTCCAGGCTTCCGGAGCTTTCATGTCTCTGGCTTCGGTGGTCACCACGAGGGGAACGTCATTCGTTCCGGTTCCACCCGGGTTATCCACGCTGCCGAAAGAGACGCTGGCGTTCGGCTGGAAGGGCGGGTTGCCGCCCAGGAAAATGGCGTCGTTATCGCCAAGGCGCGTGATGTAGCGACCCGCTCCCGCGCGGAGCACCGTTTTGTCGTTGAGGCGATAGGCAACGCCGAGACGCGGCTGAAGACCGCCCTCTGGGTCGGCGTAGTAATTCGGGAGGCCGTGAAAGAGGCCGTTGTAAAGCCCCGAAGCGGCGGCGGGTACGCGGCCGGGAGTGGCGGAACTGGGGAACGCCGTTCCGGGAATCACCATGCCGTTATACAACTGGGCGATTGAGGGGGAACCCACAATGAGACCCGTCGTCGGACTGACCGTCACGGCGTTGGCGGGATCGTAGTATGCGGGGTCGAAAACGATCATGTTCCCCCAGTCGGCGTGGAGAGGGTAGATGCGCGTGTAACGAACGCCGTAATTGATATGGAGTTTGGTCGTGACGGACCAGGCGTCCTGCGCGAATCCCTCGTACATGTTGCCGCGGAAGATGGTATAAGCGCGGTTGCCGATTTCTGAGTACGAGTCAAAGAGGCCGAGCGCGGCGTTCGCAACCGCAGCGCCCGAAGAGGCTAGCGTGTATCCGGGCCGGACGAAGCCGCCCCCGTTATCCGTGAAACTGAATTGGCCGTTTTGGGTATTGGTGCAGGTGTTGCAGGCCGAGACGTTGATTTCGTCATTGTTGTTCTCGCCGTCCCACTCCCAGAGGAAGCCGAACTTCATGGTGTGATTGCCTTTCACCCAGGAGAAGTTGTCCGAGGCGTCGAGGATGGGCCCGGCAGAGTGTGACGGATACGGCCCGCCGCTCAATCCGGAGAAATCCGACATATTCACCGTGGAGATGCGAGTCGGGATCTCCTTTTCCGAAGCCGGAAAGATATAGGGGAAGTTCAGGCCGACCGTCGTGCGGTCGAGGAATCCCGCCTGGTTCACGGGAATTAAGACGCGGTCGTGGCTGAGCGTAAACAAGGCCTCATTCACCTTGGTTGGGCTGAGCACCCAGGTGTAGTCGAGCGAGTTGGTAAAGTTGGGCCGGTTGAAGTATTTCGGCGTTTCACCGCTGCCGCCGTCGAGCGGCTGGTACTCGAAAAATGTGTAGTACTCACCCCGGTAACGAATGTGCTGATTCGACGACGCGTTCACATCCGCAGAAATCGTCTTCTTCTGCTGGCGCTGCGGGTGCGCGGCCGAGACAAACCAGTTCTGGTTGCCGAAGATGGGCGCGGTGAGATTGGGCGCCGGATACGACTTGAGCAGGCCGAGACCGTTCGCGCTAAGGTCGCCGGCCGGAATGATGTTGCCTGTGAATGGGACGCCGGTCTTCGGGTCCACGAGCTGGACGGCCTTGTGGTAGAAAATGTTGTTCGGATCGAGCAGTTCGCTGAAATCGCCGTTCCGCATTTTGGTCGTGGGAACTTCCATGTTGCTTTGATCCGTGAAGTAATTTCGCGTAAATTCATCGCCCCAGTACCAGAACACTTTGTCTTTGTTGGTATTGAAGTGGCCGGGGATGTAGAACGGCCCGCCGATGTCGTACCCAAAGTCGTTGTAATGCTCGGGCGCCACGAAGTTCGTGGCCGCGAGGCCGGTGGTCGTGGTGTTCGAATTCCGCTGCCAGGTGTTGGTGTTCAGTAGGGTATTGCGAACATATTCGTACGCGGCGCCGTGGAACTGCGGCCCGCCGCTCTTGGTCACAATTCGGATCTGGCCGCCGGAGGCGCGCCCGTATTCCGCGGAGTAATCCGCTCCGAGAACCTGAACTTCCTCCACCGAGTCCTCGTCGGCGGAGCCCAGGCTGGTGCCGTTGGCGCGCGTGCGGGTGGCGGGCGCGCCGTCGTTGGTGATCAAGTTGTCCCAGTTGCGGGAGCCGTTGAAGTGCGACGGACCCTGACCGAAATTGAACGTTAGGCCGGCGAGACTCCCGCCTTGCGCGCCGGGCGCGAGCTGGGCCAGGAGGACGGGGTCGCGCCCGTTCAGCTCGAGCGAATCGATCTGCTGACGCGTGACCAGCTTTTCCACGGCAGCCGACTGCGTCTGAAGCGTGGTGGTGGATGCCGTCACTTGAACCGTCTGCGTTGGCGCGCCCACCGTGAGCGTCGCATCAAGCCCCAGGTGGCCGCTCGGATCGAGCTTGTTCTGATTGGAGACGTATTTTCGAAAGCCGGGCGCCTCGGCGGTCATGGTGTAGAAGCCCGGCGGGAGGCTGGTAACGGAGTAATGGCCCGATGCGTCGGTCGTGATCTGACGTTGGAGGCCGGTCTGGTTTGTGATCGTGACCTTGGCGCTCGGAACTGTTGCTCCTGATGGGTCTCTCACGTAGCCCGAAATCGTGCCGTAGTCCGACTGCGCAAACACCACGCCCGAAACCATCAAGCACACAAATAGCGCCAGCGCCGCTCTCTGGCATGACTTGCTCATGCTGACCTCCTCATCGGTTGAGTTTTGCCTTACGCCTCGGGCCGATTGCCGCCCAAGCCTGACTGCCAAGCCTTTTCGGGTGAGTATACTTGGGGCGGTCGAAAATCGCAACAGCAAATTTCAAAATCGAACCGGGGTAGGGGCGCAGAGCGCGCCTGGAAGCGTCAACTTCCTGTCTCATTCGTCTCGACTGCCTCCAAAGTCTCATGCCATCGTGCCACGCTGAAGGGATGGAGAACCGGATCAAGAGCGACTGCGCGGTGAGGGAGGTGGCGTCTGCTTGCCTCATCTCGAAGTGCTCCCGCGTCCCCCAAAACCCGAACCCCGAGGGGTAAGGCTAGATTACTAGGCTAGCTACCCGCACGAAAACGATGGATCGCTTTTGCCGGGTACAACCCAGAGGTGCGAGAAAACACAGCCCATTAAAAACTGCTAATGAAAACGAACCCAAAAACGAACCCAAGCTTTTGCGACCAAAGCCTATAACACCCGCATAATCAAAAACATAGAGGGGCTAGCCAACATGCGCTGGAACCCAGATGTTCTTGAAAACACAGCAAGAGCATCATCGGCGCGCGGGCCAAACGGGCGACGCATCGCCAGCGCAAACCTGAGATGAAAGGCGGCGCCGGCCGCCAAAAGCCCGCGCTGAGAACAGCGCTGACCGTGGCTACTCCACCAGATCCTTGAAGTAGGCGTTGAGCAGCCGGTTCTGCGGGTCGTATTGCTTGCGGGCATCGGCGAACGTCTTCAGCCGGTCTCCCAGCGAAGCCTCTGCGTACGCCCGCGTCACGCCGTAGGTCTGGTTCAGCAGCATCTGGCCGCCGAGGTTGCTGCAGAAAACGTTATAGTCTGCGAGAAACGTGTGCCAGCCCGGATTGGCGGTGGAGACCGGGTCGATCGTCATGACGTTTCCATCGTACGAATACGAAAGAAGCGATTCCTGATCCTTCAGGATGCGGTAGCCCACGTTCAGCATGTTGGTGCGATAGCCCTTCTGCCTGTAGTAGTCCTTGCAGAACTGGAAGTACTTGGGAAGTATGGAAGCGTAGCGCTCCTCCGGAAACGCCCACAGGCTGAACGTGTAGCGGGCATCGTTAGAAACCGCGGGGTAGCGGATCGTCTGGTCCGTGGCAATCGTGTAGTCGCCTTTGATGAGGTGGACGAGTTTGAAGCGCCAGAGCGCGCAAAAATCGTCGATCGCTTTGTAGCGGATTGTGGGGTTCGAGATCGTGGCTTCCACTTCGTGGCAGAAACGGGGCCCAGCGTTCGCCCACATGAAATTGCGAAGCTGCCAGACATGCCGCGCAGGGTTTCCCGTCGCCCCCGGATTGTACTTGCGAAACTCCACCGTGATCAGGTCTTCGAACGGAAACAGGTAATACATCATCGACTCGTTGCGGGCCCAGAGGTCGGGCAGCTTGGAGACGAAATCGTCGAGGCCGAAGGTTTCGTGGTAAACCGCCATCGGCTGAATGGGACGCACGCGGAGCGTGGCTTCGTAGACAATCCCAAACGTGCCGTAGCTCGACCGGATTTTTTGCAGCAGGTCCGGCTGATCCTCTCCGACTTCGAGAAGCTCGCCCGATGGCAGCACCATCTTGACACGGGTGACGTAGGAGCTGACCTGGCCGTATTCGCCGGGCATCGACCCATCCTTGGTGCCGGCGCACGCCGCCGATCCGACCGACAGGCTGCCAATCTCCGTATTGACGTAAAACTGAAGCTGGTGACTCTCGAGCTCGTGTCCGACGTCGATGTAAAGTGCGCCCGCCTGGGCCGTCACGCTGTCGGCGGCAATGTCGAGAATCTTGTTCATGTACATCGTCATCTTGATCAGCGTGCCGCCGTCGGCGGCGCCGCAAGGGGACGTGGAATGATTCGATCCCACCGCCCGCACGGGCGACGGATACTTCTTCGGGTCTTTCAGAACAGCGATGATGTCGTCCACGGAGTTGGGCTCGACGATCACCTGGGGATGCGAAACCAAGTCGCCAAACCAATTCGTCACCTGAAGGCCAGCCATAGGTATGCTCCTTTTCCGGGCGCGGTAAAATTCAATTTAATTGGGGAATCCCGTGATGCAAGGATTGTACTGCGAACCTACAACGGATGCCAGCGAAAATCG
>JBOGKE010000113.1:0-38352 GCA_050745265.1 Terriglobia bacterium
CAGGAATCGCAGACTCCCAAAAGCAGGAGTCTGCGCTCCCGAAGGGACTGGCTGCCAGGCGGCACGCCAGATAAGTTTCGCTGCGCGAAATCGCAGACGCTACAATACAGCGTCTGCGCCAGCCGGCCGTCACCGCCGAGCGCCGAGTGCGCCAAGCAGTTCGGCGTCGAAATGCCCAAGTGGTGAGTTCATCCAGGAAGTTGGTAGCCACGGGACGATTTAGGTCCCGTGGGTTCGAGAATTCAGGTAATCATCGAAAAGCCCACAGCATAAAAATCGTGCCGTGGCTACCCGCTACCCGCTACAACCTTCCATCGCACACATCGGAAAAAGCGCGATGTATGCGCCACCCGCGGTGGTACTGCCAGATCCCAAGGCCAATCAGCATCGGTCCAAGGAGCACAATCTCGGAAGGCTCAGGAACCGTGCTAACCGGGCCACTAGATCCGCAGGAACCTGTACAGGAGAGGCGAACGTTATCGAAATCGCCCTGCTGGCCAGTTGAACTCAGTTGGATGGTGATCGGATCTCCAGCATCCGCGGCTAAACCAGTATAGGTCGACGTGTAGGTAGCGAAACCGCCAAGGCTTTTCACCCCCGTGGCATCATATTGGTGGCCGTTGATCAGCAAGTCAGCGGTCCCCAGAAAGTGTTGGTCTAAACGGGCTCCTATGTCGACCATCAAAGTGTAGGTGTCACCAGTCTGGACCGTTACTCCCACCGTCTGCGATATGGTCTCCGATGTTGCGATATAGGCCTCAGTTGGGCCATCAGAAAGCGTATTGTAGTAATGGTTTGGCGCCATTCCGGAAGGTCCTCCCGGTTGGACTTGCCCTGAATAACCAGTGCCGACCCAGCCCGGAATTGCAGCTATGCTATAGGCCCCCCCGGCATAACCAGGGACTGTAAGACCTACTGATGGTAAGGTTTCAAAGGACGCGTTGTTGACTGGAATGGCATCAGCCAGTCCGGTTGACGCAAAGACCAGCGAGCAGGCCAAAACCACGATTCCCATTTGGAGTTTCATAACAGTTTCTCCTTTTCGCGAATCGATGTGCTCTTAGAGGAGCGAATATTTCACACATCACCCATGGAAACAATCAACGTCCCGATTCGGGTAATGCTAACCAGAATTGTTGTTCCGGACTCCGATGCTGCCCGGAGTGTACATCTGACCGGCTCCGAATGCAAATGTCAGTTGCGCTTGCACCCTTTTGCATTTCCGCGGGCGCAACGCGCCGCAGACCTAAGCCTTTCGCCCGTTCAAATTCGCGTGCGCTCATCGGAGGGCAATCTCACACGATCGATCCTGAGGATCGTTTGTCTCCGTAATTCTTCCCCCGCCACCGCATATTCCGCATAACTCGACCAGACCCATTCGCCAGCGTGTTTTACCAGCCCGCGCCGCGCCGCTACCCGCTCCCCACCGCCTCTATCCCGGAACCGCAGACCTAAAGGTCTGCGCCAGCCCGGCGGCATGTATACGCTACCACGATTGGCCGCGGCTAGCCCCTGGGAACTAAACGTCTCATCGATCTCACCTGTCCCCATCCTCTCATCCCCTCCTGATACGCTCGGACGAGGCGAACCGTAGAGGCAGCTTTACGCCGCCAAACCCGTAGCGCGGACCGCCGCCTTGGCGGTCCGGGGCTTTTGGTCGGGAACCCCGCGACACGCCGCGGACCCCAAGAACCACAAGAAGAATGGGTAGCGCGTACCTCCGTGTCTGAGGTCCGCGGCTTGTCCGCCGACCCCAGCGAAAGCGGCTTGTCCTGCGATCCGAGCGAAATGCCGCAGACCGCAACCGCGGCGGTCTGCGCTACGGGGCGCGGGAAGGCGAAAAGTTACGGAACGAAGCCTAGCGAGCCTTTAGAATCAAC
Organism: Terriglobia bacterium; assembly: GCA_050745265.1. Lineage (GTDB taxonomy): Bacteria > Acidobacteriota > Terriglobia > UBA7540 > UBA7540 > RH2-MAG17b. Next base: position 1,881 of record JBOGKE010000113.1, read on the forward strand.
AACATTCGCAGCTTCTAATGTCAGCGGCGCGGGCCACGGGCCGCGGCCCTTGGGCCGGGAGGCGCAGGAGCGGCCCCCGGCACATCGGGAATCGTCTTAGGCTGACCGGATCGCCTGAAAGCCTGAGTTCATTCTGGACCTCAACCGCTCGAACCTCGTCGTCCTATGCAGTCGCCCGGCCGGTCCGGCGCGCCGCGGCCAAGCGCAAGAAAAGTTTGCGTGTTTTGCAGCTTATGAGTAGAATAAGGCTAAGTTAAGCGATGCAAGTACTTTACAGGATTGCGCTACTACCGGGAGACGGAATCGGCCCTGAGGTTGTGGCCGAGGCCGTGAAGGTTCTTAAGGCCATTGAGTCCGTGAATGGCCCCTTATTTCGTTTCCAGACAGGCCTGATCGGGGGAGCGGCGATTGACGCCACGGCGACTCCGCTGCCGGCCGAAACCGTCGCTATCTGCAACAATTCACAGGCAATATTGCTGGGAGCGGTCGGCGGACCGAAGTGGGACACCGGGCGCCCGGAGATTCGGCCCGAGCAGGGACTGCTCCAAATCCGCAAGCAGATGGGCCTCTACGTCAACCTGAGGCCTGTCAAGGTGCTGGACTCGCTTGCGAACATCTCCGCCATCAAGCCGGAGCGGGTGAAGGGTACGGACCTGATCATCGTGCGCGAGCTGCTGGGCGGAATTTATTTTGGCAATCCGCGCGGCATTTTTGCCAAGAACGGCGAGCGCGTGGGCGTGAACACCGAGGTATACCGCGAGCACGAGGTGGAGCGCGTCGCGCATCGCGCGTTCCAGCTCGCCCGGATGCGCCGCCACAAAGTGACCTCGGTCGATAAGGCCAACGTGCTTGAGACCTCCCGGCTGTGGCGCGAAGTGGTCTCCCGCATTGCGCGCAGCTATCCCGACGTCGAGCTCGAGCACATTTACGTGGACAACTGCGCCATGCAGCTCATCGACCGCCCCACAAAGTTCGACGTGATCCTCACCAACAACATGTTTGGGGACATCCTGAGCGACGAGGCGGCGATGGTCGCGGGTTCGATCGGTTTTCTGCCTTCGGCTAGCCTCAGCGAAAACGCCGCGCTCTATGAGCCGATTCACGGTTCCGCGCCCGACATCGCGGGGCGCAAGCGCGCGAACCCCGTTGCCACCATTCTTTCCGCCGCGCTGATGCTGCGCTACTCCTTCAAGCGGGAAGCGGCCGCGCTAGCCATCGAAGCAGCGGTTGAGAAGGTGCTCAAAAGGGGCGTTCGCACTGCGGAAATCGCAGGGCGCGGGCGCTCCGTCTCAACTTCGCGGATGGGCGACTTGGTAGCGCTGACAACCGCCAAACTGCTCAAAGCCAACCTCCGAACTCCGCAGAAGCGCAAACGCAAAAGGTAAAACCTCCGCCCGGCAGGAGCGCGGCTGACCTCAAAGCGGCGGGGCTGGCGCAGACTTCTGCTGTCTGGAGTCTGCGATCTCGCGCAGCGGAGAGCCTTGTTGTCCTTTGGGGACAATCGCAGACGTCATACAGCGATGTCTGCGCCACCCACGTTTGGAACTCAGTCGTGATCACGCAGATATTTTGCCAAACTCGCGGGGCTCGTGCTAATCTACTGAAGGTAAAGTAAGAATCGAAGCGAGGAAACGGGCGGATGCCTCTGACCGCAGACAAAAAAACGAAGATTATCGAGGGATTTCGAGTTCATCCGAAAGACACCGGGTCACCGGAAGTTCAGATCGCTCTGCTGAGCGAGCGCATTTCCTACCTCAACGGCCACTTTCGCATCAACCGCAAGGATCACGCCTCGCGGCGCGGGCTGATGGTGATGGTGGGAAAACGGAAGCGGCTTCTGGAGTACCTGCGACGGCGGAACGCGGACAGCTACAAGCAAGTCATTGAACGGCTGGGCATCCGTAAATAGCCGGGTTGAGATCGGCGAATCGTCGAGTTTGGGATTTTGCAGCGATCAGAGGGCGCTCAAGCGCGCGGCTCCCGCGCGCCGGCGGCTACTCATCCATACCCATCATCCCGCCCCGAGAGGTCCCGCCGGACGCCCGGACACCGGCGCCGGCCACACACATTCCCACCGAGCCATGACCAGCGACACGGATAGCCATCGAAAAACGGCCTCTGCGCCTTCAGCCCGCATCGTGCGGAGAGCGATGAAGACGAGCCTGGAATCCGGCGGCGCGCTCTTGGCAGGTTCTTCATAGGAGGAAGTTATGCAAGAGCAGATCAGCGTCCAGTTGGGCGCGAATACCCTGACCATTGAGTGCGGCAAACTAGCGAAGCAGGCGCAAGGCGCCGCTCTGGTGCGGTACGGAGACACCGTTGTTCTCGCCACCGCGTGCACCACCAACCCGCGCGAGGGAATCAGCTTTTTTCCCCTGACCGTGGACTACCGCGAGTATAACTACGCGGCCGGCAAAATTCCCGGTGGTTTTTTCAAGCGGGAGGGCCGGCCCACCGAGCGCGAGATTCTCACCAGCCGTTTGATTGACCGGCCGGTGCGCCCGCTGTTCCCCGAAGGCTTCAAGGACGAGACACAGGTGATTTCGATGGTGCTGTCGGCGGATTCCGAGCACAGTCCGGACGTGATCGGCGTCGTGGCCGGAGCGGCGGCGCTTTACCTCTCGAACATTCCCTTTTCGACGCCGATCAGCGCGGTTCGCGTGGGATTGATCGACGGCAGGTTCATTACGAACCCTACCTACGAGGAGATGAAGACGAGCGTTCTGAATCTTATTGTGGCAGCTTCGGAAGAAGCGATTGTCATGGTCGAAGCGGGCGCCAAGGAAGTGTCCGAAGCGGTGATCCTCGACGGGATTCAGCACGGGCACGCCGAGGTTCGCAAGATCATTCAAGCCGAGCGAGAGCTCTTCGCCAAACTCAAGATCCAGAAGCAAGCCTTCACCAAGCCCGTGCACTCCGAAGAAATTGATCAGCGCGTTTCGAAGCAGATGGGGAAGGCGCTGAGCGAGGCGATGGACACATCGTCGCGCGGCAAGCTGGAAAGCGAGCGAAAGGTCGACGAGCTGCGCAAGCAGTTGCTCGCCGGGGTGCCGGCGGAGGACGAAGCGCAAGCGAGAGAAGCCGGACACGCGTTTGACACGCTCTACGAGCGGCTCTTCCGCGAGGCCGTTTTGTCGAAGCGGCGGCGTCCTGACGGACGTGCGTTCGACCAGGTGAGAAACATCACCTGCGAGACGGGGCTGCTGCCGCGGACGCACGGCTCGGCGCTGTTCACGCGCGGAGAAACGCAAGCGCTGGTCACCGCGACGCTGGGCACGGCGGAAGATATGCAGCGCCTCGACGTGCTCGAAGGCGAGTCCTACAAGCGCTTCATGCTGCACTATAATTTCCCTCCCTTCAGCGTGGGCGAGGTCGCTTTTCTTCGCGGCCCCGGACGGCGTGAGATCGGGCACGGCAATCTCGCCGAGCGCGCGCTTCTCGCGGTGATTCCGGGCGAGGACCAGTTCCCGTACACGATCCGCGTGGTTTCCGACATCCTGGAGTCCAACGGCTCATCCTCGATGGCGACAGTGTGCGGCGGGTGTCTCGCGCTGATGGACGCCGGCGCGCCGATTTCATCGCCGGTGGCCGGGATCGCGATGGGACTCGTTAAGGAAGGCGGTGAGTACGCGATTCTCACCGATATCGCGGGAGCGGAGGATCACTACGGCGATATGGATTTCAAGGTGGCCGGAACGCAGAAGGGCATCACCGCCTTGCAGATGGACATCAAGATCACGGGCGTAACGCCCGAGATCATGTCCGAAGCGCTGGCGCAGGCTCGGGAGGGCCGGCTGCACGTGCTCGGCAAAATGCTCGAAGCTCTGGCCGAACCGCGCAAAGCGATCTCCGAGTTTGCGCCCCACATCACCACGCTTCGAATCAATCCCTCGAGGATTGGCGAGCTGATCGGTCCCGGCGGAAAGATGATCCGAAGCATCACCGAAGAGACCGGCGTGAAGATCGACGTCGAAGACGATGGGCGCGTCAACGTCGCGGCCACCGATCAGGCGTCTGCCGACCGCGCAATCAAACGAATCACCGACCTCATGGCCGAGGCGGAACTGGGCAAGACGTATCTGGGCAAGGTGGTTCGCCTGGCCGACTTCGGCGCCTTCATTGAGATTTTCCCCGGTACCGACGGGCTGCTTCACATCAGCGAGGTGGCCGAGCATCGGATCCAGGACATCCGCAAGGAGCTGAAGGAAGGCGATCAGCTTCTGGTCAAAGTCATTTCCATCGACGGCAACAAAATCCGGCTCAGTCGGAAGGCCGTGTTGCGGGAGCAGCAGCGCAAGGCGGGCGTGTAGCGCGGTGCGACCTTGCGGGGTGCAACCAAATCGCATCGAATGTCATTCCGAGGAGCGTAGCGACGAGGAATCTCGCCCTGCGCTTTCTCCACCCACGCGTTCAGAGCGAGATTCCTCGCTCCGCTCGGAATGACACGGTCCGAAATGCTTGTCGAAAGAACGATCCGGCGCTTGCCTCATGGCGACGATTGACGAGAGAATTCGTTCCGCCTACGGGGAGTGCCGCGCCATCAGCCGGCGACACTATGAGAACTTTCCCACGGCATCCTTTCTAGTGGCGCGTGACAAGCGCGACGCGCTGGCGGCGATTTACGCCTTCGCGCGGGCCGCTGACGATTATGCGGACGAGCCGGGGCGGGGATCGGCGGAGCAGCGACTCGCAGCGATTGCGGCCTGGCGGGCGAAGCTAAACGAATGCTCCGTCAAACCACTCGACAAGATCAGTCACCCCGTCTTCCTCGCGCTCGGCCACTCGATCCGCAAGTACAATCTGAGCCTGGAGAATCTGGACAATCTGCTGCAGGCGTTTGAGCAGGACGTCGTCAAGAGTCGCCACGCCTGTTTTGACTCGCTCCTCGCGTATTGCACGTGCTCGGCGAACCCGGTCGGGCGCCTGACGCTTGAGCTGTTCAATTACCGCGATCTCGAACTGTTTGCACTCTCGGACTGCATCTGCACGGCGCTCCAGCTTACCAATTTCTGGCAGGACGCCGCCGTGGACTTCGAGCGCGACCGAGTTTATCTGCCTCTGGACGACATGGCGCGCTTCGGAATTCAGCTTTCGGACATTAAGGATTTTGACGGCGCCAACGGCGGCGCCGACGCACGCTGGCGCAAGCTGATGGCGTTCGAGGCCGAGCGCACCGCAGCGCTTTTCGAGCAGGGCCGCGCCTTGCCGGAAAAGGTGGGCCGCGACCTGCGCCGCCAGTTGCGGCTCACGTGGCTTGCCGGAACCAGCGTTCTTGAAAGGCTCCGCAGCGTTGGTTACGATGTGTTTCGTCGGCGGCCGTCACTGAGCGTCGCGGATTTCGCGAAGCTGTACGTGAAGTCATGGCGCGCGCCGGCGCCGCTCGTCCTCAACGCCGGCAGCTAGAGTCCCTGGGCGCCGCAGCCCCTTGATCGACACGGCCTCAGCGGGCGGCATCTTTCCTGCTGGTGGTGTTTTTATGGCGCCCGCCGCCAAGCGGCTCACGAATTCCCGCGCAACGAACTTTTATTACTCCTTCCTTTTTCTTCCTCCCGAGAAGCGCCGGGCGATCGAAGCCGTGTACCATTTTGCGCGCCACAGCGACGACGCCACGGATCTCCAGAGCGATCGGGCCTCCGCAGCGCGTGAGATCGCCCGCTACCGCGCAATGCTCGACCAATGCTTTGCAACCGGCGATGGCCCGCTCGCGAGCCCGGCGCTCGAAGCGCTTCGCGAAGCGGTGCGGCGGTTCGCGCTGCCTCGCGGGCCGTTTGACGAGCTTCTGCTGGGCCTCGAAATGGACTTGCGCATGGATCAGACCGGCGAGCTTTACCGGACGATTGAGGATCTCGAAGTTTACTGCTACCGCGTCGCGAGCGCGATTGGGCTGATCGCCATCGAAATATTCGGCTACCGGAATCCAAAAACCCGCGAATATGCCGTCAATCTCGGAAAGGCGCTGCAGATGGTGAACATCCTGAGGGATATCGAGAGCGACGCCCGGCGCAAGCGCGTCTACCTGCCGTCCGAGGACCTCGGCCGGTTTGGAATCGATCCGTGCCGGCTCTCGGAGGGCCGGTACGATGCGGCGCTCGCTCGCCTGATGAGTTTCGAAGGCGCGCGGGCGCGGGAGTACTTCGCCAGCGCGCGCCGCCTGCTGCCCGACGAAGACCGCGAGAGCATGAGGCCGGCGGAAATCATGGGCGCGATCTACTGGAAGCTGCTGGGAAGTATCGAAGCGCGCGCGTTCAACGTGTTCGGGCAGAAGGTGCGCCTCTCGCGCCCGCGTAAGCTGTGGACGGCGCTCTCGGTGCGCATGGGAGCCGAATGGCACACGTGAATCAAAGGCAGTGACGAGTGATGAGTGATCAGTGACGAGCGTGATCGACGAGTGATGAGTCATCAGCGACGCGTAATCCGCGGCACTGCTTCGGGCGGGGCGAGAAGGCGGCCTTTACTCGTCACTCATCACTCGTCACTGGTCACTGTTTTGTCATGGACGACGTTCTGATCATCGGCGGCGGCTTTGCGGGGCTGGCTGCGGGCGTTGCGCTGGCCGGGGCGGGGAAGCGCGTGCGACTTCTGGAGCAGAAGCCGTATCTCGGCGGGCGCGCCCGATCGTTCTACCACGCGCCGGCGAGCGCGACGGTTGACAACGGCCAGCACATTTTCATGGGCTGCTACCATGAGACGCTTCGCTTCCTCAGGACGATCGGAACCGAGGACCGGGTGCGTTTCCAGACGCGCCTCGAAGTCCAGTTCGCCGAAAAGCACAAAGGCGCGACTTCGCTGCGCTGCCCTTCACTTCCGTCGCCCTGGCATCTTCTGGCGGGCGTTCTCAAGTCGAACAGCTTCAGCCTGAGCGAAAAATTCGAGGTGCTGAGCCTTAGGCGAAGGCTCTCGGGGGCCGACTCCGGAGAATCGTCGAAACAACTGGGCGAGATCACCGTGGACGCTTGGATGGCGCGTCTCGGGCAGTCCGAAAAGCTGCGCCGGAATTTTTGGGACCTGCTCTGCATCGCGGCGCTGAACGAAAACTCGCGCATCGCTGCCGCGTCCGTTTTTGAGCCCGTGCTGCGCCTGGCGCTTTTTCGATCTGCCGCGGATTCGCGCATTGGGCTCGCGGCGACGGGACTGAGCGATTGCTACACCGAAGCGGCCGCCGCATTCATTCGAGCGCGAGGCGGAGCGATCGAGACGGGCCGCGGCGTGGCGGGCTTTCTTTTTTCACCCACGGAAGGCTTGGTGTCTGCGGGCGGCGGCGAGTTGGAGTGCCGGGGCGTCCGGCTCGCGAACGGCTCCGAGATCCCCGCTGATGTCGTTCTGTGCGCCATCCCCTGCTTTGAACTCGCCCGCTTGCTGCCTCAGGATGTCGTTCGCTCGGAACCGTTCTTTTCCAGTGTCAGCGTGATGAAGCCGTCGCCCATTATTTCGCTGAACCTTTGGATGGACCGGGCGATCACGGATTTCGATTTTGTCGGATTGCGCGGAACCGTGGTGCAATGGCTGTTCAATAAGGGAAAGATCCTGGGGTCGGATGGCGGATACGTCAGCCTGGTGATCAGCGGAGCGCACGAGCACATTCACCGCGAGAAGGATGAGCTGCTGGCGCTCGCGCGCGGGGAGCTGCGCGAGCTGTTTCCGCGCGCGAGAGAGGCAAAAGTAGTTCACTCGCTGGTCGTGAAAGAGCGGTTCGCAACGTTTTCTCCCGCCGTGGACGTGGCGGCGCTCCGTCCTTCCGCAGTCACGCCGATCCGCGGATTCTATCTGGCCGGCGACTGGACCGCGACCGGCTTGCCCGCCACTATTGAAAGCGCCGTGAAAAGCGGATACACTGCGGCTTCGGCAATTATGCGAAAGGATGATGCGCTGTAGCGGCGATTTGCGATCGCCGAGACTCAGCGAGCAGAGTTCACCAGTACAGTGGCGGCATTTCAGGCGCGAGAAATGAGGCTGACAACATGAACCGTCGTGATTTCCATCGCAGTCTTTTCCTCGCCGCGGGCGGGGCTCTGGCGCTCGGGGGCAGGGGAGTGGGAACCGCGCTGGCAAAGCCCAGCGCCTCGGCCGACCCGCGCTTAAAAGGGTCGTATCGATTTGAGCGCGGCCGGTGGGTGTACGCGCATCTCGAGGGAACGCCATCCGAGATCGGGTTCCAGCATGGATACCTTTTGGCTCCGGAAATCGACGACGCTTTCAAATCGGTTGCTCTGACGAACACCCGCGGCACGAAGAAGGACCACGCTTTTTTCCGGCGCGCCGCACGCGAGATGTTGTGGCCTAAAGTTGACCCGGAGTACCAGGAAGAGATCCAGGGAATTCACGAGGGCCTGTGCGCGCGAGGCGTTTCGGACATGCAACTCGACGACGTGATCTGGCTCAACGCCATGGAGGAGCTGTCGGACTATTACGTCCCCTGGTACGACAAGCATCACGAGGTGGCGGAAGCGCGGCCGATCACCGCGCGCGGGCATTGCAGTGCGTTTGTGGCTGCCGGAAGCTGGACGAAAGATCACGGCATCGTGATGGCTCACAATGCATGGACCAGCTACCTGCACGGCGAGCGCTGGAACATGATCTTCGATATCGTTCCGAAGCGCGGCTATCGCATCCTGATGGACGGTTTCCCGGGCGTCATCATCAGCGACGACGACTTCGGCGTCAACTCCTCGGGCTTCATGGTGACGGAAACGACGATCACCAAATTCCACGGCTGGAACCCGAACGGGAAGCCGGAGTTCTCGCGCGCGAGGAAGGCGATGCAATACGCGTCGTCGATCGATGACTTCGTCAGGATCATGCTCGATGAGAATAACGGCGGGTACGCGAATGACTGGCTGTTGGGAGACCGCAAGACCGGTGAGATCGCGCAGTTTGAGCTTGGCCTCAAGGACCATCGGCTGTGGCGCTCGAAGGACGGCTATTTTGTGGGGTCGAACTTTGTGAGCGACCCGAAGCTGCTTAAGGAAGAGACCACGTTCAATGACAACGATCTTTCGAGCTCGCCAAACGCGCGCCGCGTCCGCTGGCAGCAGTTGATGAAACAGTACAAGGGCAGCATCGATGTGCCGCACGGCCAGCAGTTCCTCTCCGATCATTACGACTCGTATAGGAAAAAAGAGCAGCCCGGCGTCCGCACATTGTGCGGGCACGGCGACGTGGTTCCTTACGCGGACAAGGATTTTGGCACGAGCGCCTACGATCCGGCGGGAGCGATCCAGGGTAAAGTGATCGATAGTACAATGGCGGGCGAGATGCGCTTTGTCGCGCGGCGCGGCCATCCCTGTGGGGGGGACTTCCATGCGGCGCCGTTCCTGAAGGCACATCCGAAATACGCCTGGCAGGCGCCGCTGCTGCGTGACATGATCGCCGGGCCTTGGTCGAACTTCAAAACCAGCGATCGCGGATGAGAAGGCAACGCTGGGCGCGGGATCACCCGTACTAACAGACTCCGCATTGACCCGATACAAGGATTCTTCGCTTCGCTCACAATGACAGCCCTGGCACGCTTCGCAACAGCGGCGCGTCCTGAGCTACGGAATTGGGGCCGCCTGTGCCGAGCTGAGACCCCGCGCTGGATTCCGCGCCGCAAGCTTCTACCGCGTCGAAAGCTTCTTGGCAAAGTCCAGCAGAAACGTCCGGTCCGCCTCTACCATCTTGTCAATCAACGACCTCATCTTCAGGAGGAAGCGCGCTTCGGCGCCCGTGGACCCTTCCGCCTCCGACAGCTCCTCAAGGGTCTTCCGTTCCGTTAGATTCGCCGTCGCGGGTGGGTTATCGCCCGAGTAGAAGAGGCGGTAAAGCGGCACGTCAAGCGCCGCCGCGAAACGCTCCAGCGTTTCCAGCGACGGGACGGTATGGCCGTGCTCGACACGTGAAATGTAGCAGCGCAGCAGCCCGCTTGCTTTTTCGATGTCGCCTTGCGACATTCCCTTCAGTTCTCGCAGGCGACGGATTCGGTCTCCGATCAGCATCTCGTTAACTCCTTCGCAGATGATTTATGTCTGAGCGTTAGCTCTGATGTAACTTTCGGCTTATTCACTCAGGCAATAAATGGCGCGGCAGTACCAGTACTCAAGTACCTCAGCGCGCCGCCAGCCCCGGGAGGCGAAACGGGACTCCACCCGAGGACGCGAACGGCCAGGGGAAGCAGAATGGGTGCTTGGTAAACCTGTGAAATCGATGGCTATTGCGTTGTAGCGGCGATCTGTGCCCGCCGAAGCCGGTCAAAAATCCTGCTTGGCGATTGCTTCCTGCGGTCAGGGCGGGCGTCGATTGCCGCTCAAGCCGCAGTTGTCACACAGACTCCTGGGTCTACATCGGCCTGAGGCCGCCGGTTGTGAGGGGAGGAGCTTGGGGATTGGTGCTTCCGGATCCGTCGGTCAAGAAAGCAGAGAGCGCCAGCCTCAGCTTTTCGACCTCTGCCTCGAGCACAGCGAACGTATCTGCGAGCGCGCCCGAGTTGCCGTGCCTGAGGTGCTGTTGCATGCTGATAATCGCTTGGTAAGCGGATTTTTCCGACAACGCTCCGAGCGAGCTCTCAAGCGTGTTGAGCGCCCGCCCGAGTTCTTCACGGTCGCCCTTGGGCAGGGCGCTGCGCAGTGCGTCAATCGATTGGGGACACGTCTCGAGGAAGATTTCGGCCATTTCTCTTGCGAGCAGCCGGTTGCCGCCTGCGCGCTTGATGCATTCGGCAGGATCGAACGGCGGGTTCCGCTTTTCCAGAGGCCGCGGCGCGCGCCGGCGCGCGGAGCCTGCGTACCGCGCGACGAGCGCCGTAAGCTCGTGCCCGCGGACCGGTTTTGAAATCGAGCCGTCAACGCCCGCGGCGAGGAGCTGCTCGCGCTGACTCTTTCCGCTCGGGCCCGCCACCGCCACAATCGGCAAGTGTTTGCCGGTCGCTTTTTCATCCTGGCGCAGGGTGGTCACGATCTCGGCGGCCCTCATGCCGGGCATCTGAATTCCTAACAGAAGCAGATCAAACGCGTGCGGCGCCGCTTCGCGCACGGCCCGGAGCGCTTCCGCGCCGTCCTCGGCCAATTCTACCTCGTGCCCTTGGCGCCGGAGCAGAAAACGGATCAGCCTCTGCGTCGCCGGATTGTCCTCAGCCAGGAGAATCTTCAGCGCACGCGCATCCTGATCAGCGGCCGCGGCCGCCAGGACCTGATCGTCGCCCGGCCGGCTCGAATTCGCATCTCGCCCGTCTGCGAGCGCGAGAGGGAGGGTGAAGTAGAACGTGCTTCCCTTGCCCGGCTCGCTTTCGACGCCCATTTCGCCGCCCATAAGTTCCACCAGGCGCCGCGCGATGCTCAGTCCGAGACCCGCGCCCCCGTAGCGGCGCGTGGTCGAGCCGTCGGCTTGCACGAAAGGATCGAAGATCGCATCCTGTTTTTCCGCAGGGATGCCGATGCCGGTATCGACCACTTCAAAGCGGAGCAGCACGTCTTCTTCATCGATAAATTCGGCTTCGACAGCCGCGCCCACGAATCCTCGCGACGTAAACTTGATCGCGTTGTCGACAAGACCGGCGACCACCTGGCGCAGCCGGTGTGAGTCGCCGATGAGGCGTTCCGGCGTATCGGGCTTTACGCTCCATGCGACCTTCAGGCCCTTTTGGCGGCCGCGGGCGATCAGCGGCTTCATCGTGGACTCGAGGAGCTCGCGCAGCTCGAAGGGCGCGGCGTCGAGCTCAGTCCTGCCGGCTTCAACTTTGGAAAAATCGAGGATCTCGGTGACAACGCACATCAGCGCTTCGGCGGACATGCGGACGGTGTCTAGGTACTCGCGCTGCTCGGCCGTCAATTCGGTGTCGAGCGCGAGCTCGGTCATGCCGAGTATGCCGTTGATCGGCGTGCGAATCTCATGGCTCATGTTCGCCAGAAAGTCGCTCTTGGCCTGCGAGGCGGCCTCGGCGGCTTTGCGGGCTTTCTCGGCGGCTTCTTCGGACTTTTTACGCTCCGTAACTTCGGCGGCAATTCCGATGAGTCCTGCGATCTCGCCCCGGCTGTCGCGCACCGGTCCCACCTGTCCTTCGTAAATCAAGCCGCCTGCCTCGTGGATCGCGGTGAAGGTTTCGCCGGCGAGGGCGCGAGAGAACGTTCTGCCGATGCCCGGCAGAAACCGGTCCACGTCCTGAACGGAACGGCCAGCCAGCGCTCCGGGCTTGAGCCCCAGCGCCGCCAGTCCCTTTCCCTCGCAGAGCGTGAAAACGCCGGCGCGGTCCGCCGCGAAAAGAATGACCGGCACGTTGTTCACGACGGTGCGAAGCCGCAGCTCGCTTTCTTTCAGCGCGTCTTCAGCGCGTTTGCGGGCCGTCATATCGCGAGCAAATCCTAGGATGCCCGCGGTGCGTCCGTCCTGCGTGACAGCGCGCGTGCTGACGTCCAGCGTCACGCGCGATCCGTCGCGCGCCACCAGCACCAGCTCGAACGCGGGCGCGGCCCGCCCGTCCGCGACCTGCCGCAGCCAACGCGTGACCTCCTCCTTGTGCTCGGGCGCGGCGAGCTCGGCAAGGCTCTTCTGGAATACTTCCCGCTGGGTGTAGCCGGTGATCATCTCGCCGGCCTTGCTCCAGGTAATCAGTTTGCCGTCGAGGCCATGCGTGTAGACGATGTCGCTCGAGTTGTCCAGCAGTTCCGCGTAGCGCCGCTCGTGCAGCGTCTCCCGCTGCATCGAGCGCCGGACGAATTCCGCGTATTCGCGGTCTCTCGATCCCAGCGTGATCAGCCTGAGCGCAAGCACCAGAATCACGACGCCCATCGCGAGCATCCACCAGCCCGCGTGCGGCGAAGTCGAAGCCTGCGCAATTTGGTGAGCGTGGCGGGCCGTTCCGCCGCGAGCCATCAGCGGCGCGAGCAGGAACACTGCCGGCGCCAGGATGACGCGCGATAGCCGAACGCTCAACGCTTGCTTGACTGCAATCATCACGGAAGGTTCACGGCCTCCAACTGTCGCTGAAAGCGCTCCCAATTTCTCGCCCGGCTTTGCCCGCCGGGCAAACCGGTTGCATCGCGCCCGCGGCCGACGATGGCCCGATTTCCAGCAATCAGCGAAACTCAACACCCGCCGCTTCGGTGCGTCAGTTCCTGAATAATCTATTGCGCCCGGAGCTGCTCGAGTTCCGGCTTAACGATGGTCTCGTAACACTGAGGGCAAACGCCGTGCGTAAACTCGGCTTCCGAACGCTCGGAGATATAACTCTCCACCTGCTGCCAATAATTCCGGTCGTTGCGAATTCGCTTGCAGTACGAACACATCGGCAGGAGGCCTTGCAGGCTTTTCACCCGCGTCAGCGCGCGTTCGAGCTCGACCACCCTTTCAGCCAGCGCGGCTTGAAGCTGCACGATGCGCGCCCCCACCTGCACCCGCGCCCGCAGCTCGTGATAGTGGAATGGCTTCGTAATGTAATCGTCGGCTTCGGCCTCGAGGCCTTCCACCACGTCGTCCTTTTTGCCGCGCGCGGTGAGCAGGATAATATACGAAGGGCAGGAGCGCTTTCGCAGCCGGTCGCGCCGGAGAACTTCGAGGCCATCGATCTCCGGCATCATCCAATCGAGAATCGCGAGCGGGGGCGCATCGTCGCTCTCCAGAACCTGGCACGCGGCAAGCCCGTCAGCGACCGCCGTCACATCGAAGCCCCAGGACCGGCACATCGTCTCGATCATCCGGCGGGAAACGGGGTCGTCTTCGGCGATCAGAATATTCATATCGGACCAGCGCGCCGGGCCATTAACCTTCGCTGCAGCGCTGCCGCCGTGTGGGGCGGCGCGACAGCTCCCCTCCGCCGCGTATTCACTATTTCTATCGGCAGCGCTCCGGGCGAACTGGAGCGGATTCTGGACCCCGGGGTCGGGCGCGATTCGGGGTCCGCGAAGGCGGCCGTTCGCGATCCCGCGTGGCTGCCGAATCCAACGCGGAGCAGGGAATTTGTTGGAATCCAGAATCCTAAATGGGCTATGTTAGCAGCTTGCTGCAAAGAGCCATCCGAGTTGTCGTTCTGAGCGAAGCGAAGAATCCCTGCATTTAGAAACCAAGCAAACACGGAGATTCTTCGTCGCCAGCGGGTCCTCAGAATGACAGGTTCCGGATTTTCCGGCAGCCTGTCAGACACACGGCGCGTAAAATGACGAACATCCAGAGTCCGATCCGCCGCCCCCGCGAGCTGGCGGGTTACGCTCAAACGCTCGAAAGATCGCGCGGCCGCCGCTATCCCGAGCCTCGCCATCCCTACCGCAACGATTACGAGCGGGACCGCGACCGGATTGTCCACTCGCGGGCATTCCGGCGGCTGGAGAACAAGACGCAGGTTTTCACGCACCGCTTTTCCGATCATTTTCGCACCCGGCTCACCCACACGCTCGAAGTCACGCAGATCAGCAGAACCGTCGCCGGCGCGCTGGATCTTCACCCCGGCCTCACCGAGGCGCTCGCGCTGGTTCATGACATCGGCCACCCGCCTTTCGGCCATACCGGCGAAGAGGCGCTCGACGGGCTGATGCGAGAGTTTGGGCGCAAGTTTGACCACAACCTTCACGCGCTGCGCATCGTGGAACGGTTCGAGCAGAAATACGCCGGGTTTCCGGGACTGAACCTGACGTTTGAGGTTCGCGAGGGCATTGTTAAACACTCGCGCGATTACGATCCGGCCTCGTACCCGGAGCTCGCCGAATACCTGCTCGCCGAGCGGCCGCCGCTCGAAGCTCAGTTGATCGACAAGGCCGACGAGCTGGCTTACAACTGCGCCGACCTCGATGACGGCTACGAATCCCGCCTTCTCGCGTTGCCGATGATCCGCGACGGCTTGCCCCTTTTCGAACGCCTCTGTCGCCCGCTCACGAAAACATATCCGGCCGCGCCGGAGAAGCTCCTGTTTAATGAAACGCTGCGCCGCTTGGTGGACCTTCTGGTGACGGACCTCATTGACGCGACGCGCGCCCGAATTCGCAAGCATCAGATTCGCTCTGTCGACGACGTGCGGCGGCTTGATCAGCGGCTGGTCGGACTCAGCCCCGATATGGCTGCGGAGAACGCGCGCGTGAAGCGCTTCCTGCAATCGCACCTTTACGCGCATCCCAAGGTCAGCGCTGAAAGAAGGACGATCACCGCGTCGATGGAACGCCTTTTCCGGCATTACCTCGCTCATCCGCGGTCCCTTCCGCCATCCTATTCTGCGAGAAACGCGAACGAGCCCGCCGAACAGGTGGTCTGCGATTACATCGCCGGCATGACGGACAATTTCTTCGAAGACCAGTACCGCAGGATTTTCGGCGGCTGAACGCCCGCGTTTTGCAACGTAGGGGCGACCCCGGCGGGTCGCCCGAACGCGAAGGCTAGAGCTCTTGCCCCATTGAGCCTCCCGCCGCAGCGAGACTTTTGAGATTAGAGCGTGGTTTCATCAACTTCCTGGGTTTCGATTTTTTTCGCCGTTTTTCGCTAGCCCTTCAATGTTGCTGATTCCGAAGCAGATGATCGATTTGAGGACAAAAAGCTTGGGTTCGTTCTTGGGTTCGTTTTTGATTGGCAGTTTCTAAGGTGCTGTAGTTTCATCAATATACTGGGTTCGGTGGCCAAAAAACAATCCATTACTTTGTATTCGTCTCACTAGCCTCCAGCTCCTCTCCTCCTGCCCCGGGCAGACCGTTTTCGGACCGCGAATCGGCGGCGATTCGGGTATTCCGGCGGCATCGGTCGCGGGTGCGGGCCACCATTGGTGCGTTTGTGGCGAGGGGCGTTTGCCGCTTTCGAGCCGCCGATTTAATCAGTGGCATAAAAACCTTGGGAGAGAAGAATCCCGTGCGGGGGGGCACGTAACTAAATAGTAATCTGGCGGCAGCGAGTCGTCAAGCGCTGCACGAGAGGCCGGCGCGGCGTTTCTACAAGATCAAGGGCGGTCAGCGCGGGCCTTTCTGGAACGGCGCCGACCGACAGTGGTAGCGCGGAGTCGTTTTGTAACTCCGCGGCTTTTGCTGGAATCTCCCGGTAAAAGCCGCGGACTTGAACGACAAGTCCGCGCTACCGGGCCGCATTCGAAGACCTTGAAAGTCTGCGCCAGCTAACGTCGCGAAGGCCGGTGTTGCCTTACGGTGTGCGCTTGGCGTAGTATGGCGCAGAAACAAAAGCGAGGCGGCTTGGACTCGAAGAACACACTTTACTTCGGCGACAATCTGGAACTTCTGCGGGCTAACGTGCCGTCGGAGTCCGTCGATCTCATCTATCTTGATCCGCCTTTCAACTCCAACGCCAGGTACAACGTGCTCTTCAAGGAGAAGAGCGGCGAGGAGTCCGCCGCGCAGATTCATGCCTTTGAGGACACCTGGGGCTGAGGTCTGGAATCAACAGAAGGGCAGGCGTGAGGCTTTATGTTCTGCGCCAAGTGTGGGAGGAGAGCGTTCCCCGTTCGAATCGCGTGCCTGGAGTGCAACGCAACGCCGCCGGACGTGCCAGCGACTTTAGAGCCGCCGGAGGAGCGATCGAGGCCGAAGCGCATTGTGTGCGAGCAGTGCGGGGCACCGGCGCAGGACGCGCGGATCGCCTGCACCCACTGCGACGCCAGCCTCCCACGGCCCTTCAGCCTTACATACGAGGGCGAAGAACCGCGCGGCCAGCGCGTGCCCGCCTACTACGCCTTTCTCGTCCCGGACGTGACACGCTCCGCGGCTGTTCCGCGCAGCATCAGCTTTCCGCTTGATATCTCCAACCCGCTGCGATGTAAAAGCCGGCCTGGCCCTCGCTACTCCGCCCTCAGCGCGCTTACAGGCGAAATCGCGGCTGCGCGGAGCGCGGGGATGATGGCCGCGAAGAATGCGCAGACGGCGAGCGCGATCGCAGCCACGACCAGGGCAAAGGGATCCCAGCTTGAGACGCCGTAGAGCTGGGCCGAAATCAGCCGTCCCGCCCCGATCGCCAGCGGCAGACCGATCAGTAATCCGAGCGCGACCCGATTGAAGGCCCCGCGAAGCACCAGGCGCACCACGTTAAATCCATCCGCGCCGAGCGCCATGCGGATACCAATTTCGTTGGTGCGCTGCGCCACGGTATACGCCGTGACGCCGTACAGTCCGATGGCAGCGAGGATGAGCGCGACGATTCCGAATAGTCCCGCAAGGCTTGCAACCGCGCGCTGCTGGTCGAACGAGAGGTCCACCTGCTGCTGCATGGTTCGGACGCTGATGACGGTAAGGTTTGGATCGAGCTCGGCGAGCGTCCGCCTCAGCAGCGGCTCGAGGACACCGGGCGGCGTGTTGGTCACGAGCATCGCTCCTTCGATGAAGTGCGAGCGCAGCTCGAGCTTTTGCATCGGTCCCTGCTTGTAATTCACCCACTGCGCCATGGGCACATAAAACATCGGGCGCGCCGGGCGGCTCAGAGCGAAGCCGGCAAACTTCGCATCACGCGCAATCCCGACGATGCGGAACGTGCCCGAATTCTCGGGCAGATCGAGGCCGAAGTGCTGATTGAGCGGGTCCTCGGTGCTCTTGAAGAAGCGCTTCACAAACGCCTGGTTCACGATGGCGACCGGCGCGGCGTTCGCGCTATCGGCCGTTGTAAACCCCCTTCCTCGCAGGATCGTCACGCCGAAGTTCTTGAGATAACCGGCGCTCACACGATCCCATGAAGCGGCGGATTGCTCGTTGATTCTCCCGGGCGGGTGGCCGGCCACCATGATGAGCTCTCCCCAGTTGTCGGTAAGCGGGTTATAGAGCGCGAACCCGCTTCCCCTGACTCCCGGCAGCCTGTTGAGGCGCTCTTCGAGCTCGCGGTAGAGCGGAGGGAGCTTCTCCTTCGTGTAACCCTCCTGCGGAAACTGCACCTCCACCTCAACCCGGCCCGGCACCTGAAATCCGAAGTCCTGATGTTCAAGCTTATCGAGGCTTCGCGCGAGCATCATGGCGCCCGCGACCAGCACCACGGAAAGCGTCGCCTGTACCACCAGCAGCGCCCGGCGGGTGAAGGAAGAACGATCGCCCGTGCTTCGTCCCGCGCCGCGCAGCGCGTCGGCCGGATTCGTGCGCGTGGCGAACCAGGCGGGCGCGGCGCCAAACGCGATTCCGGTCAAAAGGGCGAGGCCGCAGGCAAATCCCAAGACCATGGGCGATGGCACGGGGCTGATGGGCAGGAAGCTCGCGCTATGGAATGCGAGCGCGAGCAGCAGGCGCGCGGCCGCGACCGCGACCACC
Organism: Terriglobia bacterium; assembly: GCA_050745265.1. Lineage (GTDB taxonomy): Bacteria > Acidobacteriota > Terriglobia > UBA7540 > UBA7540 > RH2-MAG17b. Next base: position 20,054 of record JBOGKE010000113.1, read on the forward strand.
AGCCCCGCGATGCCGCCGCCGACCGCAAGCAGCACGCTCTCCGTGAGGGCCTGCGTAATGATCTGGCGCCGCGTTGCGCCAAGCGCCAGGCGCACCGCCGTTTGACCGCGCCGCGCCACGGCGCGAGCGAGCAGCAGGTTCGCCACATTCGCGCACGCGATCAGCAGGACCAATCCGCAAACCGCGAGCAGGATCGCGAGGCTCCGCCCGAAGTCTTCTTTCATTTCCTCAACGCCGGCGCCCGCGGGGATCACGTTGATCACTTGTTTCGGAAGCCCGCGGATAACGTCGGGCATGAAATTGGCTGGGTACCCCGAATCATAACGCAGCCATTGCCGCAACACGCCGGTCAGGTGCGCAGACAGTCCGTTGATCGACGCGCCCGGCTTCAAGCGCCCGATCACGCGCAGCCACGCCGAAAACGGCTGGTGGAGAAGCGCGGTGCTGCCGTCGATCAGCGGCTCCTGCTGCAGCGGAACCCAGAGTTCGGGAGGATCGCTGCGCAAGGTCTCGCCGAAGAATCCGGCCGGCGCGACCCCGATGATGGTGAACGGATGCCCTGCCACAATGAATGTTGACCCGAGGACCTTCGGATCGCTGCCGTAGCGCGTGGTCCAGGCTCGATAGCTGAGCACCGCGACGGGCGCCGCGCCCGGCCGGTCGTCCTCAGGTGTGAACACGCGGCCGCCAAAAGCGCCGACTCCCAAGGTAGAGAAGTAGCTGCCGGTGACGTATTCAGCGTGGAGGGGCCTGGGCGCGAGCTCGCCCTCACGACGCACGCTCTGGACCCAATTGCCGGCCTGGAAGGCGGCCATTTGCTCGAATTGCGGCGCCGCCGCCTTCAGGCGCTCGTAGAGATCAAACGAATAGAATCCCCAGCGGTCCTGAGGCCCTCCTTCGACGCAGCAGTCGTCGCCCTCGCCAATGCGGTAGAGTTGACCCGGGTCTTTCACCGGCAAGGACCGCAGCATCACGGCGTGAACCAACGTGAAAATGGCCGTGGTTCCGCCGATGCCCAATGCGAGCGTCAGCACGGCTGCTGCCGTAAATATCGGTGATCTGCGGAACTGGCGGACCCCGTAGCGAACGTTGCTGAGCACCGATTGCATTGCGACGCCTCCCGAAGTCGTTTACGCGCCCGGATCGCTCGATGTTCCGGAAAACTATCCCCGCCTCGGAGCCCAGAGCGGTCGCGGTTCGTACTGCTCTCATGGACGCTCAGAGAGAAGGTTGGTTAGCGGCCGCGGTGGGTAGGCCCGTAGCGGCGCTGTCCCCGCGCCGAAAAAACGCCGGTGAGGACACCGGCGCTACAGCAAATTCCACGCTCCGCGGCTGTGCGATCAAATCGAACGTTGAAGATTGAACGGTTCCGCAGGGGGCGATATACTGCGGAGTTTCCGGCCGGGGAACGGATCGCGCTGCATCTGATCCGAATGCCGCGGTTTGCGTCTGACGCAGAAGCCGCGGCTTCGCCGAATCCACCGGAGCGGAGGACCATACGATGAGAACGAAAGCGGTGCTCACGCTGTTCATCCTATTTGGGGTGCTGGCGGTCTCGGCAACGCTCTGGGGATCGGGCGCCAGACCGGACGCATCTGCGGCGCAGCCCGCGGCCGATATTTTTGCCAATCTGAAGTTTCGCAACGTCGGTCCTTCGGTGGCCGGCGGGCGGGTCTCGGCGGTGGTCGGAATTCCTGGAAAGCCGCTGATCTATTACGTTGGCACCGCGGGCGGCGGCGTATGGAAGACGACGAACGGCGGCAACATCTGGAGCGCGATTTTCACCAAGCAGGACACCGCCTCGATCGGAGCCATCGCGCTTGCGCCTTCGAATCCCGACCTGCTGTGGGTGGGAACGGGCGAGGCGAACATCCGCGACGACGTTATCGACGGCGGCGGCGTGTACTTCTCGCCCGATGCCGGGCATAGCTGGAAGTTCATGGGCTTGAAAGATGCAGGCCAGATTTCTAGCGTGTGCGTCGATCCTCACGATCCCAACCGCGTGTACGTAGGCGTGCTCGGGCACGCTTGGGCGCCCAATCCGACGCGCGGCGTTTTTCGTACCACCGACGGCGGCAAGACTTGGAAGAAGGTGCTCTTCGTCAACGATTCGACCGGCGTTGCGTCGCTCGCGATGCAGCCGGACAATCCCGAAGTGCTGTTCGCCGGGATGTGGGAAGCGCGGCGTTATCCATGGCAAATGATCAACGGCGGCATGAACAGCGGCATTTACCGCTCCACCGACGGCGGCGATACGTGGACCAAGCTGACCAAGGGACTGCCCAAGCCACCGCTCGGGCGGATCGCGCTCGCCGTCGCTCCGAGCAATCCGAACCACGTCTACGCGCTGATCGCGTCAAAAGAGGGAATGCTGTGGCAATCCACCGATCTCGGCGACCACTGGACTAAGGTGAGCGATCACCACTCACTTGACGTGCGGCCCTTTTATTTCTCGCGCATGGAAGTCTCGCCGGAAAACGAAGACAAGATTTTCTTTTGCTCCCTCATGCTGATGGAATCGGACGACGGCGGCAAGACGGCGCATCCCGTGGACCGCGGGGTGCACGTCGATCATCACGCCATCTGGATCGATCCGAAGGATCCCAGCCGGATCGCCGAGGGTACGGACGGCGACGTTTACGTCTCGACCGATGGCGCGAAAACCTGGCGCACTTTCGACAATCTGCCCATCGAGCAGTTTTATCAGGTTGCGGCGGGCTCGGACACACCCTACACGCTTTGCGGAGGACTGCAGGACAACAACGCGTGGTGCGGCCCGTCGTCGAGCCTGGGCGGGACCGTCAACGGCGCGGACTGGCACGTTGTCGCCGGTGGTGACGGCGAGTACGCGGTACCTGCGCCGAGCGACCCCAGCGTTATCTACGCGGACTCCCAGAACGCCGATATCCGGCGGCTTGACATGAAGACTCACCGGTCTACGTTCATCAGGCCTTACATCCCAGGCGTGGAAGAGACCATTCCGTCAGACTTAAAGTATCGCTTTAACTGGACTTCACCCATTGCCGTTTCCACGTCGAATGCCAACGAGGTGTACCTAGGCGGCAACGCGGTGTTCAAGACCACCGACGGCGGCGCGCATTGGACGCCAATCAGTCCCGATCTCACGCGAAACGACAAGAGTAAGCAGGCGGTGGCGGGCACGCCCATTCAGCACGACATCAGCGGCGCCGAAACGTACGACACAATTCTCGGCCTGACGCTTGCTCCGACGGATCCGCGGGTGATCTGGGTGGGGACTGACGATGGCTTGGTTCAGGTGACGCGCGACGGAGGGAAGAGCTGGACGAACGTCACTTCGCGTATTCCCGGCGCGCCGCAATGGGCGATGGTGTCTCAGGTGGGCGTCTCGCCCTTCAATGCGGGATCGGCGTACGTGGCGTTCGATGCTCACGAGCTCGACGACAATCGCCCGTACGTCTATAAGACCAGCGACTACGGCCAATCCTGGCAGAACATCAGCGCGGGGCTGCCCGGCGATGCTCCGGCGCACGTGGTGCGCGAAGATCCGAATCACCAGGGCTTGCTGGTCTTGGGCACCGACACCGGGCTCTTTTATTCGCTCGACGGCGGCGCGCACTGGCTGCGGCTGAAATCCAACTTTCCCACCGCGCCGGTGTTTGACCTGAAGTTCGTGAAGAAGTCGCACGACCTCGTGGTGGCGACGCACGGGCGCGGCCTTTTTGTGATGGACGATATCCGGCCGCTCGAACAGCTCACGCCGGCGATCGAGAGCGCGGAGTTTCACCTGTTCCAGTCAGGTGCGGGTGTGATGTACCCGAGGTGGGGTGGGACCGGGGGACCGGAGGCCGGGCTCAGCGTGCCCAATGCCCCTCAAGGCGTGGTCATTGACTACGAGTTGAAGACGGCGATCACCTCTCACGCGAAATCGGGAGCCGCGGGGGCCGCATCACAGGGCACACCGGGTGGCGGCGCGGGCGGCCCGACGGGGGCCGGGCGCGGAGCGCAGGGCGGCCCGGTAAAGATCGTAATAACCGATTCGCAGGGTCGCGCGGTGAGAACGCTGCACGGTCCGGGCGCGGCCGGAATCGATCGCGTCACGTGGGCCATGCGTTATGACGGACCCACGCCGTACCGGCCGGCGCTTCCCACCGGCGCGGCCGAGGGAGGCTTCGGGCGCCGCGGCCTTGGTCCGCGCGTTGTGCCGGGGACATATCACGTAGCGGTGACGGCCGGCGGCAACACACAGAGCGAAACGGTGACCGTCGAAGCCGATCCGGCGGCCGGCGCATCGACGGCCGGTCTGCGCGCCCAGGGGCAGGCGGCGCTGCTGGCAAGAAATGAAGCGAGCGCGTTGAATGAGATGCTCACCCGCATCGACGATGTTTCGAAGCAACTCTCGAGCTTCGCGAGCACAATCGATAGCAGCAGCGATCAGGCTGCCAAAACTAAATTCGCCGCGCTTCTGCGCCAAGGACGGCAACTCAGCGGGAAGCTCGAAGCGCTGAAGGCGTCGGTCTACCAGGTGCATGTGCAGCGGGACGCGGGGGAAGATTCACTGCACTATCTCGACCTGCTCCACAGTCAGGTATCGAGCCTTCCCTACGATATCGAAGGGCCGTACGGCACGCCGCCTAATGATCTTCTGCGCGAGCAGATGACCAATCTGCGCGGACAATTGGACAAAGCGCTGGGAGCGTTCAACGATCTGCTGAAAACGGACGTCGCTAGTTACGACAAAGCCGCTCGCGCCGCGGGCGCGCCGACGGTCTACGCGGGAAGTGCGATCGCCGTAGCAGCGCCGGCTTCGCATTAACGCCGCCGTTCGCGAAGGCGAACAGCGAGACCCGAACACCTCCGTCGCGTCATCTAAGGTGGGTGGAGGTGCAAAATGCCGAGGACAGTTGTCGGACTTTTCAGAAGCCAGAGTGCTGTGGATCGGGCCGTCCGCGAGATTGAGCGTCTTGGGTTTGGGCGAAACGAAGTGCGTGTGGTCGGCGAGCCGGACACGTTTGAGGTCACCGGCGTGATGAGCTTTCCGCGGCTCGATTTCGAGTCGAAGCTCGACCGAGGACTCAGGCAGATCGGCGCCAGCGAGGCCGAAGCGCAGACGTACCTGGAAGGTTTGCGGAACGGAGCGATCGTGCTTTTTGCAACCGATCCTGACGAGCAGAAGGTGCAGGCGGCTGCGGATATCATGAACCGGCACTGCGCGCTCGAAGTCGAAGAGGGCGCCGGTCCGGAACCCTACCTGCCGCGCGTCGAGCGTGAGGGACGGACTTCTCACGACACGTCGGACTACGCCGGCCGCGTCGCGCAGGGACCGCAGCCCGGCAACGGCTACTTCTCGTGGTGAGCGCACCCCAATCGGGCGCGCCCGGAATAGCCGTTCAGGCGGATCACACAGTAACTGCAACCTGGCTCGTGGGAACTTCGGGAATCTGTCCGTCCGCCACACAAATGTCATCTTTGAGATAAGCTTTGTCTTAGGCGGGGGTTGGAGTTCCGTCCGGGTAGACCAATACCAGGTTGTGCTCCAGCGGCGTTTCGTGACCGTCGAGATGGACCGCTTTGGCGTGAATCCTGAAAGTACCCCAGCCCGAAGTTTCCAGGCGAAACTTGCTGCTGCGGTCCTTGATTTCACGTACCGGGTTGTGGAACGTAGGATGGAGAACGTAGACCACTCGACCGATGTCATCCAGCTCGGCAGCGGTCCCCTCCACCCACACCCACCATTTCCAACGCTCGTTGCCGAGGTACTGGGCGCCCTGCTCGATTGACAGCGGCATTCTGGCCTCTCTACCTCAACGGCAAAACCCGTCGGATGATATCACGCCCTTTGCTGGCGACAAAGCATGCAGCAGGCGTGGATACAAGCGCGGACCTCTGGACCGGCGTCCGTCATTCGGAGAAACAAAGCCGCGGACCTCAAGCCCGAGGTCCGCGCTACGTCCTGGTAGAATGTAATCCGTGAAGCGCAAGCCGGTGTTGACCCTCCTCGTTCTCGCAGGATTCGCTGCGTCTGCTGCGGCGCGCATCAAGTTTCCCGAAGCCCCGATCCATACTTATCTTCTCGCCAACGGTTTGCGCGTGGTGATGGCGCCGGACCACCTCGCGCCGGTGGTCGACCTGCAAGTGTGGTATCACGTGGGCTCGCGAGACGAAAAGCCCGGGATGACGGGGTTCGCGCATCTTTTCGAGCACCTGATGTTCGATGGCACGAAGAACCTCGGCCCCGAAGAGTTTTCGAACTACATCATCCGCTGCGGCGGCATCGACAACGCCTACACCACTGAAGATGCGACAGTCTTTTGGGAAACCGTGCCGTCAGCGGACCTGTCGGTGGCCCTATGGCTTGAGGCTGACCGAATGCGCAATCTCACCATCGACGATTCCACGTTTGCCAATGAGCGCCGCGTGGTGGAAGAGGAGGAACGGCAGCGATTTGGCAATCAGCCGTACGGAAATGTGATGCAGGCGCTGTACGCCAGCGCCTTTGCCGTGTCGCCTTATCGCCACCGTCCGATTGGGAGCCTCGCCGATCTGGAGCACGCGACGCTCGCCGAGGTGCGGTCCTTCTACAACGAGTTTTACATGCCGGCCAACGCCACGCTTGCGCTCGCCGGGAATTTCGACGAGCCCGCCGCCGTGAAATCGATCCAAATGTATTTCGGCGGCCTCAAAAACTCCGACGACCCTCCGCCCCGAAATTATCCCGCAGAGCCGCCGCAAACCGCGGAGCGCAAGGTGGAGCTGAGCCAGCCCGTGGCGCTTCCCGCGTTCGTCGAGGGCTATCACATTCCGGCCGATGGCACGCCGGACGCCTATCCCCTCGAGCTCGCGGCGAATATTCTGGCAGACGGCGAAAGCTCGTGGATTTACCGGCGCCTGGTTTACCGCAAGCAGATTGCCGTGCAGGTGGATAGCGAGGGCGATTTCACGGAAATGCCGAACCTCTTCTTCGTGTTTGCGGTGATGAACCCCGGCCACACGCCGGCGGAGGGCGAGGCCGAAGTTAGACGCCTTCTCGAGCGCCTCAAGCGCGGCGACATCCCGGCGGAAGATCTCGATCGAGCCAAGAACGAAGTCCTGCGGGATTACGTCTTGGGTCGCCAAACCGCGCAGAGCAGGGCGCAGGCGCTCGGCTACGATACCGTCGTCCTGAAGGACTCGAGCCTTTATAATACCGAGATCGACCGGTTCCTCGGCCTCACGGCGGGAGACGTCCAGCGCGTGGCGCAAAAATATTTCTGTGATCAGAACATGACGTGGGTTGAAGTGCGGCCGAGTATGAACGAGCGAGGCGCAGGCAAACGCTAACAAACTAGCCATATGGGCCGTCATTCTACCCGAAGAGGAGAATCTCTGTATTTGGGAATCAAACAACTACTGAGATTCTTCGTCGCCTGAGGCTCCTCAGAATGACACGTTCCGCGGTTCTCAGAGACCCGCTGGATTTCAAATTCCAGATTCAATACAGAGAGTCGATGAAGTATTTTCGTGCAATTTCAATCCTCTTTTTCGCCGCGGCGCTGGCCGCTAACGCTTGGTGCCGGGAGCTGCCGCCTCTGGTCGCACCGCCGGCCGAATTTTCCGTGCCGCCGCCTGTCGTTCAGTCGCTGCCGAATCATCTGCAAGTGGTGGTGATCGAGTCTCGCGCTCTTCCCGTGGTCACTCTGACGCTTGCGCTGAAGGCTGGCGCCGAAGCCGATCCGGCGGGACTTCCGGGCACGGCGCAACTCGTCGCGTCGCTGCTGGATGAAGGGACGAAATCGCGCAGCGCGCAGCAGATCGCCCGGGCGCTCGACGACATCGGCGCCGCTTTCGATTCCGCGGCGGAGTGGGACGATTCCTGGGCGAGGCTTAGCGTCCTCAGCGATCACACGCCGGTCGCATTTGAATTGCTCGCCGACTTGGTCGAGCATCCCGCGTTCGCGCCCGCGGAGGTGGCGCGCGAACGCCGCCAGACGCTCTCAGCGCTCGACGTCCTTCGTGAAGATCCGGGCTACCTCGCCGACACGCTGATTCAACGGCTGATTTTCGCGGGTACGCCGTATAGCCATCCGAGCGACGGCAGTCCAGCGTCAATCAGCCGCCTCACGGCTCGTGATCTGCGGCGGTTTCATGACCGCTATTACCAGCCCGGAAACGCGATCCTCGTGGTGGTGGGCGACGTCACGACCGCGCAGGGCCTGGATTTGGCCGAGCAGTTTTTGGGCGGATGGAAGGGCAGGGAAGCGGCGCCCCCCGCTGTGGTGGCGCGAGCAAAGTCCCCCGCTTTGCCTCGCGTGGTGGTTATCGACGACCCTGATTCGGTCCAAACGGAGATCCGCGTCGCGAACCGCGCGGCGCCCCGTGATAGCCCGAGCTACGAAGCCTTGACTGTCGCCAACCAGCTTCTGGGCGGACCCGCCGAGAACGTGCTATTCAGCGCGCTGCGAACCCGCCGGGGGCTCGTCTACGGCGCTTCGAGCCGCCTGGTGTCGCATCGCGAGGCAGGCGCGTGGGAAATCCAGACCTCCACGCGCACCGCAGCAACGGTGAAAACGGTTGAGATCATCCTCGATCAGATGAAGCGGCTCGACCGCCGCGGCGTCAGCTCGCGCGAATTGCAGAACGCGCAGGATTACCTGCTGGGGCATAGGGCCCTCGAATTCGAAACCTCGCAACAAATTGCCCGGCGCGTTCTCGAACTGATGATCTACAATCTACCACTGGATCATCTACAAAATGCGCGAGAGATTCGGAGCGTTTCGGCCGATGCCGTCTCGTCAGCGGCCGCGCAGTACCTCAGCCCCAGCACAGCGTCGATCGTCCTGGTGGGGAACGTTGCAGGGTTTGGGGCGAGCCTGAAGAGGCTCGGTCCGGCCCGCATCATTCCGGTTTCGAGCGTCGACTTCGGGTCCGTGACCTTCGAGCGCCCGGCCTCTGTGGCCGGAGATCGTTGACTGAACTTTCCGAGGGCCTGGGCCCTCATAACCGCTACCCAAGGAGGATAGATATGAGAAAACACCTAATCGCAATCCCCGTTGCCTTCCTGGCGATCGCGTTTGCCGCTTGTGCCGGTCTCGCGGCACAATCGGCGCCCGAATCCGGCCCGTTAACCGGAACTTGGCAGTGCATATCGCACGGCGGGCAAAATGGAGACCTGCCGTTCACTCTGACGCTCCAGCAAAACGGTGAGACGGTCACCGGAAGCGTCGCATCGTCGATCGGCAACGCCGAGTTGGGCTCGTCTACTTTCAAGAATAATCACCTGCACATCGTGATCAACGGAGAGAACGACAGCTACGTGCTCGAAGCGATTTACAAGAGCGGAAGGCTCAAGGGCACGTGGGGCATGAACGGCTCGCAAGAGAAAGGCGCCTGGGAAGGCAAGAAGTCGGCCCAAGCGACCCAGTAGCGCGCCGACCTGCGTCAGCGGCGCTGGCGTGGTGCCCGGATCGTCTACGTCTGATAAGGTATATTATGTTAACTAGTTGGCGGTCCGTAACTGCGATTTGCGTCCCGCGACTCACTGCTAAACGACGCAAGCAGATCGCGCCATTTATATGTACTTAACTATAGTAGAATCATTCGATTGCGAGTATGATGTGCTGTACAGCTTAAGCTGTGCGGGGTTCGCAAAATCCGGTGTGCCCGCGGTCCGAACCGGGATGACGCAATGGTCGCTGCGCTGCGCAACTCGGGATTATTCTGCCGGCGTTATTCTGCGAGTCCCGTGGGCACGACGAAGTACGGTGTGCTGGTTGTTGGATCACTCGGCGGCACGTCGATAAGGCCGCCGGGGTTAATTTCGGGCCATAGGTACCCGTTGAGATCGGCCATGCGACTCGAAACGGTCTCGTTGATGACCTGGCTCGACCGCTGATACGGTTCAAGGACGTCGGGGCCCGCCGTTCCGAAGCGCTGATCGCACTGATGCAGCCACAACCTTTCCGGCGCGCGCGGATCGTAGCTCAGGCAGGTAGAACAGCCGATATCGCTGCGGTTTCCACCACCAGGATCGGCACTTTCGCTCCGAACGCGGAGTGAAGATGTCCCACTTGCCGGGCCGGTTTCCGAACCCCTTCTGAGCCAAAGGCGGGTCAATCTCGATGCCCATGCGGAGCGCCCGGAGGAGACGGCCGTCGGTTATGGCGCGTTCGCGGAATGTTTTCCTCGCGGGGCGCGCGAAGGATCCAACTCATTATAGAATTCGTCTTTGGGATAAGTTCTTTTTGCAACACTGATTCCCCGGATTCTGGCAGTTGCCTATGCTGATCGAGCGGCTTGCCTGGGCTGACGCCCAAAAATCGTCGGATTGCATATTTCTGGCGCCCCTCGGCTCAATCGAGCAGCACGGGCCGCACCTACCGCTGCTAACCGATACGGCGATTGTCAGCGAAATCGGCCGGCGGGTTGAGAAACGTGATCCCGACCGGATCATGCTCCTGCCGACGAGCTGGCTTGGCCATTCTCCCCATCACCGCAGGTTCGCGTGCGTCAGCCTGGATCTCGAGCCTTACGTCCAAATGATCTGCGGCGTGTGCCGGTCGCTGGTGGCGCTCGGCGCCAAGAAGATTCTGCTGCTGAACGGTCACGGCGGCAACGACATCCCCTGCAAGGCTGCGCTGCGCGAGTTGAAGTCGGAACTCGAGAACCGGCCCGAGATTTACATTGCCTATGCCACGTATTGGAACCTTGCCGCTGCGCGGTTCAGCGCGATTCGAACTTCGTCCCGCGGGGGAATGGGACATGCCGGAGAAATGGAAACGTCCATCATGCAGGTGATCCATCCGGACTTGGTTCAGATGGAGCGGGCCTCGGCAGACGGCCCTTACGACAAAGGGGCTTTTCGCGTGGCGGACCTCCTGGGTGCGCAGCCGTACCACCTGGTGAATGAGTTCGATGAGATCTCCCGCACCGGCACCATTGGGATGCCGGAGCACGCCAGCCGGGAGAAAGGGGAACGGTTCCTTGAATCCGCCGTCGATGTGGCGAGCGCGTTTATCGACGAATTTCGGACCTGGCGCTATCAGGAGGCCGCCGCGGCCGAGAGGGCGAGAAAAATCGGTTCCTCGCGCCGTTCGCGCTCGGCGACGCCACAGCGCTCCAGGTGAGACACGTAGCGCCGCTGCGCATGGGAGCTCGGAACGGTGAGAGAATCAACAGCCTCACGCCAAGGCGCAAAGAGGAAATCCTTCGTTCGCTTTCGTTGCTTTGAATCCAGAGAACGGGAGAAATCCGTCAGCAACCGCGAGGCGCCGCGGGCCAGACGGCATGCAAAAAGAACTCCCGGTTCCCCTCGGCGCCCGGCAACGGGCTTTCCATCGAGTCCTGCACGTCAAAACCGACACGATGCATTTCGTCCCAGACTTTCCTCACCGCCGCCGCGTGTAGATGGGGCGCGCGCACAATCCCCCCCTTGCCCACCTGCTTGCGGCCGACCTCAAATTGCGGTTTCACCAGAATGAGCACGTCCGCCCCGGGCGCGAGAAACTGCGGCATCGCGGGCAGGATGAGCGTGGAAGAGATGAACGAAACATCCATCGTGAGCAGAGCCGCCCGCTCGCCGATCCGATCGAAGCGCAGGTAGCGCGCGTTGGTTTTCTCCATCACCACCACGCGCGCATCCTGACGCAGGCTCCAGTCGAGCTGGTTGGTTCCCGCGTCCACGGCGTACACCTTCGTGGCGCCATGCTCGAGCAGACACTGCGTAAATCCCCCGGTTGAAGCGCCGATATCGATGGAAACCTTTCCGCGCGGGCTGAGGCCGAACGCATCGAGCGCCCCCGCGAGTTTCAGCCCGGCGCGGCTGACATATTGCACCGGCTCGCCGATGATCTCGAGCCTGGAGTCGCCGCTGACGGAAACGCCCGCCTTTTCGGCCTTCTGCTGATCGACGAGCACGCGCCCTGCGAGAATCAGGCTCTGCGCCCGTTCGCGTGAACCGACGAGCCCGCGCTGGACGAGCAACCGATCGAGGCGGCTCTTGGAAGGTTTGGAATTCAAGGCGCGAGTCGCGGTGAAAAGTGGCTTGCGACCGAAAGGCATGACGCTTCCGAATTAAATATTCGGAATTTCAGATTCTAGATTCCAGATTCCAGACGTAGGCGCCGCTACGCCTGGGCCGAGCGGGCGTGCAACGGCGAGGTGAAGGCGCCGGCGAAGCTTTTGATTTTTTCGACGATGCCGTCCGCATCGAGGCCGTACTTGGCGTGCAGCAGATTCGGCGCGCCGTGCGGGATAATGCGGTCGGGCACAGCAATCCGCAAAATACTCACGGGCACTTTCTGATCGTGGAGCATGGCGGCCACGGCCGCGCCAAAGCCCCCAGCTTCGGTTCCCTCCTCCGCGGTGACGAGAAACTGCTTCTCCGCGGCGAGCACGCAAATCAACTCCTGGTCCAACGGCTTCATGAACCGGGCGTTGATCACCGTCGCGTGGATTCCAATGGCGTCGAGCCGCGCCGCCGCTTCGAGGCAGGGATAAACCATGCTGCCGAGCGCCAGGATCGCGATGTCTTCGCCCTCACGAAGAATCTCGGCTTTGCCCACCTCAAGCGTCTTAAACTCGCGCTCGATGGGAACGCCGACGCCGTTGCCGCGCGGATAGCGGACCGCGGCCGGCCCGTCGAGTGTGAGCGCGGTGGCAAGCATGTGGCGCAGCTCGTTCTCATCCTTCGGCGCCATCACCGTCATTCCGGGAAAAGCAGACAGGTACACCAGGTCGTAGAGGCCGTGATGGGTCGGGCCGTCAGCGCCTACGAGGCCGGCACGGTCCAGGGCAAACACGACGGGCAAGCGCATGAGGCAGACCTCGTGATAAATCTGGTCATACGCGCGCTGCAAGAAGGTCGAATAGATCGCGGCCACCGGGCGCATGCCCTCGCAGGCGAGGCCGGCTGAAAAATTGACGGCGTGCTGCTCGGCGATGCCCACGTCGAAGAACCGTCTGGGGTAGTGGCGCGAAAATTCATCGAGCCCGGTGCCTTCGCACATAGCCGCGGTAATGGCAACCACGCGATGATCGCGCTCGGCGAGCTCGCATAGCGCTTTCCCGAATACGGATGTGTAGCTCGGCGCCTTGGCAGGCGCCTTGTGAAAGTCGCCTGTGGAAACATCAAATTGTGTCACACCGTGATATTTCATCGGAAGCTTTTCGGCGTGCGGATAGCCCTTGCCCTTCTGCGTCACCACGTGGAGGAGGGTGGGCCCGGCGTGATCCTTCACCTCGGCGAGCGCGTCGAGCAACTCGTCAATGTTATGCCCATTCACCGGGCCGTGATAATTAAAGCCCAACTCTTCGAAGACCATGCCGGGAATCAGCAGCGTCTTCGCCGAGTCGAGCAGGTCGTGCGAAAGCCTCGCCAGGCGCGGACCCACGCGCGGAACCGAGCGGATCACCTTCTCCGCCTCGTGCGTGATCCGGTGGTACGGCTGCCCGTGCACGATCCGGTTCAGATAACCCGCAATCGCGCCCACGTTCGGTGAGATGGACATCTCGTTGTCGTTGAGAATTACCAGCACCTTTTTCTTGAGCGTGCCGAGATTGTTGATGCCCTCGAGGGCGACGCCGCCGGTAAGGCCCGCGTCACCCACAACGGCCACCACGTGAAACTCACCGCCTTTCAGGTCGCGCGCCACGGCCATGCCGAGCGCTCCGGAAATCGCGGTACACGCGTGCGCCACGTTGAACGTGTCGTAGGGGCTTTCGCTCCGCACTGGAAATCCCGAAATCCCGCCGTACTGCCGCAGCGTGGGAAAACGGTCGCGCCGCCCGGTGAGAATTTTGTGGCCGTACGCCTGGTGGCCCACGTCCCACACGATCTTGTCCTTGGGAGCATCGAAGGTGTAATGCAGCGCCAGCGTCAACTCGACGGCGCCCAGGCTGGAAGCGAGGTGCCCCCCCACTTTCGAGACCACCGAGATCAGGTAATCGCGCAGCTCCTCCGCCACAACCGGCAGCGCCTCACGGGGAAGCTTCCTCAGATCATCAGGGGAATTAATCCGGGTAAGATAACGGTATTCCATTCATGCGCTCCTTTCGATGAGGTAATGCGCAATGTCCCGCAGTCTCGCCGCAGCTCCGCCGTACGGAGACAGCGTATCGCAGGCCTCGGAAACAAGCTGCTCAGCCTTTCGCCGCGACGCGTCCACACCGTGGAGCGCCGGATAGGTCGCTTTGTGCTGGCGCTTGTCCTTGCCCGCCGTCTTTCCGAGCTCCTGAGTGGAGCTGAGCTCGTCGAGGAGATCGTCCGCAATCTGAAACGCCAGGCCGGCCTTCTCGCCAAAAGCTGTCAGGTGGCGCACATCATCTGGGGCCGCGCCCGCGTACAGCGCTCCCGCGCGCGCCGCCATTCGAATCAGCGCGCCCGTCTTGCTGGCGTGAATGTATTCCAGCCGCGCCGCGTCCACCTTTCCGTCTTCAGCTTCAAGATCGATCACCTGGCCGCCCACCATGCCGCCCCGCGTCCCGATCGCGTGCGAGAGTTCCTGGACCACCGCGAGAGTCACCTCGGCGCCGGGCGGCCCGGGACTCGAAAGAACCTCGAAGGCAAGCGTCAGCAGCGCATCGCCCGCGAGAATCGCAATCGCCTCGCCGAAAGCCTTGTGGCAAGTGGGCTTGCCCCGCCGCAAATCGTCATTGTCGAGGGCGGGCAGGTCGTCGTGAATCAGCGAATAGGTATGAATCAGCTCGAACGCGGAGGCTCGCCGCAGAAGCGTTTCAAGCTCGGCGTCAAACAGCTTGCCAGACTCGAAGCAAAGAATCGGCCGCAGCCGCTTCCCGCCCGCGAAAACCGAGTGGCGCATCGCGGCGTGGATGGAAGGCGGGAATTCCTCCGCCGGAGGCAGCAAGCGGCCGAGATCCTCATCCACTCGATCCCGAACGACGTCGAGGTACTGGCGAATGGTAAGTGTGGTGGTGCCCACGGAGTAAGCTCTCAGGACTCAGGCCTTTATGATTGACCGCCGTATGGCGCGCCGTGCGCATTCCCTGCCCCGGGGCGCGCTGCTCATTCGTTCTCCTCAGCGCGAAACGGCTCGGGCGTCATCTTCCCGTTAGCGCGCTTTCTGAGGATTTCAACCCGGCCTTCGGCCTCCTCCAACTGCTTCTGGCACAGGGCCGAGAGTTTCATTCCGTCCTCGTAAAGCTCGAGCGCCTTTTCAAGCGGCACGTCGGCGCCTTCCATCTGCTCGACGATCGCGCCGAGGCGCTGCAAATTATCCTCAAAGCTCGCCGGTTTTTCGGGTTTTGGCGCTGACGGCATGGTATCCCACTCCGGAGGAGGCGTGCCAGATGCGCGGGAAAAACATCACGCAGAGTTCCTAAGGAGCATTGCACAACATAGTGACGACGACCGCGGTAGCGCCGGTCTGTGACCGACGTCTTTCGCCGCTCATAGAGCGGCGCTACAGAAAACGGCTTCGGATAAATCCGTGTCGCTCACACTCCGGACGCAGCGGGCTTGCCCAGCGCCTCGGCCACTTCAGCGGCCATGGCAATCCGGCCGAAGGGAGCGACAATCTGGGCGCCCGCGGCGACGCTTCTCACCTCAAGCAGCAGCTCCTGCGCAATCTTCAAGCCTTCAGCCCGCGCTTTGTCCCCGGTATCCGCGCGGCGCATTCGCTCGAGAATCGAAGCTGGCACCGAGACCCCTGGAACTTCGTTGTTCAAGAACTCGGCGTTCCGGTAGCTGGCAAGGGTGAAAATGCCAGCGAGAATCGGAATGGGCGGCTCACCGCCCGCCCCCGCTCTCTTCAGAAATCGCGTCAACTGATCCGCCTCGAACACAGGCTGAGCGACGGCGAAATTCGCCCCCGCCTCGAGTTTGTATTCGAAGCGCCTCACTTCTTCGTCGAGATTGATCGCATTGGGATTGACGCGAACGCCGGTCAGAAACGCCGTCTGAGCTCCCATGGGATTTCCGCCGGCGTCGAGGCCTCGGTTGAGCTGTTTGATGATGTTCACGAGCCCGATCGAGTCAACATCAAACACCACCGTGGCGTTCGGGTCGGATTGCGCAAGGCTGGCGGCGCCCGTCACCGCCACGATGTTGGACAAGCCCAGCGCGTATGCTCCGAGCAGGTCCGATTGGATGGCAAGAAAGTTTCGCCCGCGGCAGCTATAGTAAAGAACGGCCTCGACGCCGGTCCGCTCCTGGACCAGGAGCGCCAGCGACTGGGCGCTCATGCGCGCGGTTCCGCCCGCTCCGTCCGTAATCGTCACCGCGTCGATGCCCTGCCCCTTCAGGTACCCGGCCGCTTCAATTTCACGCGCCGGGTCGGGTCCTTTGGGCGGAGACATCTCAACCAGAAGCACGAACTCCCGGCGCGCCAGCTTTTCCGCTAGCCTCGACCGCTGGCCGACCGGAACCGGCTCGGCGGGAGGAGCGGGCGTTCGCGGCGACTCCACCGTCGGGCGGATGTTTCTGGGATTTCGCGAGCGTACTGCCTTCTTGATCGCCCGGACATGCTCGGGCGTGGTGCCGCAGCAGCCGCCCACCAGCCTCGTTCCCGCGTCGATGAATTGGGCCACGTAGCCTGCCATGTAATCCGGCGAGCAGAGATAAATGCTGCGGCCCTCCACCGTGCGCGGCAGCCCCGCGTTCGGCTGTGCGGAGAGCTTGCGCGCGGTGACCCTGGACATCTTTTCGAGCGCTTCGAGCACGCCGGCCGGCCCGACGCTGCAATTGATACCGATCACGTCCGCGCCCGACTCCTCCAGCACCCGGGTGAAATCCTCGGGCGTGGCTCCGCTCGGCATGTTGCCGTCGTCCTGAAGCGTCATTTGCGCCACCACGGGGATCGGCGCCACCTCACGCGCGGCCCGGAGCGCCTCGCGCGCCTCATTGATGTCGATCATCGTCTCAAGAACAATGAAGTCGACTCCGCCCTCAACCAGCGCCGCGACCTGCTCGCGAAACATCGCGCGCGCCTCAGCAAAGGAGGTTGGCCCCAGCGGCTCAAGCCGCACTCCGAGCGGCCCCACCGCCCCAGCCACGTAAATGTCCTGCCCCGCCACCTCGCGAGCCAGGCGCGCTCCCGCAAGGTTGATCTCCCGAACCTTCCCCTCGAGCCCGTGTTTTTCCAGCCGCGCGTGGCTTGCGCCAAACGTGTTCGTCTCGAGGACGTCGGCGCCCGCTTTGATGTAGCCCAGGTGCACTTCTTTCACCATTTGCGGCGCGCTGAGATTCAGTTCATCAAAGCAACGGCTGAACGGGATGCCCTTGGCGTAGAGCTGCGTCCCCATCGCGCCATCTGCGACCAGCACGCGCTGCTCGATGCGCTCGAGAAAGGGTTGACGCATGGCCTAAATAGTTTAGCACGCAGTGCGAGCCGGGATAAATCCGCCCCAATACGGTATGCTTGCTCATGGCGGGCCCCGATCGCGGGCGCCCAGCAGGGCGCCTCGAATTCCCTGCCCCATACATGTGACTGCTCGCCGGAGACGCTCCCCGCCGTGGCTCATCACCTCTTTGCCTCCTTCTCCCATTTCTTTCAGACCTACGGCTATTGGACCGTCTTCGGCGTCACCCTGTTTGAGGGCGCCGGAATCCCGCTTCCCGGCGAAACGCTCCTGCTTTTTGCCGGATTTACAGCGCGCACGGGGAATATTCATCTGGACTGGGCGATTGCGGCGGCCGCTGCCGGCTCGACGCTCGGCGAGTGCGTCGGGTACCTCATCGGACATCTAGGAGGGAAGGCATTACTCGAAGGCTACCGCAAGCGACTGCGGGTCTCACCGAGTCTGTACGACCGCATTGAGGCCGGCTTCCTCAAGAATGCGGGCTGGGCCATCTTCTTCTCACGGTTCGTCGCGGGCCTGCGCGAGCTCGCGGGGATCGTTGCCGGAGTCTTCCAGATGGACTTGCCCAGCTTCCTCATCTATAACGCCGCCGGAGCGATCGTATGGGCGGCAATCATGTGCTCCGTGGGATTCCTGGTCGGCAAAAGCTGGCGGCGGTTGGTACACGGGCTGGCTCGGATTGACACCGTGATCTTCATCGGCTTCGCCGTCATCGTGGTCGTGCTGATCCTTCGCCAGTGGCGAGTGTTCCGGAAGCCCTGAAGCGCGGGTTGAACGAGCGCCCAAGCTTGACTTTGGCGCGAAAAGCCACTATCTCTATCCATGGGCGCTGCAAATGCCGCGTGTGGTACGATTGTTGAGGAGCACGGCGCCCTTCGGTTCCGTCTAGCCTAGTAAGCAGCTTACTCCTCGCGGGGGTAATTCAGCGGTAGAATGCCAGCTTATCTAATACTTCCTTAGTTTTCACTAGCTTACAACCCATACTGGTCGTTATACTGTCCATGCGGAGGCTAGGCTATGCCGCGCGT
>JBOGKE010000114.1:0-36660 GCA_050745265.1 Terriglobia bacterium
CGCCCGCGGTAGTCCTTGCGCATCGGATGCAGCCAGGTTGAAACCTTCTGGAAGAATAGACCGGGGTGTTCCGCAAGGAGCTTCCGGTTGCGCGCCCACCACGATGCATCCTGAGAGTTACCGTTCATGGGAAAAGGTAGCCACGGTCAATCGCTGTCTGATTGACCATGCATGGGCACTTCCGCCGAACCAAAAGCCCACGCATTATGAAAGGGCGCCCCTTTGAGGGTATGGTTCGTTTGGTGGTTACGGCCACCGAACTGACCGCACAAAGGAGCACCCGATGAATGAGATCAAGTATAGATCAAGTATATCGGTACGGACGTCCATTCGGCGAGCATCAGTATTGTCGTGCTGGATGCTGCCGGGAAAGAGATCATGGAAGCCACCCTGGGGACGGACGCGGCTGCGATTCTGCGGCTGATCCAAGGATTGAAGGGCGCGGTGCAGGTGGCGTTTGAGGAGGGCACGCATGCGCAGTGGCTTTACGAGCTGATCCTGCCGCACGCGCCACAAGGGGGAGAAAAAGAACGACGAGATCGATGCGCGCAAGCTGGCCCGATGGCTGTGGCTGGGCAACCCCAAGCCGGTCTATCACGGCGAGGCCGGAATGCGGCGATTGCGCGAACTGGTGCGCAGTTACCTTACCCTGGTGGGCGATACGACACGGGTGATGAACCGCCTGAAAGCTATCTACCGGGGGCGCGGCATTCCCTGTGTGCATAGGGAAAAGCCGCAGCGTTAAAGGACGAACGCTACGCTACAAGGCGGTATCTCGTCTCTCCTCTCTAAACTCTGGCTCATTCATGCCGCAGCGCCACCATCGGATCAACTCTTGCCGCGCTTCGCGCCGGCAGAAAACCCGCGAGCACCGCAACTCCGGCGAGCAGCGCCGCGGCGGCGATAAGGACTGGGGGATCGACAGTCCCCAGCCCGAACAGGAGGCTTCTCACCAGATGCGTTCCTGCGATTGCGAGCGGCACGCCCACCGCGACCCCGATTGCAACGAGGAGAAAGCTCTCGCTTAGCACCTGCCACAGAATTTTTCCAGGCGCGGCGCCGAGCGCCATACGGATTCCGATCTCCCGCGCCTGCCGCGCCACCGTATAGGCCATCACCCCGTACAGCCCGATCCCTGCCAGCAGCGCGGCCAACAGCGCGAACAGCCCGGCCAAGCCAGCAATGAAGCGCGTGCCGCCGAGCGAGCGTTCGAGAAGCCCCGGCAGCGTTTCCATCCGCACCGGGAGCAATGCGGGGTTGATTTCTCCCACCGCTTGGCGAATCGCCGCGCTGTCCGTCGAGGGACTCGCCGCGGTGCGCACCTCGAAAGAGATCTCACGTTCCGGCCACAGGGAATTGAACAGCGGGAAATAGATCCGCGGCTCGACCGGCTCGCGCAGGCTGTTGTGACGCGAATTGCCCGCGATGCCGACGATTTCCATCGCGCCCGGATTCCCCGGAAACGTATCGCGCACCGTCTTGCCGAGAGGACTCGTGTGGGCAAAGTAGACCTGCGCGAATGCCTGGTTGATCACTGCCGCTCGGGGCGCAGGCGCCGAATCCTCTTCTTCAATTTGGCGTCCCAGCAGAATCGGAATGCCCACGGTCGTGAAGTAGCCAGGCCCGACCTGATCCATCCTGGCGTGAGGGGCTTCTCCGCCCGCGGGCGTATATCCTTCCACGGCGATGGGGTCGCCGCTGTCGGCGCCTTCGAATAGGCCGCCTGATGAAACCGTGGCGCCGCTGACGCCGGGAACGGCCGCAAGACGGTCGAGCAAACGTCGGCAGAAAACTGTCATCGATTTGCCCTGATAGCCTGCCGCAGCCGCATCGACGCGGAACAGGACTAGATGTTCGGGGTTGTATCCGAGGCTCACCTCGCCCAGCCGAGCGAGGCTATGGGCAAACACTCCAGCCGCCACCAATAAAATGACAGACGCCGAAACTTGTCCGACCACCAAAAGCTTCCCCGCCGAGTATCGGCGGCTCGATCTGCCCGCGGCCCCCGCCGATTTCAGCACGGGCCCAACATCGACCCGAGCAGCGCGCCACGCGGGAATCAAACCGAAGAACAGCGCCGTCAGAACCGTAATGATCAGAATGAAACCCAGCACCCGCCCATCGAGCGGAAGGGCTAGGTGAACGGTCGCGGCAGCGCGATCGGCTCCCGGCATACTCCGCACCAGCAGGGCGCCGGCCCATCGCGCCAGCAGGATTCCCGCCGCTGCGCCGAAGAAGGTGAGCATAAAACTCTCCGCCAGCAGTTGACGGATCAACCGGGCCCGCCCCGCGCCGATTGCCGCTCGGATCGCGAACTCTTGCTGCCGCCCGGACCCGCGTGCGAGGAGGAGGTTCGCGACGTTGGCGCACGCGATGAGAAGCACGATTCCCACCAACCCCATCAGAACGATCAGCGGATCGCCCATCGCACCGCGCACCGGCGCCACTCCGCGGGCCCCAGATTGAAGCTGAATCCGCTGATCCAGGTATTCCTTGCTCTGCGCTGCAGTAAGACCCGGCCCGGCCTGCGATTCCAGCATCCGCCGGAACAGAATGGTTACGTTCGCCTGGGCTTGCTCAAGCGTTACGCCCGGCTTGAGCCTCGCCATCGCCTGGAGCCAGATATATTCGTTCTGCATCGCCGCTACCGGGCTGAGCATGTCCCTGCCCGGATACACCGCCGCCTGCATCGTTAACGGCACCCAAAGATCCGGCGCCTCACCGACCGTCACTCCGGAGAATCCCGGCGCGGCGACGCCGACAATCGTGAAAAGCGTCTGCCGTATCTCGACCGTTTGTCTGAGCACCGACGGATTAAGACCGAACCGGCGCTGCCAAAAGGCATAGCTGATCACCGCGACCGGAGACGCTCCGCGCGCTTCGTCGACCGAGGAAGTGAACGCGCGGCCGAGGAGCGCGTGAACGCCGAGCGTCGCGAAGTAGTCGCCACTCACGAGACTGACGTGCGCGGTGTCTGGTTGTCCTGATGGCCGCGTCCGCTCGGAGACGAGACGCACCGGAACCGCGGGCAATTCGCTGTCCGCCGCGAAAAGGCTGGAAAACACAGAGTTGTGGTCGCGCAGGTATTCAAATTCTGGATAGCCCAGAAGGTCTCGTGTGCCGCTCTCATATCCGTAGGTCGAGCCTCTTACGTCGGGATTCGTTAACATCACCAACCGGCCGGGTTGACGGACCGGGAGCGGGCGCAACAGAACCGCGTCGAACACGGTGAAGATGGCGGTGTTGGCGCCGATCCCGAGGGCGAGGGTGATAACGGCAACTGCCGTGAAACCCGGATTGCGGCGCAATTGGCGCAAACCGTAGCGCAAATCCTGAAGCAGAGTTTCGAGCCACTGACCTCCCCAGGTCATGCGCACGTCCTCTTTGATCTGCACTGTGTTACCTAGGGCGCGCCGGGCGGCGTAGTGAGCCTCTTCCGGTGACAAGCCCGCTTCAGTCTGCTCTTCCGCTTCCAACTCGATGTGAGTCCGCAACTCGCGGTCGATCTCAGCTTCCCGCGCGTGCCGCCAGGACCAGAATCGCCAGCGTTTCATCGTCGTCACCCTTGCGTTCGCCGCGGGCTTGTACGTTGTAGCGCAGGGCTCGCTTTTCAGCCCTGCGGTTTGTGCATACGGAAAAGCCGCAGCGTTAAAGGACGAATGCTGCGCTACAAGGCGGTACCCCGTCTCTCATCTCTGGACTCTGCCTCATTCATACCGTAGCGCCACTGTGGGGTTGACCTTCGTGGCCCTTCGAGCCGGGAGATAGCAAGCAAGCAACGCCACACCGCATAGCACGAGCGCGACCACGCCAAACGTCAGAGGGTCAGCCGGCTTGACGTTGTAAAGCAAGCTCGCGAGGAAGCGCGTCAGCGCCCAGGCCGCGAGAATGCCGATGCCTGCACCCGCCACTGCGAGCACGATCCCCTGGCGCACGATCAGCGCGAGGACGTCTCGTCGCTGAGCTCCGAGCGCCATTCGAATGCCGAGCTCGCGCGTGCGCCGCGTCACCTCGTAGGACAACAGGCCGTAGAGTCCGATACACGCGAGCAGGAGCGCCAGCGCGCCGAAGAAACTCCCAAGCCGCGCCACCAGCCGCTCCCGCATCAGCAATTCATCGATGGTCTGCGACTGCGTTGCCATATCGAACAGCGGCAGGCGGCTATCCACGCGATTGACTGTATTGCGCACGCTCGCGATCAGCGCCGCGGGATTTCCCGCCGTGCGCAGCTCGAAGTTCGCGCCGCCGCCGGCGCTGGGCAGGAAAACGGCCGGGTGCACATCCCGGCGCAAGCTGACGTTCCTCACGTTCCCGACAACTCCGACGATTTGCCACGCGGGGGCCGGCGGCTGCCCGGCCTCCCAGGGACCCCTGTTCTCGGCGAGCAGCTTGCCGAGAGGATTCTGGTTCCGCAGGTCCACACGCACGAACGCCGCGTTCACGAGCACTGGGATTGAAGCGGGCGCGCGCGGGGGCTGTGCCTTCGAAGATGCAGGTTGCGCCGCGGCGCGCGACGCCTCGTTCGCTTCGGCCGCGAGCTCGAAGTCCTCGGGTCTGAATTTGCGGCCTTCGAGCAGCGGGATGCGCATCGTTCGGAAGAAACCCGGACCGGTCGCCAGCATATCGACGGGCAGCGACTTCTTCTCGGGACGGCCGACAATGTGAACGTCAGTCGACCACAAGCTGCCGCTCAACAGCGCGTTCGAAGAATAGGTCGCGGACATTACGCCGGGCAGCGCCGCGAGCCGCGCCTGGAGCCTGCGGTACAGGTTCTGAGACTGCGTGTCCTTATAGCCCGCGAGCGTGGGATTCAGCGCGAACAGCAAAACGTTGTGCGTATCGAACCCCACATGCACACTGCGCAGGTTTTCGAGTGTGCGCACGAGCAGGCCGGCCCCCGCGAGCACCACCACCGAAAGGCCCACCTGCACGACGACCAGCACATTGGAAATCCTGCGCCCCCGCCGGGTACCGCTCCGCGGCGCTGTTGATGCGGTCTCTTTCAGCGCCGGTGTGAGGTCGAGATGCGTGCTGCGGAAAGCTGGAGCCAAGCCGAAGAGAATCCCGGTACCGAGCGAAACAGCAATGGTGAACGCGAGAATGCGCCAGTCAGGCGCGACGGCGAAGTTGATCGGGGTACGCCCGCCATTCGTAATCACGCCGGTGATGACGCGCACTCCCCAATACGCGAAGACGATTCCCAGTGCGCCGCCGGCCGCCGAAATCATCACGCTTTCGGTGAGAAGCTGGCGCAGAATTCTCGCTCGCCCGGCTCCGATCGCGAGCCGCAAAGCCATCTCCTTCGTGCGCGTTGTCGCACGCGCGAGCAGCAGGCCCGCAACATTGGCGCACGCAATGAGCAGAATCAACCCGACCGCAAACATCAGAACGTAAAGTTGCATCGAAAACATTCCCCGAATGCCGCTGAGTCCTTCTTGTGCCGGAACGAGCTCAAGGGCGGGATGATCAGCGGGCTTCGAGAGCGGTGTCGCTCCGTGGAGCAGCTCATCGCGAAACACCAGGTTTGCGGACGCTTGCGCGCGCGCACGAGACACGCCGGGTCTCAACCGCGCCACGATGACGGCCCACCAGTTGGTGAGGTCGTTGATATTCCGCGCCCAGGGAATGCCGAGCCGCGGGAGCATGGCCATGGGAAGCCAGAAATCCTGCGTCTTGCCTGGCGAGAGGCGCGTGAAGGTGGGCGAGGCAACGCCGGCGATCGTAAACGGAACGTTATTCAGGTTGATCGTGCGCCCGATGGCCTTCCGCTCGCCTCCGAACGCCTTCTGCCAATACGCGTAGCTGAGGACCACCACGGGAGAAGCGCCTGGAGAATCGTCCCCGGGGCCGATCAAGCGACCTACTGCGGTGCGAACGCCCAGCGTGGAGAAATAATCGCCCGAGATAAACTCGCCGCGGGCGATGCTCGCGGGTCCGTTGCCGCTGAGGTCGAGCTGCATAGGTCCGGCGAACGCGGCTACGCCTGAAAACACCTTTGCCTCCGCACGGACCTTCTCGAACGTCGGATAAGCGAACGAGCAGCCCGTGGGAACCGCCGCGCTCATGGTGGTCAAGCAATCGCCGAAGGAACTGTAGCCGTGATATCCGGGAGCCTTGCGCGCGCTCCAGCGAAACACCACAAGCTGCGCCGGATCGCGCACCGGCATCGAGCGGAGCATCAGCGCGTCGATAAGGCTGAAGATTGCCGTGTTTGCGCCGATGCCGAGCGCGAGCGTTAGGACCGCGACGGCCGTGAAGCCGGGACTACGGCGCAGTTGTCGCAGGCCGTAGCGCAAATCCTGAAGCAACGTTTCGAGCCACTGGTGTCCCCACGCCATGCGCACATCCTCTTTGATCTGGGTTGTGTTGCCCAAGGCGCGCCGGGCGGCGTAGTGAGCTTCTTCCGCGGGCAAGCCCGCATCAGCCTGCTCGTCCGCTTCCAGCTCGATGTGAGTTTGCATCTCTCGTTCCAGGTCCGCTTCACGGGCCGGGCGCCACGAGAAAGGCATGCGGGATTTCCACCATCGCCCAATATGCATCTCATCTCTCCGCGACGGGCCCCATCACGCGTCCAATGGACCTCACCAACAGCCTCCACCTGGATTCTGCGGACGCAAGTTGCTTCTTCCCAGCCGGCGTGAGGCGGTAGAATTTGCATTCCCGCTTCCCGCCCTTCGGGATTTCCCACTTCGCCGCCAACCAACCTTTTCGTTCGAGCCGGTGAAGCGCCGGATAGAGCGAGCCGTGCTCCACCTGGAGAACGTGCTCCGTGGTGCGCTGGATGTGCTTGGCAATCTGATGGCCGTGGGCTGGACCAAACAGCAGCGTGCGCAGGATGAGCATGTCGAGCGTCCCTTGCAGCAGATCGATCCGATCAACAGATTCATGGGTTGTCATCATGGTTGAGACTCTACCATCTTGAGGGTAGACGTGCAACCCTTAGTTTAATGAGCAACGCAATCTGACGTTCCACACGCCGAGCCTCGCTGGTCCCATCCGCGGCGGAACCGCTGGTCGTCTTAACCTCGGACAACGTCGCGAGCATCGCATTTCCTTGCCCGCCTTCGCCGCCGAAAACGGGCTGGCAACAATTGTGGACACAGAAACCGCTGGCCGCCTGCTCGGCGGTAGAGGATTCAAGGTCGGCCAAGGGCTCTCGGGTGATACTCCCGAAAGCCCGCGTTTTATTCTTGGCAGGGGAAATCTTACGAAGGCCACGGCATCACGCCGCACATACCGGTTGCCTGGTCCCGGAAGTGCACGCGAGGGAAAAGACAACCCGCTAGCGCCGACTATTCACGAAGCGATTGACACTTACGGAAGGGCGGGGTTTCAATCCGCCCTAAGCAGGCTAGCTCGTCTTGTCCCGCTCGTGGGGCGAGCAGCGAATGATCTCACGAGTGCGTCAATCGGCGCGGTTAAAGCCGCTGCCTTCCGCTCCTGCCCGAAGATTCATGGATCACCCGGGCTAGAAGTGGTAATCCAAACTGAATTGTATCTGGCGTGGAGGGGAGCGAACGCCATTGATGAGACCGAAGCTGCTATCGGTGGCAGAGCCATCGGGATTGCCGTAGCTCGGAGCATTGAAGACGTTGAAGAAGTCGGCGCGGAAGCTTAGTACTTGATTTTCCCGGATCTGGAAGTTTTTGAATAAAGAAGTATCGAGTTGATGGTAGCCGGGACCGCGCTCGGTGCTGTTGGCCGCGTCACCGAAGGTAAACGAGCCCGCCTCCCCGTAAGCGCAGGTTCCGTTATCTACGCCGGCGGTCCGGCAGGACTGCGCGGAAGGATCGGTGCCCCACCAATTGTTAATCGTGCGATTCACGATTTTGAGCGGGCGATATTGATTCGCTCGAGAGAAACCAAAAACGCTCAAGCTGTTGCTATTGTCGGGACCAAAAATGGTGATGGGAAATCCGGAATAGACGAGCGCGGAGGCCGAAAGCCTCCATCCCCCAAACGCCGCGTCCAGGAACCCACTAGCGCCGCTACCAAAAGTCCTTCCCCGGCCGAACGGAAGGTCGTAGACGGCGATGAGATTCAGGCTGTGCCGGATATCCATCGCGGACGGGCCCCAGTCGGCCATCTTGTCGTAAGCGTTTTCGAAGGTCGATCCGTTCCAGCTCGTGCCGCTCACGGTGTAATTTCCCGATGAATCGGTCAGCGATTTCGCGTACGTGTAGTTGGCCGAAAAGTCCAGACCATCGTGGGTGCGCTCGCGCAGCGTCACCTGGGCGGCGTTGTAGTTCATCCTGGCGTCGGACTCGGTGACCAACGTCGTTCCGCACTCCCCGACCAGCGCGTAGTAGGGCGATTGGTCCACCGCCGGAAACGTCGCGCCGCAACCGAGAGTGGAGACCGCCTGGGCCTGCGCCAAAGTAAGCTGATTGCCATTGTAATAGTCCGCAAGATCAAACCCGTTCTGGCCCACATAGCCCACACTCAGCGAAAGCTCGTTCGTAAACGCGTATTCGGCGGTGAGATTGTACTCATGGATGTAAGCAGGCCGAGTATCCTGCGGCCAAATCGAGTACAGGTTGTAATTGGGGTTCGCGCCAAACGCTCCTCCGAATCCTTCTTCCACCGTGAAGGGTACGCCGCCGGAGGTGCTCGACGGAAGCACAGCGGGTTGATTAATAGCAAGGGTGAAGGGAGGACTGGAGGTCAAGCGCTGATTGAACGAATAGCCCTCAAAGAAGCTGGTGCCGGCGTAACCGCCGCGAACGACGAACTTTGGGGACATCTGGTACGCGAAGCCCACGCGAGGCATGAACTGTCTGTAATTGGCGTTGTAGCAGGCCCGGGTAGGGCAAACGATCGATCCGGGAACGGCTCCTGCGGGGACGTGGCCCGCGTATTCGACCGTGCCGCCGGGTAGTACATTGGCGGTCCTGTTGCCAGTCTCGTACCACGGCTGATCGAACTCGTAGCGAATTCCGAGATTGAGGGTGAGCTTGGGCGACACTTTAAAATCGTCCTGAAAATACCCGGCAAGGCGCCACTGCCGCTGGCCTACATTGCCGAGCGGGGAAGCGAGCTGCCGGTTGGAAACGCGATCCAGAATAAAGTCGGCCGGACCGTAGCCCGGACCGTTCGTGGCGTTTAGGTTTGCCGAAAAAGAGCCGCTATAACTGAACGTCCCCAGGAAGCCGACATTGCCGGCATTCAAGAAGTTTTGCTGGTAGCGGATCGCCTGCCCCCCCATGGTGAGTAAGTGCCGCCCTCGCTGCCAGGTGAGATCGTCGGAGTAGACGAAGGTATTGTCCGTAAAGACCTGCGGGTTGGCGTTGGTTCCAACATAGCTTGCGTCGCTGATGCTCTGTCCGCTGAAGCCCACGTAAGACTGTCCGCCGAACGGGATGCCCACAATTGAATCGCCGTTCAGTCCAAACAGGCCGGATGGGTCGCTCGGAACGCCGTTGTTCCATCGCACGCGCGTGAAGCCGGCGCGAAATTCATTGACGAGAGCCGGCGAGAACGTGTGGACAAAGCTTGCGCCCGCAATCTTTGTCGGGTAACTGCTGTGCGAGGGGAAGAACACAGGGATGATCGCAGACGTAAAGTCGCTGCCCGTGCCCTGAGAGTAAAAGCCGCTGAATCGGTCGTTGAGGGTGGGCGTCCAATCTACTTTGAAATCCTCCTGATTGTTGCGGACGTAGCTCGACTGAGGTCCCACGTAGTTGTTCCCGATCGCAGTGGTAGCCTCCGGCGGCCGATTCGGCGCCGGATAATCATTCGGGTGCGCGGCCAGGTACTTCGCAACCGGATTCACAACTGGGACTTGGTTATTCGGGTAAGGTGCGTCGTTGTTCAGCGGGTCATAAAGCTGAATGCCTAGCGCGTTCAGCGCGGAAAAGTCGCCCTTGAGCATCGCCGGAGTGAGGACGCTGGCTGCAGAGTCCGGCTGCGCGAAATTGCGGCGTACGCCCTCATAGTCGCCAAAGAAGAAGAGCTTGTTGTGCTTGACGGGGCCGCCGAACGTTCCACCGAAGATCGTCTGTGTATAGTGCGATTTGGGGCTGCCGTTCAAATCGTTGCCCCAGGTGTTGGCGTCGAGCCTGTAGTTCTCGAGGAAGCCGTACGCCGAGCCGTGATATTTGTTGCCGCCGGACTTCAAAACGGTGACGACCGTGCCGCCGTTGGTGTTTCCGTACGTGGCGTTCCCGTTGGACGAGATGACGCGCACCTCGGCAATCGCGTCCGGCGCCGGGTTGTACCCGATCAGGTTGTTCTGCGGCTCGTTGTCGTCGGCGCCTTCGAGCACGTAGTCGTTCGCCTGCTGCCGGTTGCCATCAATGGACGCGATGCCGTTGTTGTACGTGTTGCGCTCGATGGCATTGTTGCCGGTCATGCCGGTCGGATCAGTAGCGACGGCCCCAGGCTCGAATATGGTGAGCGAAGAGAAGTTGCGGCCGTTCAGCGGAATGTTGGCGATCTCAGTGGTCGAGAGGGTATTCCCCAGCGTCGCGTTCGTGGTGTTGAGGATCGGGTGCGCGCTCGCAGTGACCTCGACGCTCCGAGTCACGCTCGCGATTTTCAGGGCGACGTCGATCTTCACGGTCTGCGCGATCTCGACGGAAAACGCGGCGATATTCTCGGTGCTGAACCCGTTCGCTGTGACGGTCATCGTGTAGTTGCCGCTGGGCAGGAATCGAATGGCGTACACCCCTGATCCGTTCGTCTGCGCCACGGTTTTAACGGACGTTGCGGTGTTCTGCGCACTGATCTTCGCGCCGGGAACGGCGGCGCCGCTCGGGTCGGTTACTTGCCCGGTGATCGAGCCGGTAACGATTTGTCCCCACACCGGTGAGAGGAGCACCAGCGTGGCGAACAGAGTTCCAGCGAGGCATTTCAAAATTGCATTTCTCATGATTTCCTCCCGCAGCTTCATTCCCCTTGATAGCGTTGCCGTTCGCTCCGCCCCGCGCACCGCGTAGATTGAGCGGGTGCACAAGGAATTCGATTCTATGAACACGATCATACCACCCAACGAGGGGCTGACATTGCCGACGAATCTCTGACTCAGGACGCTAGTGATTCCCGCGAAAGCGGGAATCCAGACTCTGGACCCCCGCTTTCGCGGGTTACGATCGCGTTGACGTTCATTCCAATGGGTGGGCCGCAGGCCATGTGGCACTCAGCATGTCACCGGCATCTTGAGTCATATTGCGGACCATGTTGACAGGAGACTAGCCTCGCGAAGAGGCAAATGGGGTTAAAATCCGGCCCTTCCGTGAGCGCCAATCGCATCGAGGATGATCCGGCATTAGAGGTTCAGGATTTCGCGCAGCTTTCGCGTCTGCGCGCGGCTCACAGGAATCTCGGTTTGCTTGCGATCGTCCATCTTAAGCTGGAACGAGCTCTTGAACCACGGCACCACTTCCTTGATGCGATTGATGTTGATCAGGTACGACCGGTGAACGCGCCAGAACGTTTGCGGGTCGAGACTTGCCTGCAACTCTTCAACTGTGCGGAAGTTCGACTGCCCCTCGAAGTCCTTCGTCACGATGCTGATCACTCCGTCTTCGATGCTGGCATAAATGACCTCGCCGGAATCCACCAGATGAAGGCGTCCTGCGGCTTTGACAATCAGCTTGGTCTTCTGCGCGCCGTGCCGGTCCTTTTCGAGCAGGCGCATGAGCCGCTCGATCTTGTCGCGCGTCGCGTCCTCAGTCTCGAATGATTTGCGAGCCTTCTCGATCGCCCGCTCGAGGCGTACGCGCGCCACCGGCTTGAGAAGGTAATCGACCGCGTTCACCTCGAAGGCTTGGACCGCGTACTGGTCATAGGCCGTGGTGAACACGAAGAGCGGCAGCGGCGCTTTCTTTTCGACAAGCTTCTTGATCACCGCGAAGCCGTCAAAACCAGGAATTTGTACGTCCAGAAAAACGAGCTGGGGGCTGAGATCTCGAATCAGATTCACGGCTTCAACGCCGTTTTTCGCCTGTCCGGCCACTTCGACATCGGCGAAGTCTTTCAGCAGGTAAGCCAGCTCGTCTCGCGCCGGCTGCTCGTCGTCGATAATCAACACCTTGATTTTCTTGGAAGCCATTGACGCTCACTCCCGGCCTGTGGTTTGCAGGCATATGCCAAATAGCGTATATCTGTCCGCCATTTGGCATGAATGAGGAAACCCGCTCACCTCCCCCGCACCCAGCGCGACGCGTGCGCATCCGTGCGTAACACAAATACGCCCGTCGAATCGGCAGAATATGCGGGTTCCGGTCCTGTCCTTCCAGATTATAGCGCAGCCACGCGTGGTGGGTGGCGCGAGCCAGCCGGGCATCGGCGGGCCTGGAGGCCGGGCGACGTCAGGCTGCTCGGAGGCGCGCTGCTCGGAGGCGCGCTTGACGCGATTTCAAGCTTGTGTTACGGTCAGCGCCAAGCCGGATAACGCGAGGACCTGAAGCTGACATGGCAGAGATTCTAAAGGTCGACGGAGCCACGCTTACGGGCGCCATTGACTGCGCCGCCAAGCTCATCGAGAGCGGCAAGGTCGTCGCCTTTCCCACCGATACGGTTTACGGGCTGGGTGCCGACCCGTTCAATCTCGCCGCAGTGAGCGAGGTGTTTCGGCTCAAGGGGCGATCTTTCAACCGGCCGCTCCCGCTTCTGGTGAATTCGCTGGACCAGGCGATCGAGCTCACCAGCGATCCGCCGCGGCTCTTCTTCGATCTGGCCGAACGGTACTGGCCGGGGCGGCTGACGATCGTGGCCCCCGGCTCGCGCCGCATTCCGCTGAAGGTGACGGGGAATACCGGCAACGTCGGCTTGCGCTGGCCTTGCGCGAAGATTGCGACCTCGCTGATTCGAGCCGCCGCGCGCCCGCTGACCGGCACCAGCGCGAATTTGACCGACCGGCCGCCGTGCAAAACGGCCGCTGAGGTGAACGGCCAGATCGGCAACGACCTACCGCTCATCCTCGACGGCGGTCCGACGCAGGACGACGTGGCGTCAACGGTGGTTGACGTCACCGGCGCGCGTCCTCGCATCTTGCGCCACGGTCCGATCAGCGAAGATGAACTGAAGGAGCTCCTCGGCTGAGCCGTCCGCGCCTTCGCCACGCGATCGTCGTGCTGATCCTCATCGCCTGCGCGGCGGCGGTTCTGTGCGAGCGCGCGCTCTACCACGCGATTCGCGCCCAGGCCGCAACCGACCAGGCGCGCACCGCCGGAGCGATTGTGGTGATGGGCGCGGCGGAATACGACGGCACCCCCTCGCCGGTTTACGAAGCGCGCCTGGACCACGCGTTTGCGCTTCAGCAGAAGGGATTGGCCCCGCTCATCATCACCACCGGCGGCAGCGGCGGCGACCCGCGATTCACCGAGGCCGGCGTGGGTCGCGATTACCTGATTCAGCAAGGCGCGCCGGCGGACCGCGTCATCGCGGTGCCGCGCGGCCGCACCACGTTCCAAAGCGTGCGCGCCGCGGCAAGCACGCTGTTCCGGCTCCATATCCGCCGGTGCATCGCGGTGAGCGACGGCTTCCACCTCTACCGGGTGATCGTCCTGTTCCGCTCGCGCGGGATCACGGCCTGTGGCTCGCCCGTGCCGAACAGCTCCATCGAATCCGATCCCACGCTGCGCACGCTGTATTCGCTACGCGAACTTGCCACCCTCAGCCTCTGGTATTTGCACGTGCACGTCTGAACCGCCGGGGACGCCGGGCGTGCGCTGTAGCGCCGCCCGCGGGTGCGGACCCCGAGGCTCGCATATGTGGCAACGCGATGTACTCGCGAGCCAACGGCGAAAAACCAGCCCTCTAAAATTCGAACCTCAGCGACAGCATGATCACGCGCATGTCGTTGCTGGGGTTCGTGAAATTGGCAAACGCTCCGAAGGTTCCATCGGTGGCCGTGGTATCGGGTCCGTCGAAAGACCACTGCGTGGTGTTCGAGGCATTGATAAAATCGGCGCGGAACTTGAGCGTGTAACGCTCTGTAAGCCGCGTATCTTTGCCCAACCCAAGCTCCAGATCCCCGATCTCCGGCTCACGAAGCCGGTTCAGGTAGGGTGACCAGGTCATGAGCTGGAACGGCTGCCGGATCACCCAGGCTGGCTGTTCGCCTCCCTGGCAGTTCGTCGTCGAACCGTTAGCCAGCAGGGTGCACGTGTTGAACCAGCGATTGATGGACTGGTTGGGGATGGTTTCAGTGCCGCTCGTCGGCGCAACGCCCAGAGGGAAAGGCATTGGCACGCCCTGCTGCCACTGGAACAGGCCGCTGGCAAACCAGCCTCCGAGCAAGCGGCTCACGAGCGGGCTCGCGCCCTGTCCGAATCGCCTGCCGGGTCCGAACGGTAGATCCCAAACCCCGCTCAGCTTAAGCTGCCGGGGAACATCGTACGGCGAGATGGTCCACGCCGGGCGAGGATCGGTCGGATTCAGGAATGCCATCGCTTGCGTGGTCTTTTCCCATGTGAAATTCGCGTCGAAGTCGAGACCTCCTCCCATGCGCTTTTCGAGATCCAACTGAAGGCTGCTGAACTTTGATCGTCCGACTGGCACGAACTGTTCCGTGACTCCGTTCACGGGGAACTGGGGATAAGGGACGAGCAGTTGCTGCGTCTGGACGGTAGGCGCCGCCAAAAACGTGCCGCTGAGAAGGCCCAAATAGGGAGCGTCGGCTGCCACGGTGGAGGCCGCCAGAAAGGGATTCGCCACGCTCTTCGTGAGCGCCGACGATCCAAGCTGCAAGTCCGAAAGCGGCAGATAATTCAATTGCTGGTTCACCGGCAAGCGGCTGATGGTGCTGCCAACATAGGCCACGCTGGCCAGCCAGTTGACGCCGAACTGATGCTGAATGTTCAGCGAGTATTGTTGGGTTCTGGGGATATTCATTTCCGGATCGGCAAAGGTGATCGCTTGCCCGAGACCCGTGGCGAACCCGCCGCTGCTGCCCACCGGCGTCAGGATTCCGGACGGGAACGGATTCGTGAGCCTGTTAAAGGGGATGCCTTCCTGAACCGATGCCACCATGTTGGTGGTCTGGCTAAATCCCGGCGCGGCGCCGGGATTATCCATCGCTTGGGCGTAAATTATGCCATAACCGCCACGCACAACGGTCTTCGGCCGCACCGCATACGCAAACGCGATTCGCGGACCGAAGTTGTTGTAATGCGGATTGAAGATACCGCGCGAATTGCCACCCACCCCGGCGAACTCGAGCCCTCCCCGCAAGTTCATGCCGGGAATCTGCAGCGGGCTGGCGCAGGTGGAGCAAAACCCTCGCGTCAGCGCGTTGAAACGGTCGTGCAAGGGGCCGAGATAATCCCATCGGAGGCCGAGGTTCACGGTCAACTTGCGCGAAACGTGAATGTCGTCTTGGCCAAACACCGACCAGAGGTGCTCCATCACCGCCGGTGCCGTCACCCTCTGAATCAATCCGGAGCTCGGATAACCCAGCAGGAAGTCTGCGATTGAATTCCCGGTAGCCGACGAAGGCGCGAGCGGATTGGCCGTCGTGAAGCTGCCGTTGAAGCTGAATTGCCCCGCAAAAAATCCGGGTTGCTCCACGTTTTCGCCGACGTCCATATTTTGGAAGCCGACCTTCAGGTTGTGCTGGTTGTACGTCTTGGCGAGCACCAGCTCGTTCGAATAAGTGAAATCGGCGGGCGTCACCCCTTCGGGCGAAGAGCCCGCGCCGTTGTAGCCCGACCACAGGAATTCCGGAAAATATTTCCCCGCCTCGGCGACAAAAGCCGGTGAAAAACTGAGGCTCGAGACATCGAAGTTGTTACTGATGTCGCTGCCCGAGGTTGAGAGGAAGCGGTCCATGCCGGTGCGAAACTCGAGCACCGTCGTTGGGTTGAAGCTGTGAACCACCTCAAAGGTGAAATCGTCATTCGCTCTCGTGAACGGCGAATTGGTGCTCGTCTCGGCGATGTTCAGGGTGGAGGTGGTGGAGTAATGATAGCCGCGCGTTTCCGAAAGCGCGTTCCACGAGTACCGGAAAAAGGCGTGAGTCTTGTCCGAGAGATTGTAGTCGATTCGCCCCGAGAACTCCGGGAAATTGTCGAGGAACTTGCGCGAGCTGCCGTTGTTCACCAGATTGCCCAAGCCGGTCACCGGGTTGCCTGGCGCATTGCCAAGCGGAATCAGAGCCAGAACCGCTTTGGCCACCGGATTGATGTCCGCCGAAGGAATAATGTTTCCCGAGAATGCTTGGCGTGTGCACGATGAGCCGGAACATTGTGTTGTCAACGGGTCGTAGATGGTCTGGAGCTTGCCGCTGCTGTTCAGCACTTTCGAAAAGTCCCCGGTCCGCATGGCCGCGGTGGGTACCGAACTCACAAACGGGTCCGGCTGCACCTGCTTGATCTCCTGATACGCGAAGAACAGGAACAGCTTGTTTTTCCGGATCGGCGCGCCTACGCTCCCGCCATAAAAGTTCATGTGCCACGGGATTCTGGGAATGCCGATGCGGTTGTTCTGCCAGTAGTTCGCGTTGAGTGGCGTATCCTGAAAGTATTCGTATGCGTCGCCGTGCCACTGGTTCGTGGCGCCGCGCGTAATCGTGTTCACCACGCCGCCGGTGCTCCAGCCGTACTGCGCGTCGTACATCGTTGTCTGAAGATTCACCTCCTGAACCGTGTCCGAGATGGCGTTAAAGCCGACGCCTACCGCATGCGTGTTCGCCGAAACACCATCCACGAGCACCAGGTTGCCGCTGGTCGTCGCCTGCCCTTCCTGCCCTTTCTGCCCTCCCTGGCCCGACATGCCGCCGTTGATGTCCTCCTGCTGGCTGCCGGACGTGTCGAACGGCCGGAGCTTCGTGACTGAGCCCGTCAGCGTGACGCCGGGCGCGAACCATGTGGTCTCGATGGTATTGAGGTTGCGAATCGGAATCGCAGCCAGCCGCTGCGTGTCAATGGTCCAGCTCTGCTCGCCGGATTCCGCCTGCAGCAGCGGCGCGTTGGCCGTCACGCTCACCGATTGCGTTACGCTGCCGAGGACCAACGGGAAGTCCATCACGGCCTTTTGAGCCGCCGACAGCGTCACCCCGCTCTGCACCATCTGGCGGAATCCCTGCTTCTCAACCGTGAACTCGTATTGGCCGGGATTTAGGAAAGGCAACTGGTAAAGGCCGCTCGGGTCTGACTCCGCGTTTGAAACGGCGCCGGTCGCCATCCACCGCGCGGTGATTTTCGCGCCCGCCACGGGCGCTCCCGAAGGATCGTAGATGTGGCCCGTCACCGTGGCGCCGTTTTGCTGGGCTGCCAGAGGAAGCGCGAGGAAAAGGGTTGCCAGCAGAAATCTTGCACTTATCCGCATACTCACTGACCTCCGGGAGTAAGTTGGTCATCGTAGTGTATGCTAATGACCGCGGATTTTCCACCGTAACGACGGACCTGCGCGGCCCTCAGTCGCCTCACGCGACACCCTCAGCAGCGGGGTGCTCGGGCTGTTTCGGGGAGACGCTACGATTCGGCGGGATCGAGGACGGGCGCGGGCAGTTCCTGGTCTTTGTACTGAAGCTGGTAAAGCTTAAAGTAGATGCCGCGCTTTTCGATCAACTCGCGGTGGGTGCCGGCTTCGCGCACGCGCCCCTTGTGCATCACGATGATCTTACTCGCGTTCTGGATGGTCGAAAGGCGGTGGGCGATGACGAGCGACGTGCGGTTGCGCAACATTCCGCGCAGAGCGTCGCGAATGAGGAACTCGGTTTCGGGATCGACGCTCGAGGTGGCCTCGTCGAGGATCAGGATTTTCGGGTCGTGGGCGAGCGCGCGCGCGAACGAGAGAAGCTGCTTCTGGCCCGTGGAAAGGGTCACGCCGCGCTCCTTGACCGGCTCATCAAAACCGCCGGGCAGGCTTTCGATGAAGCGGCTGATGTTCACCCTCTTCGCCGCTTCTCGCACCTCCTCATCCGTGATCCATGCGCTTCCCATGCGGATGTTGCTCGAAATCGTGCCGGAAAAGAGGAACGGATCCTGAAGCACAATACCGAAGTTCCGCCGCAAGTCGTTCATGCGGACGAGGCGAACGTCCACGCCGTCGAGCAGCACCTGCCCTTCGAGTACATCGTAGAAACGCAGCAGCAGGTTGGTGAGCGTCGTTTTGCCGGCGCCCGTGTGGCCCACGACGGCCACCGTCTCGCCGGGTTCAATCGTGAGCGAGACGTTCTCCGTGACGAGATGGCGATCCTGGTAAGCGAAAGTGACGTCGCGGAATTCCACGCGGCCTTTCACCGCCGGAAGCGCCAGCGGCTTTTCAGGATCTTGAATCGTGACCGGCGTATCGAGCAGCTTGAAGATACGCTCCGAGCTCGCCATGGCGGACTGCAGGATGTTGTACTTGTCGCTGAGGTCTTGGATGGGCCGGAAGAAGCGCTGCGCGTACTGGATGAACGCCATGGCCGTGCCGATGGTGACCTCGCCGTGAAGGCTCATCACTCCGCCGCGGTAGATAATCACCGCCACGGCGACGACGCCGAGAAATTCCACCGTCGGATAAAAAAGCCCGTAGGCAAGGATCGAGTCCTTGTAAGCCTTCATGTGCGTGCCGTTGATTTCCTCGAACTCGGCCTCGCTCAGCTCCTCGCGACCGAAAAGCTGAAGCGTGGCCATACCCGTGAGGTGTTCCTGCAGGTAGGCGTTGATCCGCGCAATCGCGACGCGGATGCGGCGGTAGGAGTTCCGCACCGCGCGGCGAAAGGCCATGGTCGCGAGAACGATGAACGGCAACACGGCAAACGTCAGCAAGGCGAGCTTCCAATTGACCTCGAGCATCACCGCGAGAATGCTCAGCAGCGTGAAGAAGTCGCCGAAGATCGCCACCACGCCGGAGGAGAACATGTCGTTGAGCACGTCCACGTCGGTGGTGACGCGCGTTACCATGCGCCCGACGGGGTTGCGGTCGAAGTAGCTCACCTGCAGGCGCTGCAGATGCGCGAAAATCTGGTTGCGCATGTCGTACATCACCTTCTGGCCGATCAGAGACATTGCAAAATCCTGACCGAATTCGAAGATGAAAGCGAGAACGATGCACGGCAGGAGAATGAAAAACGCAATCTGCAGAATGCCCGTGAGCGGGTTGTTGCTGAGCATGCGCAGGAGAAAATGGGGCACGTGGCCGCGCCCCGCCGGGTCAAGGTAGCGGTCGACTTCGAGCTTCAGCAGGTAAGGAGGAACGGCCTGCAGCACGCCGTAAAAGAAGATGGCGATGAACGCAAGCGTGACGACGCCGCGGTACGGCTTGAGATAGGCGAGCAGCCGTTTCATCAGGCGCGAATCGTACGCCTTGCCGAGAATCTCTTCTTCCTGGAATTTGTCGGCCATATTCCGTGGATCGTGGTTCGTGGTGCTTGGTTCGCGGCTTGTGTAGCGCCGGCCTCCGGCCGGCAGGCCGCTGGGACGGCGGCACTACGTCTCCTGTTCCAACTCCTCTTCGAGCAACTGGCGCTTGTAAAGCTCGGCGTAGAAGCCGTGCTCGGCGAGCAATTGCTCGTGGGTTCCGGTTTCGACGATCTCGCCGTTGTGGAGCACCACAATCTCGTCGGCGTTGCGAACGGTGGAGACGCGGTGCGAAATCATGAGCGTGGTGCGGCCCGCCATGACGCCCGTGAGCTGGCCGAGGATCTTCTCTTCCGTCCCCGTGTCGACGCTTGAAAGCGCGTCATCGAGGATCAGGATACGCGGATCGCGGATGACGGCGCGCGAGATCGCCGCCCGCTGCTTTTGACCCCCCGAGAGCGTCAGGCCGCGTTCGCCGACCATGGTATCGAATCCTTTCGGGAAGTCGCGGATTTCAGCGAGCACGTTCGAGACATCGGCCGCCTGCTCGACGTCCGCCTCCGACGCGAGCGCGCGCCCGAACCGGAGGTTCTCCCGGATCGTATCGCTGAACAGAAACGTTTCCTGCGGCACAAAGCCGATGTGACTCCGCAACGTCTCGAGCGGGATCTCGCGAATGGGGACGCCGTCGATCAGCAGCGTTCCCTCGGGCGCGTCATAGAGGCGGGGGATCAGGCTGACGAGCGTCGATTTGCCGGCCCCGGTTTCGCCCACAATTGCCACCGAGCGCCCCGCCGGAATCTTCAGGCTGATGTTCTTGAGCACGCGCTTGCCATTGTAGGAAAACGACAGCTTGCGGAATTCCACATCGCCGCGCAGGCGGGTGACCGGGTTCGGCGGCACGGCGCGGTCGTCAATGTCGGGCTGCGCGGAGAAGATCTGCCACAGGCGTTCCTCGGAAGCGAGGCCGCGCTGCACCAGGTTCGTGACGTAGCCGAGCGCGATCATGGGCCAGATCAGATACATGAGATAAACGTTGAACGCCATAAAGGTTCCGAGCGTGATCCGACCCGTGAGCACGTGCCAGCCGCCGAACACCAGAATCAGCAGGAAGGAAGCGCCGAACACCGCGGCGAGCGCGGGCCACAGAAAGCTCGTGATCCAGATCAGGCGCTTATTCTTGTCGACGTACTCCCGGTTCATCCGCTCGAACAGCGCGCTTTCAGGCTCTTCCTGGCAGAAGGCGCGAACCACGCGCACCCCCGCCAGGTTCTCGCGCACGCGCTCGGTGATGTCCGAATACATTGCCTGGACTTTTTCAAACTGATCGTGAATCTGCTGTCCGAAATGGCGCACCGCGTAGGAGACCAGCGGAAGCGGCGCAATGGAGACCAGCGTGAGCTCCCAATCCAGGTGAAACATGAGCGCGAGCGCCGCGATGCCCACCACGACGGTATTCGCCGAGTACATGATTCCGGGCCCCACCAGGTTGCGAACCGCGCTCAGGTCGTTGGTGAGCTTCGACATGAGCTCTCCGGTGCGTGTTTCATTGTAAAAACGCTGGGAAAGGCGGCAGAGGTGCGCGAAGAGATCGTTACGTAGATCGTATTCGATGTCGCGCGAGATTCCGATCAGGATCCAGCGCATCCAGAACTGGAACACCGCCTTGATGAGCGCGACTCCGAGAATCAATCCGGCGAACAGCAGGAGCTCGCTCGCGGTGGTGCCGCGTCTCATGCCATCGATGCCGTCCTTGATGATCAGGGGAATGGTGATGCCGACCGTCTGCGTGATGATGAGCGCCGCAAACCCGGTGGTGTATCGTCCCTTGTAGCGCGCGAGGTAGGGAAATAGGGGGCGGATGCGTTCGAGCATAACGAGGTGCGGGCCGCTGCCGGAATTCCGGCGCGAAAATTATTATAGCGGAGGGCTTAAAAATCAGGCAATTTCTTGCGCCACACAGCATCCGCGAAGCGCGACAACGTGCCGCTGCACTCCATACGATGCGAACTGGCGCCGCTCTGCTCAGAAAAGTTTGAATCTGAGACGGAAGGTCCCCTGAAACTATCGCTCCGCCGGCGCATCACATGATTTCCCGGCAGTTGCAACCCGACGGGGCGCTCGTGCGTATAAAGACCGGGCGGAAATACGTGACGCGCACCGGGGCTTGCAGGGACGGACCGCGAAACCGGGGCTGCGCCAAACGCGGTTCGCCGCTTCGGAAGGGCTCATGGGGGATACTTTGGCTGCGCCTCGAGGCGAGGAAGTCTGATGCGATTTAGAGAGAAAGCCGCTCGTCCGCGCGCCACATTGGCGCTTATAAGCGTGTGCGCAGCCGTGTTTGCCTCTACGGGCTGTTCGAGCAAGGTCCGAGCCAAGAACGCTGCGGGCGCGAGGTCGTTTCCTCCGCCAGCGGTCGTGGTAGCGCCCGTGGTCCAGAAGACGGTGCCGATCTATGGCGAATACGTCGGCCAGACCGCAGCGGTCAACACCGTGGAAATCCGCTCGCAGGTTGAGGGGTTTCTCGAAAAGATCTCTTTCGTCGAGGGCTCGACCGTCACGAAGGGCCAGTTGCTGTTTCTGATCGATCCACGCGAGTACGAAGCCACCGTGATGCGGGCCCGTGCCAGCCTCTCGCAAGCTCAGGCCGCACTGGTGAAATCCCGCCAAGATGTGGCGCGCTACACGCCGCTGGTGAAGCAGCACGCCATCAGCCAGGAGCAGCTCGATACGGCTACCGCCGAGTCCGCTGAGGGCGAAGCGAACGTCGAGGCCGCCAAGGCGCAACTCGCTCAGGCGAACCTGAACCTGAGTTATACGAAGATTGATGCGCCGCTCACCGGGCGCATCAGCCAGGCGCAGGTGAAAGTGGGCGCGCTGGTGCAGCCCGGATCGACCCTGCTCGCCACCATCTACAGCATCAATCCGATTTACGTGAACTTCAGCGTCAGCGAGGCGCAGTACCTCGACAGTGCGAAGGGCGAGCGGCGATTTCCGCCGGTAAGCCTCGAGCTCGCGGACAATTCGGCTTACCCATTGAAGGGCCGGATCGACATGCTCTCGCCCCAAGTGGACCCGACCACCGGCACGCTCGGCATCCGGGCTGAATTTCCCAATCCGAATGGCACGCTGCGGCCGGGACTTTTTGTGCGCGTTCGAATGCTCGCCAGCGAGAAGAAAAACGCTATGCTCGTTCCCGCTGAGGCGGTGCAGGAATTGCAGGGAGTGCAGTCCGTGCTCGTCGTCGGCGGCGATAATCGCGTCGAGTTCCGCACCATTACCGCCGGCGACACGGTGGGCGGCATGCGCATCGTGGACAGCGGACTCCAAGCCGGCCAGCGCGTGATCGTCCAGGGGCTGCAAAAGGTGCGGCCGGGAATGCCGGTGTCGCCCGTCACACAGTGATGAATCGGCCATCCGGTTTCAGCGGGTAGCGCAGCGCGGCCTTGGGGCCGCAACCCAGGCGCGTGTCATGCGAAGCGAAGCGTCTGTTTGTAATTTTGGAACAGGCAGATTCTTCCCTGCGTTCAGAATGACACGATCCGAAATATTTGCCAAGACAACAAGAATTTACGGGTTTGCGATGCAGATTTTCGCGTTTTAGAAACTCTGCGGTTGTTGTGATCGTCACGGTAAAGGCCGCGGAGTTAAACGACAACCCCGCGCCATACGAGCCCCGAATCACGAATCACGGTTCTTATGTTTTCTGACTTCTTCATCGATCGCCCCATCTTCGCCGGCGTCATCTCGATCATCATCTTCGTGGCGGGCCTTCTCGCCATGCTGAGCCTTCCGATCGCAGAATACCCGAAGATCGCGCTGCCCGTGGTCCAGGTGACGGCGAACTATCCCGGCGCCAACGCGCAGGTGGTCGAGCAAACGGTGGCGACGCCAATTGAAGAGCAGGTGAACGGCGCCGAGGGCATGGTCTACATGCAGTCGACCAGCTCGAATACGGGCCAGATGGTGCTGAACGTCACGTTCAATCTGGACCGCGATCCGGATCTCGCCGCAGTGGATGTCCAAAACCGGATTTCTCTCGCGGAGCCTTCGCTTCCCGAGGAGGTGACGCGCGAGGGGATTTCGGTCAAAAAGCAGTCGGTGAATTTCGTCGATTTGGTGACCATCACGTCACCGGGCCAGACCTACGACGCGACGTTCCTCAGCAACTACGCCACGATTCATATCGTCGACGCGCTGGCGCGCCTGCCTGGAGTGGGCAGCGTAGTCGTATTCGGCGCGCATAACTACGGCATGCGGGTGTGGCTGAACCCTGACAAGATGGCGCAGCTTGGAATCACAGCCACCGACGTTGCGAACGCGATCCGCGAGCAGAACGTTCAGGCACCAGCCGGGCAGGTGGGCGCTCCGCCCGCGCCGCAGGGGCAGGAATTTCAATTCACGGTACAAGTAAAAGGGCGGCTCACCTCGGCGACCGAGTTCGGAAACATCGTCGTCCGCGCCAACCCGGACGGCTCGCTGGTGCACATCAGCGATATTGGCCGCGCCGAACTCGCCGCCGAAGATTACTCCTCGTTTTCGCGGCTCAACGGCACGCCGACGGTGGTTCTTGCAGTGCTGCAGCTTCCCGGCGCCAACGCGCTTGACGTGGCGCACGAAGTTCGCTCGCAGATGAAAACGCTGGCGGCGCAGTTTCCCACGGGCGTTCAATATTCGATTCCGCTCGACACCACCGATTTCGTCAATGCGTCCATTCGCGAAGTGCTGTTCACGCTCGCGCTCACGTTTGGCTTGGTGTTCCTGGTGGTTTACATTTTCCTGCAAAGCTTCCGGGCCACGCTGATTCCAGCGCTGACCGTGCCGGTTTCACTGGTGGGCGCTTTCGCGATTTTCACGCTGCTCGGCTTTTCCATCAATACGCTGACGCTTTTTGGCCTGGTGCTCGCCATCGGTTTGGTGGTAGATGACGCGATCGTCGTGGTGGAGGCGTGCCAGGTCCACATCGATGAGCACGGCATGTCGCCGCGCGATGCAGCGAAAAAAGCGATGAGCGAGGTTTCGGGACCGGTCATTGCGATCGCGCTGGTCCTCACCGCGGTCTTTGTTCCAGTAGCATTTGTGGGGGGCATCACCGGTCAGCTCTACAAGCAATTCGCCCTGACGCTTGCCGCCTCCGTGCTCCTCTCCGCGCTGCAAGCGCTGACGCTCAGCCCGGCGCTTTGCGCACTCCTGCTCAAGCCGGCCTCGCGCCCGCACGGGGCGTTCGGCTGGTTCTTCAGAGGATTCAACTGGAGCTTCGGCCGAGTCAGCCGTGATTACGTCGGCTCGGTGAAGTTTCTGATCCGGCGCAAGGCGATTGTGGTGGTGACGCTGCTGCTGATTTTCGGAGCAATCTACGCGCTGCTGCGGGTTCTCCCGAGCGGGTTTGTGCCGGCCGAAGACCAGGGCTACTTCTTTACCAACGTCCAGCTTCCGGATGGCGCGGCGCTCGATCGCACCGCGGCGGTGGTGAAGCAAGTGGAGGGGATTCTGAAGTCAAACCCGGGCGTGAAAGATGTCGTCGCCGTCGGCGGCTTCAGCTTCGTCTCCGGCACCTACGATTCAAACGTGGCGACGCTGTTCGTCATGATGAAGCCGTGGAGCGAGCGGAATTCACCTCAGCTCACCATCAGCTCGATTATCGCCTCGACTCAAGCGCGGCTCTTCGGGATTCCGCCGGCGATGGTGATCAACTTCGCGCCTCCGCCGATTCAAGGACTCGGAACGACGGGGGGGTTCCAATTCGAGATGGAGGACCGGAGCGGCGCGAGCGTTGACGAGATGGCGAAAGTCGCCGGCGGGTTGATGGCCGCGGTGCAAAAAGAGCCTGCGATCGCTTCGGCGTTCACCGCGTTCCGCCCCGACGTGCCGCAGATCAATCTCAGCGTGGATCGCGACAAGGTGAGGACGCTCGGCGTGCCGCTCACCGACGTCTTCAATTCGCTGCAAACATATCTCGGCGGGCTTTACATCAACGACTTTAATCTCTTTGGCCGCACCTATCACGTGGTGCTTCAGGCCGCCGCGCCGTACCGCTCCGACCCGAAGGAAATCGGGAATTACTACGTGCGCGGCGACAAGGGCCAGATGATTCCCCTGAGCACGCTGGCGTCGCTGAAACCCATCAACGGCCCCGACGCGATCACGCGCTACAACCTGTTCCGTTCGGTAGAAATCGATGGCGCCGCGGCTCCGGGCTACAGCTCCGGGCAGGCGATCGCCGCAATGCAAGACGCCGCACAGAAATCGCTCCCCGCCGGTTACGGATACGAGTGGACCGGAATGTCGTACCAGGAAGTGAAAACGCACGGGCAGGTAGTTCCCATCTTGCT
This sequence comes from Terriglobia bacterium, assembly GCA_050745265.1. Classification (GTDB taxonomy): domain Bacteria; phylum Acidobacteriota; class Terriglobia; order UBA7540; family UBA7540; genus RH2-MAG17b. Next base: position 25,565 of record JBOGKE010000114.1, read on the forward strand.
TCTCGCCGTGCTCTTTGTCTTTCTCTTTCTGGCCGCGCTCTACGAGAGCTGGCTGGTTCCAATTGCGGTGATCCTCGCCGTGCCGCTCGGGATCCTGGGCGCCTTGGCGGGCGCCTGGCTGCGCGGGTTCGATAATAACGTGTATGCGCAGATCGGCTTGGTGGTGCTGGTGGGGCTTGCGGCCAAAAACGCCATCCTGATTGTCGAGTTTGCAAAGACGCGTCGCGAGCACGGGCTTTCCCTTTTCGAGGCGGCGGTGGAAGGATCGCGGGTCCGCTTCCGCCCCATCCTGATGACTTCGTTTGCGTTCATTTTCGGCGTGCTGCCGCTCGCCATCGCGACCGGCGCTGGATCGAACGCCCGGCAGTCGCTCGGAACTTCGGTGGTGGGAGGGATGATTGCGGCCACGGTGCTCGCGGTGCTCATGGTCCCGGTTTTCTTTGTACTCATCGAGGGACTAACCGAGCGCGGGAAACGCACCGCCCCAAGCGGAGACACTCAGCTCGCACTCGCGGGCGCCGGTGGGGACCGCGAGGCGCACGGGCCATCTCCTCCCGGGCGAGGCTCGCGCTCATGAAACGGGCCCTCCCATTTAGCGCCATCTGCTGCGCCGCTTTCTTGCTTGCGGCGTGCACGGTGGGACCGAAGTACCAGAAGCCCCTGGTCCCGATCCCTACGAGCTGGCGCGCGCCGGCCGCTGAATCGACTTCGCTCGGCCAGCTTCAGTGGTGGGCGCTGTTCAAAGACCCGGCACTGCAGAAGCTGATCCGCACCGCGCTCGCGCAAAACAAAGACCTGCTGATTGCCGCCGAGCGCGTGGATCAAGCCCGCGCCGAGGTGGGCCTCGCGCACGCGAACCAGCTTCCGCAGGCGAACCTGAGCGCCAGCGCGCTCGAAGAACGCCTGTCGCGCGTGGGCGCATTCCCTTTTCCCCCGAGCTTCAACGTCACTCTGCCCCTTTATACGGTGCAGCCCCAGGTCTCTTACGAGACCGACTTCTGGGGCCGGTATCGGCAGGCGACCGCCGCGGCGCGAGACCAGTTGTTCGCCTCCGAAGCGGCTCGCTCGAGCGTCCAGATCGCGCTGGTGAGCAGCGTGGCCCAATCGTATTTCACGCTGCTGGAGCTAGACCGCGAGCTTGCGATCACGCAGCAAACCGTTCAGTCATTCCAGGACTCAGTGCGCCTCACGCGGATTCGCTTCCAGGGCGGCGTCGCCTCCGAGCTCGACGTCCGCCAGGCGGAAACCGAGCTTGATACGGCGCAAGCGACCATCCCCGTCCTCGAGCAGCAAATCGCTCAGCAGGAGGACGCGATGAGCATTCTCCTCGGCCACAATCCTGAGGCCATCCCGCGCGGCCTCGCGTTGACGGCGCAGCCGCTGCCGCCGCAGGTGCCCGCCGGGCTTCCGTCCACCCTGCTCGAGCGCCGCCCGGACGTGATGCAGTCCGAAGCCCAGCTCAAGGCCGCCTATGCCGAGGTCGGAGTCGCCAAGGCGCAGTTCTATCCGCAGCTTGCTTTGACCGCATCGGGCGGCTTCGAGAGCAGCGTGCTGACGAAGTTCATCAGCGGCCCAGCAGCGGTGTGGGAGACGGTGGCCGGGCTTTCGGCGCCGATCTTTACCGGCGGGGCGCTGCGCAGCAACCTGCGCCTCGCCCAGTCCGAGCAACGAGAAGCGCTGATCTCCTACCAGCAAACCGTCCAGGAGGCGTTCCGCGAGGTGGACGATTCGCTGGTCGCATCGCAAAAAACGCGCCAGCAGCGCACCGCCGAGGAGGCGCTCGTCACCGCGGCCCAGCGCGCGCTGAACCTCGCGAATGTTCGCTACAGCAACGGCGTCGCAACTTACCTCGATGTGCTCGATTCGGAGCGGACGTATCTTGACTCCGAGTTGTCGCTCGCGCAAACGCAGGGCAACCTCCTCCTCAGCACCGTTCAGCTTTACAAGGCTCTCGGCGGAGGGTGGCAGCCGTAAGGCGCCGTAGCGCCGCCGCGTAGTAACCCCTCATCCGCCCTCCTCCGTCGGGCACCTCTCCCCGAGGGAGAGGGTGGCGAGCCGGGTGAGGGCGTAGTTCGAAATCTTCACGGCAGCAATGTCTTTCTCCGTCGTTCGAACCCGTGTTGCTCCGTCGCCCACCGGCGATCCGCATGTGGGAACGGCCTACGTTGCGCTCTTCAATTATTGCCTGGCAAAAAAGCACGGCGGACAATTTATCCTGCGGATTGAGGACACCGACGCCGCGCGAAGCAGCGCTCCGTCTGAGGCCGCCATCCTGCGCTCGCTGAGCTGGCTCGGCTTGGATTGGGACGAAGGTCCGGAAAAAGGCGGGCCGCTCGGCCCATACCGCCAGAGCGAGCGCGGCGACATTTACCGCCGCTGCGCCCGTGAGCTCCTCGAAGCGGGCCACGCCTTCCGCTGCTTTTGTACTCCCGAGCGGCTCGTCGAAATGCGCGAAACGCAGAGAGCGGCCGGCCAGCGCCCCGGCTATGACGGCCTTTGCCTTGGAGTTCCATCCCAAGAGGCGGAAGCGCGCGCCGCCGCCGGCGAGCCGAGCGTGATCCGCATGAAAGTGCCGCGCGAAGGTACGTGCGTGATCAAGGATCTGCTTCGCGGCGACATCGAGATCGGCTGGGACACCGTTGACCTGCAAGTGCTGCTGAAGGCCGACGGCATGCCGACCTACCATCTCGCCAACGTCGTGGACGATCACCTGATGCAGATTTCGCACATCCTGCGCGGCGAGGAATGGATCAACTCCGCGCCCAAACATAAGCTGCTGTATGAATACTTCGGCTGGGAGATGCCGGCGCTGTGTCACCTGCCGCTGCTGAGGAATCCGGACAAGAGCAAGCTCAGCAAGCGGAAGAACCCGACCAGCATTCTGTTTTACGAGAGGATGGGCTACCTCCCCGAGGCCCTGCTGAATTACCTCGGGCTGATGGCGTGGTCGATGCCGGCAGGCGAGGAGAAATTCTCGCTGCCGGAAATGGTGAGCCAGTTCGAGCTGGAGCGCGTCTCGCTGGGCGGCCCGGTGTTTGATCTCACAAAACTCAATTGGCTGAATGGACGATGGATTCGCGAGAGCCTCACGGACGATGAATTTGCCCGCCGCGTGAAGCAGTGGGCGCTGAATGAGGATTACTTGATGCGCATCGCGCCGCTCGCGCGATCGCGCATTTCGGTTCTGAGCGATCTCGGGCCGCTGACAGCCCCGTTCTTTTCGGGACTGATCGAGATCCGGCTCGATCAACTGCTCGATGGCAAGCTCGACCGCGACACCCTCGCGACCGAGCTCGAGCTCGCTTTGATCCGGATGGAAAACGTCGCATGGACTAAGGCCGAAATCGAACGATGGCTGAGGATGATGGCGGAGGAGATGGACGTCAAGCTGCGAGATTTCCTGCGGCCCTTCTTCATTGCTATCAGTGGCAGCCCGGTGTCGGTGCCGCTGTTCGACGCCATGGAAATCCTGGGGCGCGAACTCTGCCGCGCGCGGATTCGCCGCGCACTGCACGTCCTCGGGAAAACGACTTCACCAGAGAAGAAGCGGTGGCTGAAGGAGAGGGCCAAGAGTGAAGAGTGACGAGTGGGCTTCTCCGCGTCCTCTGTATTCTCTGTGGTAAAGGCCTTCACCACAGAGTTCACAGAGGACGCGGAGATCACTCCGGCGCGAGTGTTCTGAAGACCTCGGAATTAATTCGATGCAGCGGCGTGTGGGGCGCGGCGATCTTCACACTAAGCGCCACGGGCACGCTCGTGGGAGGAAAACACTCGCGGTCATTGCAGGCTTGATACGTCAACGCTCCGCGCAGCGGATACTCCCCTGGCGCGACGCCTCGCCTCACCGCGAGATCGGCGCCGATTTCAATCTTCCCCTCGTAAACCGATAAAGGCGTGGCGGAGAAGGCGAACTTTTGCGGCTTGCCTTTGGGGTAGCTGAGTTTTTCCGCGCTAAACACCTTCGCTGGATCGAGCCTCAGTTGCGTAGGAATCAGATAATCGAGTGAGGGGTAATGTGCGTTGATGTGATAATCCGGCGCAATGTCAGCTACGATCGCGGCGTGCGCGATGCCGCCCGCGTGAACGGCATCGGTTGAAAGTAGCAGCCTCGCCTTCACTACCACAGGAGCGCGTTGCGCGCTCGCGCGAGGCGTCAGCGTGAGGCATAGCATTGCGGCAAACACCGACGCAAAACCGAGAGGCCGTCTTTCGCTCTGAAGCATGAAGATCAACCCCTGTTAAGCCGCCCTGCTCAGCCTAGTACGGATGAACTCGCGGGAGCAACCCGAACACCGCGACTCCGGACGTCGTTCCCACGTAAACCCTGCCGCCGGCGATCATTGGCGTGATGAACTTGTTGCCGATTCCGAAGTAATCGCGCCCGGAAGGCTGCTGATTACTGTTATAGAGCTCGCGCGACAGGTCGTTGGCATCGTAGGCGCGGAGCACCGCGCGGTCTCCGTGTTCCGCCGCCCAAACGATGCCATTTCGCAAGCCATCCGCCGAGATGCTCGGAGTCGCGCCCGGGTACGTGAAGACCGTCGGTGATTCAGAGGCGGGGGAATCTTCGAGGCGCCCGTTCACGAACCGGAACTCCTTGATGTGATCGTCCACGGCGCCATAGTAGAGCCTGCCGTCGAAATAGGCGGGCGAGGCGAACTCGCCGTCTCCCAAGACGTGTTGGACGACCTGGTACGCGTTGCGGTTATTTCCGCCGGGATCAAACTTGCCCATACTGTCGCGGTTCACAAGATAAATGTTCCGATCTTTTCCGGCGCCAACCGCCAGATGCAGCACGCGCCCCGAGGCGTCCTTCAGATCGGGCAGCACAAGCGGCCCGCCCGAGCCGAGGTCAAGATCGGTGGCATTCTCGCTCGCAATGTTTGACACGGCGAAGTAGTCGGCCACCGTGAGCCGGCCATCGATGACTGCAAGCTTCAGAAACGCATTCCCAAAATCGCCCTGCGCGGGGAAATCCTGCGGGTTCGTCTTGGCGTCGAAAGCGCCGTTGCCGTCGAGCAGGTAGATGTTGCCCTCTGCGTCGGCGGCCGGGCCGTTACCGCTCTGCCAGATAGCTCCCTCATTGCCATTAGGAGTGAGGTTGAGCACGCTGACTTGGGAAAGATTGCGCTCGTCGTAACCCATTATCCAGCCGTTATAGGGCTCGAGATCGCAATGCGAAGCCCACGCAGTGTAAATTACGCCATGGTCGAGCAGCAGGGCGGCGCGTTCCTCGTACTGTTTCGGGTCGAATACAACCTTGCCGTCGCGGCTATGCGGGCCATGGCCGGGAAACGTAGCTTGAATGTCCGCGGGGCCGCCGAACTCCTCGGCGCCGGTTGTGAGGTCCAGCGCATGCAGTCTTTGGTAGTAGCGCCCCTGCCGATCGCGGCTCATCGCGACCACGTAAACCGTGCCATGCGGTCCGCTGCTGAGGTCGATGACGGGAGTTGAAGTGACGCCAATCTCCGGAATGACCTGGGTGCAATTGCGTGGGTCGGAGGGTGTTTCGCCAGACTTTAACAGCCGCGCGCGCCAGAAACGCTTACCTGTGCCGGCGTCCAGTGCATAGACGCTGCCGTGCTCGGTTGCGACAAAGAGCACGTTGCGTGGTCCGCCAGGCCCCGGAATCGCGAGATGCCGCACGTAGAGAGGCTCGGCATCCACCTTGCCGTCGACCGGTATCACGAACAGCTTGCCGAAGAACGAAGAGCTCACCCTTTGCGGCGTGAGAATTCGCTCCTGAAGGTTCTGCCCCGTACGGGCATTGTCATTGTGATAGGTCAGAACGTTCTGAGCGGCCGCAATTCTTGCGATTGTGGTCGCAACCAGCAGCGCCAGGCAGAACGCAGGGGCTGATTCGCGGCGGCGCTGCGGAAGCTTTGTCGAATGCGAGGACACGATTTCACCTTTCCGGCAGGACGCGCCACGCGAGGTTGAGGGCGCAAATACACGCGAGCGGATGGGGCCGGCCGTGTTTCCAGGCAAATCAATTTTGATCGGCTACTGTAATCCCCATTATACAGGCTGAGGGAATCGCTGCTCGGCGGGATTCGCTTAGCCCAAGTTCGTCACGAAAGGCGTTAAGTTCAACCTAAGTACTTTGGATTCAGTTTAGGGATGGCCGAGTTTTCACTACATTTATTTCAAAATTGAGGCGCTCGGGGATCGAGATCTTCAGTTGGCTGCAGGAGCCGCTTCTGTTCGGCGCCAAGCCCGGCGCTACAGCCGCAGTTATCACCCAGAACCCGAAACCCGGCATTACGCGTACCTAAAGGGATCGGAGACGGTAAGGCGGCCACCGGTGCTGCGCCAGGAGCTGGCTTGCCAGTTGTCGGCCAGGGGCAAATCTCGGGTCCAGGAAGGAATCGCGATCAGGAAATAGGCGCTCAGCGAATCGGCGTAGGGTTCATACATCGCGCGCAGTTCCTCCAGCCTCCGCCGTTCGACGCGCTGAGGCTGAATCGCCGTCGAGCCGCGCTGGATCGCTTTCCGCAGGCCCGCGAACTCTTCCGCGCCGGAAAGCCGGTCGGGCAAACCTACGCGCCGAGCGCGGAATACGGTGACAAAATCTGCGAGCACGTGGCGGCCCATGGCAAAGGTGAGCTGCCCTTGGCGCTTGAGGTTGCCCTCCGCGCCGAGCATCACCAGCGCGCTCGCGTCGAGCACCGTGACCAAAGTCGCGAGCCATGACTGGTTGGGATGCTGCGAGCGGAAGTACGCAAGCTTCGGGTACGCGAGCTGGTTCTGAAGTAGCTCCGCCGCCCACACCTCCCAGCGGGCCAGTTCACTCTCCAGGCGGCCCGCGTCGCCTCCCTGGCGAACCAGCATTTCCACGGCCGAGGGCGGCGACCCGGCGCGCGCGTCAAGCAGAGATATTCGTATTTCCCGGCGCGAGTACGACTGATAAAAAATCGGCAAATAGCCGATCACCAGAGCGAGGAAACGAAGCCCAGCCCGGCCTCCACGATGGTGAGCCATCGCGAGGAGGAATGCGGCATCTCACCGAGGGTAAAAAACGCCCCGGCGCTCGAATAGACGGCGGTGGCGAAATCCGGGTGGCGGGGCGCGCTCGCGCCCGCCGACCACTCGAGCAGCCCAAACGCGATAATCAGGCTTACTGCCCAAAACCCAAGGAGCGCCAGAAGCGAAAGCGGCCCGTAGACGCTCAGATAATTCTCGCGCCGCTTCCCCGACTGAATGCGGCGCGCCAGGGCTGCGAACGGGGCCCAGGTGATCTGATAAAAAATTTGGGTGATCCTGAACCCCCGATGCGAGCGGCGCGCCAGAACCACCGTTTCAAAAGCATCCAGAAAAACCAGAGCGGCTAAGACACATCCCGCAATACCAGCCAATATGGGCATGGGATCCCTGGCCGCCCGCGGAAAAGGGGCAAAGGGGTTATGGGATCGCCGGACGCGCGGTTTTCGTGCCCGCGTTCCGTCGCCACTCCTAACAGTGTTGAACGCCGGAGCGCGCTGACGCCATAGGGCCGATTACTGATATTGGCGGAGAGGTTGCCCTGACGGGAGGTTGCGCGAAGACGCCGTTTAGCTCCAGGATTTTTAACACTTCATGTACGATAGTCTCCGTCCGAATGAAATCTCCGGGATGGGGTGGGTTCTTTATGGGCATGGCGTTTACTCCTCCTGTGTCAATCGTAACTTAACGCTCATCAAAATAAACCCAGCCGCAGCCTTCAGGCGATTGCTGCGCTACAATCGATCGCGACACGAATTCCGGGAGGAAGCGTGAGATCAAATCGCAGAAGCTTTTTGCAGTCGGCGGCGCTCGGGGGGGCAGCGGCCGCGCTTCCGTCGCGGGTCGAAGCGGGGGGCGCGCCGCTGCCGGCGGCGCCTCGCGTCCACGCCTTTGAGCTCGAAGAGGTCACGGTGGCTGAGTTCGGGAAGGGAATGGCGTCAGGCCGCTTCACGTCGCGCCGGATCACGAAAATGTACCTGAGCCGCATCGCGGAACTTGATAAGCGCGGGCCGATGCTGAACGCGATTATCGAGATCAACCCCGAAGCGCTCGAGATTGCTGACGGGCTCGACCGCGAGCGCAAAGCGCGTGGCCCGCGCGGACCGTTGCACGGCATTCCCGTGCTGATCAAGGACAACATCGGGACTCACGACCGCATGATGACCACCGCCGGATCGCTGGCCCTTCTCGGATCGATTCCGTCGCGGGATTCGTTTGTGGCACGCAAACTTCGCGAGGCGGGCGCGGTGATTCTGGGCAAGACCAACCTGAGCGAATGGGCGAATTTCCGCTCGAGCCATTCCACCAGCGGCTGGAGCGGACGCGGAGGTCTTACGCGGAATCCGTACGCGCTCGACCGGAACGCGTGTGGATCGAGCTCGGGCTCAGGCGCCGCGGCGTCCGCCAACCTCTGCGCGCTCGCGATCGGCACGGAAACGAACGGCTCGGTAGTTTGCCCCTCGTCGGTGAACGGGCTGGTGGGACTTAAGCCGACGGTGGGGCTGGTGAGCCGCAGCGGCATCATCCCGATTTCGCACACCCAGGATACGGCGGGACCGATGGCGCGGTCGGTTGCCGACGCGGCCGCGCTGCTCAGCGCGCTTGCAGGGGTCGATCCCGACGATCCGGCCACTCGGCGCAGCGAGGGAAAGAGCCTGGCAGACTACACGAAGTCTCTGGACCCGGAGGGTCTGCGAGGCGCGCGGCTGGGCGTGGTTCGCCACTATTTTGAGTTCAGTCCTGAAGTCGCCAAAGTGATCGAGGCGGCGCTCGATGAGATCAAGAGGCACGGCGCCGTGCTGGTCGATCCGGTCGAGATACCCTCGCTCCGGAAGATCGACGGCAGCGAACAGCAGGTGCTCCTCTATGAGTTCAAGGCGGACGTGAACCGTTACCTCGCTGCGCTGGGCGCGGCAGCACCGGTTCACAACCTGGAGGAGGTCATCCGGTTCAACAGCGACAACTGGAAGAAGGAAATGCCTTACTTCGGGCAGGACCTGTTCACGCAGGCGCAGAGCAAGGGCGCGCTGACTTCTACCGAATATCTCAAAGCCAAGGCCAACGCTTACCAGTGCGCCGGGCCGGCCGGGATCGACGCGGCCATGGACAAATACAGGCTCGATGCCTTGGTGGCTCCGACGGCGGGTCCGGCCTTCATGACCGATCTCGTGGACGGCGACCACGACATCGGCGGCAGCTCCGGCCCTGCGGCCATCGCCGGCTACCCGCATGTTACGGTTCCAGCGGGTTTCATCTTCGGGCTGCCGGTGGGCGTCTCGTTCTTCGGGCGTGCCTTCAGCGAGCCCACACTCCTCAAAATTGCCTATTCATTCGAACAGGCCACCCGCGCGCGGAAGCCGCCGAAATTGCTGTCGACGGCCGACTTGGCGGTAACGTAACGATTCCCCTTGGCGAGCGTCAAGCCAACGCTTGCCGCAGCTCGGCGACGATGCTGCGGGACGTCACCCTCGCGGACTCCATATCATTGGGCGGCAGCGAAATGGCCGCGACTTTCGCGTGCCCGCCTCCGCCGAAGCGCTCGCAAATGCTCGCCAGATTCGCCGGATCGGGTACGCGATTCCAGGGGCTGCTTCCGACGCCGATCTTAATGCGGGCCGGCGAGCGGCTGATCGCAACGGTATAAACCGCCTCCGGAAATAAGTAATACGGGATGAACTTATTGTAGCCCTCCATGTTCTGGTCCGCGACGTCGAAAAAGAGCACTCGGTTGCGGAGCTCTCCGCGCTCGCGAATGATTTCGATCCAGCGGAGATGCTGGCGCTCGAGCCGCTCAAACTCGCGCCGCACTTCCGGCAGAGCGGCGATGTCCGGCAGTGGGCGGGAGGCCAAACGCGGTATGAGCCGCGGCACAAATTCCGGATCACGCGCTCCCTCGACCACCAGCGTGATCTGCATGGCCGGGTCTTTCATCTCGACCGCGGTCCGGGCGTCGGGATATTGCGCGCCGTCGATGACATCGGCCCAGTGGACCAGATCGTCCAGATCCGAGGCTTGGTAGGCGAACTTCTCCCGCGCGATGTGGGCGATCAGCTTGGTGCAGGAAAGAAAGGTTGGGTCGTAATATTTGTGCTCGCTCGTGTCCTTGCGGAAGTGCTCCGCGTCGGCTTCGCTCAGAAACGCGCTTTGGTGATGATCAAACCACCAGGTGAGCCGTGGCGAGCTCGAGTACTTGAAGTCGACGATGACGTTCTCATCGCCGCGAAACATCGATTCTTCAAAGAGCTGCCCCGCCCGGTGGGCGAGGCCGAGGTACGAAATCTCCGCGCCTCCATCCATGCGGGCTTGATACCAGCGCGTGAAAAACGCGGCCGAGGCGGCCCCGTCAAAACAGTGGTCGTGGAAGCAAATCAGGACTTTCTTATTCGGCGGCATGGCTTGTGATCTTCGTCACTTTGGGTTAAGGGCGATACGGAGAGTAAAGCTTTCAAGCGTGCATTCTCGACGCCAAAATGTCAAGCGCCGGAAGCAGCGGGTAGTGGGTCAGTTTGAAAGTCGGGGTTATGGTCCGTAGGGGACGCTCGCCAATTGAGTTCAAATTCGGCTCAGATCATCAAAAGGCTGGCGGTTCATACTGTGCAATAAAAAGGCATAAACATGGAAACCAAAGCGAACTTGCCTATTCTCGGCTTTCCCGATGCCGCAGCCTTCGTAAGCTGGCTCGGCAATCAACCGACGACTACGCCAGGTCTGTGGTTAAAAATTGCCAAGCAAGGGTCGGGCATTCCCAGTCTGACCAAAGCCGAAGCAATCGATGCTGCGCTGTGCCACGGCTGGATTGATGGTCAGCTCGCCAAATATGACGCTCAGTGCTGGCTGATTCGCTTCACGCCGCGCAAGGCTCGCAGCAAATGGTCGGAGGTTAATCGCACACGGGCGATCGAGCTTATCGACGCCGGGAGAATGGTTGCGGCGGGATTGGCGGAAATCGAAGCGGCCAAAGCCGACGGGCGTTGGCATGCCGCCTATGCTCCTGCCAGCCGAGCCACAGTGCCGCCTGATCTGCAAGCTGCTCTCGATGCAAACATAAAGGCGGCTAGGTTCTTCGCAACATTGACCGGAGCGAACCGCTATGCGGTGTTGTATCGCATCGGTGC
>JBOGKE010000115.1:0-14600 GCA_050745265.1 Terriglobia bacterium
CGACCAGATGCGCTCCCTAGATCTTGAGCCCCACCAATTTCACGGCGAATGGAACTATACCATCAGGCCCAGAAAGCAAAAGTCGAAGCCGTAGAGTTGTTCAAGTTATTTTGCGGAGGCTCCTTAGCGTGTGTTCCGCGCGAACTCACCCACCAGGTGCTTGAAATCCGGCTGCGCGGTGAGAGCGCCGAGTTCGGGGTCGCTCGCCGCCTGCATTGCCGGAAACCCTTTCTGTAACGCCTCCTGCAAGGCCGTCATGGCGTGATTGGTCTGGCCGCTGATCGCCTCGACGACGGCTTCGTAGTATGCGTACGCTGCGTTTCCAGGATCGATTGCGCGCGCGCCACGGATCAACTGCAGCGCCTGGTCGGCTTGCCCTTCGTCCGCGTAATAGACGGCGAGGTCGGCCATCGTATCGCTGTCGCGCGGATTCACTTGCAACTGCTTGTACGCGAGCGCAATCGCCTTATTGAACGTCGCCTGCGCTTTCTGTTTCTCACCCGCATACAGATAGGCTTCAGCGAGGTTGCCCACCACGGCTTCTTGATTTGGGCTCAGCGCCACCGCTTTCTCGAGCGTTTTTGCGGCCTCAGCGAACGATTTCGTGTATAAAAGAGCCGACCCGAGGTTCGAATAGTGGTTGAATCTGGGACTGATCTGGAGCGCCTTCCGAAGCGGCGGAATCGCTCCGGCGAAGTTACCCTGCAACATCTCGATATTCCCGACGTTTTCGTAGCCCGCGGCGTTATCCGGCGCAAGCCGCGTCACCTGCTGAAACTCTCCCAGCGCCTTCGCGTAATCTCCGGCCGCATCGTACGCTTTCCCGAGCTCATCGGCATTGACCCAATAGAAGGGATCAATCTGCAAACCTTTCTGGAGCGCGGCCACCGCGTGGGTTTGATCGCCTTCGGCTTCGTAAGCCTTTCCGAGCTGGCGATAGCCTTCGTCGGAATTCGGCGCCAAGGCGACGGCGCGGCGGATCACCTGAATTGCCTCGGCGCCTTTCCCCGTTGCGCTGTAGACGTTCCCGAGCGCGATGTAGACCTCCGGCAGGTTGCTGTTCAGTTGCTGCGCTTGAGAAGCGGCCGCGGTCGCCTCGTCCATCCAGACGCGGTCCCGTGTGTCGTTGTACATTCGCAGACTCGCGTCCGCGAGACCCGCGTAAGCAAGAGCGAATGACGGGTCCTGTTTGAGCGCCCCCTTATAATACCCGATGGCTTGATCGAGTTTTTGGGCGTCGGGCAATCCGCGCACCGCTTCCCGTCCTTTCAAATAAAGGTCGTAGGCGGCGACGTTTTCGGTGGGGTGCTGCATCTCCCGCGCCAATTCCTGCGTGCCCGGATGCGGTTCAAGCTGGTCGAGCAGCTTGCCCGAAATCTGATCTTCCAGAGTCAACAGGTCGGCCGGGACGCCCGTAAACTCCTGCTCCCAGAGCAGGCGTCCGGCGGTGACGTCTTCCAGGCTGATGAAGACAGCCACGCGATCCTTTCCTCCTTGCAGCGTCCCCTGAACAGCGAGATTCACGCCGAGGTCTTTGGCCGCTTTTGCCAGCGATCCTTTTTTCATCGCCGCATCGACGGCGCCCGGCGCCGCCACATGCACGCCCCGGAGCGCAAAAAGCTTGGCAGTAAGCGCCTCGTTCAGTCCTTCGGCGAGATAGCCCATGTTGGCCTGATCGCCCAGCACGCGGAACGGCAGCACGGCGACGAATTTTCCCTGCGCGAGCGACGGCACTCCCGCCATCATCGCAGGGGCTGGCGGGGCGTGCGGGCGCGTCAGCCGGTAAGCGAGAAGCCCCGCCGCGATGACGACCACGACGACCGCCGCAAGGCCAGCGAACACGCGCGACCTGCGCGTGGCGGGCATGGCGAGTGTGATCTGCACGGAGGAGCGGTTGTGCGCAGCTTTCGAGGTGTGAGTCGATGTGAGATCCTGCTCGATTTCCCGCGCCGATTGATAGCGGTTGGCCGGATCGGTCTCGAGGCAACGCAGAATGACGCCCGAGAGATATTTCGGAAGTGCCGGGTTCAGCAGCCGCGGGTCCTTGGGCTTTTGCGCAAGCCGCTGGATCATCATCTGGCTGACAGACTCGCTCGGGAAGGGGCTGTGGCCGGTCGCCATCTCGTAGAGAATGAGGCCGAGCGCGTACAGGTCGCTGCGCGCGTCCGCGGGTTTGCCTTCAACTTGCTCGGGCGACATGTAGCGCGGCGTGCCGAGTAGCGCTCCGGCGCGTGTCATCATGCCGGCATCGGCCTCGAGCGACTTGGCGAGCCCGAAGTCCATCACGTAGGCTTGGCCCGCGCGGTCCACCAGCACGTTCTGCGGCTTGAGATCGCGGTGGATCACGCCTTCGGTGTGCGCCGCATCAAGCGCCGCCGCGAGCTGGCGGCCGATCCCGCTCACCTTTTCGGGGCTGCAGCGGCGTTCGCGCTGGAGGAGATGATGCAGGTCCTCGCCCTCAATGAAGGCCATCGTGATGAACTTCACGCCTTCCACATCGCCGAGGTCGTGGATGCGCAGGACGTTCTTGTGCGAAATGCGGCTGGCCAGCAGCAATTCCTGCTTGAAGCGCTGGATGCTTTCCGGGTCCAGCGTCAGATCGGGGCGGACGAGCTTCAGCGCCACCGTGCGGTCGAGCTCGCGGTCGTACGCCTTGTAGACCACGCCCATGCCGCCGCGGCCCAGAATCGATTCGATGCGGTAGCGCGGGCCAAACACCGCGCCGGGCTCGAGGTTGATGCCCGTGCGAAACGCCGTTTCGTCGCCGCTCTCCCGGCTGCCTGAGGATATGGGGCTGGGGGGCGGCGTTTCGACGCCCACCGCTTCGGCGCGAAACTGCAGCAGCGGCTCCGTCTCAACGCCGGCCCGCGATCCGGCGGCGAACGTCTCGACGCCGGCGGACGCGAAGAGCACACGCCCGCAAGTGCCGCACCGCGCGGCGCTATTGGCGTTCGCACTATCGCAAGATGGACAGTTCATACCGGGCGCCGCTTCCTGGCGACGCAAGTCAGGTGCAGATATTATCCACCACGCTGGCGCGCGCGGCAAGGCTAAGTTGGCCCCGCTAAGGAAGTGGTAGCCACGGTCAATCGCATTTTGATTGGCCGTGGGCTTTTCCTGGAATCAAAAACCCTCAGCGGGAAGTTGTTGCCACGATCACTAACGCGCCCTGGGCTGTCACAACAATCACAAACCCACGGTCAGAAATATGCTGACCGTGGCTTACCATCTTCCGGTGGCGCCGTAGCGCCGCCCTTCAGGGCGGGCACGCTCCGTTGGCTGCGCGACATCGAGAATAATCTCAATCGTGTGCTCGTGAGTTCGCGAGAAAACGCAGACCCGTGAGCTGTAGATACAAGCGGCGATCTCTGATCGCCGGGTTTTCGGCGCTCATAGAGCGCCGCCTTGCATCAACAACCGGAAATTAACGGAACGAAGCCTACCAAGCCTTTAGAATCAACAGAGCAAGCGGAAGGCAGCCACGGCGGGAGCGCTATTGACCGTGGGCTTTTGCTCAAAAACCCCCAGCCAATCGAAAACGGCGGACACACGGCGGCAAGCCCGGAGCCGCCCCGTGTCTCATAAGGCTCATCTGTAGCACTTGTCGCACTGAGAGGATAGCGTCGGCGCGGCTCAGCGGCCGCAGCAAGGCGGCGTGTCATGCCGAGCCCTTCGGCTTCGCTCAGTGTAAACTCCGCGAAGCATCGGCTGTTGATGCCAGATGGAAATGCAGGTAGATTCTCATGCCCGGTGCTACGCTCGTTTAATCCGAGACCGCGTTGCGCTAAGATGAGAGTTGCTATGGGTCAGGGGTAAGAAGATGAAAGTTCCACGACGCTCCAAAAACGACAGCCTGCCCCTCCGGCAGCCGGCTTCGCTTTTGATTTCAGCTCTATTGATTTGCCTCGCCTTTGGCGCGTTCGCCGCGCCGAGCATCGCGCAAAACGCTGAGCCGGTCTCCCGCAGCCGTGCCCAGCCGCAGAATCAGCTTCCGCAAATCAAGCGGCAGGTACTCGAAGTGAACGTGCCGGTGAGCGTGCTGGATAAGCGCGGAATGCCGGTGATTGACTTGACGGCGAAAGATTTTCAGGTGTACGAAGATGGAAAGCGCCAGACGATCACACGATTCGTGCAGGAGCCGCTGCCGCCGCTGCGGATTGGGCTGGTGCTCGATACGAGCAACAGCATGCGCGCTCAGATGAACTACGAGCGGGATGCTGCCGAACAATTTGTTTACAACATGCTTGGAGATCAGAGCGAGCGAAACAAGATTTTTCTCGAGACGTTTGATGAATCGAGCTCCCTCCTCCAGGATTTCACGACAGACCCGGATGTGCTCAACTCTAAAATCCGAACGCTCAAAGCGGGCGGCGGCAAGTCGATGTACGACGCCATTTACACCGCCTGCCAGAAAGAGATGGCGCAAGCCGATCCCGAAGGCACGCGGCGGGTGCTGGTGCTGATCAGCGATGGCCTGGATGTCGAGAGCAAGCACACGCTCGCCGAGGCTGTTTCGATGGCTCATCGCGCCGAGACCGCAATCTACACCATCGGCAATTCGCCTTATGGATTTTCCAATCCGGGAGATAAATATCTCGACGAGCTTGCCGAGGACACGGGCGGCGTCTCGTTCTTCCCGCTCGAGAAAGCTGTGGGCGCCGATCTCGAGACGGGCTATCTCGCACACGGCACGATTAATGACGACGGCAGCCAGAACATGGGACTCGGCGCGCAGACCGGGATCTATACCGCGCAGCAGCTCATGCACATTGCCGACGCGCTCCAGGCGCTCGGGCGCGAATTGGATTCTCAGTACAGCATCGATTACCGGCCCTCCGATCAAAGCTTCGACGGCGCCTACCGCCGCATTCAGGTGATGGTCCACCGCAAAGGCGTGCGAGTTCACGCGAAGGCGGGCTACTTCGCCATCCAGGGCGGAGGGTAGCTTTCCGCCTAGGGATACCGCATCCACTTGAGCACTTCGAGCACCGACGGCCGCTTGCCATACATCAGAACGCCCACGCGATAAATCCTCGCCGATCCGTAGACCACGCCCGCCATCGTGACGAAAAGAATTGCAAGGGAGAGGCCGATCTGCCAGAACGGCGGCGGCTGAAGCGCGATTCGGAAAACCATTAAGATCGGCGAGAAGAATGGAATGAGGGTGAGGAGCACGGCTGCCGGCGAATTCGGGTCTCGCATAATGATGCTGAAGAGAAAGAAGCTTGCCACCAGGATGATCGTCACGGGAGTCTGAAGCTGCCGCGCGTCGTTTTGATCGGACACGGACGCACCGATGGCCGCATACATCGAAGCAAAAAGCAGGTAACCGCCGAGAAAGAAGACCACAAAGTACACCAGCAAGGCGCCGGGAATGTGGAGGTGGAACCCCGCTGCGCCACTACGGAAGGCGTGCGAAAGGGACAAACCCCAGGCCGCAAGCACTCCAGCCGACACGGCCCAGATCAGAAACTGCGTCACGCCGACCGCGGCCACTCCCAGAATCTTGCCAATCATGAGCTGCACCGGCCGCACCGACGACACGAGCACCTCCATCGTGCGCGTCGTCTTTTCTTCGAGCACCGATTGCATCGTGGTGACCCCGTACATCAAGAGAGCGACGTACAGAATAGACGCCATCACAATCGCGATGATATACGCCTGCCCTTTCTCTTCCGTTTTGCCCGTCTTGGTCAGCCGTGTGACTTCGAGAGCCGGAGTGCGCAGAAGGGCGCGCATGCGAGGCGCGGAGATCCCGTACGCTCTTAACCGAGCGGTGAGAATCGAATCATTGACGATTTTCCCGAGGTCGCCCGCGGCATTCAGCAGCCCGGCGTTCGCCTCCACGAGTTCCGGCTGTCCCCCGCTCTCGACGTCTTTCGGAATCCGAAGATATCCGTCGAGGCTGCCGTCGCGCGTCATTGCGTCGAGTTCGTCGCGGGGCTGATCTCCGGAACCCGACGGGTCCGCGATCTCGGTCAGAAGGAACATGGGCCTGCCATCCGGAAGTTTCCGGGATGACAGACCGGCTGAAATGCTCGGGCCAAAACGTCCGGTCTCATCCAGTACGGCAATCCGATATGGCCTTGCGGGAGCTTCCTTTGAGACGGCCACCTGGAACAGAATGAGGCCGCCAAAGATGACCGGGATCGCGATGGTGCTGATCAGAAATCCTCTCGACGCAACCCGGGTCTTGTATTCGCGCTTGATCAGAAGCCAGATTTTATGCATGTGCGCCCGATACTTTCTCGATGAAGATGTCGTTGAGCGGCGGCTCGACCAGCTCAAAGCGTGTGATGCGAACGCCCTGCGAAACGGCGCGGCGCAGGATTTCCTGCGGGTCGGCGCCCGGCTGCAGCTTTGCCTCGACTATTGCGCCAAAGTGGTTGACCGAGGCGATAAGGTCCGGCTGATTGAGGAAGTCGCCGTCGCCCGAGATCTCAAGCCGCAGCGTGTTTTTGCCGTACTGCTTCTTGATCGCGCGTAGTTCGCCGTCCAGCACCTTCCGGCCGGCGTTGATGAGGCAGATCGACTCGCACATCATCTCCACCTGCTCCATCCGATGCGAGGAAAGGATGATGGTGGACCCGGTATTCTTCATCTGGAGCATGACGTCCTTGATGACCTGCGCGTTGACCGGATCGAGACCCGCGAACGGCTCATCCAGGATCAGCAGCGGAGGGCGGTGAATCACCGCGGCGATGAACTGGACCTTTTGCTGCATCCCCTTCGAGAGATCGATCAGCTTTCGCTCGGCCCAAGAGCCGATCTCCAGCCGCTCCAGCCACTCGCGTCCGCGGCGCCGCCCTTCGCCTTCCGAAATTCCTTTCAGACTCGCCAGAAAAACCAGGATGTCCAGCACCTTCATGCGCGGGTAAAGGCCACGCTCTTCCGGAAGATAGCCGATCAGGTTCTGCATACGGCCGGGATCGGTCTCGCCGAAAACGCTCACACGACCCGTGTCGGGAATGATCACGCTCATGATCATTCGCAATGTCGTGGTTTTGCCAGCGCCGTTCGGACCCAGCAAACCGAAGAGCTCGCCCTGCCGGATGCACAAGCTCAACTGGTCAACGGCCGTCACGGCATCAAAGCGCTTGCTGACGCTGTCGGCGATCACGGCGTCCGCGCGGCTGGCGGTGTGCGTGGTTTCTGTCATACGGTGCGGTCCGAACGTGCTAATGGTACTATAACGGGCCGGGCGCCTGGTAGCGGCAGACTTTTTTGAGCAACTTCGCCCGCCACAGCGCGGCGCGAGCGCTCGAAACGCGGGGCCGCCGGATACATCCAATTTTAGGGCGGGAGAGCGTCGAAGCGCATTCTTGCGGCGGAGACCGGAATGTACAACGTCGTGATCATCGGTTCGGGGTGCGCGGGCCTGACCGCCGCGATTTACGCCTCGCGCGCCAACCTAGGTCCGCTGGTGATTCGCGGACACGAGGCGGGCGGCCAGCTCAGCTTGACGACGAAGGTGGAGAACTATCCGGGCTTTCCCGCCGGCGTGCAAGGGCCCGAGCTGATCGAGATGATGCAAAAGCAGGCGGCGGAATTCGGCGCCACGTTTCGAGAAGGAGACGTCACGCGCGTGAATCTTTCAAAGCGGCCGTTCCTGCTTGAGATTGGCCAGGAGGCCATCGAAACCCGCGCGTTGATTGTTGCCTCTGGCGCTTCGGCCAAGATGCTCGGCCTGGATTCCGAGAGAAAGCTGCTCGGTCACGGCGTTTCTACCTGCGCCGTCTGCGACGGCTATTTTTTCCGCGGGAAGAAGGTTGCGGTAGTGGGCGGCGGAGACACGGCCGCGGAAGACGCGCTCTTCCTCACTCGATATGCCGACCAGGTTTCGGTAATTCACCGCCGCGATGAGTTGCGCGCTTCCAAGATCATGGCGAAGCGCCTGCTGAACAACGCGAAGATCGCGCCCGTTTGGAATTCGGTGGTGACGGACATCGCCGACGTTTCGAAGAATGAGGTGACCGGCGTGACGCTCAAGAACGTCGATACGGGCGCCGAACATTTCCATCCGTGCGACGGCGTTTTCATCGGCATCGGCCACTCGCCGAACACGAGCCTCTTCAAAGGCGTGCTCGACATGGACGAACTCGGTTATCTGAAGACGGTGAATGGTTCGAAAACGAACATTCGCGGCGTTTTTGCGGCGGGCGACGTGCAGGACCGGGTTTACCGGCAGGCCGTTACCGCGGCGGGCTCGGGGTGCATGGCGGCGATCGACGCCGAGCGATTCCTGGAAGCGGAGGATCAGTGACGAGGGACGAGCTCTCAGATGACAAGGATTGTCTGGGCAGCTGTGCGCTGATATTTCCGCTCACGCCTTTCACTCATCGCCCGCCGCCGGTCACTCGCCGCTCAATGCTCTTCACTCTTCACTCTTTTTCAACGCTACCGCCAGCCCGTCGCGGAGAGGAACCACCGTGGTGAAGAAGCGTTTCGACTTCGAGAGCTCGCGGTTGAAACGCTGAATGGCGCGCGTGGCCGCATCGCTCTTCGCGGCCGCTTTCGCCGCCCGCCCCGACCATAGAACGTTGTCCGTCACGAATAGCCCGCCTTCGCGCACCCGAGGCTCTGCAAGACGAAGCACTTCCGGGTATTGGCGCTTATCGACGTCGTTGAAGATCAGGTCGAAATCGCCCGGCGTCGATTCGAAGAGCTCGAGGGCGTCTCCCCGCATCAATTGAACCCTGCCGAGGACGCCGGCGCGAGAAAGATAAGCGGTGGCGCGATCGACGTTCGCCTGATCGCTGTCGGTGTAGAAGACGGTCCCTTCCGGACCCACGGCGCGCGCCAGCCACAGCGTGGAGTACCCGATGGCAGAACCGAGCTCAAACACGCGCCGCGCACCGATCGCGCGCGCGAGCTGATAAAGCACCCGCGCGCAGGCGGGACCGACGATCGGAATGTGGTGGCGCGCCGCGAAGCGCTCCATCTCGCGCACCACCGGATCGCGCGCGGGAAGCAGCGAATCGACGTATTCCTCGACTTCCTTCGCAAGTATTCCGCTCATGCTCCTCCTTGGCAGTGGTCCGCGCTTCCCGAAGTTCCTGTAGCGCCGGGCTTCAGCCCGGCACCTGCCGCCCTCAAGGGCGGCGCTACGGCGGCGGCTCGCCGCTGATAGAGCGGCGCTACAGCGTTGCCTGCCTCACACTCGCTGGCTCTTAAAGAACATCGCCGCCAGCGGCGGCAAAGTCAAGGGCAGCGAATAGGGTCTTCCGTCCCACGGAACATGATCCGCCTCCATCCCGCCGGAGTTGCCCTGCCCGCTTCCACCGTACAGAGGCGAATCGCTGTTGAGCACCTCCGCCCATCGGCCGTCGCGCGGCACGCCCACTCGGTAGCCGGTGCGGAAAACCGGCGTGAAATTGCAAACGACCAGGATCAAATCTCCGGTGGTCCTTCCTTTGCGAAGGAAACTGAGCGTGCTGGCCGCGGAGTCCGTGCAGTTGATCCACTCGAATCCGGCAGGGTCAAAGTCCAGCTCGAACAGCGCGCGCTCGGAGCGGTACAGCCGGTTCAAGTCGCCAACCCATTGTTGGATTCCCTGGTGCGGCGAGTAATTGAGCAGGTGCCAATCCACGCTATATCGGTACTTCCACTCGTCCCACTGTCCGATTTCCGCGCCCATGAAAAGCAGTTTCTTGCCGGGTTGCGAGTACATGTAACCGAAAAGCAGACGCAGGTTGGCGAACTTCTGCCATTCATCGCCCGGCATCTTGTGCAGCAGCGAGCCTTTCATGTGGACAACCTCGTCGTGCGAGAGGGGAAGGACGAAGTTCTCCGTGAACGCATAGATCATTCGGAACGTCAGCTCGTTCTGGTGATAAGTGCGGTAAATCGGATCCTTGGACATGTAGTCGAGCGTGTCGTGCATCCAGCCCATGTCCCACTTCATTCCAAAGCCGAGCCCGCCGATATCGGTGGGGCGCGAAACCATCGACCACGACGTGGACTCCTCCGCGATCGTCTGCGCCTCGGGATAATTCTGATAGACGGCGACGTTCATCTGCCGGAGAAAAGCGATCGCGTCGATATTTTCTTTGCCCCCGTGAGCGTTGGGAATCCACTCGCCCGGTTTTCGCGCGTAGTCGAGGTAGAGCATCGATGCGACGCCATCCACGCGCAGGCCATCCGCATGGTAGCGGTCCAGCCAGAAGAGCGCGCTTGAGAGTAGAAAGCTTCGCACCTCGTTCCGCCCGTAGTTGAAGATGAAGCTCTTCCATTCGGGATGAAAGCCCTGGCGCGGATCGGCGTGCTCGTAGAGGTGAGTGCCGTCGAAGTACCCAAGCCCGTGCCCGTCGGAGGGGAAGTGAGACGGCACCCAATCGAGAATAACGCCAATGCCCCGCCGGTGCAGCGCGTCGATGAGCGACATGAAGTCCTGCGGGCTGCCGTAGCGGCCGGTGGGCGCAAAATAACCCGTAATTTGGTATCCCCAGGAAGGGTAATACGGGTGCTCCATCACCGGCAGAAACTCCACGTGCGTGAATCCCATCTTCTCCACGTACTCGGGAAGCTTCGCGGCAAGATCGCGGTAGCTGAAAAATACTTCGGGATCGTCGGGCGATCGCATCCAGGACCCGAGATGAACTTCGTAGATCGAAAGAGGGCCGGAAAATGAGTTGCGCGCGCGGCGCATCTCCATCCACTCGCCGTCGCCCCACGTGTAGTTGAGATTCCATATGATCGACGCGGTGTTCGGCGCCACCTCGTGACGATAGGCAAACGGATCGGCTTTATCGATGTGGTAGGCGTTATAGCGCGAATAAACCTCAAATTTGTACTTCACGCCGTCGCCGACGCCCGGCACGAATCCTTCCCACACGCCGGAGAAGCCGCGCTGCTGAAGGGGATGATCGCCTTTATCCCAATAATTGAAATCTCCCATCAGCGCGACGCGTTCGGCATTCGGCGCCCACACCGCGAAGTACGTTCCCGGCGTTCCGCCGGGCGCTTGAGCCGGATGCGCTCCGAACTTCTCGTAAAGGCGGTAATGCGTGCCCTCGTTGAAAAAATGAAAGTCTTCGTCGCCGAGCAGCGAAACGTCGTATCGAATCATGAACTCTATCCCGTCCTCTGCGGCGCAAGCGCCTGAGATGATCTTAAACGAATTTGATGCGGTGGAGGGTCACGCGCTAGTCAGGGATTTATCCGGCGGGAGCAGTGGTAGCCATGGAACGATTTTTGTGCCGTGGGCTTTTGTGCCGCTGCCCTTCTGTCGCAAACATTTGTGGCCTGGAATCCGCTGTCATTCTGATCCCGCGGAGCTGGAGAAGAATCTCTGCATTTTAAGGATCAAACAAATACGAGGATTCTTCGTCGCCCGGCGCGGCGGGGCTCCTCAGAATGACAGGTTTCGGCGCTGTTGAGCAGCCTGTTTGAGGTCTGCGGTTTTTGAGCCTGCTATTAAAAGAGCGCGGACCGCAAAACGCCGGTCCGCGCTACGGGAGCGTGGGCACTGGGATGGCGGCAATGCCTTCCGGGGTTGATGTGCTGCCGAGGCTAAGAATCAAAGCGGAGCCGCCCGAGGGCGCGCCACCATTGTCATCGAAGTAGTACACGTCGCCCTTGGAGGCACCCGTAGTCGTAAAGAAAACCCGGAAGTCCCCTGGCGACAGTGCCGGGTTCAACGGCGGAATCGCAACGCCAGCCGGCGCGAGCGTCCCTGCGCCCGCCGCCAGCCCGGGGAAAGAGTATGCCGTCGCGAGACCGCCCGGGTTAGAGCTGTTGGTGAAGACCGAGATTTGATCCGTTTGGCTCAAACCGACGTAGACGCGCGCGGCGTCCGGAGTCACAGCGATGCATGTGGGCTCCGGGTCAGTTGAACCGATCTTGTTGAAGGTGACCGGCGATTGGAGGGAACCCGCGAACGTGGTCGTGTCGATGGAAACGACATCAACCTGTCCTGGGCTGCCGGCCTCCGTTTCGGCGACATACGCGTCGATGTTCGGCGCGTTGACGGCGGTGACGGCGGCGACGGGAATAGTACCTAACGTGAGCGACGTGGGCGGCGAGAGCGTGCCGTTCGAGGTTTGTATAATCTGAAGCGCAGGCGTGGCGGTGGCCTCAGCCACAACCAACGTCGACCCGTCGCTGCTCACGGCGATAGCAGTGGGGGCGACGCTGGTTCCAAGGTGAATCGGCGAGCCCGTTGGGGTGATCGTTGAGCTCCCTGCCACAGTCAGGCCTGCAAGCGGGAGCACGTACACGTCACTCTGCGATGAGCCGTTATCACAAAGCAGGTAGCCCGTCGTGCCGAAGATCGCGATGCCTTTCGCCGTCGTACAGGTATTTCCAGAGGCCAGCGAAAAGGGCGATTTGGCCGCAGCCAAGTTTGTTGTTGTGTCGATCACCGCAATCTCGTTCGTGCTCACAATTGCCACGGCTTCGAGGCTGTCCTGAGTGACCGCGATTCCGAGGGGACTCGTCAGCGTCAGCCCGGTGACGCTGACGCTCGGATTGGAAGGTGCGCCGGATCCTGCACCCGTGTCTATCACGTCGACGGCGGTCGCGCCGGAATCGATCACATAGGCATAAGGATTCACCACGGTGAAACTGTAATCCGGCGGATGCGCGCTCGCCCCTGTTCCCTTCGGTGTGCTTCCATTCGCCACGTCGGTCCCGCACGAATCGAAGTTCACGACGCCGGTCGTGATCGCTGTTCCGCTGATCACGCCGGTGGTGGTATCGAGCGAGAGCCCGTTGAGCACGCCCGGAGTGTTTGCCGGGCAGGGAGACGCGGGCGCGGCGGGCGCATAAACCGACCACGAAGCAATCCCGTTGCTCGAAAGCCCGCTCTGGGCGGCAAGCGTGAAGAACGACGGCGAGAGCGCGTACTGATATCCAAGCAGCGCGTTCGGAGGGACTGGGCTCGAGGGGATGCTCAGTGGCGCGTTGACGGTGAGCGAGCTTGCCAGCTCCACTGGCTTGGACGCGGGCGTCGAAGCGTTGGACGCGTCATCAACGCTGACTTTCGAAAGATCGACAGCGCTGATGGCCGAGACGCTCGCGGCCGTGCAGGTGTAGTTCGCTCCGTTGGCGCCGCCCGCGGTGCAACTATTGAACCCCGCAGCGGACAATGCCGTCGCTGGATTCACGAGGTAGGCGTAGTTCGACGCGCTGCTCTCAACCGTGCCGCCCGTTGCTGTAAACACAAGCGGGGCGCACGCGCTTGTTTCTCCGCTCCCGCACGTCGCGCCCACCCCGTAGCTGCGGTTGGTTACGGCGGGGCCGTTCGAAAGCGGAGACGGCGTCAGACTCGTCGCGAGCGGCGGGTTGACCGTGACCGAAAGGCTTGTATTCGCGGGCGTCGTCGCGCCGGGCGTTGAGGCATTGCCGGTTTCGGAAGTCGTGACGCTGAGGGTATCGGTGGCTTGCGAACTCAAACTCGGGCCGAGCGGGGAAGCCGAACAAGAGTAAGTGGTACCGGAGATCGGGCACGCGAAACCGGTGAGCGCGGTGGGGCTTTCGGTGAGCGTGGCCGCCCCGGCGTAGTTGCCGAGCCCGCCGGCGACCGTGTACTTGATCGGAGCGCAGTTTCCGCCGGAGCAGCCGGCGCCTGAGCCATACGCGGCGTTCACCACGGCATTCGTCGGCGTGCCTTGGCCGGTCGCGGGCGCAATCGTCATCGCGGGGTCGAGCGTCAGGCTCGCCGAGGTGTTTGTGACCGAGCTGGCCGGCGTCGATACGTTCGCCGTGTCGCTGACGGTTGCGGTGAGCGTGTCGTCGGTCTGCGAGCCGAGAGATGCGGGCCCGAGGCTGCCTGCCGAACACGTGTAGGTGCTTCCGGAAAGAGAGCAGATCAGAGCGCTAATCGCCTGCGGAGCGCCGGTCAGGGTGACCGGATTAGTATAGCCGCCTAGCCCGCCGGAAATGCTGTAGGTGATCGGTGTGCAATTGCCGCCCGAGCACCCGCCGCCGCTGCCGTAAGCTCGTCCAACCACCGAGGGTGCGGGCGCTCCTGAGGTCAGGCTGAGCGTGAGCGGCGCGTCAATCGTGAGGGTCTTGCTGCTGTCGCTCGCCGAGCCGCTCGGCGTGGACGCATTCGCGACGTCTGAGACCGAGATGCCGAGCGTCGCAGGGCTGACCGCGCCCGTTATGCCCGCGCTCGAGCAGTTATAAATTGCGCCGCTCAGCGAGCACGAAAACGCACCCGCGGATGTGGCCATCGTGGCGCTGGCGGCAAAAACCGTCGTACCGTTGGCAATCCCGTATGCAAGCGGCTGGCAAGCGCCGCCGCCGCCGCTGCAACCAGAACCAGTTCCGTACGCGCGGCCTGTAACAGCGGGATTCACGGTTGAGGGAGGCGTAAAGCTCAGCAGCGGACTCACCGGCAGTGTCGCCGTGCCGCTGGTGGCATTGGCCGAGGGCGTGGACGCATTCGCCGTATCGCTGGCGGTCACGCTGACAGCATCGTTCGCGGGCGTCCCAACGGCAGTCACGCCCGTCGGACTCGAGCAGGCGTAACTGCCCGAAAGCGCGCCGGTGGAAGTGAACGGGCACTGAAACGTCGCTGGGTATCCGTTCAGCGTAGGCGTGGTGCTGTAACCCCCAAGGCCGTTGGTGACGGTGTAGGCGATGGTCGCGCACGG
>JBOGKE010000116.1:0-16861 GCA_050745265.1 Terriglobia bacterium
GTTAACCTCGCGCGAGCGCGAAGTGCTCCAATTGGTGGCCGAAGGCAAAACCACCAAAGAGATTGCGTCGGTCCTCGGCATCAGCGTCAAGACCGCGGACTCGCACCGTACCCGCCTCATGAAAAAGCTGGATATCCACGAGACCGCTGGACTGGTGCGTTACGCCATCCGCGCCGGACTTATCCGGCCGTAGCTCCCGTCGATCTTGCTGTAGCGGCGGTCGGAACCCTGCCCTGACGCAGGAAGGGATCGCCGATCCTGACGGTCTCAAGAACTCCGGCGAACGCAGCTTCGGGTTACAAACGGATCGGTCGTTGACGCTCCGTGTGCCGTGCGTCACGCCGACGCTTCGCCCGCTTGGCCCGTCGCGACTTCCCTCAGTCTGCCGGTCTTCACGTCAAAGATGAATCCGCGCACCGGAATTGCCTTCGGAATCCAGGGATGCGACTTCAGCTTCGCCACCTGGTCCCGCACATCAGCTTCGAGGTCGCTGAATGCGTAAAAGCGCGCCGGTGAAACGGCGGCGGCCCCGGTGTCTTTTCTCAGCCTGGCGTGCAGGTCATCTTCTTTGAAGCTCAGCATGCCGCAATCCGTATGATGGATCAGCATGAATTCTTGCGTGCCTAGCAGGTAATGCGAAATGATCAGCGAGCGAACCGCATCGTCGTCGGCGATCCCACCCGCGTTTCGGATCACATGCGCCTCGCCTTCCTTCAAGCCGAGCATCCGGGGAATCACCAGGCGCGCGTCCATGCACGCGAGCACCGCCAGTTTCCGGGCCGGGGGCATGGGCAGAGCGCCTGAAGTAAAGGCACGCGAATACTCGTCATTGGACTTCAAAACTTCGTCGATCACGCTCATAGGTGCAACCTCCTTAATTGGAATCTTCGACTGCCCACTATACCAGACACGAAGCCGAACTTGGCCAGAAAGAAACCTGCGGCCAAACGCGCAGATGTGGCGCCGATCTTGAGACTGGTTGTCAGCGAAAGGTAACGCGGACTTGCTCCTTACCTCCGCGGCTCCGTCCCAAGCAGAAACGGCGGCGCTCGACGGCCGCCGGGAGACCTCGCGAGGCGGACGCGGTGCGTGGCCTGCTCGCCAGCAGAACGATCGCGGGCAGTAAAAGGCCTCTCTCGCATTGACACAAAAACGAAGCGTGCGGCAACATGGGTTTTCATGGAGAAAGCTGTGTCAGCTCGGGACGATGCGCCGGACGCCCGGCTGCCGTCGGGCGCGAACGGCG
The DNA here is from genome assembly GCA_050745265.1 of Terriglobia bacterium. Taxonomy (GTDB): domain Bacteria; phylum Acidobacteriota; class Terriglobia; order UBA7540; family UBA7540; genus RH2-MAG17b. The sequence goes on from JBOGKE010000116.1 coordinate 1,247, forward strand.
GACGTGGGTTGCTTAGCCGAGTTCGAATCGCCCTCGAGATGATCAAGTTCGAGCACTCCGTCTTTGCGCTTCCGTTTGCTCTTACGGGCGCGGTGCTCGCGCTGCGGCGCTGGCCGTCGTGGAGTCAAGTCGCCTGGATCATCGTGGCGATGATCGCGGCTCGCACCGCGGCCATGACATTTAACCGCATCGCGGACGCGAAGCTCGACGCCTTGAATCCTCGCACTCACGGCCGGGCGCTGCCTTCGGGCAAACTCAGCATGAGCTTTGCCGCCGCAGTCACGGTGATCGCGAGCGCGATTTTCGTCCTGGCCGCCTACGAGCTGAACCGGCTGGCCTTCGAGCTCTCTCCGGTCGCGCTCGCGATTCTCCTCAGCTATTCCTACACCAAGCGCTTCACCTGGCTTTCCCATCTCGCGCTGGGCGTGTGCCTCGGCATCTCGCCGATCGCCGCCTGGATCGCTCTGGGTGGCGACCTGAAGCCCGTCATTCTGCTGCTCGGCGGCGCCGTCGCGCTTTGGGTTTGCGGGTTCGATCTGATCTACGCCTGCCAGGACGTGGAGTTCGACCGCCAGGAGGGACTTTCCTCGTTTCCGTGCCGGTACGGAATCCGCGCCGCGCTTCGTGGCTCCGCATGGCTGCACGTGCTGATGATCGGCCTTCTCTCGGCAGTGGCGTGGATGGCGCGCCTCGGATGGCTGGCCGCGCTCGGACTCGTGGTGGTCGCCGCGTTGCTCGCCTACGAGCACTACCTCGTCCGGCCGTCAGACTTGTCGCGCGTCAACGCCGCTTTCTTCAACATCAATGGTTATATCAGCGTTCTGTTCTTTCTCACGTGGGCGGGGGATATTCTGCTTCGCCGGGGGCGTTTTTAGGGACGATGCGGTACGTCGGTTCGTAGGGGCGACGACGCTGCGTCGCCTGGCGCGAATGCGGTCCTACGCTCCTCTGCGCTCGACCAGCGTCAGAATCGTGTAAGTCGCAACCGTCTCATCGTTCTGATTCCGCACGTCCACGGTCCAGGCAACGACGCCGCGCGGCACGCTCTGCTCTGGCGTCGGGCGGCGGCTCTTTTCCTTGCACGTGAGCCGCACATGAATCGTGTCGCCGATATAAACCGGCCGGGTAAAGCGCAGGTTCTCGAGTCCGTAATTGGCCAGGAGCGGGCCCGGCGCGGGATCGACGAAGAGCCCTGCCGCCGCCGAGAGGATCAGGTATCCATGAGCCACGCGCCGTCCGAAGATCGACTGCCGGGCGGCGATTTCGTCGGTGTGCGCGTAGAAATAATCGCCGCTCAGGCACGCGAAGTTGGTGATGTCGGCTTCCGTGACCGTGCGACCCCGCGTAAGCAGCGAATCGCCAACCTCGATTTCGTCGAAGTATTTGCGAAACGGATGAACGCGGTCCTCAGTGGTTTCGGCGCCTTTGATGTAGCTCCCGCAGACGCGGGTCAGCGTCGTGGGCGAGCCCTCGAGCGCGGTGCGCTGCATGTAACGCAACACGCCGCGGATTCCCCCTAATTCTTCGCCGCCGCCTGCCCGGCCGGGTCCGCCATGCACGAGATGGGGTAGCGGTGAGCCGTGGCCGGTGGAATCTTTGGCGCTGTGGCGGTTGATTAACAACAAGCGGCCGTGGTAGGGCGCCACGCCCAGCGCGACTTCGCGCGCCACAGTGTCATCCGCGGTAAAGAGCGACCCGGCGAGGCTGCCACGGCCCCGACGGGCCAGTTCGATAGCCTCATCGATACGGACGTAAGGCATCACCGTGTTCACCGGGCCGAACGCTTCGACCCGGTGCGGCGCCTCAGAGTCGAGCGGCCGGTTGCAATAGAACAAAGAAATCGGAAAGAAAGCGCCCTTCGCCGCACCCGCGCCTTCAACTCCGTTGCCGCGCGTGTAAACAAGCTCAGCGCCTTCGCCGAGCTCGCGCACCCGGTTCGAAACCTCCGTCACCTGGCCGCAGCTCGCGAGCGGCCCCATCTGAACGCCTTCGGCCGCAGGATCACCCACGCGAATCGCCGCAAGCTCTTTGGTCAGCGATCGGATCACCGCCTCGATCGCATCGCCGGGAACCAGCGTCCGCCGGATCGCCGTACACTTCTGGCCCGCTTTCACGGTCATCTCGCGAACCACTTCGCGAATAAACAAGCCAAACTCTTCACTCCCCTCCTTCGCGTCCGGCCCAAGCATGGCGAAGTTGAGCGAATCCGATTCGACGTTCAGCCGCACGGACTCGGAAACAATCCGCGGGTGCGACCGCAGCAGGTTCGCGGTGCTCGCGGAACCCGTGAACGCGACTACATCCTGGCCCGTGAGATGATCGGCGATGTCGGGGCGGCCGCAGACCAGCTGGAAAGCGCCTTCGGGCAGAGCGCCGGACTCGACAATCAGCTCCGCGAGGCGCTCGGCGAGAAAACAACTGATGGATGCGGGCTTCACGATGGCCGGCAGTCCTGCGAGCAGCGTCGGCGCGAGCTTCTCCAGCATTCCCCAGCAGGGAAAATTAAACGCGTTGATATGAACCGCCGCGCCCTCGAGCGGAACGCAAATGTGTCTTCCGGCGAAAGCGCCGCTCTTCGAGAGAATTTCTGGCGGGCCGTCGATGTAAAACGTCCGATCCGGCAATTCGCGCACGCCCTTGCTGGCGTACGTGAACAGCACCCCGATCCCCCCGTCGATATCGAGCCATGAATCAAACCGTGTAGCACCCGTAGCCTCAGAGAGCCGGTAAAGCTCCTCCTTCCTCTCCGTCAGAAACTTGGCAAGCTCTTTCAGCATCGCCGCACGCTGGTGAAAGGTGAGCCGGCGAAGCGCCGATCCGCCTTGTTCGCGCGCGTGCGCGAGCGCCATCGGGAAATCCGGCCCACCGCTCGCTAGCGCCGCCACTTTTTCTCCCGTCACCGCGTGGAAAAGCTCGACCCGATCGCCGGATCCTTCCCTCCACGCGCCCGCGGTATAACTCCTGAGTTGCATCATGCGTTCGGCCTCACCCGTCGCCACGCCGATCTGACGCTAATTTGCGCTTTGCCAGAAAAGCGTTCACGGCCTCACGAAATTCCGAAGTGCGTCCCGCGTGGCCCTGAAGTTCTGCTTCGAGTTCCAGTTGGGCTTCGAGCCCGTTCTCGAGCGATTGATCGAGCGCGCGCTTGGTGAGCCGCAGACCGGTTGCGGGCATGAAGACTAGTTTACGAGCCACCGCGAGCGACTCATTTCGGAGCGCGTCCGAAGGAACCACCCGATAGATGAGCCCCCATGCCAGGGCTTGCTCCGCCGGAACCTTTTCGCCCAGAAAACACATGGCGGCCGCGCGCTGCAGCCCCGCGAGGCGCGGCAGCAAATACGTACCCCCACTGTCGGGAATCAGACCGAGGCCACAAAACGGTTCGAGGAAATACGCGTCCTCGCCCGCCATGATCAAATCGCAGGCGAGCGCGAGATTCGCTCCGGCGCCCGCTGCGGCTCCTTGCACCGCGCACACCACCGGCTTCTCCATCCCGCGAATGACGCGGATCAGCGGATTAAACCGCTCCCGAAGCACCGAATCAGCAGCCGCGCCGCCGTACTCCGCTGTGAGCTCTTTCAGGTCCTGACCGGCGCAGAACGCGCTTCCCGCGCCGCCAAGCCACACTGCGCGGACGCTCTCATCCGCGCCCGCCTGGTCTAAACACGAGCGGAGCTGCTCCGCCATGAGCCGGTTCAGGCTGTTCAATTTCTCGGGGCGATTCAGAACAACCTTGGCGATTCCTTCGACAGCTTCGTAATTGACGAGAGAGTCCATAGCGAACAATTGCGTTGACAACGCTGCTGTAGCGTCAATCTGTGATCACCGAGGTGCTATCGCGGCGATCTATGATCGCCGAGTTGCTGTCGTCGGCCGTCTTTGATCGCTTGTTTTGAGTCTTGCCGGGTTCGGCGAACACCGTTCGCCGCTACAGCCGCACGATCAGCGAACGTAGTTGGCGGCTACATCGCCGCAAGTGCTTCAATTCTCGCGACGATCGCTTCGACCGTGGGCAAGACAGCGTTCATCAGCCCCACGTTGTACGGCAGCGGGATGTCCGGCACTGCCAGGCGGTCGATGGGCGCATCCAGGCTGAAGAAAGCTTCGCGAGCGAGTACCGCGCTAATCTCTGCGCCAAAACCCGCCGTCAGTGTATCTTCATGGACAATGAGGCAGCGGCTTGTCTTGCGCACCGACGCGAGAACCGCCGCCTTGTCCCACGGAACGATGGTTCGCAGGTCGAGCAGCTCGACGGAGACTCGCGTTCGTTTGCACGCTTCGGCGCAACGCTCGACCATTCCACCCCAGGTGACGAGCGTGAGATCGTCGCCGCCGTGAATCGCGCGGGCTTGTCCGAACGGCAGGACGTAACGATGTCCGGGATACGGCCGGCGCGCTGAAGGGCCGTCGAGCAGAGCGCGATGTTCCAGAAAAATCACCGGATCATTGCCGCGCAGCGCGGCGCGCAGCAGGCCCACCGCGTCCTCGGCGTTCGAAGGAAACGCCACGTGCCACCCCACCGAGTGCGCCCAGGTGACCTCCGAGCAGACGCTGTGCCAGGGATCGCCGCACTTCGAAAATCCGCAGGCCATGCGCACCACGATGGGGGCCGCAAAACGATTGGCAGTGCGCCACCGCATCGTGCCGCAATCGTTCAGTTGCTCGGCCGCCGGCTCGGCGTATTTGCGGAACTGGATTTCCGGCGCCGGCGCCAATCCCGCCAGCGCCATCCCCACCGCGCGGCCGATGATGCCTTCTTCCGACAAGCTCGTGTCAAAGACACGGCTGCCGCCGAACTTCTGCTCCAGTCCTAGCGTGGCGGTGTGAACGCCGCCCTTGGCAGCGACGTCCTCTCCGAAGATCAGAAGCTTCGGGTTCGTCTGCAGCTCGTATTCGAGCGTTCGCCGGATCGCGTCGACCATGTTGACGCGAGTTCTCTCGGGCTCGGTTGCTGTGCTGGAGGGAGGAAACCGATGCCCCGAGGGCGCGACGCCGCCCACCAACTGCGCGCCCGCTCCGCCCTCTGCCTCGGAAGTGAAAAAGACGCGACGCAACGCGGTGAGCGGATCGGGTTCGGCGCGATCGAGAGCTCTGCGCCACGCCTCCTCCGCGTCTTTGCGTGCCGCTCTTTCGATGCTTTTCCATTCGGCCTCGCCGATCTCGCCCGGAACCCAGGCGCGCCGCAGCCGAGGAATGGGGTCGTCAGCGAGCTCCGACGCGATCAAATCCGCGCCTTTGTATGCCTGCCGATCTCGGCCCGAGTGGCCGCTCAGCCGCGCGACGCGCAGCCGCAGCAGCACCGGCCCGGCGCCCGCGCGGGCTTTGTCCACGGCCCGCACAACTAAACCAGCAATTTCCGCGGGATTGGTCCCGTTGCCATCCAAAACCAGCAGGTTCTCAAATGAGGCGAGGTTCTTCGCAATGTTGCCGCCCGGCGTTTGGCGGCAGCCAAGCACGGAAAGCGCGTAGCCGTTGTCTTCAATAAAGAAGAGCATCGGCAAGGAGAGAGTGGTCGCAATATTGAGCGCCGACCAGAATCCGTTCGTCGCAACCGAACCGTCCCCGCCCAGCACCACGACAATCGAGCGCGAATACGACCGATCGTCGAGCACTTGCCGGTGATACATAATCGCTTGCGCCCAGCCCGCAGCCACCGTGAACTGCGCCCCGACGCCGCCGGACATGGGAAGGACCACCGGCCCGTTGCTGGGCGGGCGATTGAAAACGACGCCTATGTCGCGCCCGTCGCTCGGTGGTCCGAGCTTCGCCATCGATGCGGCGAGGCAATCCGCAGGTTCCGCGCCGAGCGTCAGGAGCAAGGGGCGCGAGCGATAGTACGCCGACACCGCATCGTGCTGCCCGCAAATCAGGCATCCCAGCAACACTTGCGCGAGCTCGTGTCCCTTGGCCGAGAATTGGTAGAAAATTTTCGGCGGGCTGCGGCGGAGCTCGGCTTCCTCCAGATCGTCGAGCTCGCGCGAGAGGAGCACAAGGCGGGCAACGCGACGAAAATCGATGATCACTTCCGCCGACGAAGCGTGAACCGCAGAAGCCTCAGGCATGGAATTTACTCACAATGCTCGGGAGCCGCGCGCGAGGCGACCGTTATGGGTGCGGAAAAAGGCGCTGTCAACTATCATCCTGAGCGAAGCGAAGAATCTCTGTGTTTAAACATCAAATGAATACGCAGATTCTTCGTCGCCTGCGGCTCCTCAGAATGACACGGTCTAGGCTTTTTCCGCAGCCTGTGCAGCCGCTGAGGCTTCAGGGGCTGAAGCCCTGATCAAAGTGGCCGCTCTCTTGCGGCACCGCTAACGCCTGGCTAAAGCCGTGCCCTGATACACCGCGCCGGGAACGGACGGCTCTCGGGCTGAGTGAACAGTACGGGGTTAGAACCCTGCACCTCAACGAAGCTCCTTGAAATACTCAAAGGCCTGGTGGCAGTCCGCGCAGTAGCGCAGCGATTTGCAGAGCGTCGAGCCAAACTCGCTCCGCGTCGACGTTCGAACGGAGCCGCACAGCGGGCAGCGAATCGCCACTTTGTCGGAATCAACATTCCCCGTGCCGGTGCGTTTGGGCGGCGGCGCGATTCCCGCCTCTTCCAATTTCCGCCTGCCCGCGTCCGTCACATCGTCCGGTGTCCAGGGCGCTGAAAGCGTGATCTCAATCCGAACCCGCTGGAAGCCCCGCTCTTCGAGCGCGGAAGCCGCTTTACTCTCGATCACTTTCAGCGCCGGGCAAGCCGCGTACGTCGGCGTTAAGGTGACGCGCAAGTCGCCGCCTTCCATCTCGACGCAGCGCACGATTCCAAGGTCGAGAATGCTGAGCGCAGGAATCTCAGGGTCTTCGATGGTTGCTAAGACCTGCCAGGCATCTTCGCTCGAAAGCGCCATTCGCTTCACCACGTCGCATTCGGAAAAGAGCGCGCCACGATTTGCATTTCGGCCAGCAGGTGGCCCAGGTGCTCGCTGTGACGGCCGGTGCGTGACGCAAACTTCCACGGCTCGGGTACCGGCGGGCAGGGAAACTCTGCTTCGCGCAGCACCTTGCTTACGGCGGTCTCCCAGGCCGGCTGCAGTTTTCCGAGCTCGGGAAGCGCGTCGTCTCCACCTGAATCCGCGAGAAACAGCTCGCCGGTGTAAGGCCACAGCGCGTCGAGCGCGTTCTGCGCGCGCCGATGGCTCTCTTCGGTGCCGTTGCCCAGTCTCAGCACCCACTCCCGGCAATGGCGCACGTGATACTGTGTTTCCTTAGCCGCCTTGGCTGCAATGGCCGCGAGATCGGTGTTTGCGCTGCGCTCAAGCGCCGGGTACAAAACCCCGCTGTAAACGGAGAATAGAAAGAGCCGCACCATCGTAAAGGCGAAATCGCCCTTCGGCAGCTCGACCATTCGAACGTTCCGGAAATCGACGGCTTCGCGAAAATAAGCGAAGTCATCCTCGGTTCTGCCCTGGCCTTCGACGCGCCCGGCGAGCTGCAGGAAATAGATTGCGTGTCCGAGAAGATCGAGCGCAATATTCGCGAGGGCGATGTCCTCCTCGAGAAGCGGGGCGTGACCGCACCACTCGGAGAGGCGATGCCCCAGCACGAGCCGGTCATCGCCGAGCCGCAATGCAAAGTCGAGCAGCGGGTGATCCGCAGTTTCAGGCGTCACAGGCTCCTCACACCCCTCGGCACTTTGAAAAACGAGGGATACCGGTAGATCTTGCTGTTTGCCGGATCGAAGAATGGGCCTCGGTCGCTCGGGCTCGTGGCGACAATCGAAGCCGAGGGCGCTACCCAGATGCTCGCGACCAACCCGCGCCGCGCATAAACGTCGCGCGCATATTGAAGCGCCATCTCGCCATCCGGCGCGTGCAAGCTGCCCGCGTGCGTGTGCGGCGCTCCTGATTTTTCCTGCACGAACACCTCCCACAGCAGCTCTTCGCGCTCGCCCGCTCGAGACGCCAGAGCGTCAGCCACGCGCCGCCTCCGTCACGCTACTCGGAACGTTTTTGGCGGCGTACGCCGCCATCGCGGCCCGCACCCACTCGCCCTCTTCATACGCCTTGCGCCGCGCCGCCAGGCGTTCCTTGTTGGCGGGACCATTCCCGTGAATCACGGCGCGAAATTCGTTCCAATCAATCTCGCCGAACTCCCACTGGCCGGTCGAATGATCGAATTTCAGTTCGGGATCGGGCAGCTTGAGCGCCGCCGCCTGCGCCTGCGGCGCAGTGATGTCGACGAACTGCTGCCGCAGCTCGTCGTTGCTCTTCTGCTTGATCCCCCACTTCATCAGCTCGGCGGTGTTGGGCGATTCCTTGTCGGGCGGGCCAAACATCATCAGGCTCGGCCACCACCACCGGTCGACAGCGTCCTGCGCCATGCGCTTTTGCTCCGGCGTGCCGCGCGCCAGCGTCACCATGATCTCGTAGCCTTGCTTGTGATGAAAGTTCTCCTCTTTACAGATGCGGATCATGGCGCGCGCATAGGGCCCGTACGAGCACCGCGCCAGCATGGTCTGGTTCACGATGGCAGCGCCGTCCACAAACCATCCGATCGCGCCGACGTCGGCCCAGGTTAGCGTGGGGTAATTAAAAATGTGCGAGTACTTGGCTGCTCCGTCGAGGAGCATGCGGATCAGCTCGTCGCGGGTGACGCCCAGCGTCTCGGCGGCGCAGTAGAGATAAAGGCCGTGTCCCGCTTCGTCTTGAACCTTAGCCAGCAGCACCAGCTTCCGCCGCAGGCTGGGCGCCCGGGTGATCCAGTTCCCCTCCGGCAACATTCCTACGATCTCCGAGTGAGCGTGCTGAGAGATCATGCGGACGAGCTGATTGCGATAACGTTCCGGCATCCAGTCGAGCGGCTCGACAATCTCCTTGGCGGCCAGCCGCTCTTCGAAACGCCGTAGTTTGGCTTCATCATCCATCTTCGCAGCTTTCTACCTACTGAGATTGTCCTACGGACGGCGCGCTTTTTCCAGGCGCCCGATGTCGCGGGGGCAACGACGTCATCCTCCCTCACACCCCGGGAAACCAGTGAGCCTCCAACGCCAGGATGCCGATTCCGGCGAGCGTCGTGACGATCGTAACCACGATCCCCACCCTCGTGAACTCCCAGAAAGAGATGCTCACCCGTTTATTAGCCTGCTGGAGCACGATCAGGTTCGCCACCGAACTGAACGGCGTGCAGTTGCCGGCCAGCGTACTCGCGCTGGCAAGCACGAGCCAGGCGAAGTGACTTCCGGAAAGCGTTCTGACGATGGGTTGAAAGATGAGCACGGCCGGCACGTTGCTCACGACGTTTGCCAGCACAACCATCGCGCCGCTCAGTCCGAACAGGCGGGCGAGCGCGCCGCCCTCCAGCGCGGGCCGGAATTCGCTGACGAGATAGGCCACCGCCCCGGAGGTTTCGAGCCCGTAGATCACGACGAAGAGAGACGCGAAGAAGAGCAGCAGCGTCCAATCGACGTCGCGGTGGATGGTTTCCGATTTGACGCGGCCCACGACCAGAATCAGTGCGCCCACGGAAACGGCGACGAGCGGAAAGGAGAAATTCAGAATCCACAGCACGACGGCGAGCGACGCCGCAATCGCGCACTTTCCGAGGAGCGGCCGGTCCAGCGCGATCGCTGCGCGGTCCGAGATCGCGATTTCGAGCCGCTGCGGGAGCGGCCGCCGCCCCACTTGCTTCCGGAAAATGATGCCGAGCAGGAGGACGTTCAGCCCCAGGCCAACCAGCGAGACGGGGGCGAGGTGAGCCAGGAATCCCAGGAACGAAAAATGCGCGGAGACGCCGATCAGTGCATTCTGCGGATTCCCAGTCACCGACATCACCGACCCGATGTTCGCCGAGGTGGCGAGGGCGATGACGTAAGGAACGGCGGGCAACTCGAGCCGCTCGGTTACGACGAGCACGATGGGCGTGAAGATCAGGCAGACGGTATCGTTGACGAAGAATGCTGAAAGCAGCCCGGCCGCGAACGCGAGCAGCACGAGAAGCTGAAACGGCGTCCGTGCCCGGCGCGCGATCTGGACGGCGATCCAATCAAAGAACCCTGAGACGCGGAAGTGAGCGACCAAAATCATGATGCCGAGCAGGAAGATGATCGTGTTCCAGTCGATCGACCGGTACGCCTGCGGCAGCGTGAGTACTCCCGCCAGGACCATCGCTACAGCGCCGCAAAACGACGCCGCCGTGCGGTCGAGATAGCTTCCCCGGTTGCTCTCGACCGCAATCAAAGCATAGGTCACGACAAATATGCCGACCGTCAGCCAATGCACGTGTGGAAGGTGAACGGCGTGAAGGGACAGATTGACCTCCGAAAAGGCGATCGTCGATCGAGCCCGCGAACAGCATCCCTGGCGCGGCGCGGAACGAGGTGCGACAACCCTGCATCATCCTACTAGATTTCCTCCGCGCGTGTCCCGTGCGCCGGCCGGGTATAGAATTCAATCGGGTGGACGTTACGCCTCAACAGCGGGAGAAAAAATTCATGACAATATCCGTGAAGCGAGCTTATGAGGCCGCCGCGCGAGGCGACGGTTTCCGCGCCCTGGTTGACCGGCTCTGGCCCCGCGGCGTGAGCAAGGAGGAGTTAAAAATCGATGAGTGGATGAAGGAAATCGCCCCGTCAGCGCAGCTTCGGAAGTTGTATGGACATGAGATCGATAAGTGGCCCGAATTCAAGAAGCGCTACCGTAGCGAACTGGCCGCGAAGCCCGCGAGCAAGCTGCTCGATCAGCTCGTCGAGCGCGCCCGCGAAGGCAACGTGACGCTTGTCATCGGAGCGCGCGACGTAGAACACGCGAACGGCACGGTCATCGCCGAAATGATCAGAGAGAAAATGGAGTAGCATCCGCGCCGCCTACTTTAGCGCGGGTCCGTGACCCGCGCGTGCGCCGTTCATCGATCGGCGTTATTGTGCGCGTTCGAACTCCCGCCCAATGATGAAATCTCTTCATGGAGGTCGAAAGGACCATTCAGTTCATTGTCGACACGCAGGCCAAGCACGAAACCACTGTTCAGATGATCCTCGAGACGCAAGCACGGCACGAAACCAGTCTTCAGACGATCTCGAGACGCAAGCCCGGCACGACCAGCGCTTCGCAACGCTGGTTGACGTGTGCATGCCTCTCGCGCATCACGGCGAGGAGACAGACCGCCGTATCCGCGAGCTCAGCGAAGAAACCAGCCGGCGCTTCCAGGACACCGACCACAAGCTGAACGCGCTGATCGACGCCGTGGACAAGCTGATCAAGCGCAACGGGAGCCGCTGAATCCGACGGAATCTGATAGCGGGGGGGAGGATCGAACTCCCGACCTAGGGATTATGAGACCCTCGCTCTACCACTGAGCTACCCCGCCCCTGAGAGAGTAATTCACACAATAGAATGAAATGAGGAACGCGCGGAACTACTCCAGCAAGGTTAAGCTATCGCCGCGGATTAAGTCAATGTTCGCCGCCGCGGCTTTTCAATCCTTCGTATCAATGATTGCCGCCGCGGTCCGAGCGCCACGCCGCCACCCTCTTTCTCCTTAAACCCCTTCGTTCGAGGCAAAGTTATCCTCCGATTCTGCCGATAGGTAGACCAAGCGAACCAGGGAAATCCCGGGCGCGAGTGCCTGCGAAACTCCACGAAGTTCAGCGAAACAGCAACGCAGGGGCCAACGAATGACGATCAACGAGATTCTGCAAGCGGCCTGTGGCCAGTCGGGCTCAGACGTGCACCTCAAGGTGAACAATGTGCCCGCGGTTCGCGTGAATGGGGAGATCAAGCTGCTCTCGCAGTTTCCTCGCTTGACCCTCGGCGATATCCGCACGATAGCTGACGGAATGATGGGCAATCTGCAGAAAGCCAAATTTCACGAGCGGGGCGAACTCGATTTCGCGTATGCCGCCGGCGATCTCGGCCGTTTCCGGGCCAACGTGTATCAGGAGCGCGGCATGACTGCGATGGTGCTGCGCATTATACCTGCGACAGTTCGCACTTTGGGTGAGCTGCACCTGCCCCCGGTTGTCGCCAAATTCTGCGAGGACCGGCGGGGCATGCTTCTCGTCACTGGCGCCGCCGGCATGGGCAAGTCCACGGCGCTCGCGGCGATGATCGAGCGAATCAATTCCACGCGCGCCGCGCACATCATCACGATTGAAGACCCCATCGAATTTTATCATTCCGACAAGAAAGGCTTCGTGAACCAGCGCGAGGTGGGTTCGGACACGCCGAGCTTCGAGGATGCATTGCGCTCCGCGCTGCGGCAAGACCCGGATGTGCTGATGGTCGGCGAAATGCGCGATCTCGACACCATGCGCACGGCGCTCAATGCGGCGGAGACCGGGCACCTCGTGCTTTCATCGCTCCATACGCTCGAAGCGCAGGAAACCGTGCAGCGGGTGATCGGCGTCTTCCCGTCGGCGCAGCAGACGCAGGCCCGGATGCAGCTCGCTTCGACGCTCAACGGTGTGGTTTCGTTGCGCCTCGTGCGCCGCGCCGACGGGCGCGGGCGCGTACCGGCGGTCGAGGTGCTGGTAGCGACCGATTTCATTCGCGAGTGCATCATTAATCCCGATAAGACCCGCCTCATCCGCGAGATTCTTGCTTCCGGCGCATCGCAATACGGGATGCAAACCTTCGACCAGTCGCTGTATGATCTTTATCTGCGCGGGCTCATTACGCTGGAAGAGGCGTCGATCTGGGCCTCGAACGCGCAGGAGCTGAAAATGCGCGCGGCAGGCGTCCGCTCCACCTCCGAGGGGGTGAGCGAAGAGCTGGAACGGGCCACCGCTTCGAATCTCGAACGCTTTGGAGCGCGATAAGAATCCGTTTTCCACCGCCACGCGCCTGCTCGCGCGCCGCGCTTACGCGGTGGCAGAATTGCGCCGCGCCCTTTCCAGAAAATTCCCCGCCGAATCCCAAGTCGAAGCCGCCATCAGCAAGCTCCGCCAGTTGGGCTACCTCGACGATCGCCAATTCGCCCGCCAGTATGCTTCCTTCCTGGTCCGTACGCGCTCGTTCGGCCGTGAACGCGTCCGCTTGGAGCTGAAAGCGCGCCTCGTCGATTACCGGTTTATCGATGAGGCGCTCGATCACGCCTTCGAAGAGCGCCCGGAAAATGACCTGCTCGAACGCGCCCTCGACAAGAAACTCCGCGGCCTTCATCCTCCCCTGACTCAGCGCAAATTCTATGCCCTCGCTCAAAGCCTCGCGCGGCTCGGATTCCGCTCCGATGCTATTATGAAAGCGATGCGCGCACGACCCGAGCTGAAGCCCGTTTCTCACGATACAGAGTTTGAGGGGCAATAGAATCATCACGTGAGCCGGCTCGCCATTTTCTATTTACCATTCACTATTCGCCACCGATCCTGAATGATGAATTCCCACGAGATTCGCAAAACGTTCCTCGAGTTCTTTGCGGCACGCGGCCACCGTGTCGTGCGCTCATCCTCACTCGTTCCGGCGAACGACCCTACGCTGCTCTTCACCAATGCGGGCATGAACCAGTTCAAGGACGTGTTCCTCGGCCGCGAGAAGCGCGATTACGAGCGCGCCTGCTCGTCGCAGAAGTGCGTGCGCGCCGGAGGCAAGCACAACGATCTCGAGCAGGTGGGCCGCACGCGCCGGCATCATACGTTTTTCGAGATGCTCGGAAACTTCTCGTTCGGCAATTACTTCAAGAAGGATGCGATTGCCTGGGCTTGGGAACTCGTCACGCGGGTGTATCAGATCCCGCGCGAAAAGCTCTACGTCACCGCTTTTGAAGGAGCGAGTGAGCCGCACGCAGACATTCCACGCGACCAGGAGGCGTACGATTGCTGGCTCGCCACGGGGGCTCCCGCCGAACGGATTTTCGAGCTCGGCATGAAGGAGAACTTCTGGCAAATGGGCGAAACCGGCCCCTGCGGTCCGTGCTCCGAGATTCATTACGACATGGGCCCCGAGGCAAGCGATCTCGGCCACACGGATTGCAAGTTCCCCTGCGATTGCGGCCGCTACGTCGAAATCTGGAACCTCGTCTTTATGCAGTACGACCGGCAGGCTGGCGAGAAGGGTGGCGTACCGTGGTACTCGTTTTCGCTTCTTCCGAAACCGTGTGTTGACACCGGAGCCGGTCTTGAGCGCCTCGCGGCGGTTTTGCAGGGGAAGCTTTCGAACTTCGATACCGACCTCTTCAAGCCGCTCATCGACGAGGCCGCCGAGCTCGCAAATGTCGAATACGGCGCGAACCACGAGACCGACGTTTCGCTGCGCATCATCGCCGACCACAGCCGCGCCGCAACCTTCCTGATCTCGGACGGCGTCCTGCCGTCGAACGAAGGCCGCGGCTATGTGCTGCGCCGTATTATCCGGCGCGCGCTCTACCACGGCCAAAGGCTCGGCATCAACGAGCCGTTCCTTGATCAGATGTCCAGCGACGTCGTCGGGCTGATGAAAGGTCCATACCCAGAGTTGATCGAAGAAACTGAGTACATCAGGAAGGCGGTCAAAACGGAAGAGGAGCGGTACGAGCACACTACGAGACAGGCATTGGACCGGTTAAGGCAGTCGCCAGTTTTGTTCCTGTGGAGGGGGGCATCCGGGGATCAGCCCCTTGCGACATATGAGGTGCCTTTTGGGAATCTAGAATCCGCGTGGCGCGCGCAGGTGAGCGAGCGCCACGCCCTCGACATCTCGAAGGTGCCTGGGGTTAAGAAGAGTATGAGATCGCTTTCTGTTTCTGATGGGCCGATGGTCCTCCCGGGCGACGAGATTTTTAAGCTCCACGATACGTACGGATTATCCCCGGCGTTTTTGGAGGATATCGTTAGCAACTCAGGGGTTAAGGTCGATTTGTGCAGCATCGGCAGATCTGAGCCTGTAGAGCGATTCGAACCGCGATGGCCCACCCTTGATTACCGAGGATATGAGGAAGAAATGCGGGGGCAGCGCGAGCGGGCGCGGGCAAGCTGGAGGGGCGCGGAGAAGAAGGTCGCATCGCCTGCTTATCGCGAGCTGGCGGACAAACATCCGAGCGCGTTCGACGGCTACGCGCGGACTGAATCCACTGGCTGCCTGGTTGCGGCGTTGGTCGTCGACGGCGAGAGCGTGCAGCAGGTGAATCCGGGTGCCAAAGCCGAAGTCATTCTCGATCACACGCCCTTTTACGCCGAAGCGGGCGGGCAAATCGGAGACACGGGACGGCTCTATGGAGAGTCAGGCGAAGAGGCGGCAGCAGTCACGGATACGTTTCGTCCTGTTACAGGCTTGATCGCGCATAAGGTCACCGCGCTTCAGCCGCTTGACGTGGGCATGAAGCTGACCGCGAAGGTTGACGCCGGGCGCCGGGACGCTATTCGCCGCAATCACACCGCCACGCACTTATTACACGCGGCGCTGCGGACGGCGCTTGGCACGCACGTGAAGCAGGCGGGGTCGCTGGTCGCGCCGGACCGGTTGCGCTTCGACTTCACTCACTACGCGCCGCTCGAAGAACAAGACCGCGTGGACATCGAAGATCTTGTGAACCGCCACATTCTCGCCAACGAAGAGATGCACACGGACTTGATGGACCTCGATTCGGCGCTCAATTCGGGCGCGATGGCGCTGTTCGGCGAGAAGTACGGCGACCAAGTCCGTGTGGTCTCGGTGGCCGACGGAT
>JBOGKE010000117.1:0-38272 GCA_050745265.1 Terriglobia bacterium
GCCATAATTTGGTGTGCGACGGATCAGGGCTTGGTCTTATGTGGCTCGGATGCCGAGGGCTGCCGGTGACGTGTTTTTGCGGGGCGTGTGCGGGTTCGAAGGAGATATCCGATCAGGACGATGACCAGGACGAAGTAGGCGATCGCAACGACAGCGACGAAGATGTCCGCCAGGATGTCGTACATAAGGGGTCCTATTTTAACTCATTGCGGCTCCGTTGAGAATAGGAAATCAGGTGCGGAAGCTCCATCCGGAGCGCGGGCAGCGCCGGAGCGCGTGCTAGAATCGAATTGCGGGTTCCTGCTGTCGGGATGACGCGTGTGAGTGCGAAGAAGATTCTGCCCCCCGAGAAGGCGATCCATATAACGAAGCAGCTCCAGACGCAAGGACACCGGCTGGTTTTCACGAACGGTTGTTTCGATCTGCTGCATCCCGGACACACCCGCTACCTCGCCTCCGCGCGACAACTCGGAGATTGCCTTCTGGTAGCGATCAACAGCGATCGGAGCGTTCGCGCGATCAAGGGACCGGGGCGACCCATTTTCCCCGAACAGGAGCGGGCGGAGATCCTGGCGGCGCTCGAGTGCGTGGACTACGTCACCATCTTTGACGAAGCGACGCCGCGCAATCTGATCACTCGTCTGCTGCCGGACGTTCTGGTGAAGGGCGCCGATTGGGGAGCAGATAAAATTGTGGGCCGGGAGGAGGTCGAATCCGCGGGCGGCGAAACAGTATCCATTCCGCTGGTCAAGGGATTCTCCACTTCGGCGCTGATCCAGGAAATTCTCAGGTTCGTTCCGCCACGCACCTCCGCAGGAAGCTAGCCCGAGAGCCTGCCGCTCTGGAGGCGTGCCGGCCCGTAGGCGGTTGGTCGCCGGGATGAGATCCGTGCACGCCTGGGAGCTCCCCTGCATTTTCTCTGCCATGCCATCTGCTCACACGTTGCTTCGCTCCGTTCTTGACGATCCTTCCATCGAAGCGGTGAGGAAATCCCTCGCCACGCCCCGCTCAACGGCGAGCGCGCCGCCGGTCGTGCTCGCGGGCCTCACCCGCACGGCCAAAGCACTTGCCGCCGCCGCGCTTGCGCACCTGGTGAAGAAGCCGGTGCTGGTTCTGAGCGCTGAGCGCGAGGCCGCCGAGATGCTGGCCCGAAACATCGCGACTCTGATCGAGTGGCTGGAACCGGGAGCTGCGAAAAGCGTTTTCGTTCTTCCCGGCTACGATGTCACACCGTACGAAGGGCGCTCGCCGCACGCTGAAATTGCGGAGCGGCGCGCCGTGACGCTTTGGAATTTGGCGCAGGGCAGGGCGCGCGTCGTCCTGGCGCCGGGACTATCGGCGTGGGGCCGTTTTCGGCACGCGGTGTACTACCGCTCGCTTGCGCTTGGACTCAAGACCGGCGACGAGCTGAGCCTTGAAGACATCGCCGAGCACCTTTCCGGCACCGGCTACGAAGCGCACGAACCGGTTGACGCAGCGGGGTTCTTCTCGGTGCGCGGCGGCATCCTCGACGTCTATCCGCCGGAAGTGGAATGGCCGTTCCGAGTGGAGCTCTTCGGCGATCGAATCGAATCTCTGCGCGAGTTCGATCCCGCGACCCAGCGCTCGCGGCGCGCCGTCGATTCCGCTCTGATTCTGCCACTGTCGGAGCACCGCCGGTCGCCGGAGGTTTTCCAGGAGCTGACCCGTTCGCTCGCTGCGCGTTCCTCGGCGGAACTCAAACGCGACCCGGGGTGGACGGCGGAATATTCCGCGCCTTTCCCGGGCTGGGAATTCTTTGTTCCGCTTGCCGCGCCTCATGCCTGCAGCCTATCCGATCTCATGCCCGGGGCCCTGGTGCTATGGGACGAACGCGCGGAGACTTTAAGGCAAGCGTCGACGCTCCGCGCGGCGTGGGAACACGCTTACGACGAAGTTCGCGACGTGTTGCCGCCGCGCCCCCGGCCTGCTGACTTGCTGCTCAGCGACACAGAGTTCGACGATGCTCTACAGGCCGCGCCGCAGGCCGGCCTGACGGAGCTCGAAATCGAAACAGATTCCGCCGATGAGGCGCCCGGTCGCTTCGCGCTGGCGACACAGCCCGCGCCGAAATTCCACGGCGCCGTCAAGTCCTGGGTCGAAGATCTGCGGGCTCGCCGGAGCCGAGGCGTGCCGGTACTCATTGCGCTCTCGAGCACCGGCAAAATGGAACGGCTGGCGGAGACACTCAAGGATTATGAGATACCGTTCACCGCGTGCCTTACATCTGGAGCCCAAAAAGGTGAGTCGCGCCAAGCCGAGGACAGCAGAGAAACTCCGCCCGCGCCTTCGCTCCAGCTTGTGCGGGGAGACCTCAGCGAGGGCGTGCTGTTTTCCCGCGCCGGAACCGCTCTTTTTGCCGAGAGCGATCTCTTCGGCGGGTTCGCGTGGGGAGCTCCCGGGCGAAAGGACAAGTCGGCCGTCTCGCGCTTTATCTCCGATCTGAGCGACCTGAAGGTGAACGATTACGTCGTGCACGTCGACCACGGCATTGGCCTTTATCAGGGGCTGAGGCAGATTGACGTTGAAGGCAAACGTCGGGACTTTATGCTGCTCACGTATCAGGATGACGCCAAGCTCTACGTGCCCCTCGAGCGCCTGGACCTGGTGGAGAAATACCGCTCGGGCGCCGGCCTGGACGGCGCGAAACCGTCGCTCGACAAGCTCGGCGGCGCCACGTGGGCGCGCACCAAGACGCGCGTGAAACGCGCGCTGCGTGACATGACGGCGGAGCTCCTCAAGCTCTATGCCGAGCGTAAGATGAGCGGCGGCGTCGCATTCAGTCCCAATACGCCTTGGCAGAAGGAGTTTGAGGACGCCTTCGAGTTCGAGGAAACGCCCGACCAACTGAAGGCGCTTGAAGAAATCCGTCGCGATCTCGAATCTCCCGAGCCGATGGACCGGCTGCTGTGTGGCGACGTCGGCTACGGAAAGACGGAGCTCGCCATGCGCGCGGCCTTCAAGGTGGTACAGGACGGAAAGCAGGTCGCCGTGCTCGCGCCGACTACCGTGCTGGCCTTCCAGCACTTGAATACGTTCCGGCAGCGCTTCGGCGGTTTCCCCGTGCGGATCGAGATGCTGAGCCGTTTTCGCAGCGCGGTAGAACAGAAAAAAGCGGTTGCTGATACCGCCGCGGGCGCGGTCGATATTCTGATCGGAACGCACCGGATGCTCTCGAAGGACGTCGAGTTCAAAGATCTAGGCCTGCTGGTGGTCGATGAGGAGCAGCGGTTCGGCGTGGCGGCGAAGGAAAACTTGAAGCGGCTGCGCGCCGGCGTGGACGTGCTCACGATGTCGGCTACGCCGATTCCGCGCACGCTCCACATGTCGCTCGGCGGGCTGCGCGATCTTTCGGTGATTGAGACGCCGCCTCAAGGGCGCCTGGCGATTCAAACCTCGGTCGCGCCATATTCGCCGAAGCTGATTCAGGCGGCTATTCTGAACGAATTACACCGCCAGGGGCAGGTCTATTTTGTGCACAACCGCGTGGAGACGATTTTCAGCATCGCCGCGCTGATCCAGCAACTGGTTCCTACCGCGCGCATCGGAGTGGGTCACGGACAGATGGGCGAGCGGGAGCTCGAGCGGACCATGATGAAGTTCGTGCAGAATGAATTTGACGTGCTGGTATCGACCGCGATCATCGAGAACGGCCTGGATATCCCGCGCGCGAACACGATCATCATCCATCGCGCCGACCGGTTTGGCCTTTCGGAACTTTACCAGCTTCGCGGGCGCGTCGGTCGCTCCGACCGTCGCGCTTACGCCTATCTCCTGATCGCTGACGAGCAAACGCTGACGCCCTTGGCGCGCCGCCGGCTTGCCGCGCTCAAGGAATTTTCCGACCTGGGCGCCGGGTTCCGGCTGGCGGCGCTCGATCTCGAGTTGCGTGGCGCCGGGAACGTTCTCGGGGCGGAGCAATCGGGGCACCTGAACGCGATCGGGCTCGACCTTTACCTTAAGATGCTCGAAGAAACTACGGCCGAGCTCAAGGGGCAGCCTTCCAAGCCCGAGGTCCGCACCACGATCAACCTGGGCGTGGATATCCGGATCCCCGATCAATACATTCCGGACGAAGGCCAGCGGCTGCGTATGTACAAGCGAATTTCTGGAGTGGCCGGAAGCGACGGACGCGCGGAGCTGGAGTCGGAACTGGCCGACCGCTTTGGCTCTCTGCCGGCTTCCGTCCGAACGCTGCTGGATTACGCGATGCTCAAAAATCGCGCGGAGCGGATGCTCATCCAGTCGGTCGACCGCAAGCTCGACGACGTTTGGATCCGCTTCCATTCGGAGACTCCCGTCGAGCCTGACCAGCTTACGCGGCTCGTGCGCCGCCGGCGCGATGCGATTCTCCGTCCTGACGGCTCGCTGCGTTTCCGGCTCCGGCCCGACGCGCGCCCCATCGATCAAATCGCGAGCGTCTTGCAGGAACTTGAGCCGCCGCATTAAGATCAAGGGATGGAGGGACCGGAGCCACACGGGGCGCAACCGTGGCGGCTTTCGCGTCGAGCGAACAGCGCTGCCCCTCCAGAAGCTCCGTGCTCGAACTGTTTTTCATCAGCGAGATAAAAAAAGGAACCTGAGGTATGAATAGGAAGCTAATCGCAGTGGGCATTCTCGTTGCATCCGCGGCGATGGTGATTGTGCCCGCGCGCTTTTTCGGCAACACCGTGCTGATTGACCGCATTATCGCGCGGGTGAACGAGGAGATTGTCACTCAGCGCCAGTACAATCAGCAGGTGGCGGACCTGCGCGCATCTCTCGCGCAGCACTTCTCCGGGGACGAACTTCAGGAGCAGTACGACGCGCAGTCGAAAAACCTGTTGCGTGACATGATCGACGAGGATCTGCTCGTGCAGAAGGCGAAGGATCTCGGGATTAACGTTGAGACTGAGCTGGTCGAGCGGCTCGACCAGATTCGCAAGCAGTTCGGCCTCGCCTCAATCCAGGACCTTGAGGACTACGTCGAAAAGCAAGGACTCGTCTGGGAAGACTTCCAGGAGAACCAGCGCCGCCAGCTCCTGCTGCGGCATGTGGAGCAGCAGGAAGTAGCGCCGCGGATTATGCCGACTGACGCTCAGCTGCGGAAGTATTTCGCCGCACACCTCCAGGACTATCAATCCCCGGCGGGTGTCGACTTGGCGGAAATTCTGGTTTCGAATCAGAAATGGGGCGCGGCGCAGGCGGAGCAACGGGGGAAACAGGCGCTCAGCATGCTCGAGAGCGGCGCAAAGTGGGACGACGTGGTCAAGAAATACTCGGACGGCCCGAACGCCGATTCGGGCGGGGAGACGGGCTTTGCGCCTGCCGGGGAGCTGATTCCGGAGATCACCCAGGCGATTAAAGGTCTCGACCCGGGTGACACCTCGAAACTGATCGCGACGCAGTCCGGGTACACGATCTTCCGGTTAAACGCGCGACGAAGCGCCGGCGGTCCGAAGTTTGAAGAAGTCCGCGCCCGAGTCGAAGACGACTATTACCAGACCCACATGCAGGCGGCCTTGCGCGCCTATCTCACCACCCTACGCAGGGAAAGCTGCATTTCGATCCTGCCGGGCTTTGCTGATTCCGGAGCGTTGCACCCCGGCGCGGTGGGTTCCGCGCAAGACGGCTGCTTATGAAAAACGCCTTTGTTGCTGATCTGAAGCCCGGCCAGCAGGTCAACACGTCGTTCCTCGTGCAGAGCAAAGACAGGAAACTGGCGCGGAACGGCAGCGCTTATCTCGACCTCGAACTACGGGATTCCACCGGCTCGCTCAAGGCGAAGGTGTGGGATTGCGATCGCCTGAACTGCGCGATCGAGGTGGACGACGTGGTGCAGGTTGCGGGCGCCATCGAAGCGTACCAGGGCCAGCGGCAGATCACCGTGCGCGAGATTCGGCGCATTTCAAACGGCGCGGTCGATCTGCTCGATTTTCTCCCGCGCACGCGCCAGGATCCCGAGCAAATGTATGCCGCGCTCGTGGAGCGCGTTCAAGCGCTACCCGCCGGGCCGCTTCAGCACCTCCTGCTCGGCGTCCTGACCGATCCATCGATTGCAGCCAAGTACAAGCTCGCGCCCGCGGCGACGGCGATGCATCATGCCTTCCTCGGCGGACTGCTCGAGCACGTTCAATCGCTCGCGGGCCTCGCAGACCTGATTGCGAACCATTATCCCTGGATTGACCGCTCCCTGCTGCTTGCCGGCATCGTTCTGCATGACCTCGGCAAGATCGAAGAGCTGAGCTTTGACCGCTCCTTTCGCTACTCCACGCGCGGACAGTTGCTCGGTCATATCACGCTCGGCATGGAGCTCGTGCGCGAGAAGATTCGCGATATCCCTGACTTCCCCTGCCACCTCCGAGATCAGATCGCGCACATGATCCTTTCCCACCACGGCCGGCTTGAATTCGGATCGCCCAAAGAGCCGATGTTTCCTGAGGCGCTGGCGCTCCACGCTCTCGACGAATTGGATTCGAAGCTCGAAAGCATGCGCGCCCAGTACGAAACCGAAAAAGATCAAGACGGCGACTGGACGAACAAGAATCTGTCGCTCGGCCGGAGACTGCTGAAACCCGCAAATCATTGAAAGGTTCAACGATCCGGTGATCGGGGCGGCCGCTCATCGCCGTTCGGCGGCCGGCCTTCCGTGAGCCGATGATTCAAACCACGTCCGAAATCGCGAAAATCCTGCCGCATCGCTATCCTTTCCTGCTCGTCGATCGTGTGACCGCGTTCGAGCCGGGCCGGCGGATCACCGGCGTCAAGACCTTCACGGCCGGCGAGCCTTTCTTTGCGGGCCACTTTGCGGGCGCGCCGATCGTGCCCTGCGCCATCCTGCTCGAAATGACGACGCAGCTCGGCGCCATTCTGGTGCTGGAGCGGCCCGGAATGGCCGGCAAAATCGCGCTGATCCTGCAGATTCCTTCCGCTCAGATGCACGCTGTGGCAGTTGCCGGAGACGTTCTGCGCGTGCAAGCGGAGGTTTTGAAGCTGCGAGATCATTTCGGCGAGCTTGAGGGAAGAGTCTTTCGCGGTGAGGAGCTCGTGGCGGAGGGCCGGATGCGGTTCGCCATCACCGGCGTGGAGGCTTTGCCGATTCCTGCCCGCGCGGCGTCGCCCCCGCTGTAACCCGCCCCATTGCCTGCCAGGCTCCCTGTGATAGACTACCGTGCTTCATCATGCCTCCTGTCGAACAAGGCGGACGGCTGTTGCGCCCCGAGCCCGCGCCAGCGCTCAAGCACGCGGCCCCGGGAATGCTGTTTGTGGTCGCCACTCCCATCGGCAATCGCGAAGACATCACCCTGCGCGCGTTGCGGACGCTGAAGGACGCCGACCTCATCGCCTGCGAAGACACTCGCCGAACCCAGTCCCTGCTTCAGTACCATCAAATTTCGACGCGCGTGATCAGCTATCACGAGCACAATGAAATGACGCGAGCGCCCGAACTGGTCGTGCTGATGGAGGAAGGCAGCAAGATCGCTCTCGTCTCGGATGCGGGAGTGCCGATGATCTCCGATCCCGGCTACCGGCTGGTGAGGCTCGCCATCCGCCACAACATCCGCGTAATTCCGGTCCCGGGTCCGTCCGCGTTTGTAGCCTCGCTCGCGGTCGCTGGTTTGCCGCTCGACCGCTTCCGCTTTGTCGGATTTCTACCTCCCAAGCGAACCGCCCGGCGGCGCAGCCTGAGGGCTTTCGCGGGCGTTGCCGAAACAATTGTTTTTTACGAAGCTCCGCATCGCGTCATTGAGATGCTCGAAGATCTGGCTGCGGAACTTGGCGACCGTCCGGTTGTGGTAGCGCGGGAAGTGACAAAGCTTCACGAGGAGTTTCTGCGCGGACCCGCGTCGGAAGTTCTCGCCAAGCTGAAAAAGCGGCTTTCGATCAAGGGCGAGATTACCGTTATCGCCGGACCGTTTGAGGCCCCGGTGGTAAAGGCCGCCGTCCCGCCTTCTTTCATCAAGAAGGAGATGGACCGGCTGATGTCGGTCGAGCGGCTGAGCGAACGCGACGCCCTGAAGGCACTGGCAAGAAAGACCGGCACTTCAAAGAGCGCCGTTTACCGCCAATGGCAGGCGGAAAAGAGCATGGGATAATGCCACCCGCAGCGGCTGATCGATGCGGAAATCAGCGGCCGCGGCGATTCCTCATTTCGCGCACGCCTGCCCGCCGGCGAGCGTCACCGCAAAAAACTCATCCACGCGATCCAGCACTTCGCGCGCGCCGGCGGCGCTCTGCACCTCGCGGCGAAGTTCGGCGCCGTTCGGGACGCCGTGCGTGAACCAGCTCGCAAACTGCTTCATCTTGCCGATGGCGCCCGGAATATCTTCCTCAACCAACATGGCGTAATACGAGCGGATCAGCGCGTAGCGGTCGGCGTCCGACGGCTCGGCGAAGGTTCCGGTGCGAAAATAATCGAGCATTTGCCGGAAAATCCAGGGATTGGTGGGCGCGGCCCGGCCGATCATCACCGCGTCGCATCCGGTCTCCCTCTCGAGCGCCTCGGCGTGGAGCGGGCTCATGACGTCGCCGTTGCCGACCACCGGAATTCGGACGCTCGCCTTCACCTCGGCGATAATATCCCAGCGCGCCCGCCCGCTATAGCCTTGCACGCGGGTTCGCGGATGCACCGCGACCGCCTCCACACCGCAATCTTCCGCGAGCCGCGCGACCGGAACAGCGACGATTTCGTCGTCACTCCAGCCCGCGCGGATTTTTGCCGTGAACGGAATACTGACGGCGGCGCGGATCTTGCGGAAAATCGTTTCGAGCAGCGGGAGGTCGCGCAGCAATCCCGAGCCGCCGCACTTCACTACTTTTTTCGCCGGACAACCGAGATTCAGGTCGATCATGTCAAATCCGAGGTCTTCGATCATCCGCGCAGCTTCGGCCAAATGGTTTGCGTCTGCGCCGAAGATTTGAGCCGTGATCGGGCGCTCTTCGTCGGTGTAGTACAAGTAGCGCCGTGATTTGAGATTCTGACGGAGCATGCCTTCGCTCGAGACGAACTCCGTCATGATCAGGCCGCACCCGCCCAGCCGTCTGATGAATCGCCGAAACACGGTGTCGGTGATCCCCGCCATGGGCGCGAGGATTTGCGCCGGCCGGATCGCGACATCCCGAATGCTGAGTTCCTCAAAGAGCATCTGTATTTTCAATTCTGTACCGCAGGGCGCCTTTTTGCCAGCCCTTTCAAACCGTTGAACTCGGAAAGGAGACCGCTGCCTGCGCCACGCGCATCAGGCTGGTCGCTCCCACATCACGGGAGGCGCGGAGCGCGAGGATAGATGGAATGGGATTGTGATGTTAAAATTAGGTATTGAAAAATCCCGAGCTCTGGAGAACGAACGTAATGAGAAAGTTCAGTGCGTATCACGTAATCTGCATGGGTTTGATATTGGCAAGCGCCGGATGGGTCTTTTGCGCCCAGTCCAATCCCCACGCGCCGCGCGGCGCGACATCGGCAGCCGCGGCAAACGATCCCGGCAAGGTGGTGATGAAGGTTGGCAGTGTTCAAGTCACGGAAAGTGAGTTTGACAAGCTGCTCGGATCGATGAGTCCTCAACAGCTTGAGCAAAACGGCGGCCGTCACGCGATCGGCGAGACCTATAGCAACATGCTCGTGCTTTCGCAGGCCGCGAAAAGCCAGCACTTGGATTCGTCACCCCAGTTCCGGCAGCAAATGGACTTGGAGCGCAACAACCTGCTCGCGCGCATGGAGAGCCAGGACATCGCCCGGAAGCTCGAGGTCACTTCCGACGAGGTCAGCCGGTATTTCACCGCGCACCAGCCGGAGTTTAAGGAAGCCAAGGTCTACGAGGTCGAGGTTCTGAAGAAGAGCGCACGCAACGCTAATGGCCTCGCGGAGGCCGAGGCGCAAGCCAAGACTTCGGCGATTCGCAAGGCTCTTTCGTCAGGGACGGACATCAAGGCGGTGGCAAAAACCTACAACGTTCCCAATCAGGTGGTTGTGGTGAGCGATCCGCAGCCGATCGCTTACAAACCTTCGCTTCCTGAATTCGTCAGGGCCGCGTTCACTCTTCCCGCCGGCGCGCTTTCACAGGTCCAGGACAGCCCCGACGCCATCCTCTTCGTCCAGGTCGCAAGCCACGATACGCTCACGCTGAAGGATGCTACTCCACAGATCGAAAACGCGATTCGCCAGCAAAAGTTTGAGAACGCGCTCAACGGTTTGAGGAAACAGTATCCCGTCTGGATGGATTCCTCGTACTTTGGTTCGACTGGCGCGCCGCATCTCGGCGAGGTTCACTGAAGGCGAACTCCGGCGCCTCCGCTGAAAAGAGCGCTGCGAACTGTCATTTTGAGCCCTTCAGTGCCGCTCTCCAGAAATTTCGCGCGAAATTGCGAGCGTTTCGGCGGAGGAGCTCTCCGTGTTCTCTATGCGCCGGAATTTCGAGTTCGCGTGAGGCACACACCGAGGCGTAGCATGGGCATCCTGCCCATGCGCACGGGCGGGACGCCCGTGCTACAAGGCGGATTGCAGCTCCGCCGCGCTGTGTCCTCCGCCGTTCGCCGCCCTGAAGGGCTGCGCTAGTGCTCCTGCAATGGCAAAGCCAAGAGCATGGGTTTCCTGGAGCAGCGGAAAAGATAGCGCGTGGGCGCTCGAGGCGGCGCTCCGGCAGGGCGAAGTCGAGATCGTCTCACTCCTGACCACCGTGAATCAGACTCACGGGCGGGTGGCCATGCACGCCGTGCGCGAATCGCTCCTCGAACACCAGGCCGAGGCTGTGGGGCTGCCGCTGGTCAAGGTCGCGCTGCCGTGGCCGTGCCCGAACTCGGTTTACGAGGCGGCGATGAGCGAAGCGCTTGAACGCGCCCGGAGCGAAGGTGTCACGCGGATGGTGTTTGGCGATCTCTTTCTCGCCGACATCCGGCGCTATCGCGAGGAGAAGCTGGCGGGAACGGGCATCGTGCCGCTCTTCCCGCTCTGGCATCGCGATACGCGCGAGCTCGCCGGCGAGATGATCGGCGCGGGCGTGCGCGCTTACGTCACGTGCGTCGATCCCCGCCAAATCGATCGCCGCTTCGCCGGGCGCTGCCTCGACGCGGAGTTCCTTGGCGATCTTCCGCCGCACGCCGACCCTTGCGGCGAGAACGGCGAATTCCATACGTTCGTTTTTGCCGGACCCATGTTCCTGCGATCCCTCGAAATCGAGCTCGGGCAAGTCGTCGAGCGGGACGGTTTCGTTTTCGCGGACCTGCTCCCGAAATCATCGCAGGCTTTGGCAACCGCGCGTTGATTCCCGCCGCCGCGTTCCCCGCATCGAACAGATAACGGGGGATTGACCGTCCCGATTATTGACACGGACCTGGAGACAAAATTCATATGGCTGCGACACCTTCCACCATGCTTCCGCTGGGGACCAAGGCTCCCCGATTCAACCTTCCTGACCCGCAAGGGAAAACGATTTCTCTCGACGACTTCAAGGACGCGCCCGCGCTGGTGGTCGCCTTCATCTGCAACCATTGTCCCTACGTCCAGCACATTCGTTCGAGCTTTGCCGAACTCGGCAAGGAATATCAGAAGCGCGGCGTCGCGATCGTCGCCATCAACTCGAATGACTTTGAAACCTACCCGGACGACCGGCCCGTGATGATGGCCGAGGAAATCGAGTCAATCGGCTATACTTTTCCCTATGTTTACGACGAAACTCAGGAAACGGCCAGAGCGTATCGCGCCGCGTGCACGCCCGATTTCTACGTCTTCGACCGCGACCGATTGCTCGTTTATCGCGGGCAGTACGATGACAGCCGTCCCGGCAATGGGCGGCCCGTCAGTGGAACCGACCTCCGCTCCGCGCTGAATGCGACGCTTGCCGGACTCTCCGTTGCGTCGGACCAGAGACCTAGCCTCGGCTGCAATATCAAGTGGAAAGCAGGGAACGAGCCCGAATACTTCGCGCACGAGGCTTCCTGATTCGCAGGATCCTGAAAAACTGGTGTCGTGACGAAGGGGAGTAGCGCAGACTTGTCTTTTGCGTCTGCGGCTTTTCCGATCCACCGACGAAAAGCCGCGGAGTTAAAGAACAACGCCGCGCTACTCCCCCTGTAGCAGGATGCTGGAAACCCGGTCTGAACGGCGTAGCGGCGATTTTACATCGCCACGAATCCATCGTTTCCAATGGCCGGAGGGGGCGTAAAGCCGCCGCTACACGTTTTTCAGCATTCTGACTTGGCGGGCGCGCGCGCGGATCATCAATGATCACAGTCCCAACACGGGGAAACACAACGCGGGCTTTCCTGCTGGGAGGGTGGAAAGCTTCCATTATTCCGCTCGTTGCGGCGGCGGTGGTTTTCCAACTCCTGAAGCTCAATCCCGTTCTGGTTTTCGCTGTGGCGGCGCTGGCGCTGGTTCCGCTCTCCGCGCTTATCGGGCAGGCCACAGAAGAATTGGCCGGGCACACCGGGGCGACGGCTGGCGGTTTGCTCAGCGCCACTCTGGGCAATATCACCGAGCTGGTGTTCGGCATCGTCGCGGTTTGGGGCGGCCAAACGGAAATCGTGAAGGCGTCGATCACGGGCAGCATCATTGGTGATCTGCTTCTGGTTTTCGGCCTGGCGGCTCTTGCGGGAGGCATCGGGAGAGAGAAGCTTTCGTTCAGCCGATTTGCCGCCGGCGCGAATCTATCCATGTTGTTCCTCGCGGTGGTGGGGCTGGTGATGCCGGCGCTTTTCCAGCTCACCGTGTACGGCTCACTGCCCGCGTCGGGCGCGAGAATCGAGAGGCTCAGCCTTTGGACCGCCGCGGTCCTTCTGTTCAGTTACCTCGCCAGCCTGCTTTTTACTTTCCGAACGCATCGCGCTCTTTTTCGCATCAGCCCGGGCAAAGCGCCCGCGGTAAGTAAGCGGACCGCCGTGACGGCTCTCGCTGTTGCTACAGCGCTCACGGCCGTTGCAAGCGACGTGCTCGTGCGCCAGGTTGGCGCCACTACACGCTCGCTCGGCTGGACGTACCTGTTCGTGGGCCTTGTGATCGTCGCCATCGCGGGCAACGCGACGGAGCACTCAACGGCTATCCTGATGGCGCGGCACGATCAGATGGATCTTGCCCTCAATGTCGCCGTAGGCAGCAGCATTCAAATTGCGCTCTTCGTGGCGCCGATTCTCGTAGTGATTTCCCAATTCCGGCCGGCGCCGATGTCGCTGGTGTTTCATCCGCTCGAAATCGCCGCTATTATTCTCTCGGTCGGCGTCGTCGCGCTGGTTTCAATCGACGGGGAGACTCATTGGTTCGAAGGATTGCAGTTACTCGGAGTCTACCTGATTCTCGCCGTCTTTTTTTACTACCTGCCAGCGGCGCGCCCGTAAAGGCTTGCTGTAGCGCCGGTGTCCTCACCGGCGTTTTTCGGCTCTCGCGATCATACACTGGGTGGGCGGCCCTTCGCACGAGGCGTTGCTTGAAACCTACGCGCGGTGAGGCTAATCTGTATCTACGTGAAGTGGCGGGGTGAAAACCCATGCCTGTGGCCTTGACCTCGATAAGGTCTGATACCGATTTGGCCGACGAAGGCGCGAAGGTTGTCGGCGTCAAATCACGGACCGAAGCGGTTCATGCGGCGCTTCGGGAGGTTGTGGCGCTGAAGCGGTTCAAGCGGCTGATGAGGCAGCACGCGGGGAAACTCCCGTTCGCGGCCCACGGTGAGTGACCTTGTCATCTTCGATACTTCGATTTTCATCGATCAACTCCGCGCGGGGCTTCACCAGCAACGAATCGCGTCGGTGACAGATCTGATTCGGACCACTCTTGTCCAAATAAGGTTTCGCGGATGGCGCAGAGCGCAGTCATCGCAGTATGATGTCTGCGATTGTCCCGAAGGGACAACAACGCTGTCTCGCTGCGCGAGATCGCAGACATGGCACACCGCGCCATGTTTGCGCCACCCACGTTTTGCATTTCGACGTCCTGATCGCTCTCACCGCGAGATCTCATGGCGCCCGGCTGATCACCTCAGACCGGCCTGACTTTGAGTTGATCAAGCGGTACAGGAAACTTAATCTCGAAATATGGTAGCCTCGGTCAAGCGGAGAACGAATAATGAAAAACAGTAAAAACGCGCGGCGCCCCCGGCGGAGGAATCAGGAACGCGGGCACACCATGGGTCCGTCAGCGGGGTTTATCGCTGCCGTGGCTTTGTCGCTGGCGCTGTCACTGTTCTCGATTCCATCCGGCGCTCGCGCGGCGCGCGCTAGCGCCCAGGATCAGGCGGTGGCGTCCGCTGGTCAGCAGCCCAACATCCTCCGCTCGACGCTCCCGAACGGTCTGCGCGTGATCATCGTTCAGAATCGTCTCGCGCCGGTTGTGAGCACCATCGTGAATTACAAGGTCGGCTCGAACGAGTCGCCCGAAGGCTTTCCCGGCACCGCGCACGCCCAGGAGCACATGATGTTTCGCGGCAGCCCGGGACTTTCGGCCGACCAGCTTGCCGACATCGCCGCCAATATGGGCGGATCGTTCGACGCCGATACGCAGCAGAACGTCACCCAATATTTCTACACCGTTCCCGCTCAGGACCTCGACGTGGCTCTGCACATCGAAGCGACTCGGATGGGGGGGGTCGATGACAGCGAGGCGGAATGGACGAAGGAGCGCGGCGCGATCGAACAAGAGGTTGCGCAAGACCACTCGAATCCCATCTATTCGTTCCTGATGAAGTTGTACGCCGATATGTACAAGGGTACGCCGCTCTCCAATACCGGCCTCGGCACGCGCCCCAGTTTTGATAAGACCACCGCGGCCATGCTGAAGCAGTTTTATGAGAAATGGTACGCGCCGAATAACGCCGTCCTGATCATCGTTGGCGACGTCGAGCCGCAGGCGGCTCTCGCGAAAGTGCGAAGTCTCTTCAGCGGCATTCCGTCGAAGCAGCTCCCCGCGCGGCCCGCGATCAATTTGGGCGACGTTCAACCGCAGACGATGGATATCCCGAGCGATCTGCCTTACGGCTACGCGATTATTTCGTTCCGCATGCCCGGGAGCAACAGCCCCGATTACGCGGCCACGGAAGTCTTGGGCGACGTTCTGAGCAGCCAACGCGGCACTCTTTACGATTTGGTGCCGCAGGGCAAGGCGCTCTTCGCGGGTTTCGAGTTCGAGGCGCAGCCGGAGTCGGGCCTCGGCTTTTCGCTCGCCGTCTACCCGAAAGGGGCCAACTCCACCGGGCTGATCGGGGACATGCGCGGGATTCTTGCGGATGACCTCAAGAACGGCGTTCCCGCCGATCTCGTCGCAGCCGCCAAGCTGCACGAGCTTTCAAGCGAAGAGATGCAGAAGAATTCCATCTTCGGTTTGGCGCAAGCCTGGTCGCAGGCGGTGGCGATCGAGGGCCGAAGCTCGCCCGAAGATGATGTGCGCGCCATGCAACGAGTCACCGTCGAAGACGTGAACCGCGTGGCCAGGAAATACCTTAAGCTTGACGATACGATTGTCGCCACGCTTACGCCGCAGCCCTCAGGGAAGCCGATTTCGCACAAAAGCTTCGGAGGTAAGGAGTCGTTCGCCCCGTCCACCGCCAAGACCGTGCCGCTTCCTTCCTGGGCGCAAGCGGGGCTCGAGAGCCTCGCGATTCCGACTTCGGATCTGCACCCGGAGGTCAGCACGCTATCCAACGGCATTCGCCTGATCGTCCAGCCGACGGCGATCAGCGACACTGTGACCGTGGAGGGACATATCCGGACGGAGTCTGACCTCGAAACCCCGCCAGGCCAAGACGGCGTGAACTCGGTGCTCGATCAACTGTTCTCTTACGGGACAACCACGCTCGATCGCATCGCCTTCCAGAAGGCGCTCGATGAGATCGGCGCGGATGAATCCGCGGGGCCAAGCTTTTCAACGACCGCGTTGGCCAGCCATTTCGAGCGTGCGGTCGAACTTTTGGCGAACAACGAGCTCGACCCCGCGCTGCCCGCGCGCGCGTTTCAGATCGTCAAGCCCCAGCTTGCCCAAACGGTTGCGGGACAGCTTGAAAGCCCCAACTATCTCGCCGGCCGGGCGGTTGATCTCGGGCTTTATCCCAAGGGCGATCCCGACCGGCGTCAGGCGACGCCGCAAACCGTCTCCTCGCTCACACTGGCAGACGTGAAAGCTTATTACCAACGCGTTTTCCGGCCCGATCTCACCACGATTGTCGTGATTGGCAAAGTGACGCCCGCCGAGGCGAAGTCCGTGGTGGAAAAATACTTCGGGTCATGGAGCGCAGCGGGGCCGAAACCGCCCACCGACCTCGCGCCCGTGCCGTCAAACTCACCCTCGGCGACAACGGTCCCGGATAAGAGCCGCGTGCAGGACAACGTGACGCTCGCCGAAACGATTGGCATCAATCGCTTCAGCCCGGACTATTACGCGCTTCAACTGGGCAGCCACATTCTCGGGGGCGGCTTCTACGCGAGCCGCCTATCAAAGGACCTGCGCGAGAACGCGGGCCTTGTCTATTACGTCGGCTCCTCGCTGCGGGCGGCCAAGACGCGCACCACCTACACTATCTCGTATGGGTGCGATCCTCCGAAGGTCTTCAGAGCGCGTGCCATCGCCGTGCGAGACTTGCAGGCGATGCAGACCGCGCCCGCTTCAGACCATGAGATGCGCGAGACCAAAGCGCTCTTGCTGCGGCAGATTCCCCTCGCCGAGGCGAGCGTGGGAAGCATTGCGGGCGGCTGGCTTGCCCGATCCGACCTCGGCTTGCCCCTCGACGAGCCGTACATCGCTGCTCAGAAGTACGTGAAGCTCACCGCCGGAGAAGTCGAAGCCGCGTTCAAGAAGTGGGTGCGGCCCGATGGCTTCGTCCAAGTGGTCCAGGGGCCGAACCCGCAATAGCGCGCGGCGCCCCCGCGACTGATTCGGTCCCGCTATGGAGTGCGGCAGCGAAGCTGCCGCCTTAAATCACAGGAGCTTGCTCGTGACGTGGTGGCGAGAATTCCCGGCCAGCAGGCTGGCCTTAGAAAAGCGATAGCTCCGCTACCGCACTCGGAGTTTCTACATTTCGAACCGCGGAGTGTTGTGCCTTGAAGCGGTCGAGGGCCCAAAGGGCCGCTCTATCCCAGCCCAGGCAAGCGGCCTGGGACTGGGAAGTGCTAATTTAAGAGTTAAAGCCCTGAAGGGGCGTACTACCGGAGCGTAGCTTTCGTGGCTCAGCCGGTCTCAAAGCTTTAGCCTTGGATCGCCCTTTCAGGGCTCAGCGGCCCGGGAGCGAACCTGATCACCCTGGGCTTTGCCCAGGGCTGCGCTAGCGCGGCCCTTCGGGCCTCCAAATGTAGAAACTCCGAAAGCGGTAGCGCCGCTACCGCGCCCCAAAACGTCCTTTGTACATGCCGCGTGAGGGGTCAGTTCCGCCCACTGTGATGCAAAAAACCCCGTCTCATCCGTCTCACGAACGCCCAAATTTCCAGCGCTTCCTGCTACACTGTTTTTGGCTCGGCGAAAGGGATGGACCCGCGGGGAAGATTGTCGCACGCATTTTTTCTGACGGAACGAAGCCTAGCAAGCCTTTAGAATCAACAAACATTAGAATCGTCTAATCATCTCGGAGCGCATTTGCCTGCTTCCAAATCCCCATTCGAGCGGATCGCCATTGTCGGCGTAGGAATGATCGGCGGGTCGTGGGGCTTGGCTCTGAAGCGAGCTGGGTTCCAGGGCCGCCGCGTTGGATGCGACCGGCCGGAGGTGCTGCGGCGCGCTGCGGCGATGGGCGCGCTCGATGAATCCGAGGAGGACCTTCGGCGGGCAGTTGCGGAAGCCGAGCTCGTGATCTTGGCGGCGCCGGTGGGCGCGATCCTGCGGCTGCTGCCCGATCTCGCTCCGGCTGTTCCGCCCCACGCGCTCGTCACCGATACCGGCAGCACCAAAGTGACGATCTGCCGCGAGGCGCGCCGCCGGTTCGCGGGCGAGCCGTTGTTCGTGGGCGGCCATCCGCTCGCGGGAAAGGAGCGCTCCGGCATCGAAAACGCCGATGCCGCTCTCTTCCAGGGTACGGTGTACGTACTGAGCCCTGAGCCGCAAGAGTCGCTTTCGGACTCGCGGACGCGGGGCCTCGCGGCCCTGATCGCGGCCGCGGGCGCCCGCGTGCTCTCGGTCAATCCCGAGGAGCACGACCGCGCGATGGCCTTGCTCAGCCATCTTCCGCAGCTAGTCTCCACCGGGCTCGCAAGCCTCGCCGGCGAACGCGACGATTTGCCCCTGGCGCTTGCTGCAGCGGGGTTTCGCGATATGACGCGCCTGGCGGAAAGTCCTTATGAGGTGTGGCGCGACATCTGCGCCACCAACGCCGGGAACATTCAACACGCGCTCGACGCGCTGATCGCCAAACTGGCGTTCATCCGCGACCATCTCTCCGACGCGCCGCTCGGCGGCGAGTTCGAGCGCGCCCAGCGGCTGCGCGAACACCTGAAAAACGCAGAGACGGGTGACAAGTGACAAGTGACAAGTGACGAGCGTGAGGGGTCGCTCTTTAAGCCCCGGCTCTGCGAGGATACTTGCCGACCACGGACTACTGAGTACGGGCGAAAGTATGCGCATCGATTCCATCGAGCTTCGGGAATTACGTCTGCCGCTGGTCAGCTTTTTCGAAACCAGCTTTGGCCGCACGACGGGGCGCCGCATCGTTCTCGTGCGCGCCGGCGCGGACGGACTCACCGGCTGGGGCGAAGTAACGTGCGGCGAGAAGCCGTTCTACAGCTATGAGACTCCCGAGACCGCCCGGCACATCTTGCGCGACTATCTGATTCCGTGGGCGCTCGAGCGCGAATGGCAGGCGCCTGCGGAGCTCGCCGCGCGCTTCCGTCCCATTCGCGGCCACAACATGGCGAAGGCGGCGCTCGAAAACGCGCTGTGGGATATCGAGGCGCAGGCGCATCGAGTTTCGATCGCCGAGCTGCTGGGCGGAACGCTCGCGGAGATTCCCTGCGGAGTTTCGATCGGGATTCAGGATCGCATCGAGGATTTACTGGAAAAGATCGAGCGCGAGCTCGCGGCGGGTTACCAGCGGATCAAGGTGAAGATCAAGCCGGGTTGGGACATCGAGACGCTGGAGCGCATCCGCAACCGCTTCCCTTCGATCAACCTCATGGCGGACGCGAACTCCGCCTACACGCTCGCCGATCTGCCTCGCCTGAAACTCCTCGATCAGTTCAACCTGATGATGGTGGAGCAGCCGCTCGGCTGGGATGACATCCTCGACCACGCGCGGCTCCAGCGCGAGCTCACGACGCCGGTTTGCCTGGACGAATCAATCCACAGCGCCGACGACGCCCGCAAAGCGATCGAGGCGGGAGCCTGCCGCGTGATCAACATCAAGCTCGGCCGCGTCGGCGGCTACACTTCGGCTCGAGCGGTGCATGATGTGTGCCGCTCGCGCGGCATCCCGGTGTGGTGCGGTGGGATGCTCGAATCCGGCATCGGCCGCGCTCACAACATCGCGCTCGCGAGTCTGCCTGGGTTCGTGCTGCCCGGCGACATCTCCGCCAGCCGGCGTTATTGGAAGGAAGACATTATCCAGCCGGAAGTCACCGTCACGCCGCGCGGCACCATCCAAGTTCCCGACTCGGCCGGGCTCGGCTTCGCCCCCGATCTCGAGCGAATCGAGAGAGCCACGGTGCGGAAGGAGCGGTTCCCGTAGCGCCGTGGCCGGGCAAATTGAATATGGCGCGATTCAGCCTGCGAGCGCCGGCGAGCATGGGATGGATGCACGTCTTCATGCTCGCCGTCACGATTCTGTGGGCGGCGAACTCGGTGGCAGCCAAATTCGCGCTGCGCGGGCTCGATCCGCTGGCGCTCGCCGAGTTGCGCGTGGCCGGCGCGACGGCGGGATTCTTCGCCGTCTACGTCGCGGTGCGGGGCTGGCCCGTGCTCCGCTTCAACCGGCGCGACTGGATCTTCATGATCCTGGCTGGGCTGAACGGGGTCACGCTCAACCAAGGTCTCTACCTCACCGGGCTTTTCAGAACGTCCGTCGCCCATGCCGTCCTGATTGTCGCGCTCGGTCCGGTCATGGTGCTGGTGATCGCTTGGTTCATGGGCATGGAGAAGCTCACCGGCAGGAAGGCGATGGGCATGGCCATCGCGTTTTGCGGCGTCGGAGCGCTGATCCTGGCGAAGCCGCGCGGCGAGGCTGCGGCCACTCGGCTTGGCGATGCGCTGCTGCTGGTCGGCCGCCTAGCGTTCTCGTACTACACCATTATGGTGAAGCAAGGCGCCGAACGGTACGACTCGCTTACGCTAAATACGGCCACGTTCGCGTGCGGCGGACTCATGCTGGCTCCGGCGAGCGCGCGCGAACTGGCGAGAACCCACTGGGCCGCCGTGCCGCTCGAGGCGTGGCTTGGGCTGGCGTTCATGGTGATTCTGGCGTCCGTTGTGGCCTATACGCTGTTTGCGCACGTGCTCACTCGGATGACCGCCTCTCAAGCGTCCGCCTACATTTATCTGGCCCCACCCATCGCCATAGGACTGGGCGCGTGGCTTCTTGCCGAGCCGGTCACGTGGCGGATCGGAGTGGCGGGCGCGCTGATCCTGTTCGGGCTCTTCCTCACCGGGGAAGAACGCCTGGAGCCCGAGGCCGGAGCCATCGAATAGCGGCGGCTGACGCGCCGGCGAAGCAGGAGTACCGTGGCGAAGAAGTACCCGTCGGAAACAAGTCCTTGGGACAACCGCCGAAGCATGAAAACCGCGGGTCCCTCGTATCAGGGGATGGAGGTAGCCACGGTCAATCGTTCTATGATCGACCGTGGGCCGTTGTCCCCACAGGAAAAGCCCACGGTCGAAAAAAATGACCGTGGCTACCGCGTTTAGGCCCTCAGCGGCTGAAGCCGGGAACAAGCAATGGCCGACAAACGGCACGACTGAAGTCGTGCCCTGCTACGCTGCCCTGGCCGAACCTTTCAGGGCAGCCGGGTTTTTTCAGTCATGCCGCGCAGAGCAGATCGTCACCCGGCTCGCTTGATGCCGAATTTCTCCAATCGGTATTGAAGCGTTCGGAACGTCATGCCGAGAAGCTGGGCGGCGCGAGTGATATTTCCGTTCGTGCGTTGCAGCGCCTCGAGAATCTTGGCTTTCTCGTGTTCCTCCCAGGAGGGCTCGGCGATGACACGCTCCAAGCCATCCGCGGGGGGCGAAGGCGGCAAGCCACGTTCCTCCGGCACGAGTTCGGGCCGGACTATTTCGGGGGGCAGGTCTTCAAGCGCGATGAGTCCCCCTTCACCGAGAAGCACTGCGCGTTCGATGGCCCACTCGAGCTGGCGGATGTTTCCCGGCCAGCTATAAACCTCGAGCGCTTCGAGCGCCGGCGGTGAAATTCCCGTGACATTGCGCTTGCTGTCGAGCGCGGCGCGCCGCAGGAAGTGCATGGCGAGCACTTCGATGTCGGCCTTCCGCTCGCGCAGCGGCGGGCACACAATCGGAATCACTTTCAGCCGGTAGTAGAGATCCTCCCGGAATTTACGCTCCTTGAGCATCTGATCGAGATTGCGGTTGGTGGCTGCGATGATTCGCACGTCCACCTTGATGACTTCGGTGCCGCCCACGCGCATGATTTCGCGCTCCTGAATGGCGCGCAGGATCTTGGCCTGCATGCTCAGGCTCGTGTCGCCGATCTCGTCGAGGAAGAGGGTGGAGCGGCTGGCGCGCTCGAACAGCCCTTTCTTTTGCTGGTGAGCATCTGTAAAGGCGCCCCGCTCGTGGCCGAACAACTCGCTCTCGAGCAGCGTTTCCGTGAGAGATGCGCAATTGACCGCGAGAAACGGCTGCTGGACGCGGGGGCTGAGCTCGTGAACTTCGCGGGCCACCAACTCCTTGCCCGTTCCGCTCTCCCCAAGGATTAAAACCGTGTGTGAGGTCGCCGCAACTTTGAGAATCATTCGCAGCATGGCCTTAGTCGCCGGAGAAACGCCCAGGATGGACTTACGAAGAAGCGCCATCCGAGCGAACACCTCGCCCACCACTTCGAGAAGCCGGTCGCGGTCGACGGGCTTCTCGAGGTAGGTATAGACGCCCTTGCGCGTGGCCTCAATCGCTGACTGAATGGAGGGGTACCCGGTGATGAGCACCACCGTCACGGTGGGGTCGGCCTGCTGAATCGCGCTGATCAACTGAATGCCGGTGATGCCGGGCAGATTCAAGTCAGTGATGACGAGGTCGAATCGCTTCTGGCGGAGAAGACGCAGCGCCGCCTCGCCGCTGCTGGTTGCCTCTGCGGTGTAAGCCTCATCGACCAGAATGTCGCGATAGATTTCCCGCTGGCGGGCTTCGTCGTCAACGATCAGGATGGTTCCGTCGGGCATGAAAGCAAAGGACGAGAGACAATCGAGCGGACCACGAGTGAGCCGACGCCTTGGGCTTGTCTTCCGCCCTCACAAGCTTACGGTGCTGGGACGGGCTCGGCGGAGGCGACTGCGACCGGCGTTGTGGGAAGCTCGATCACCAAGGTGGCACCGGGTGCCTGCCTGTCGGCGACAAAAATACGGCCGCCGTGCTCTTCCACGATTTTCTTCGTGATCGCAAGCCCCAGGCCGAAGCCGGTTGTCTTGGTGGAAAAATACGGCGCGAAAATTCGCTCGCGGTCTTCGCTCGGAACCCCGGGCCCTGAGTCCGTGAACAGGATTTGCAGACGGTCTCCCGCGTTTCGCACGCGGGATGTGCGCACGTTAACCATGCCGCCATGCGGCATGGCTTGAATGGCGTTCGTGAGGACGTTGACAAAACAGGTTTTAACTTGCTGAACGTCGGCGAGCATCCCGCCGAATTCAGCGGCCCGCTCGACCTGGAGTTTTACGTCTTGCGCTCGCGCCTGTTTTTCAACCAACGATAGGGCCTGGCTCAAAATCTCGCGCAGATCGCAAGGCTGGCGGTTCGGCGGGCTCTGCCGGCCCGCCGTGAGAAATTCGTTCACTAAATGGTTGAGGTGGCTTACTTCCTCCTTGACGTTCGCGAGGTTGCGCTGGATCTCCCGCGCCGCTCGCTCGCTGCCGGCAGGAGCCGCGCTCGCCAGCGTGTTCTGTTTGGCGCGCGCTTGGTCGATGCTGAGGTTGATGTAGTTGAGCGAATTGCGCACCTCGTGCGCGACACTTCCGGCGAAGCGGCCGAGCAGGGAAAGCTTCTCCGCTTCGCTCAGGCGCTCCTGGAGCTGGCGATTCTCCCGCAGCCGCTCCACCATTTGATTGAAGGTCGCGACGAGGCGCCCCACTTCATCGCCTCTCTTCACCGGAAGCGAGACGTACAGGTTGCCCTGCGCCACCTGCCGCGCTCCTTCCACCAGCAGGTCCACGGGCCGGGTAAAGCGAAACGCCAAGTACACCACGGCGAAAATTCCCAGCAGCATCGTGCCGAGGATCCAGAACGAGCGCACCACGTCAGCGCGGCGCAGGAGCGGATCAAGCTGGTCGCCCACACCCCGCAGGCGCGCGTAACCGATCACCCGGTCGCCTTGGACGATCGGGAACTGGACCACGTAGGTCTTTTCGCCGACCGAGTTATCCACATCCGCTTCCGGAAAGTCGGCCGAAATCTCGATGGGGTTTTCCTTGACGATCGCCCTTCTCAGGCGTTTGAGCTTCACCTTCTTTCCGACCTGATGCGGATTGGTGCTGGCCACGACCTCGCCGCCCGGCGAGATGATCGCAAACCGCGAGATGCCCGCGTCTCTGAGCGCTCCCTCGTAGGCCTCGAGAGCCTGCTTCCGCGTAGCTCGGGCTGGGATCTTCGCCTGCGTCACCTGGCTGATCGCCAGCAGGTCCGACGTGATGCCCGCGACGTAGGCCTTGATGTGCTGGTTCTGGCGAATGTAGGTGGCGAACAGAGTGCCGGTGGTGATCGCCAAAACGACGAAGAGGATCAGCGCCAGTCTCGTCCTGAAGCGCAAGCCGATGAGCATGAGCCCGAAGTGCAAACCTTTCATGGCGAGTGCCTTTGCGCCGTCTTTGGCTCATTTTATCGGATGCTCATTTCGGAAGCAATGTTATGGGGCCCCCGTGTTGGTAGCACCCTGGACACTGGGTCTGGCACTATAGGTTATGCGTGGGTGATGAATAAAGGATCAAAGCTCCCGAGCGTAGCGATTGTGGGCCGGCCGAACGTTGGCAAGTCAACGCTCTTCAACCGAATCTCCGGGCGGCGCCGCTCGCTTGTCGGCAACGAGCCGGGCATGACGCGAGACCGGATCTACGCGCACGCGGAATGGTGCGGCAAGGTCTTCGACGTGATCGACACCGGAGGGCTGATCCCGCGCGACAAGGATTTGATGGCGGCAGCGATCTTCGCTCAGGCGCGGACGGCAATGGACGAGGCTGCGGAATGGATTCTGGTGCTCGACGGAAAAGCCGGGCTCGCGTCTGTCGACACGGAATTGGCTGCGTTGCTGCGGCGCCAAGGCAAGCCACTGACGCTCGCGGTCAATAAGATTGACTCGCCGCAGGCCGAGCCTCTCCTGGCGGACTTTTATCGCACCGGCATCCGGGACGTGTTCCCGATTTCCGCGGAGCACGCGCTGGGGATCGATGACCTGCTCGATCACATCACGCGCAATTTTCCGGCGGGCGAGGCGGAGTCGCACGAAAGCGATGAGGCGGGCGATGCGGCCATTCGGGTGGCCATCATCGGGCGTCCCAACGTCGGCAAATCGACGCTCCTCAACCGGCTGGTTGGCGAAGAGCGTTCCATCGTGATGCCGCTCCCGGGCACAACGCGGGACGCCGTGGATGCAGAGATCGAAACCGGCGATCAGCGGTTTGTCTTCATCGACACGGCCGGAATTCGCCGTAAAGGGAAAACACGCCAGCTCGCGGAGAAACTGAGCGTGATCCAGGCGCGGAAGCACCTGGAAGGCGCGGACGTCGCCTTGCTTCTGCTCGACGCCACGGAAGGCGTCACAGCGCTCGACACGCACATCGGCGGATACGCGCATACGAGCCACCGTTCGGTGATTGTCGTGGTCAACAAATGGGACGCCGTGGAAAAGGGACCCGCGACGACGACCGAATTTGAGCGTGGCGTTCGCAACCGCCTGAAGTATCTGGATTACGCTCCCCTGATCTTCATCTCGGCGCTGAGCGGTCAGCGGGTCAAGCGGCTGCCGGGAATCATCGCGGATGCCGCCGCGGCGCGTCGCAAGCGGGTGACCACCTCGGAAATGAACCGATTCCTCGCTGGCTTGAATTTCGACCGTGTGCCGAGCCCCGGCAGCAAGCCCTTGCGCCTCTATTACCTCACTCAGGCGGGAACGGCCCCACCCACCTTCGTCGCCTTCACCAATCGCGCCGGGCCGCTCTACTTTTCGGTCGAGCGTTTTCTGGAGAATCGAATCCGGGAGCGGTTCGGATTCGCGGCCTCGCCCATCGTGATCAAGGCGCGGCTCCGGGGCAAGCCGTGAACCGAGGGGCTGAGGCGCCGAAAAAGGCGCCCGAGCGCGTGTTCTTGCTCTCTGACCCGAATGCTATACTTTCTCGGGAAGAGAGAACCACCGGATTGAGTCGTCCGGGCGCTGGCGCTCGGGTGTTTGACCGGCGAAAGGTGGTATATCCTATGTCGCTAGAGATGGGAGCGATCCGCGCGCTGCTGGTTGTCCTCCTCGCCGCCGCGTCGTATCATTTACGTCCCTTTAATTTATCTTCGCTGACCTCGGCAATCTTCGGAGTTGTGCTGGGCATTATTTTAGTAGGTTGTGAGATCCGGCTGCAGAAGGTGGGCGTCGCCCGGCTGATCGGCGGCGCGATTGGTTTCACCGCAGGTATCCTTGCCGCGCTGATGATGAGCCATCTGTTGAGCCTGACGTCGATCGAGCCGCAAACCCTTTCTTATATCCAGGTGGCGTTACTGATCTTCCTGGCCTATCTGGGTTCGGTGATCGGCGGCGCGAAGGGCCTGCTGATGAACCCCACCGTGCTGGGCGGCCTTTTCCCCGGCGAAACAGCGCCATCGAAGGCACGTAAAATTCTTGATACCAGCGTGATCATCGACGGAAGGATTTCTGACGTCTGCGAGACCGGCTTCGTTGAGGGCTTGGTCGTGATTCCGCAATTCGTGCTGCGAGAGCTGCAAATGGTCGCCGATTCCGCCGACTCCCTGAAGCGCAACCGCGGCCGCCGTGGGCTCGACATCCTGCAGCGAATGCAGAAGATGAGCTCGGTCCAGGTTCAGATCGTGGAGGACGATTTTCCCAAGGTTCGCGGCGTCGATCTGAAGCTGATTGAGCTCGCGAAAGCGAGCGACGCGAAGATTGTCACCAATGATTTCAATCTGAACAAAGTGGCCCAGTTGCAAGGGGTTTCCGTGCTGAACATCAACGACCTCGCGAACGCCATCAAGCCCGTCGTGCTGCCCGGCGAAATCATGCGCGTGTTCATCCTCAAAGAGGGCAAGGAACACAACCAAGGCGTGGCCTATCTCGACGACGGCACGATGGTGGTGGTGGACAACGCGCGGAAGATGATCTCGAAAACGATCGATATCGCGGTCACCAGCGTGCTCCAGACCACGGCGGGGCGGATGATCTTCGGCCGCTACGATGACCGGCGGCCCGAGGTGATTGCTCAGTCATCTTGATCGTTGTAGCGAAGCTCGCGTGTTCCAAACATCGCGATGAGTGTGATTGCCATCATCCCCGCCGCCGGAATTGGCTCCCGCATGGGCCACGGAACGCCCAAGCAGTTTCTTGCGCTCGGCGGGATTCCCATCTTTATCCACACACTGATGAAGTTCGATCGCGCGAAAGTGATCGATGAGGTGCTGCTGGGCGTTCGCAGGGACGAGCTCGAGAACGTGCGGGGAGTGGTGAGCGCAGAGATCTTCTCGAAACCCGTCCGCGTCCTCGAGGGCGGAGGCACCCGCCAGGAAACGGTGGCTCGGGCTCTCGCGCAGGTTTCCGACGGCGCCGAAGTGATCGTGGTGCATGATGCGGTGCGGCCGTTCATCACCCCGGCGATGATCGAAAAGATTGTCGCGGCGGCGCGAATCCACGGCGGCGCGATCTTCGCCATTCCGAGCGTGGACACGGTAAAGCAACTGGAGCTCGAATCGGTCACGGGGACTTTGCCCCGCGAGCGCATTGCCCTGGCGCAAACACCGCAGGCGTTTCGCTACACCGTCCTCCACGAGGCGTTCGACCGCGCCCTCGCGGACGGATTCCAGGGCACCGACGAATCAAGCCTCGTCGAGCGGCTCGGCTCAAAGGTGAAGGCGCTGATGGGATCGGACCGCAACATCAAAATCACGAAACCTTCCGACCTGCCGCTCGCCGAGCTCTTCATCAAACTCGAGGCCCACGCGCCGAAAAACGCGCGGACGTGAGCCGCTCATGAGCGCCGCCAAGCTGAAGGACGGCTGTTGTTGCCTGCATCGGATGGGAATCGGCAACGATCTGCATCGCCTGGTGCCCGGGCGTAAGCTCGTCCTCGGCGGCGTGCGCGTCCCGTTTAACCGCGGACCCGTCGGCCACTCGGATGGAGACGTGCTGGCGCACGCGATTTGTGACGCGCTGCTCGGCGCCGCCGCCCTCGGAGACATCGGCCGCCACTTTCCCGACACTGACGCCCAGTGGCGCGGCGCCTCCAGCCTCACCTTCCTGCGGCGCGCCCGCGAATTGCTGGATGAAGCGGGCTATCGAGTGGTCAACGTCGACGCCACCCTCGGCCTCGAGCGCCCGAAGTTGGCGCCTTTCATCCCGGCGATGCGAAAGAAGGTGGCCCGAGCGTTGCAAATTCGAGACGGGCAGGTCAGCATCAAAGCGAAGACGGGCGAAGGCCTTGACGCCGTAGGCCAGGGAGCCGCCATCCGCGCTGACGCGGTGGCCCTGATCGAACGAATCAGCCCTTCGCCCGGCGATCCTACGGGGGAGCATCGTTGACCGCGAAAGCTGCTGCATTCTGTTTGATCGCGGCCCTTCTGGTGACGGCTTCGCCTGCCACGCCCACGAACCTCGCGCGTCCGGCCAAGCAGTCACTGATCAAGCTGCTGCTCGGCAGCGAAGTGAAGCCTTTCGTCGATCTTCCGGCGAGCGGCGAAGCGGCGAAGGTTTACTTCCTTCCGTCGAGCGGCAAAAAGAAGACCGACGAACGCGGCATCGATGTGAGAAGCCTGGCACGATCTCTGCGGCTGAAAGGCGTGGGCGTACACGCGGGTGAGGCGGCCGTCGTTACCGATATCCGGTTTGAACGACAGAGCGTCGAAATTCAAATCGGCGCGAACGGCACTGGCCGGCGGCGCGGGATCACCGATCCCCTGAAGCTCAGGAGCCACCCCTCCACGGGTCCGGGTTCCCGCATCAGCTTTCGGTATCAGCGCCCCGTCTCGAACGCCGATCTAGAACCTGACCGCTTTTTGGGCTTTATGTCGCGCATTCTGGATGTCGGCTCGATCCGGCAAAGAATAGCCCAGCAGGGCATGCCCGCCGGATTTAAATCAGCGATCGACCAGCGAACCGTGAAGGTGGGGATGACCTACCAGATGGTGCTCATGGCATTCGGCGACCCCGGGCAGAAGAAGATCAACGAAAGCACAACCCACTTGAGCGAAACGTGGTTCTATCTCGTCGCCGGCCATCGCTGGGTCATTGACTTTTTCGACGGCAAAGTGGTTAAGGTTCGCGTTTATTAGCCGCGGCGTGACGCGAGGTTCATCGTGGCCCGTTGTTCGGGATGTGTGCGACCCTTGAAAACCGCACACATGGCAGGTGCGGCCATGTGCGCTACCCAGGTTATTCGTACACCGATCTGGCGGACACTACAATTCAATGCCGTTACAACAGGCTACCGGCGACCGTAGATCGCCGCCACAGGAGGGAATCGATTTGATTCGTATCGCTCCTTCGATCCTCTCGGCGAATTTCTTGCGTCTGGGCGAGCAACTGATCGAAGCCGAGGCGGCGGGAGTTGATCGTGTGCAAATTGATGTGATGGACGGACGGTTTGTTCCGAACATCACATTCGGCGCGGTGCTGGTTCAAGCGCTTCGCCCGCTCA
Organism: Terriglobia bacterium; assembly: GCA_050745265.1. Classification (GTDB taxonomy): domain Bacteria; phylum Acidobacteriota; class Terriglobia; order UBA7540; family UBA7540; genus RH2-MAG17b. Next base: position 28,954 of record JBOGKE010000117.1, read on the forward strand.
CGCGGATTCAACTCGAGACGCACCTGATGGTCGAGCCACCCGAGGATTTTATCGACGCGATGGCGGAAGCGGGCGCCGATACGATCATTATCCATCAGGAAGCGACGCCGAACCTGCACAGCGCCGTCGAGCGGATTCATGCGCTCGGCAAAAAAGCCGGCGTCGCCATCAGCCCCGCCACGCCCGCGTGTATGCTGAGCGAAATTCTTCCCGACCTCGAGCTCGCGCTGGTGATGACGGTCAATCCCGGATTCGGCGGCCAGAAATTCATTCCCCGCACGCTGCCCAAGATTCGCCAGGTGTGGGAAATGATTCGCGCCGGCGGGATCGCGTGCGAACTCGAAGTGGATGGCGGCATTAATCATCAGACGGTCATCCAAGTGGTTGAGGCGGGAGCGAACGTGATCGTGGCCGGGTCGGCCGTGTACGGGCGGCCCGAAGGTGTTCCGGCGGCCGTCAATGCCCTGCTGAAAGCGTGCGGAGGCCACGCGCGGACTGTTTAGGGCAATAGCCCGCGCGGGGAGGCGTAAATGGAAAAAGCCACTTTTGCTGGCGGATGTTTTTGGGGGGTTGAGGCGGTGTTTCGCTCGACGCCCGGAGTCGTATCGACGCGCGTGGGCTACACGGGCGGCGCGTTCGCTCATCCCACCTACCACGACGTTTGCACAGATCGCACCGGCCACGCCGAGGCGGTGGAAGTGACCTACGATCCCGCGCGCGTCTCCTACGGCGAACTGCTCAATATCTTTTGGGAACATCATGACCCCACCACGCCGAATCGCCAGGGCCCCGACGTGGGCACTCAGTACCGCTCCGCGATCTTCTACCACAGTCCCGAGCAGGAGAGCGCCGCGCGAGCCGCCAAAGACCGCGTCGGGAAGTCCGGCGCGTTTCGAAGACCGGTGGTCACCGAAATCGTTCCGGCCGGGGAGTTCTGGCCGGCGGAAGACTATCACCAACAATATCTGGAGAAGCGCGGGCTGGCCAAGTGCCACACCCCCTGAGCAGGATGGCCCAAGCGATCAAGGTTGATCCGGGATTGTGCGGACGCTGCATCCACGCCCGCGTGGTTACGTCCGACCGCGGCTCGGTGTTCTATCGGTGCCAGCGCTCCGACGTCGACCGCGATTTCCCAGCCTATCCGAGCCTTCCGGTCACCGGCTGCCCCGGCTTCGATCCCGCCGCGGCCCGGCAAGATGCTCCACCAGCGGACCGGAATCTCCCCTTGTAACGTCAGACGGCGCCAAGCATCTATAGTTTCTGTTAGCGCGAGATTCCTCGCTGCGTCGAAATTCAGCCGGCGCGTCGATCCCACGAAACTTGCCCCCCGGTAACCGCCGCGAGCGAGAATCCAGTGCTCTGGAACCTCGATTGTGCGAGCGCGACGGTGCTGGCGATTTTCATTTCGATCAGGAGACGATCATGACAGAACCAAAGAAAGTGACTGCCGTGTACGGACCCGGATCAACCCATTGGGTGGGAGACGGCTTTCATGTGCGCAATCTCTTCCCGTCGAACGGCGTCGAGCGAGAGATCGATCCGTTCCTGATGCTGGACTACGCGGGGCCGACCGATTTCCAAGCCTCCCCTCGGCCGCACGGCGTCGGAGAACATCCGCACCGCGGCTTTGAAACGGTGACGATTGCCTACCAGGGAGCGGTGGAACACCGCGATTCGGCGGGAAACTCGGGCACCATCCGTCCCGGCGACGTGCAATGGATGACCGCAGCGTCGGGCGTGGTGCACGAGGAGCAGCACGAGCGCGAATTCGCCAGCCACGGCGGCACGTTTGAGATGATTCAACTCTGGGTGAACCTTCCCAAAACTCACAAGATGTCCAAGCCGCGCTACCAAGCCATTCTCAAGGAGCGAATCCCGGCTGTGGAGCTCGGCGGCGGGGGATACGCCCGAATCATCGCCGGCGAGCTCGAAGGCATCAAAGGTCCGGCCCAAACGTTCACGCCCGTGAATCTTTTCGATGTGCGGCTCAAGGCCGGAAATCACGCAGAGTTGCGCCTGCCGGAAGGCCAAAATGCCGCGATTGTCCTGCTGCGCGGCGACGTCACTGTGAACGGCTCGAGTGCGCTCCAGGGGGAGGCGCAGCTTGCTCTCCTGAGCCCCGATGGAGAGACGGTTTCGATCGACACAAGTCACGACTCGGTCCTGCTGGTCCTGGGCGGCGAGCCCCTCAACGAGCCGGTCGCGAGTTACGGCCCCTTTGTGATGAACACGGAGGCCGAGCTGCGCCAGGCGGTCGAGGATTACCGCGGAGGCAGAATGGGGCACGTTTGACCGGCTGCAGCAGCTCTGACTCAGGACGCTACGCCCCCGAGCGACTTCAGCGGGAAACGACACCCGGCGCGAGTGAAAAATGAGCAAAGGCCGCATGGAGGCGTTCAGCGACGGGGTGATCGCCGTCATCATCACCGTCATGGTGCTGGAAATGAAATCCCCGCACGGAATCCGCCTCGCGGCCCTGCGGCCCGTTCTGCCGGTTTTCCTGAGTTATGTGCTGAGCTTCGTAAACATCGGCATCTACTGGAACAATCATCATCACCTGCTGCAGGCAACTGAGCGCGTCAGCGGGGCAACTCTATGGGCCAATCTGCACCTTCTCTTTTGGCTGTCGCTCGTTCCGTTTACCACGGCCTGGATGGGAGAAAATCATTTCACCGCGTGGCCGGTCGCGTTGTATGGAATCGTCCTGCTGCTGGCGGGCGCCGCCTACCTCTTGCTCGCCCGATGCCTCATCGCCATTCATGGACCCACCTCCACTCTCGCGACCTCGATCGGCAGCGATACGAAGAGTAAAATTTCAATCGCGATCTACGCGGCATCGATCCCGCTGGCATTTGTACTGCCGTGGATCGCCTGCGCGGGATATGTGATCGTCGCCGTCATGTGGCTTGCCCCCGACCCGCGCATCGAAAGGGCGATGGCCGAGTAGCAGATCGTTACGGAGCCGGGGGCGAAATAAATCATCCTGTTTTTGTCGAGTGGCGGATACGGCCGGTGCTTTCCTGAATGCAGGCCTTCTTTCCGGGCATGGCCAAGTTGACCACTTATGGACATAATACGACCATGAGGCAGGTTCGCATTGCCGAGCAGAAATCGCGGCTCAGTGAATACCTCCGCGCGGTGCGGCGCGTTGAGACCATCTCTGTGCTGGACCGGGAGACGCCCGTGGCCCAAATTGTGCCCGCGCGTGGCCGAGCGGGCTTGCGCATCCGGAAACCGGCGGCCGGCGCGCCCCCGCCCAATCGTGTCCCGCTGCCAAAGCCCGCGAGGCTCAAAGTTGACGTGGTCAAATTATTGCTCGAAGAGCGCCAGGGGAATCGGTGATCGCGCATGTAGACTCGTCCGTGTTGCTCCGCGTTGCGCTCGGGCAGCCCGGCATGCTCTCCGAATGGAGCGAGATCGATCAGGGCATATCGAGCGCGCTGATCACGGTGGAAAGCCTGCGAACCTTAGATCGGCTTCGGCTGCGAGCGAATCTGCCGGACCCGAAAGTCGCCGCGCGTAGCGCGGCGATCTTGAGGCTTATCGCGTCACTCGAGATCGTCGAGATCGACGCGGCGGTGCTCGAGCGCGCGTCCCAGCCGATGCCCACGGAACTCGGCACGCTGGATGCGATTCATCTCGCAACCGCCCTTCTGTGGAAAGAGATGACGCGAGCCGATCTGGTCATGGCCACACACGATCAGGCGCTCGCCGTTGGCGCTGAGGCTCACGGCCTGCCCGTCGTCGGTCATTCGCGCTGGTGAGTGGGTAGCCCGAGTCAGCGCTTCCCTGACCGCGCGCTTTTGCGGCGGAATAAAGCTCGGGGTCATTGGTGAAGTGATTGACCGTGGCGAACAATGTAGATGTTTGAACGCGCGCCGGGCGCACAACGTCACGCCCGCGGTTGCGGGAGGACCGAACATGAAATCTTGTGCCCATATGGATCAAATCCGGGAAGTGACGCCGCACACCAGCGGTTGCGAGGAGTGCCTGAAGACGGGAGACACTTGGGTTCATTTGCGGCTATGCCTGGAGTGCGGGCACGTGGGGTGCTGCGATTCCTCTAAAAACAAGCACGCCACCAAGCACTTTCATCACACGCATCATCCGGTGATGAAATCGTTCGAACCGGGCGAGAAATGGGGCTGGTGCTACGTCGATCAGCTCGAGTTAGACCTCGCCTGACCGGCTTTGGTCTGCGGAGTACTGCACAACATAGTGCGACGACTGCTGTAGCGCCCGTCTGTGACCGGCGTCTTTCGCGACACCCGAGAACCGCACACACGGCAAAGCGCGGCCATGTCTGCGCAACCCAGATTATTTGTATACCTATTCCGTGAATCTACACCAGAATTTGTCGGATGCTGCTATGAGTGAACCCACGACCGCTGCCCATCGGCTTTCGGGAGCCGGCACTACCAATGAATTCTGGCCTGCCTTGCCGCTCGAAGAATGGGAAGACACGTACCACACGCTCCACATGTGGACCCAGATTGCCGGAAAAATTCGCCTGCGGCTGGCGCCGCCTGAGAACCACTGGTGGAATACCGCGCTGTATGTGAACACCCGAGGTTTGACGACCTCGCCCATCCCGTACGGCGGGGCGGCGTTTGAAATCCAATTCGATTTCACGGAGCATCGCCTTGAGATCCGAACCGCTGGCGGCGCACTGCGCACCGTGGCGCTCGCGCCCAAATCCGTCGCGGCCTTCTACCGGGAGTTTGTTTCCGCGTTGCGCGGCGCTGGAATTGACGTCGCGATCGATCTGAAGCCTCAGGAAGTGCCCGAGCCGATTCCTTTCGATCAGGACGAAATTCACCGGTCCTACGACCCCGAATACGCGAATTGTTTTTGGCGTATTTTGTTGTCAACGCACCTCGTGCTTGAGGAGTTCCGGGCTCGCTTCATCGGGAAATCGAGCCCCGTCCACTTCTTCTGGGGCAGTTTTGACCTGGCTTGTACGCGCTTCAGCGGTCGGACGGCGCCTCCGCGTAAAGGCTTGATCACGTCCGAGGCTTATTCCCACGAATGCAGCAGCGTCGGTTGGTGGCCGGGGGGAGGAGATGTGAAGGGACCTGCCTTTTACGCCTACACCGCGCCTGAGCCGGCCGGCTTGAGCCAGCGGCGTGTCCGGCCCGAAGGCGCCTTTTACCATCCGCAGATCCATGAATTCCTGCTGATGTATGATGAAGTCCGCCGGGCCAACTCACCTCGCGACGAGATCCTTGCCTTCGCCCAAAGCGCGTACGAAGCCGGAGCCGGTCTTGCAGGGTGGGACCGAGCAGCCTTAGAGGCACGACACCCTTAGTTCGACGTAGGCGCGACTCGGGGCGTCGCCCGCCACATTCGTAAACCGGCTGGCTGGCGCAGATCTTCAAGGTCTGCGATGCGGCCGTTCCTACCATCTCAAAACCGAAACGGGGATAGGGTGATCACGGCGACGCAGGTCAGCTTGGCTTGTCGGGCGGGGAAGCGATTCCGGGAACGCGCAAGGCGCCGACCAGGTCAGCGAAATTCACCCGACGGCGTGCGCAGTAGGCGCGAAGACCCTCGACGACTTTGATCGCCGTATCCGGCGCGTAGAAATTGGCCGTGCCGATCTGGATCGCCTGAGCTCCCGCCAGCACAAACTCGAGCGCGTCTTCGGCGCTTGCGATTCCGCCGATGCCGATAATCGGGATCTTCGCGGCGCCGAACGCCTGATAGACCATCCTCACGGCGAGCGGCTTTATGGCGGGACCCGAAAGGCCGGCGGTGATGTTCGACACGCGCGGGGTGCGCGCTTCAACGTCGATGGCCATGCCCACAAACGTGTTCACCAGCGTCAGTCCGTCGGCGCCCGCGTTCTCCGCAGCCCGCGCGAACACGCTAATGTCCGTAACGTTCGGCGAGAGCTTCACCAGCAGCGGCCGGCGCGAGGCGCGCTTGGACGCGGCAACCACTTCTTCAGTAAGCTTCGGATCACTGCCGTAAACCATTCCTCCGCAGCGAGTGTTCGGGCAGGAAATATTTAGCTCGTAGCCGTCAATCCCCTCGCCTTCGTTGAGGATGCTGATGCAGCGAATGTAGTCCTCAGTGGAATAGCCGAAGACGTTCACCAGGCAGCGCGCGCGCAGCGTGCGCAGGAAGGGAAGTTTTTCCTCAAGGAATTTTCTCGCGCCGACGTTTTGCAGTCCGATGGCGTTCAGCATGCCGGATTCCGTCTCGTAGATTCGTGGAGGCGGATTGCCCGGCATCGGCTCGGCGGAGATGCCTTTCACTGCGATTCCGCCCAGCCGGTTTAAGTCGATGAGGTGCGCGAACTCCTGCCCGTAGCCGAATGTTCCGCTCGCGGTCAGAACCGGATTCTGGAAGTGAATGCCGGCCACCACCGCGTCCATGCGAGGCGCGAAGATTTCATCCGTGGCGGGCGCAGTCATTGCCGGCGGAGAAACCGAAGTGATGGCGGCATCGGCCCGGGTGCGTCGCGGAGGCTCTTTGACTTTGCCGCTCATAACCTTGTCGCCTGCAGATCGACCGGCCTTGCGATCCGTTTTTCGAAAAGGCGCCGTCCGCGCGTTAAGTCTTCGGAATGTCCTCTTTTTCCCATACGACGCGATCCGACCAGAACACAGGACCCTCAGTACAGACGCGCTGGTAGGCGGCGTGTCCCTCGCCCATGACGCGAATCGAGCACCCGAGGCACACGCCGAGGCCGCATCCCATCCGGTTTTCCATCGAGACGAGGCAGGGCTGGCCGAACCGGTTCGCCAGCTCCACGGCGGCTTCGAGCATAGCCCACGGGCCGCAAGCCATCATCAGGAATTTCCTGCCGCGATTGTTTTCGAGATAATCCGCGAGAGGTTGCGTCACGTAGCCGCGGTGGCCGCGCGAACCGTCTTCGGTGGCGAGAACAGCCGCGCGCGTGAAGGGCTCGAAATCTCGAACGCCCACAAGGTCCCACTCGGTGCGCCCGCCGAAGAACAACCGCTGCGGGATTCCGTGGGCCGCGAGCGCTTTGGCGGGCAGCAGCAGGGCCGCGATCCCGATGCCGCCGGCGATGTGCAGGACTTCATCGGCGCTCCGCGCTCGATCGAGGTACTCGTCCGCGAAGAAGCCATGACCGAGTGGGGCGAGAAGTGCGACTTCATCACCGGCTTTCAACGCCGCCATCAATTGCGTGCCGTGTCCGACGATTTTGTAAAGGAGCTGGATAATTTCAGGCTGGCGCTCGCCGCGGCCGTCGCCGTTGCGCGAGGACTTCACATCGTAAATGCTCATGGGGCGGCGTAGCAGGACGCTCGACCGGCCGAGCAGCCGCACCATGGCGAACTGGCCGGGGCGCGTGGCGCGAGCCTGCTCAGGAGATTCCAAACTCAAGAGGAAGTGGCCGCCGGTGAGAGGCCGATTCTCGGCGACGGTCGCGATTGCGTCCGACATCGCTTCGATGTTAGCAGAAGTCGCGCGGATGCGTCGACGCGGCTCGCGCGCGTGATCGCACAGCCCCCCGGATTATCTGAATTCACCAGAACTGTGATTCCTGCGCACGGGCGAGTCCGCGCTGGTGCGTCTGAGACCCGCTCTTGCCGACTCCGCCGAAGTCCGCCTCTCGGCTTGCTAGAGAAACACCCACGGTGTTACTTTGAAGCGCGGCGTCGCCTTTCGCGTGGCATCACGAGCAGCATTGACCCGGTTGAGACGGCATTTTGCACGCCCGGCCTGGGAATCTCCACGCGAAACGACGCCGCCGTGCGGATACTCATGAGCCCTCACCGCGAAGTCGAAATCAAGCTCAAGGTTGCGAACCCCCTCGCGCTGAAAGCGTCACTCAAGGAGATGGGCTTTCGCCGCACCACGCCGCGGCTCCTCGAGCGAAACATCATCTTCGATTTCCCGGATGGGAGGCTGCGCCATGCCGGCTGTGTTCTGCGCCTTCGCACATTGGGCGGGACGAGCTTGATGACCTTCAAATCAAAGCAGCGGATTCAAGGCAGCTACAAATCACGCGAGGAGTTTGAAACCGAGCTCGAAAGCGCGGTGGAGATGCAGCGAATCCTGGAGCGGCTGGGGCTTCGGGCGGCGCTTCGCTACAACAAGCGCCGCACGGCGTACACTGCTCCCGGTACGACGCGCGGGTCGCGGGTTCTGGTCTACGACGAAACTCCTGCTGGCGATTACATCGAGATCGAAGGACCTCCGCGCTGGATTGATCAGGTGGCGGCCCGGCTCGGCTACCAGCGCGGCGACTACGTCACCGCAAACTACCCCGCGCTCTATTCGGCGGCCCGCCGAATGCCGCGCCCGCGGCGGGCGCGCATCAAAACGCCTGAGCGCCGCGCCTAGGATTCGGCTTTCCGTTCTCGCGGCGGTTGCGCTATAATGACTGGGTGGGTGGTGCCGAAAGCTTTTAGCTGCCGGGCCAGGAGGTTTTCAATGGACGGCTTGTTCGAACCAACGCATCTGATATTTATTTTGGTCATCGTGCTGATCATCTTTGGACCCGGCAAATTACCGGACCTCGGCCGCGGGCTGGGCAAGGGAATTCGCGAGTTCAAAGACGCCATCAAGGGAGGCTTTGGCACGGAGACTGACAAGCCCGCGGAACAAAAGAAGGCTTAGCCCTTCGCGGGTCCTGCTTTGGTGGTGAGCTTCGGGACACGGGGAGTTGCCGGGCCGGCTTCGAATACGCGCCCGCCGGCGAGTTGAGTTCTGAGCGCAATTTCATCAGTGAGTTTGTGACGCCTGAAGCTGAAAGCTGCGGGCCCGGAGGACTGTAGATGGAAGGCCTTTTCTCGCCAATCCATTTGATCTTCATTCTTGCCATCGTGCTGATCATTTTCGGGCCTGGTAAGCTGCCGGATCTCGGTCGCGGTTTCGGCAAGGGCATCCGCGAATTCAAGGACGCGGTGCGGGGAGAGCCAAAGCCCGCCCCGGCTAAAGAACCCGAACAAAAGAACACATGAGCTCGCCCGTCCCCACCGCTCGGAAGTAGAGCCCCTCAGTTGCCGAGCAGCCTGACACCGGACCGTTGGGTGAGCGATCAATGCATCCGCAAACAGCGCGATGAATTTCTCGCACCAAGCTCCTGAGCCTTTGACCGGATGACGCAGCAGCCCGCCGTTTCATTCCTCGGTAGCTCAATGGTAGAGCATTCGGCTGTTAACCGAAGGGTTGCAGGTTCGAGTCCTGCCCGAGGAGCCAATCTTTTCACTGGTTTGCAGCCAAAACCTAAAACCCGCGAGTACAAGTTGGTACAAGTTACTTGCTGCTCTTTCCCAGCAGCGCCCTGACCACGCCGCTGTTCGCCTCACGATGCGCCGGCGCGACATCCGGCTCAATA
>JBOGKE010000118.1:0-16902 GCA_050745265.1 Terriglobia bacterium
GTGCTGGCACCGGGCGGCCGGCGCGGAAAGACGATGCTGGAGGCTCACGTCCCCACGGCTTGCGCCGTGGGCTACTTTATTTCGCCCGCTCCGCGGGCTTGCGCCGACGTTTCCGGTACTATGGACCTGCCGACCGGCGGACGGAAACTCAGGGTAAACTCCGCAAAGAATCTCGCTCTGTGCATCGACCCGAGGTCACACGGCGAGATTCTTCGTCGCTACGCTCCTCAGAATGACATTTCGCCAGAGTGGTAGCCACGGTCAATCGCCCTTTGATTGACCGTGGGTTCTTTCGCCGAACAACAAGGCCCACGGCCAGCACAGCACTGACCGTGGCTACCCCTCTGCGCTCGTTGCTCTGCGCTCATGGCCGCCAGCGGTGCGAGTTCAGGTTGCGCGAGAGCATCAATTTCAGGGTTACCTTGTCGGACCCTGCGGTCAAGCCAACGCCGATGCCAGCCTCGACATTCAGGCCGAGAAACTTCGGGCTGTAGTGATCCATCGCAGCCCAGACTTCGTGAAACTGCTGTTGGTATGGCGCGAAGTGGCGCAGCGGCCCGAAACCATCGTATTCTTCGACGGCGACAGCCCACTTGCTGTTCATGTTGTACGCGACTCGCCCTGCCGGGTTGTACTGCAGGTTGCCGAACCCCCTGGTGTAATCCGTATCGACAATGGGGTTGTAAATGAAATCCCAGCGATGCAAGTGCAGCCCTGCGATGGGCCTTATCTCCGAGGTGATGCGCCTCTCCTCCCAGTAGTCAGCATTAACGCTGAACTCAAAGTTGAGTCCGTAGAAGAATTTGTGCTCGTGAGCGTGGGGCCGAACAAACAGTTCGCGGATTTTGAAACCATTGATCGTCGTCGTGTGAGTTGTCGAGTAGACGCTGAACACGGGAAGATACAGACCCTGCTCGAGCCAGGGGGTCACTCCGTAGGCCCATTCGGCGGCTCCATTGACGGAATCATTGGCGATGATGGCGCCCGGGAAGGCGGCGGCCGTCCGTCCGTCGGGCGTAAAATTGGTGTGGACCATCAGATTGAAGATCCCAGGCGGTTCGATCTCCGCATCATAGACCTGAATCTCATCGGTTTGCGATAAAGCGACAACTGGCACTGCAATCAGAACGATCAGGCTCAACGCCACCGCGCGCATATTCACCTTTCCGGCGAGTTTCAACCCGGGATTGGAACGAATAGCCCCTCACTATACACCGTCAGGGCGCGAGGTAGCGCGGAGTGGTTCTTTAACTCCGCGGTTTTTGACCGGTGGAGTGGTGGCCACGGTCAGCGCCTTCCTGACCGTGGGCTTGCAGAGCATGGAAAAGCCCACGGTCAATCACAAGACGATTGACCGTGGCTACCCGTCCCCGTTTTTCAGCATCTGCGCGAGGCCGCTCGCTTCCTCAGTTGCTGCATTTCGCGACGAGCGATTTATAGAACGCGCGCGCGTGGTCGTACGCCTGCTTCGCGGCCGGCAGCTCGCGGGCGGAGATCAAGGGAGATTTTTGCGTCCAGCACTGGTTGACGCCTGCCAGGCACCAGTCGGCGCTGCGGCATGACGGACGCATCGGCTTTCCTCCGACCACCGCAAAGATCGGATTCGTGTGGGAGGAGGGGAGAATGCGCACCGCCATCCAGCCGCTGCGGCGAATCGGAACGTCGAAGCGCAGTTGCTGCACTCGCCCATCCGCCACGATCTTCCGGTGCGCCACCGGCTCGCCGTTCACCACCAATTCCACCAACACCTTGCGCGCGGTTCCGATTCGCGCCCGCTCGATATTCCAATAGGGCTTCTGATCGTAAGGGCGCCGGTCGAGATCGGTATCCGGCTGCGGGTCGAGGTAGGCCGCCGCCATCACTGTGGCGTGCACGATTCCCGGCGAGCGTAGCCGAACTTCGCTTCCGCCGGTTCCGACCTCCAGGCCATTCATCTTGAAATCCATCAAATGACTTCTGCCGTCGGAAACGTAGCTTTCGCCGCGCCGGATCGAATCCAGCCAATTGCTGTACGTCAGCGGACCATTCACCTTGGCGTACGTCCGCCCTTCTCCCACGCGGCTGTCGTAGATGCATGGAAAATCGGTTTCGCCCGAGATCCGCGGGCGAAACCCGACGTTAAGCGTCTGATACCACATGTTGAGCTCCCACGCGTAGGGCGTGTCGCCGGCGGAAATAAAGTCCACCGTATTGGGATACGTCGCATCGACGATGTACTCGTTGGCGCCGATTCCGTCATAACCCGGCACTTCATAATTCGGCAGGCTCGTCCCGCTGACCTCGAGGCCCCATCCGGAGTGCGCAAATCCAACCGTAGCGCCTTGCGATTTTGCCCAGCGCAGGATCGGCAGGTCCCACGTCGGCCAGTCCTCGATGCGTTTTGTTCCAGGGTAGTCCTGCTCTTTAAGCCCGAGCAGAACGAGGTGGCCGCAATGGCTCGATGGGAAGCCGGAAACCTCAAGGTCATAGTGCAGCAACTGATCTTTTTTCGAGAGGCGGCTGTCATGCCCGGTAAAATATCGCTTCTGGTAGTAGTAGCACGGCCCCCAGGTGAGCACGCAGCCGACGTTCAAATGCTCGCCCTCCACCTGCCGGTCCATGTCCGCGGGGCCGACGCCCTGGCTGGGACTCTCGTAATGCGAGCAGCCGGCGGCGTGAATGTGATGATCGCCGGAGTACCAGCCGTACCTGGCAGGATCGATCCAGCGCTGGAGATGGAACGTTACCTCGCGCGGACCAGCAGCGGTAACGCTGAATTGCCGGGTCTCGGTGACGTACTCGGGACCGCCGGTAAACGTCGCAGTGTAAGAGCCGGCGGGAAGCGTGATGTGTTCGCCGTCGTAGCGATAGACTTGCGGCTGAAAATAAAAGTCCGGCGCCAGGCGCTTGGCGGGATTCGGATAAATTCGGCCTTCAGAGTCTTTGAAGATGAACGACGCCATGGTGCGCTTGCCGTCGGCGTCGAGGACGCGCAGCGTGATGGGACGAGCCGCGGCGATCTTGAAGAGAATCGTTAATTCGTTCAGGAACCCGATGTCTTGCGTTCCCTGCCCGACATCGAACGCGAGCTTGGCGGAACGCTCCCCCGCGTCGCGGCTGTAGATCATCAGAATCCGGTATTCGAGCGCGAATCCCGAAAGCCTCTCGGGCGGAGAAGGTTTGCCGCCCGCCGGAGGCGAGAGCGTTTTCGAGAGCAGCGAAATTTCGGCCCAGCGCTCGCGAACTTCTTCCGGCGTCATCTGCTGCGCCGGCGAGGGATTGCCGGTGGACGGGACATAAACGCGCCCGCTGTTCGGACTCTCAACGCGCAGCGGCGCCGTGACACCGGCCTGATTCACGATCTTAATCAGGAAGAGCCGCGTTCCGTGTTGAACCAAATCCGCGCGCGCTTCCCCGCGCTTCACGTCCACCCGGCTCTCGGGATTGATCGTGACCTCGACCAGGGTGTACCGGTCGAGAACCGACTCTGCGCGCGCCACGGCGGTTGCGGGATCGGCGGCGGCGAACGCGGCGTTAATCGCCCGCCGGTCCTTGGCCGCGAGGGGCTGGCCGAAGAAATCCAGGGCTCGCTCGATCTCCCGCACCTGGTCGGCAAACGGCTGAAGGGCCGCCGCGCCTTGACGCTGCGGGTTCGCCCGAACCTCGTGCGCCGTCAGCCCTGCGGCAAGAATCAGCGACGCGATCCCCAGCCAGACGCCGGCTTTGTCTTTCAGCTTCATGGGCGACCTCACCGTATTCGAAGTATTTCCATTGTAGCGGGGCAGCGGTAGCGCGGAGCTGGATTTTTCTGGTGCGCGGCTCGCGCGAGCGGCCGTACGACGTGTTGTCTCGTTTATCCCGGCTGTCTCCAACTTCTCAGCGCCGTCTGTTACGCTCAGCGAGCGTTCGATAACCGAATCCGGCGGAGAGGAGCGCCGCCGAAACAAAATTGACGGAACCAAGCCTAGTGTCCTGAGTCAGAAGTTCGCTTATGAATTGAGCTCCGAAGGAGCGATCTAGCTAAGCCCAAGGCGACAGCTCTGGGTATTGGAGACCGCGCCCTCTCCCCCAACCCCTCTACCGCGCGTGCGGGAGAGGGGCGCCGAAGGCGGGGTGAGAGACTTTTGACCCAGGGCTGGCGCCCTTGGCTGTGCTGTTGCGCCCCTTCGGGGCTGTGGCAGCGCCAGGAAGCCAAGATCGACTTATTAAACGAACTTTTGATTCGGGACACTAGCAAGCCTGTAGAATCAACACCATTAGAAACCCGGGCCGCGGCGAGCGAGGTCGGCGCGGTCCCGTGAACCGGCTCGAATGAGAATTTCGAGACAGATGAGATGCCCTGCTCATGGCGCTCAACGCTTCCCGAAGGAGGATCACGCCGCGGGCGGCGGGAAAAGGCCCCCGATCGAATTGCCACAAACTGATGAGACGCGCCCGAGTTGTGATATGGTGTTGTCCTCGGAGTCGCGCGCTCCGGCGGGCGCGCCACATTGGCGGCGCTAGGGCGAGGACCTCATGCCAAACGATAAGAACCAACGACCGCTGCTGACGCGGCGCGAATTTCTGGAGGACGGCGCGGCGCTCGCTGCGGCGCTTGGACTGCCGGGCTCGGCCGCCGCGGAACGCCCGCTGCCCGCAGAAAGAGCGGCGCCGCCGAGCGATCGGATCGCGCTCGGCTGCGTCGGCGTGGGCGCGCAGGGCACGCGCGTGATGATGGATTTCCTCAAGTTTCCCGACGTGCAGGTCGTCGCGGTATGCGACGTCAACCGCGAAACCAGCGATTACTCCGAGTGGGGCAAAGGCGAGATTCTGGGCAAGGAACGCCGTCTGTTGAGCGAGCCGGGCTGGGGCGCCGACTGGAAAGGGCCCACCTGCGGACGCGCGCCCGCGGCACGGCTCGTCGATGCCTACTACAGCAAAGTTCGCCGGCAGCCGGGGTACCGCGCCTGTTCGGCCTACAATGATTTCCGCGACATGATTGCGAAGGAGCGCGATCTCGACGCCGTCGTCGTATGCACGCCGGATCACTGGCACGCCTTTATTTCCGTTTACGCCTTGCGTCACCGCAAGCACGTCTTCTCGCAGAAGGCGATGGCGCATACCATTGCCGAGTGCGGATGGATGGCGAAGGCGGCGCGCGAGACGGGACTCGCGACGCAAGTAGCCGTGATGGACGAAGCTTCCCACGCCACGCGCCTGCTGAGGGAATGGGTGGCGGCGGGCGTGATCGGCCAGGTGCGCGAGGTGCACAACTGGTCGCAGCGCCCTTACTGGCCGCAGGGACTCGACCGTCCCGCCGAAGCCCAGCCGGTGCCCGACGGCTTCGATTGGGACCTCTGGCTAGGGCCCGCTCCCGAGCGGCCTTTTAATCACGTTTACCTGCCCTTCGTGTGGCGCGGCTGGAACGACTTCGGCGAGGGCGCGATCGGCGACATGGGGAATTACAGCTTCGATACGCTCTTTCGTGTGCTCGAGCTCACCGCGCCCACGCACGTCGAGGGAAGCTCGACGCCGCTTTTTCCGGAGTCGTTTCCCGTAGGCGAGCTGGTGCGCTGGGAATTTCCGGCGCGTTCGGGACGCGCTCCGGTGGCGATCAACTGGTACGATGCGCACCTGCGCCCGCCGCGCCCCCCCGAGCTCGCGCCGGGCGAGCTGATGAGCGATCCTGAAGATGGCGAAGGGATGCTGTTCGTCGGCGAAGAGGGCAAAATCCTTTGCGGCTTTGAAGGCCAGCACCCGCGCCTGATTCCGGCGAGCCGCGCCGAGGCGTTCACCCCGCCGCCCGACAACCTGCCCAAATCACCCGGCGCCTACCGCGAGTGGCTCAATGCCATCCGGGCCGGACGTGGCGGCCCTCCGCCGGGTGCGAACTACGAGTTTGAACAGCAGGTGGTGGAGGCGCTGCTGCTCGGCTGCATCGCCGTGCGCACCGGGACGAAGCTCGAATGGGACGCCGAGAACAAGAGCATCACCAGCCTTGCGGAAGGCAAGCCGGTCGCGCTCGCCGACGCGAACGCGCAACTCAATCCCCCGCGCCGCTCGCCGTGGGAGATGACGTAAACCGGCGCTACAGCGAGGATCCTAGCACGGGCGTCCCGCCCGTGGCATGGGCGGGATGCCCCTGCTACTTCGTGGCGCTCGCCGGTCGAGGAGGAATTATGCTGATGCTTTCGAGAAGAGGGTTCCTGAAGTATGGGGCGGGAAGCGCTGCCGCGGCCGCGCTGTTGGGCGGCGGGGCGCGCGATGTCGGCGCCAATCCGCTGGGTCTGCCGATCGGCTGCCAGACGTGGCCCGTCCGCGCCATGATCGCCAAGGACTTTCCCGGCACTATTAAGACGCTTGCCAACGCGGGCTTCCAGTCGATCGAGCTGTGCTCGCCCATCGGCTACGCTCGCATGGGATTTGCCGGCGTTGGCAAGTACAGCGGCGTCCAATTCAAGCGAATCTTGCGCGACGCGGGCGTGACCTGCATCAGTTCTCATTTCGGCATTGACGAACTGCGAAAAGACCAGGAGCGCAGTATCGCGTGGGCGAAAGAGGTTGGCCTCACGCAGATGATGGTTCCCAGCCTGGAGGGGCCGCGCCCTCCTACGGTCGACGACGTCAAGCGCGCCGCGGACGAATACAACCGCATCGCGGAAAACGCCGCCCGCGCCGGCATTCAACAGGGGCTGCACAACGAGGATTGGACGACTTCGATGACAGCAGACGGGCAGCGAGTTTACGACCTGCTGTTCAAATTTCTCGATCCGCGCCTCGTCAAATTCCAGTTCCAGGTTTCAGAGGTCAGCCAGGGCTACGATCCCGTCACGTACTTTCGCCGATATCCTGGCCGCTTCATCTCCATGCACGTTCAGGGCTGGTCGTCAAAAACCCGGCAAATCACTCCGATCGGTCAAGGCACTCTCAATTGGAGGGAGATATTTGCGGCGGCGAAAATCGGCGGAGTCAAAAACTATTACGTCGAAATGAGCCTGCCCATGATGAAGGCCAGCGTTCCGTACCTTCGCAAGCTGCGCGTGTGATCGACAGTGACGGCCGAGGTGGTAGCGCGGACCTGCGCTTTTCAGGTCCGCGGCTTGTCTTCCGGCAACGCAAAAGCCGCGGAGTTGAAGAACAACTCCGCGCTACCACTCACCTACCGCGCCTTGCGCTCGAGCGAGCGCTGCATATCGGATTCAGCCTGTGTGTATCCCGACGGAAGCTGGAACAGCGAAGCGTCCACCGAGTCCGTCGAGAACGACGTCACCCGCGAGGTGATCGTCAGGAGCGAATTGCTTGGCGTCGTGGTCTGCGGCTGCGAGGGGTTCTGCTGCTGCTCTTCTTCCTGCTGCTTCTTGCGGTGGCGCCCGAACATCCCTCCGAGTGCCTTGACGGCCATCCCGCTCGGCGAAGCCACGTCGCCCGCGGACTCCGACGATTGCCTCTGCTGCTGTTGCTGTTGTTGCTGTGTGGAAGACTGATTTCCGGACTGCGGCGCGCCCAACATGCTGATCGACATCATCATTGGGAGGCCGACGGGCATCTTGCCGCTTTTATAGAGGTCAGACATCGATTGCTTCATGCGAGGATCCATCCCAAGCGAGCCCGGAGCCCATCCGATTTCTGCGGCCATTTTCTTGTAAAAGTCGCTCACCTCGTGATAGCCGATCACTGAGGGCGCGACCCAGGAATCGATTTCAGTGCGGAGCGTCCCTGATTGAGGCTGGTTCTGCGCATCGGTGCCCTGCATCGCCAGGTCGAAGTCCACAATCATCTCCTGCGCATCTTGTCCCAGAAAGTTTTGAGTTTTGCCGGTGGCGCTAACCGAGATCTTCGGCGTCACGGTAACGTTCGTGTTCTGCTGCTGGTTCTGTTTCTTCATTCCCTCGCTCATGCGCTGCTGCATCTCCTGCATAAACTCGCGCATCTGCTCGAACGTCATAACGCTGTAGGTCTGCTTGGCGGGGTTCACGGTGATAAATCGCCGGCCATTCAGATCGATGATCTGGTACGTGCCGTCCGCGTTCTCGGTGCGAAGATTATTCCCCTTCACGTAGGTCGTGCTCTCGCTGGGGTGGGTCGCCTGCCGCGCGGATTTGCTGAAAACTCCCAGGCCCTTCATCATGCCGCCTAGCGCGCCGCCCGTAATCTGGCTCGTCTGGACGTACTTGAAGTCGCCTCGGGCAAGCGAGCAGAACGAAAGGGCGCCGGCCAGTACAAAGAGTAAGACTTTCCGCTCCATGTCAGTCCTCCTGGCTATCTTGTATCCTGGGTTGACGAAAGATGTGCTCAATCGTAGCCGAGCCAGCTCGCCAAGTCAAGGAGCGTGCCAAAAGCACCAAAACCGTGCCGAGTGGCACTCACGCAGGACTGCCCGGCTCTCGGAAAGCGCTTCCTGATTTCTGGTTTCTGGTTTGAATCAGGCCGTGAGCCGCCAGGGGGCGCGGTAGTCGCGCGCGAGCAGGCGGTGCGCCTCGGAGTCGCCTTGTTTGAGTTGCTGATTGGCGACGTCCCACGCGATTCGCTGCCGGCTGCGGTAGGCGACGTTCCCGAGCAGGCAGACGCTAGTCGAGCGATGCCCGATCTCGATGTCGCTGATCGGGCGCTGGCGCGATTTCACGCAATCGAGGAAATTGCGCACGTGATCGAAATGAGCGTCGTTCACGCTGGACATCTCGATCTCGGGGGCGCGGTCGACTCCGGGCCGCGCCACCGCTCCGCCGCGAAACGCGCCGCGCGGCGTCTTTTCGGGATACACCTTGAATCCGCTGCGGTCGACGAAAAGCGTGGCGTCGGTTCCGTGAAACTCGATTCCGTAGCCTTTGCCGTACATCGAATTCCCGTTATCCCAGCGATCTTCGTAAACCGCCACGAACTTGGGATACTGATAGGTGACCTGAAGCGTGTCGGGCGTTTCAGCGTTGTCCTGAACGTAGAACTTGCCTCCCGCCGCCACAATCGCTTCGGGACCGTCAACCTGCATCGCCCACTGCACAATATCCATCAGGTGCACGCCCCAGTCGGTCATCATCCCGCCCGCATAGTCCCAGAAGTAGCGGAACGTGGACCAGCGATCTGGGCCCACGCCAAAGCGGTTGTAGTTGTATTGCACCTTCGGCGCGGGGCCGAGCCAGAAGTTCCAGTCGAGCCCCGCCGGCGGGTCGGAATCGGGCGGATTCCCAATGCCCTCAGGATACTGGTTGCCGTAATTCCACGTTCGCACGAAGCTCACTTTCCCGATGATTCCCGCCTGCACCAGCCGCACCGCTTCCTGGAAATGTTTTCCCGAGCGCTGTTGCGTGCCCACCTGCACCACGCGATTGTATTTGCGCGCCGCCTCCACCATCAGCTTGCCTTCGTCGACGGTGTGCGAGATGGGCTTCTCCACATAAACGTCTTTGCCGGCTTTGCACGCTGCCACCATCACCAGCGGATGCCAGTGGTCGGGCGTGCCGACAACAATCACGTCGATGTCTTTGCGGTTGAGGACCTGGCGAAAGTCGTGGTAGGTTTGCGGTTGTGCCGCTTGCCGCGGAGGAGAGATCCTTGCCCACCTGTCGAGATTTGGCTGATAGACGTCGCAGAGCGCAGCAATCTCGACGTCCGGCTGGCGCGCGAAATCCTGCAGGTCATAACTCCCCTGGCGGCCCGTTCCGATTCCGCCAACGATCACGCGATCGTTTGCGCCGAGGATGGGTCTCGACGCGGTCGCGAGCGCCACTCCCGCGCCCACAGCGCCTGCCGCGCGCTTCACAAATTCCCGCCGGTTCAGTTCTTCGCTCATCGAAGCCTCCCTATACTCGTCGCTTGCGCGCTACGCCAACAGCAAATCAAACCTCAGATTTGAACAAAGCGCAAGTGGCTATTGTGGCCTCCGCGGGTCTGAAAGCTTACATTCCTGCGGCCGGCGATTTCGTCTCACCGTGCCACTGAAACTGCTCGGACTGCGGCAGGCCGAGGTGGGCGAGCACTCGGCAGCAGAACTGCATCACGAGGTCGTCGATTGTTTTGGGGCGATGGTAGAACGAAGGAATGATCGGAAAGATGTCGGCGCCGGCTTCTTCGGCGGCGAGCATGTTCCGCAGATGAATACGGCTGAGGGGCGTGTCCCGCACCGCCAGAACGAGCTTGCGCTTCTCTTTGAGGCAAACGTCCGCGGCGCGCTCGATTAGGGTCGAGGAGATTCCGTGCGCCACCTGCGCCAGGCAGCCCGTGCTGCAAGGAATCACCACCATCGAGTCCGCCGCATACGAGCCGCTGGCGATCGAGGCGCCAATGTCGGAGTCCAGCAGGTAAGCCGTTTTCCGAGTTGGAGCGCCGGCGAGCTCCGCGGCAATTTCCGCCGTCTTCGCCGCCGAAACTCCCAACTCCTCTCTGAGCACCTTAAGCCCGCTTCCGGAAATCACAAGATGAACTTGATCCACGCGCGAGTCGCTCTCGAGCATCTGAAGCAAGCGCCGGGCAAAGACGGCACCGCTCGCGCCGGTGACGCCGACGATGATCTTCTTGAGAGAGGACGCGTCCATTTCACGCCGATGTTAGCCGCGGCCTTCGGGCATGTCAAGAAATAGGGCAATGGGAAAGGCCGCGAGTTGAATCCGTGGCATGATGTACGTTGTGCCGGGGCGGTTCGGGTATCGTCGATGATTTCGCAGCCTTCGGCGCAGGGCCAAACATGAGCGCTCCGTCGTTGCCGGAAGTGCATCGGTCCGTCGCGGTGCCTGCGCAGGCGGGCTTCTGGCGAAAGCTGCTGGCGTTCTCCGGGCCGGGATTTCTGGTGGCGGTCGGCTACATGGACCCCGGCAATTGGGCGACCGACATCGCCGGCGGCTCCGCGTTCGCCTACCGTCTGCTTTTCGTGCTGCTGGCGTCGAACTTCGTTGCCGTGCTGCTGCAGACGCTGGCGGCCCGCCTCGGCATCGTGGCCCAGCAGGACCTCGCGCAGGCCTGCCGCGAACGGTACTCGCGGCCGACGGGGGTTACGCTTTGGGTGCTGGCGGAGATTGCGATCGCGGCTTGCGACCTCGCGGAAGTGATTGGCTCGGCGATCGCGCTGAACCTGCTCTTCCACATTCCACTGCTTGTCGGCGTCTGCCTGACGGCGCTCGATGTGCTCGCTATTCTCTATCTGCAGCACCGGGGCTTTCGCTACCTCGAAGTGGTCGTGGTTACGCTGATCGGCACGATCGGCGCGTGTTACCTGATCGAAATCCTGGTGGTCAAGCCCGAGATCGGCGGCGTTGCGGGCGGCCTCTTGCCTTCCGCACAAATACTCACCAACCCCGGAATGCTCTACATTGCGATCAGTATTCTGGGCGCGACCGTGATGCCGCACAACCTGTACCTTCACTCGTCGCTGGTGCAAACGCGCGCCATCGAGCGAACGCCGGAGGGCGTGCGCACGGCGATTCGCTATAACTTTATCGACATCTTCGGCGCGCTGAATTTCGCTTTTCTGATTAACGCGGCGATCCTGATCATGGCGGCCGCTGCTTTCTACCGGCACGGGCTGCACCACGTGGCGGAGATTCAGGATGCTTACCACACGCTGTCTCCCTTGCTCGGAATTCCCGCCGCAAGCCTCTTGTTCGCGCTGGCGCTCTTGTGCTCGGGCCAGAATTCAACGCTTACGGGCACGCTGGCCGGGCAAGTGGTGATGGAGGGTTTTCTCGACATCCGGCTCGCGCCCTGGCTGCGCCGCCTGCTTACGCGATTGCTCGCCATCGTGCCGGCCATCATTGTGGTGGCCTTCTATGGGAACGCGGGGACAGCGCAATTACTGATTCTCAGCCAGGTGGTCCTGAGCTTACAGCTTTCGTTCGCGGTGTTTCCGCTGGTTCGTCTTACCAACAGCCGCGAAAAAATGGGCGAGTTCGCCAACTCGACGACGGTCAAGATTCTCGCCTGGTTCGTTGCGATCGCGATCGCGGCGTTGAACGCGTACCTGCTGGTTACGATTTTCCAGGCGTGGTGAATTCAACCAGGCCCGCGCCGCAGCGGGAAGGACGGGCGGTGTCTCCCATGTTCAAGAAAATTCTGGTGGCTCTCGATCACAGCCGGGCGGACGCTTTGCTGCTCGGATATGTCAAAGATCTCGCGCGGCTGATGCAGTCGGAAATTCTGCTGCTGCACGTCTCGACGGGCTGGAAGGCCCAGTGGCAGCGCGATCTGAACCTGACCGATTCGGACGAGATGCAGGAGGACCGCGCCTATCTTCGAACCGTAGAGAATGAGCTGCGAGACAGCGGATTCAGCGTGAGCGCGCGCCACGCGGCCGGAAAGCCGGCGGATGAAATCCTCGGCGCGGCGCGGCAGGAGCGCTGCGATCTGATCGCGATGGCGTCTCACGGTCACCGCCTGCTGCGCGACGTGATTTACGGCGCCACGATCACCAAGGTGCGTCACGCGGCGGAAGTGCCTATCTTTCTGGTGCGGGGAATCCACTGAGCGGAAGGCCGGATGATTCGTTGAGAGCCGTGAACGAATACGATGCACGGCGCTGTAGCGGCGATCTATGATCCCCGGGAGTTTTCCCGACTCGGCGAGGATAATTCGATGTCACGGATTGCGCCTGCCGTCGCGGCTTGTTCGCAAGCTGCCAGAAACCGGGGAAGCTCCCGCAGGTCATCGACAAAGAAGTCGGGCTCGGCGCGCGCCAGCGTCTGCGATCCGATCCCGTAAGTGACGCCGCACGTCCACGCCCCGGCATTTCGCCCCGTCAAGACATCCGTTTCCGAGTCTCCTACCATCAGAGTCTCTGTGGCCCGGGAGCGACATTCCTCCATCGAGCGGAGTATTCCGGCCGGGTGCGGCTTCTTCTGCTCGAAGCTGTTGCCGCCATAAACCAGCGAAAAAAAGCGGTCCACGCCGAGACCCGCCAGGATCTGCCGGCTGAAATTCACGGGCTTGTTGGTTAGTACGACGAGTTTGCGCGGGATCAACTCCTCCAGCGCCTCGCGGACGCCGGGGTAGAGCGCGGTATGGTCCAGCATATGCTCGCGGTAGTAATCCAGGAAGAAAGCGACGGCTTCTTCAAGCGGGGCTTCGGCGGCCCCGAGCGCGCGTTTCACCAGCACCGTCACCCCTTGGCCGACGTAGGATGCGATCACCGGCCGCTGCAGCGGCTCGCGGCCGATGCGCGCGAGCATGGCATTGACGCTCAGCGCGAGGTCCGCCTCGCTGTCAATCAGCGTGCCGTCCAGGTCGAAGATCAATAATCGAATGTCCCGAAACTTTCCGCTTGCGTGCGGGTTCATAAGTTCTATCATAGCGGGAATCTGCCGGGGCAATCGGGCGCGAGGCTCGGCCGCAAGGCGCCGTATGTTGTTATGGCCTGGAAAAGTCACCTAGCCAAGAAGTTGCTGAAAAGAACCGTTCGAGCTGTCATTCTGAGCAGAGCGAAGCATCCAAAGAATCAAACAATCACGGAGATTCTTCGTTCGCTCCGCTCAGAGCCTGCCCTGAGCGGAGCGAACGGGACCGCATTCGGATGCCCTGAAAATCCGGGCGTTGTCACCCCCGCGAAAGCGGGGGTCCATCACGAAGAACTGGATTCCCGCTTTCGCGGGAATGACAGGCTCCGGCTTGTGGTTTCTTTGCGGGTGTCGCGAAGCGACATGAGTCCTCCGAATGACAGATTCCGGGTTCTTCAGCAGTCTGCTAGAATCAGCACGAAAGGGCGCGCCCGCGTGGATGGGCCGGAGAGGAAGGAGCGTTATTGGACAACGAACAAGTCATCAGCGCACGCCCGGTTTCGCTGCAGACTTTGATTCACAATATTTTGAATGACCAGGTCCGGATCTGGACATTCCCGAAGATGCTCCTCCAGGGTGAGCAGTGGCGACCTACGCTCCTCTTTGTGGCGGTCACGTGTCTCTTCTTCTCCATCGACCCGTTCGACCCGCGCTATTTCCGGCATGCGCAGCGCTTCCACGAGTTCAACCTGGTTGTCAGCGGCCATCACGCGACCGTGGCGA
Organism: Terriglobia bacterium; assembly: GCA_050745265.1. Lineage (GTDB taxonomy): Bacteria > Acidobacteriota > Terriglobia > UBA7540 > UBA7540 > RH2-MAG17b. Next base: position 13,938 of record JBOGKE010000118.1, read on the forward strand.
TGTGGGCGGTGATGATCGTCGCGCTACTCGCGGGGCTGCTGCGCTCGGACCGGTATCTCACGCACACATTTTTGTACGCCGCCGAAGCCGTCATCGACAGCGAAATCCTGACGCAGATTTTCAAGGGCATTGACCGGCGCGTGCGCCCACAGGACTTCCACGACTACGGGCATTTCCTCGCTTCATGGTTTCGCGACCCTGGCAGTTGGTACGCCGGTCCGGGGAGTTTTCCGTCGGGTCACATGATCGCGGCCATATCCATCGCGACAGTTTTCGCGATTCGGTACCGCCGAAGCCGGTGGGCGCCGTGGACCGCCTACGGCGCGGCGGCGCTCATCGGATTCTCACGGATCACGCTGCTTTCACACTTTCCCTCCGACGTGTTCGCCGCCACGGTGCTCGGCTACGTCATCGCGCGCTACGTCGTGTTGCGCGGGCCCGACAGCGCCGGCTGGCGGAAGGCTCCCGCCCCTGCGAGCGAGGAGGCGGCGGAGCCAGCGCATCCGCGCGAGCCCGTCGCATCGCTCCCCTACCGCCAGCCCGAACCCGGCGAATAGGAATCGCGCTCAGGCGCCCTGAGCGCGCGCCTTAACATGCCCGGCCGGGTGGCCCGCGGGATGCGCCTGCTCGCGGTACACCTCGTGCCATTCAGCGCGTTTCGCCTGCACGTATTTCTTGGCCTCGCCGAGACTGGTAAAATCTCGCGTGCCCTTAATCGTGTTGCAGGGCTGGCAAGCGGTCACCTGGTTTTCAGCGGCGGGCGAACCACCCTTGGCATACGCGTGAATGTGATCGACTGTCATCACCATCCAATTTTCGAAACTGGCCAGCCCATCCAAGCCGCAGTACTGGCACTTGAAATGGTCGCGTTTGAAGACCTTCATGGCCTCTTCCAGGGAAACGTTCGGAATCTTTCCGAAAAAGAATCGATGGATTTTTTTGAGTGGCATCGCAGCCTCCTTGGGCAGCAGCCATAGAGTTTCAGGAACTGTGAGCGGTTGGATCGCGGCCGCCGGAGCCGTCCGGCGCCTGTGCACGCAGTGCCCACCATCATACCGCCGTCCATGGCGTTTGAGTAGGAGCCGGAGAGCCGGAGACAGGGCGCTAACCGGCGGGCGCGGAATGTGCTCGACCGCCCCCGAGTCGCTGAGGCGCCGCCTTTATGGTGGTCGCCGGAAGTGGTAAAGTGGAGCCAAACGCGGTACAAGCTGTGGAGCGCACGCATGAAGCGATACGGGGAACATCGCTTCCCGGGAAAGCTCTTCGTCGTTGAGGGCATTGACGGCTCCGGGAAGTCCACACAACTGAACCTCCTCTACCAGTGGCTGCAGGAGGAGGGTTACGGCGTCGTATTCAGCGAGTGGAATTCATCGCCGCTGGTGCGTGACGTGACGCGACGCGGCAAGCGCAAGGAAATGCTTTCGCCTTCGACCTTCAGCTTGATTCACGCCACCGATTTTGCGGACCGCATGGAGCACAACATCATCCCGCTGCTGAAAGCGGGCGCCGTGGTGCTTTGCGACCGCTATATCTACACCGCCTTTGCCCGCGACGTGGTGCGCGGCATGGATCCGCGGTGGGTGCGCGAGCTCTATTCGTTTGCCGTCAAGCCCACCGTGGCGTTTTACTTCCGTGTTCCGCTTGAGGTCTCGATCAAGCGGCTGCACACGGGCCGCAACGGCTTCAAGTATTACGAAGCCGGAATGGACCTCGATCTTTCCACCGATCCGGATGAGAGCTTCACGTTGTTTCAGGGGCGGATCGCCGAGGAGTACGAGAAGATGCTCGGAGAATTTGACCTGGCCGCGCTCGATGCGACGCTGCCTATCGAAGCGCAGCAAGCGCACATGCGGCAGCTCGTCAGAGCCCGACTCCAACAGGCCAAGCGACTGAGGGTGGCGCCGTGAGAGAAACGTACGGCGTGCTGGTTCCAGGCATCAACCTGGCCGAATTGACCGGCAAACTGATCGTCATCGAAGGCACCGACGGCGTGGGGCGGTCCACCCAGATGAATCTGCTCAAGCCGTGGCTCGAACGTCAGGGCCACGCGGTGGTCGACACGGGCATCCGCCGCTCGGTGCTGGCGGGCAAGGGCATCAAGAAGGCGAAAGAGGGTCATACGCTCGGACGGGTGACGCTCTCGCTTTTCTATGCGACAGACTTCGCTGACCGCCTGATCCAGCAGATCATCCCGGCTCTGCAGGCCGGCTTTGTGGTGCTCACCGACCGCTATATTTTCTCGCTGATGGCGCGGGCGCTGGCGCGCGGCCTCGATCCCGCGTGGCTGCGCAATCTTTACGGCTTTGCCGTAAAGCCGGATGCGGTCTTTTATCTGCGCATCGGCGTCGACGACCTGATCCCGCGCGTCGTCTTCTCACGCGGCTTTGATTACTGGGAGGCGGGGATGGACCTGCATCCGAGCGAGGATATGTACGAGAGCTTCCGCAAGTATCAGAGCGAGCTGCTGGGCCACTTCGACCGCCTGGCGCAGGAATTCGATTTCCAGGTCGTCGACGCGAACCAGGATGTCGGGTCGATCTTCGAGGAGCTGAAAGCGGGCATCTCGCGCCACCTCGCGAGCGCACCCGAGCCCATAGCTCTCGCGCCCGAGCCCCCCGTCGCGCCCAAACGCGCCGCCACCGCGACTCAAGAGGAGCCGCAGAGCGCGGAACTCGCGTCGGACTCCAAAAGCTGATTCCGCTGTTCGTCTCTCCTGCTTCCCGAACCCGCCATCCGGCGGTGACACTTTATTCCCAACGGTCGTCTAACCTGATACCTGGAAAAGGTGCGGCACGGTGTCATTCCGATTTCGATCGGGCGTTTGGACGCGGAGTAAAAAATGTGACCGGGAGGCGATATTTTGGAAACTTCCGGAGATTTCGAAACGTATTAATGGTGTGACGGGCGGAGAAGTGAAAGCGAGGACTTATGCGGCTGAAATTGAATGAGCCAGTACACATCGAGG
>JBOGKE010000119.1:0-30974 GCA_050745265.1 Terriglobia bacterium
GGCTTACGCCGGGCGAGACGTGCGGGGCAGAGGGTTTGACGGCGACCGTTACCCCGGGCTTACGCCCGGGGCTACTCTCTTACGGCTCTCCGGGCCTTTCGGACCTCACCAATACAACTTCAGCGCGAACTCGATGGTGCGCGGAGTGTACAGGGACGCGGTCCCCGTGATGTTGGCGTAGTTGAACGGCTTTCCCGCGGCCGCGTTTTGTTCCGCGCTCAAGTAGCTGTTTACATTCCCGGGCGTGCCAAAGCTCGGATGGTTGGTGATGTTGTAGAACTCCGCCTGGAACTCCAGGGACTTGGTCTCGGTGAGTTTGAAACTCTTGAACATGGAGAAATCGAGACCGTTGTCGAACGTGGGCCCATGCGCCTGGTAAGTTCGCCCGCCCAGCACCGCAAAGCCGTTCGTGCAGCCGATGCCGTCGGTCGAACCCGCCGGTGGAATGCACGAAGGCGGATCGGCGAAGGCGTACGGGTTCAGGAATTCGTTGATCCCGCCATCCGGGCCGCTATGGAGGTAAAGAGGCGCCCCGGTCAGGTCGGGATTGCACGTCTGGCTGGACGGATTCGAGATCGGAACAGTGGAGCAGCCAATATAGAACGGAAAGCCGCTTTCCACCGTCCAGACGCCTTGCGCCTGCCAGCCTCCAGCCACCGCGTCCTCGATTCTGGACATGTTCTTGCCGAACGCGCGGCCTCTGCCAAAGGGGAGCGGCAAGATGCCACTCGCGTGAAAGAGGTTCGGCACGTCTGAGCCGCAGAAATGATAGCCCTCTTTCAGTGAGTATCCCGGCACGGTGCCCCCGCCCAACAGAGGGAAGAAGGTCTCGCCGAAGCTGTTGAGAATGTTGCGGACATCGTTCATGCAGCGCGAGTACGTGTAGTCAACTAACGCGTCGTAACCCCGGCTGGATCTTCTTTCATACGTGCCCTGGAAGCTGTAGTAGAGAGCGTCGCCATCGGGAGCGATGAAGTCCTCATTGTTGCTGAAATCCGGGAAAGGATCGTAGCTCGCTCCGTTGTAGCCGTGGGGCAAAGGTTTCTGCAGCAAAACGTCCGGCTGGTTTCGCTTGATCCCGTTCAGAAGGTGGCGAGACGTGTTGGCGACATATGCAAAAGTAATGGTTTGAGTCGGGGTAGGTTCATATTGAAGGGTTGTGTTCCATTCCTGCGTGTATCCCGTCTTCCAGTTCGGCTGGAACCCGATCAAACTCAGGCCTTGGGCGCTAAACCCTGGAGCATTGGGGGTCGGCTCCATATCGAGGAGGCCGCGCTCGATCGTCGCAGTCTGCCCGTCCGCGTACACAATGGGATGCGCGTCATCGTGACTCGGAGAATTCAAACTGACGATGCCTGGGTAGTTGAAACCAGGGTCGGGCGCTCCGCCGATACTCTGGAAGCCGCCGAAGAAGATCCCATATCCGAGCCGCACCACCAGGTTGTGCCTAACCTGCCAGGCGAGACCCGCGCGCGGAGAGAAATCCGTCAGGGGCGTGTTCATCAGGCCGGGCGTGCAGGAGTAAACGAGCGCAATGTCATCCTTCGCAAGCAAAGAAGTAAACGAAGGAGAAAGCGGCACGTTCTTCTCTTTGCAGTTGATGATGTACTGAGCGTTGGTCACCGTCTGTTGGGGCGGAAGTTTGTCGTTTGTAGCCGAATAGGTGCCCGGATTAAAGATCGCGTCGCTGCCGTACCTTTCGTCAACCTGGCCGAAAAATTCCCACCGCAGGCCGAGGTCCAAAGTGACCTTCTGGAGCACTTTGTAGTCGTCCTGGAAGTACGCGGCGTAGTAGTGGCGAACGTCGTCGATCCAATAGACGTTTGCATCATGGACGGCGCTTGGCCCGCCGACGAAGTCGATTCCACCCGGCACCGTCGAGGCAATCGGTGTGAGGAGAAACTCTGCGATGCCCGGGCCGCCCGTCGACGTGTTCTTGCACGCCACTCCATTGAGCCCGGTTCCTTGCGTACAGCCGTTCGGGATGCCCGTGTAGGTTCCAAAGCTAAAGTTTCCGCGCGGAGCGGTCGTGTTGAGCCACGGGAAGCGGAGGAACTGTGCTTCAAAGCCGCCTTTGAAGGTGTGCTTGCCGTAAACCTTGGTCAGGTTGTCCTCAAGCTGCCAGGTGTTGCTGAAGCGCACATCGGGGCTCGCCCAGTCGCCCGCTCCAATGCCCGTTAACCCGCTGATGTTGAGAGACGGTAAGCCATAGTTGTTGTTGGCCTGGGAAATGCCTTGAATGCCGAATTGAGCCGGAATTCCCGCCTGGGTGGTCAGCGTAGGGTTCGACACGGTGTGAAGCCGGCTGTATCCAATTCGAAATTCGTTGATCAAAGTCGGACTGATGATATGCGTCTCGCTGATCATCGCGTTCAGCGCAAAGTCAGTAAAGTTTCCACCGCCAAAACCGGCATTCGAAGCAAGGCCGACAAAGGAGCCAGGAATAAACGCGCTTCTATTGTTGTAGCTGACCCGAGCAAACATCTGGTCCTTGGCGCTGAAGTCCTGGTCCACGCGAACGTCGAAATGGCTCGTGTCGTCCGGCTGGCCGCGACGGACTGTGTAGTTCCCCGAAGTGCCGTTTGATCCGGGAGAGCTCAGAGCGATCGGCAGATTTTGTGCCGGGAGAAGCCGAAGGATTTTCAGGGCGTTCGGATCGAGGCGATTTGCCGGGATGACATTCATCAATTTCTCTTGCGCCGCGGTGGTAAAGTTCGTCTGGTTTCCGAGTGTTCCGAGGTAAAACGGATCGCGGGCGTAACCGGTACCGGTCGCCACGAGCCCTGTGACCGGGTCGACCTGGCCTTTGGTGACCGGGCGCGTTGTTGCTGGATCGAAAACGGTGTTGGAATTGAAACTTCGCCCGAGAAAGTCGCTTACGGTCGTGGTATTATTCACGCCAAATAAGTCCTGATAATTGGTGTAGCCGCTCGCTACTTCCGGCGCAGAAGGCACGGTCGGGTTCTGCAGCGATTGCTGAGCGATTCGAATCCCCTGAAAATCTCCAAAGAAAAACGTCTTGTCATGGCCGTTGTAAACGTGAGGGATCACAACCGGCCCGCCGGCTGTAAATCCGAATATGTTTTGCCTCCATTCACCTTTCTGCTGCCTAATTCGGTTCGCGCCCCAACTGTTGGCATCGAACATATCATTTTGGAGATACTCCCAAGCGTCGCCATGGAATTGGTTCGTGCCCGACTTGGTCGTGGCGTTCACCACGGCGCCGCCCGCGCGGCCGAACTCGGCGCTGAAGTCGCTGGTTTGGACGTTCACTTCCTGAATTGCGTCGGGCGGCGTAAGGGCGACGTACGCGGTGCCGTTCAGGAAGTCGACCGAATCGTTGTTGTTGTCGACGCCGTCCAAAATGTAGTTGTTCATCTCGGGCCCGAGGCCGTTCGCAACAAACCCGCCGGTGCCGTTGAAGCGCCCGCCCCCGCCGGTAGCGACCGTGGTTACGCCCGGGGCAAGCTGCGCGAGAAAGGTGTAGTTGTGCTGTTTCTGCGGGAGGTCGCTGACCTCACGCGAAGTGACCACCTGGCCCACCGTAGCCGTCTGCGTTTGCAGCATCGGTGTGGTGCCGGTGACCTGCACGGTTTGGGTAATCGTGCCCGGGGTGAGCGTGAGGTCCACCTTAACCTGCGCATTCACATTCACCACGATATCCGACTGGCTGATACTTCGGAACCCGGCCTGGGAGGCCGTCACTCTGTACGTGCCGATCTTGAGCGGCGTAAAGTCGTAAATTCCGGATGCGTTGGCGGCTTGTGTCAGCGTGAGGCCGGTCCCCTGGTTCGTCAGTGTGACCTTCGCTCCGGCAACTACGGCTCCGGTTTGGTCCTTCACGGTCCCGAGGATTGCTCCAGTATCAATCTGGGCGGTCAGCACCCCGGCGGCGAAAAATACAATCGCCAATACCCCTAAGATCACCCGCGGCTTCATTTCTACACGCATCTGAATCTCCTCCGTGCTTCCGTGCGAAACGTGCGATTTCCGTCTGCGGTCCGCCCGCCGCCCTTCGCCGACGCTGAGGCTTTCGTCGGGCGGCGTCCACCTGCAGGCCGCTCGAGGGTGCAGGTGAACGGCCCCTCCTAGTATCTGATATATCGCGTCATAGTAAATCAATGGCGCGCGTTATTCAAGAAAATAGTGAGTTGTCATGTCGCCTTGCGACACCCGCAAAGCATGAAAATGACCCTCACTCCCAAGGGAGGGGGTGGCGAGCCCCTCGGCTGCGCTCGGGATAAACTCCGCGAGCCGGGTGAGGGGTCTCGTTCGGAATTTTCGGAGCGGCGATACGCCACGCACGATGCTTCGCCAGCCTCGCAAAAAATCGTCTCATCGATCTCAGAAGTCGCAATATTCTCCGCGTGTTGTGATACGCTCGACTCGGGATTCTGATGAGCCATGACCTGATCCAAGCACCCGCCCCTTACGTCCCTGCGTCCGGAATTCGGAGACTTGAATCCGAAATCGCAGCTCCGGGGGCTAGCGAAAACGGAGCAAGAGTAATGGATTGTTTTTCGCAAAACGAACCTGAGAAGTTGCTGAAAATACAGGACATGAGAAGTTGCTAATCGAAAACGAACCTAAGAACGAACCTACGGATTTTCGGGGACAATCGATTAACGTCATTTGTAATCAGTAGTTTAGTAAGGGCTAGCTAGAATTCGGATATCCTGCCAAGTGCTTGAAAATAAACAGAGTCGATCCTAGCAGATCGCGATCAGGTGAACTTCGATTGAAACGACCTTCTCCCGCCGAGGCGACTGAAACGTTACAGCCCGGCGCTACCGCCTACGTCTGGGCGATTTCGTCTGTCGCAGCCTTGGGCGGATTGCTCTTTGGGTACGACTGGGTGGTGATCGGGGGCGCGGCGCCCTTCTACGAAAAATACTTCCACCTGATAAGCGCCTCATTGCAAGGCTGGGCGATGAGTTGCGCGCTGGTGGGTTGCTTAATCGGCGCGCTGATTTCGGGAACACTGAGCGACCGGTTCGGACGCAAGCCGCTGCTCACTCTCTCGGCTCTTCTCTTCGCCGTCTCATCGGTTGGCGTCGGACTGGCGCACGTCTTCGGATCGTTCGTCGCGTGGCGGATCACCGGCGGCATGGCCATCGGCATGGCTTCGAATCTGTCTCCCATGTACATTGCCGAAGTCGCGCCCGCGCCGCTGCGCGGGAAACTGGTTTCCGTGAACCAGGTCGCAATCGTGGTGGGCATTGTGCTGGCGCAGGCGGTGAACTGGCTGATCGCCATGCCCATCGCCCCCGGCGCAACGGCCCAGGAGATCCTGCACTCCTGGAACGGGCAGATTGGATGGCGATGGATGTTCGGCGTGACGGCGGCGCCCGCGCTGCTCTTCTTTGTGGGAATGCTCTTTGTGCCCGAGAGCCCGCGATGGTTGGCGAAAAAGCACCTGAGCGGAAGAGCCCGGCGCATTCTGGAAAAAATAGGCGGAGAGACGTACAGCGCAATCGCTCTGGCAGAGATTGATTCGAGCTCTGCCGATGGGCGCGGCGGCGCGAGTTTGCGGGACCTCCTCCAGCCGCAGATGATCGCACCGCTCCTGCTGGGCGTAGGTCTCGCGGTTTTCCAGCAATGGTGCGGAATCAACGTGATCTTCAATTACGCGGCGGCAGTTTTTTCGGCGGCAGGGTACCGCGTTTCGGATATCCTCTTCAATATCGTCATCACGGGCGCCGCAAACTTGGTGTTTACCTTCGTTGCGATGGCGCTTGTGGACAAGGCAGGGCGCCGCACGCTGATGCTTTTTGGCTCGGCCGGCCTGTGCGTCATTTACCTGTTGCTGGGCGCGGGCTACCGGACGGGAAGCCACGGCTTTCCGATGCTCGTGCTGATCGTTGCGGCAATTTCGTGCTATGCCATGTCGCTCGCGCCCGTCACGTGGGTGGTGATCGCCGAGATTTTTCCGAACCGCATTCGCGGCACGGCTATGTCGCTCGCAGTCACGTCGCTGTGGGCGGCTTCTTTTGTACTCACCTACACGTTTCCCCTCTTGAACCGCGGCCTCGGCGCCGCGAGCACATTTTGGATTTACGCGGGAATCTGCGCTGCGGGGTTCGTGTTCGTCAGGTCGCGGCTGCCGGAAACTAAAGGGAGAACGCTCGAAGAAATTGAGCTCTTCTGGTTAACTCGCGGGCTAGGAACGCAGGCTTCGAGAAATATTCCCGCCCATCGCGGCGAGTGAATGCGGCGTTTCGGGGCCGCGGCGTCATGGCCGCGGGCATTGCACTTGCGCTCCAAGCCCGGAGCAGCAATCTCTCGCGTGTGAAGCTTTACAGAAAGTATCCGGTTAACGCTTGAACTCCTGCGCGGCGGGTTGTTACAATGGGCGCATCGGCAAGCAGCGCTTTGGGCGTCGTGAACGGCGAAGGTACCTTCCATAATATATCAGCTCAGAGACTGGCTGAGCCGCTGGTCATCTTCATGTTCAATCCATTTAACCGGACCGTGTTGGTTCGCGTCCTCGGGCTCCTCGGCGAGTCGCTGCACAAATGTCCGCGCGATGCGTGGCTGATCTATTTCAACGCGTGGGGAGACGATCTGGTCCGGCAGCATACGCCGCTGCGCGAGGTGAGTGCTTCGCCGTACCACAAGCTTTACTGATTTGCGGGCTCGTGAGCCTCTGGCGCTAAAAGCGTCACCTGACGTTCTCGCGCTTGCTCGCCGGCGCTATCCCCTGCTGGAGCGGCGATTTCTGACCGCGAGTCTGTCCTTTTTCCAGGCGATCGGCGAGCGCAGTTCGCCGCTAGACGCCTGAACTTGAGCCGGACCCGCAGGATCCTCGTCGCGCGAAGCTACCCTCGGCGTTTCCAGTATTTCAGGCGCTATAATAGCGGTGCTGCTGGCCAACGATTGATACCAAGGAGATGACGAATATGCGACAGCAACGTAGATGGAGATGGGCGCCGGCAGCGGTGAGCGTGATAGTGCTTGCCTTCACCGCGACCGGCTACGGCGCACCGCCGAAGGCCGGGCGGTGGACGCCGCTGTTTAACGGCCACAATCTGAATGGCTGGCGCCCGTTCGGAACCGAGAAGTGGGTCGCCGACCACGGCACGATTCTGGGGCAAAGCACCGATGCCAAATATGGCTATCTCCTCACCACGAAGTCTTACCGAGACTTTGATCTGCGCTTCAAATTCGAATGCGAGTCGGACGGCAACAGCGGTCTGTTTTTCCATTCGCGGATTACGGGAGAGAACCCAAGATGGGGGCCGGACATCGTCGGGATGCAGGCTGAAATCGATCCCAGACGGCACACCGGGGGACTCTACGAGAGCGGCGGAAGGGGCTGGGTCGCCCTGCCGACCAAGGCGGGCGAAAAGGCCATCAAGCCGATCGGCCAGTGGAATCGGATGGAGGTTTACGTGAAAGGCGATCACATCGTCACCCGTCTGAATGGAGTCCCGATCGCAAGCTACGATTACAAAGGTGGCAAGTATGCAGACGGCGCGATTGGTTTGCAGCTCCACATGGGCGAGCACGGATTCAGCATCCGGTTCAAGAACATTGACCTCCGCCCGCTGCCGTGAGGGGCATCACTGCGGCGCGCCTGCGTTTCTGCGGCGCATGGACCGGCCCTCGTGAACGGTGTAGCCGGAGGGCACCTGAAACAGCGCGGCGGCGGGCTCGCTGGTCTGGATGTTAGTTAGCTGGTAGGTTGTGACGCCAAAACGGGGATCATTGGTCGTCGTCATCACGTCCATCTGCAGATCGGGAGAATACCATCGCTGCGACACAATCGTAATCGGCTGCGCGTTTCCGATCCGCCCCGCCGCAATGATCCGGGTAGTCTGCGTGCCTTTGGCCTGAACGCCGTTGATGGTTTTGACGCCGAGCGGCTGCGTGCTCGTCTGACGATTAGCGTGGCCTCGGCTTCGCCACCGCTGAAATGCCTGGTTTCCGCTCGGGCGGACGGGGATCTCATAAGCGACTTTCTTTGACGGGTTTAAGATATAGGTAACGCCTGCCACCGGGTCATGGATCGTAATAATCTCGGGAGGCGCCCCAGAGGACATCAGCGGCCCGATCATCCTCAGTGTGCGATCGATTCGCAGCCGGCCGTCGCTGTCGCGATAGATCAGCGCCGTCTCTTTTCGGTCGATTACGTTCCCGTTCGTCAGCGTACGAGTCGTTTCGGTGACGGCCTGAGCCGACATCGGGGCGCCCGTCACAGTAGCAGCCCAGAACCTGCCCGCGCCCATAAACCGAAAGAAGCCGCGGCCCATTTCCGCGCCGGGCGGCGCCTGTTGCGCCAAGCCGGGCGAGGGGATGATCGCTACCGCGCAAAGAACCACACCTAGCAAAATAACCGCGCGCCTCATACGGCCTCCTCCGAGATAAATCCTCGCCTTGAATGCTGCGAATTCCGGCGATTGCTGCAAAAGTTGTTGCCGGTCGTGAGGCCTTGCAGCTTCGCACCAAAAAATTGCGGGGCCGTTCATTGGACGAACCGTATTCCCCGCGCGATTCCATCCTCGCCGATCACGATCTCCGCGGTTACTTGACTCCGCCGGCCCAAGTCATCAGCCGGCAAGCCGATGTCCTGCAGGTCTTCGGCCGAGAGCGTAACCGTCACTACTTGAGCGGCGGTCATGGGGCCGGTATCCTCGCCGTACGGCAGAGGCAGGAAATCCGCGGGCCAGCCCTGAGGTTCCGACACGCCGGCCGCTGCGCCCGCTGCGGCCGTTTGAGTTTGTGCGGCCGCGATGGTGAAACGGTTGGTTGCGTTTTTCACAAGATGGCCTTTCCGTCCGGTGCTCAGCAAGAACCCTCCGGCCGCGACGAGCACCACCACCGCAGCGGCAGCGGCGGTCCAAAACCTCGCACGACGGAGGGGCCATTGATGCCGTCGCGCGAGGGCCTGCCACTGCCGGAAACGAATCAGCAGATAATCCTCCACCTCCTGGGGCGCTTTCCTCTCTGCCGCGGCCACTGCGAGCTCATCGAGCGCCCCGGCAAGGCGTCCAAGCTCGGCAAAGTAGCGTGCGCAGGCGGGACAGACCTTCAAATGCTCCTGCGCCCGCGTTCGCGTTCTTGCGTCAACACAGCGATCTCGGGCAAGATCGCCGGCGACAATTTCAAACAGTTGGCAGTTCATGCTGATCATAAATTATTCACCCGCGCTCACGGCTTCTCATCAATACCAACAGGGCCCATCGAGTGCAGCTTTTGAAGCAGCAGGCCGCGAGCCCGGTGCAGCCGCGAGCGGACCGTCCCAATCGCGCAGGCGAAGGCTTCGGCAGCTTCGGCGTAACTCTTCCCCTGCAAATCGCAGAGCACCACGACCTCGCGGTACGCCGCCGGCAGGCTCAGCACGGCCGCGCGCACCCGCGTTACTCGTTCCTGCTGCGTGAGCGCCGCGAGAGGATCGCCATTTCCATTTCCCATCGCGGGATGGTCATCGGGAACGCCCTCCGCGCCGAGCGCAACATAAGCCCGTTCGCGGTCGAGAAAGCGCAGCACATGATTTCGGCCGATGCCGAGCAGGAAGGCTTCGAGTGAGCCTCGCTCCGGATCAAACTTCGGCCACTCCCGAATCAGGGTTAAGAACACCTCCTGCGTGACCTCTTCCGCAGCGCCGGTATTGTACGTCATGTGCAGAGCGAAACGGTAGACGGTGTCGTGGTGGCGCCGGTAGATCGCCGTAAAGGCCTCTTCGCTCGCGCGACCTGTCCGCGCCATCTCGGCCAGCAGATCGCGGTCGCTCCTTCCGGTGACTTCTTTCATAACCTCTCAAACGATCTGTCGAGGCCGCCGGTTACAGTTCCGCCCACACGGGTCAAAAGTTCCAGGTTCTTCGCCGGCTGTCATTCTGAGCGCAAGCAGGGGCGGCGCGGCGGGTCGCCCCGGGGCGTGACACGCGAAAATGTCGCGTGCCGGTGCAGATTGAGCTGGCACGTCCCACCGCTTGATCGATGGAGGCGGGGGCGCCGACATGTCCGCGCCGTCGGCGTGTTCGCGGCACCGCCGGGGCCGCATCATAGTAGAATGGGGTCGGGTTATGACACGCTCCCGTGTTTTCAGCATTCTGTCGGCCCGGCAAATGGCAGAAACAGGTGTGCCGGAATGAAGCCCGGAGCCTGCGGATACGAGAACGACTCATGATGGCTGTTTCGACCTCAAGCCGCTGGCGGGCTGCGCTACTGCTGGCGGCGCTCACGCTCGCCGTTCAAGCGGCGAACGGTCAGAGCGCTTCGAAGCTGCGGCCGCAAGGCTACGTCAGCGACTTCGCCCACGTGCTCAGCCCCGTCACGGTTCAGCACCTTTCCGCCCTCTGCGCCGAAGTCGATCAGAAGGCGCACGCGCAAATTGCGCTGGTCACGGTGTCATCGCTGGGCGGCGAGCCGATCGATCGGTTCTCAATCGACCTCGCCTCAAAGTGGGGCATCGGAACCAAGGGCACCGACCGCGGCGTCATGATACTGCTCGCTCCGACGGACCGGCGCTATCGCATCGAGGTGGGCTACGGACTCGAGCCGGTCCTCACCGACGCGCTGACAGGCCGCTTGGGGCGCGAAGCCGTTCCCGCCTTGAGGGCCAGGAACTACGATGCGGCAGCATTGCAGCTTACGGTTGGCGTGGCGGGCGCCATTGCCGCATCGAGCGGTGTCAAACTGACGACTGCGCCTCGCCCGCCGCCGTCTCAGCGGGCGAGCGATGGGTCGCCTTACACGCCGCTGATCATTCTTCTGATCATCTTTGGTTTCGGCGCGCTCAGCTCTTTCGGACGGCGGGGGCGCAGCGGATTCCGGCGCGGCGGCTGGTGGATGGGCGGCCCGTGGATGGGCGGCGGCTTTGGCGGGGGATTCGGGGGCGGGGGCGGCGGAGGCGGATTCGGCGGGTTTGGGGGCGGCTCGTTCGGCGGCGGCGGGGCGAGCGGAAGCTGGTGAACGAATTCAGCGGGCCGCGGTGCATGCTATCCTGGCGATGATGGAACGTCTGCTCGAAAGGCTAACGGAAAAGCTCAAGAGCGCGGCGGGAGACAACCTGCGCTCCGTTGTGCTTTACGGCTCGGCCGCGAGCGGTGAATTCCGCCGCAAGCATTCCGACTTCAATGTGCTCTGCATCCTGCGCCGGAACGACTCCGCGGAGCTTGCCGATTTGCACGGCCCGGCGAAGTGGTGGGCGCGAAAGGGCCAGCCGGCGCCGCTGGTTTTCACCGAAGACGAGCTGCGCCGCTCCGCAGATTTTTACGCCATCGAGCTGCTTGAAATCAAGCAACGCCGCAAGGTGCTGTTCGGAGAGGATCTGTTTGAGCGGTTCGAGCCTCCGATGGACAAGTATAAGCTGCAGGTCGAGCGCGAACTTCGCCACGGCCTGGTGCGCCTCCGGCAAAATTACCTGCTGGCGGCGGGCAGTCGAAGGGCCGTCATGGCCTTAATGGTGCGGTCATACTCCACCTTCGCGGTGCTGTTCCGCCACGCGCTCGTCGCGCTCGGCGAAGACGGATCTCCCGCAAAGCAGGAAGCGGTGGAGCGGCTTGCGCGCGTTTTGGGCTTCAGCGCCGCGAGTTTCGAGGAGCTTGGAAAACTGCGCCGCGGCGAAATCAAGGCGCGCAATCTCGATGCGGAACGCGTTTTCAGCGATTATCTGAAGGCCGTCACGCGCGCGGTGGATGAGATCGACCGGCGGCTCGCGAGCTAGCCCTCGGGGGCGCCAGGCGTGCTTCGCCCCGGCCGCAATAAGCAACGAGGTGACAATCGATGAAGGCATGGCAGATCGTCGCGATCGTGGTTATTATCGTGATCGCGATCATTCTCGGAGGTTACGTCAGCATCCGCAACAACATGGTCCGCAAGCAGCAGCAGGTGAAAGCCGCCTGGTCGCAGGTGGACGTGGTGATCCAGCGGCGCGCGGACCTGATCCCGAACCTGGTGAGCACCGTGAAGGGCTACGCCGCGCACGAGCAGGCGGTGTTTGCGGACGTGGACCACGCGCGCGCGGCGCTGCTCGGCGCCGCCACACCCGCCGGGCGCATTCAGGCGAACGGACAGTTGGACGGCGCGCTCGGGCGGCTGCTTGCTGTCGTAGAGAACTATCCGCAACTGAAGGCGAACGAAAACTTCCTCGAGCTTCAGAACCAGTTGGAAGGCACGGAGAACCGCATCGCCGTCGAGCGGCGGCGTTACAACCAGGCGGTGCAGGACTATGACACCTACCTCGGGTTGTTCCCCAATTATTTTGTGGCGAGCTCGGCGGGGTTCAGCGCCGACAACGATTACTTCAAGGCCACGCCTTACGCGCAAAAGGTGCCGAAGGTAGACTTCTCAAACCCCCAGCCCGCGGCCCACTGACGCCGATCGGCCCGGACTGTTCGGATTGGCTCGGGCTGGCGCAACGGCTGCCCTCTGCGGCCGCAAGCCTCACATGAACTCCCCAGACAGCCTCGATCCGTTTTCGCGAGATGTGCTCGAGTTTCCCGCCGTGGTCGAGATGGTGGGGCGCTTCCTCTCGGGCCCCCTCGGCGTGCCTGCGCTGCGGCGGGTTCGGCCGCTGGCGGATCCCATCCCGATTCAACAGTCGCTCGACGCCGCGCGAGAGGCGGGCGAATACCTCACCGACAACTCGCGACCTGGCCTCGCCCGCCTCGCCGACCCCACCGCAATCCTCGATGCGCTCGCGGTGGAGGGCGCGTCCTCAACGGCGCCGGAGATTCTGACGGTGCTTGAGGTGGCGCGCGCGGCTTGCGAGTACCGGGGTCTCTTCGCGGAAACCGCGTTGGTCGTGCTTCGAACACTCGCGGAAGGGCTGCCGGACCTGCGTGACCTCGTCAAGGAACTCGACGGCAAGATCCTGCCCGACGGTTCCATCGATTCTTCAGCCAGCCCGGCGCTCGCGCGCATCCGAAAATCCATCGAGCAGACGCGGCGGGAGCTCGACAGCCGTCTGGAAAGGCTTGTGCACCGGCTTGGGCAGGCCGAGCTGCTTCAGGACGAGCTCGTGACGCTGCGCAACGGCCGCTACGTTCTTCCCGTCAAGACGGAGAAGAAGCGGCAGGTGGAAGGGGTGGTGCACGGAGCAAGCTCGTCGGGCCAATCCGTTTTTGTCGAGCCGCTCGAGACCCTGCCGCTGAACAACGAGCTCGTCGAGCTCGAGGATCGGGAAATTACAGAGATTGAGCGGCTCCTTTACGAATTCAGCGGGATGCTGAGCGCGCGCCGGGAGGAGCTGCGGCTGGCGGCGCAGCAGCTTGGGGAGATCGACCTGGCATTCGCCAAGGCCGAGTTCGCGCGCCACTACGGCGGCTCGGTTCCGGAGTTTTCTGCCGGGCGCGAGTTCCTGCTGAGCGAGGCGCGCCATCCCCTGCTGGTGGACGCGCTGCGGCTGTCCGGGCGCGACGCCGTTCCGTTGACCATTGAGCTGCGCGAGCCTCAATCGATCGTGATCATCAGCGGCCCGAATACCGGCGGAAAAAGCGTCGCCCTGAAAACACTGGGAACGGCGGTGCTGATGGCGCAGGCTGGGCTGCCGGTGTTGGCGGAGGAGGCGCGGCTGCCGGTATTCGGGCGGGTGCTGGCCGATATCGGCGACCAGCAGTCGATCGAGCAAAACCTCAGCACGTTTTCCGCTCACATTCGCAACATTCAGGCGATGACCGCGATTGCCGGCCCGGACACCCTGGCGCTGCTCGACGAAATTGGAAGCAGCACGGATCCGCAGGAGGGCGCGGCGCTCGCGGTGGCCATCCTCGAAAGCTTCCGCGCCCGCCGTTCTGTCGTATTTGTTTCCACGCACCACGCACGACTGAAAACTTATGGCGCAGCCACCGCCGAAGCCCTGAACGCTGCAATGGACTTCGATGAGGCGACGCTGCGTCCGACATACAAGTTCCTGCCCGGCCTGCCGGGCAAATCGAGCGGCCTTGATATTGCGGAACGGCTTGGATTGGACCCCGCAATCGTGGCCGCGGCCCGCGCCTTGCTCGATCCGGGCGCGAGCGAAGCCGCGACGCTGATTTCGTCGCTGCACGATAAAAGAGCGGAGCTTGAATCCGCGCTCGCCGATCTGCGCCAGCGGACGAGCGAGCTTCAGCAGCGGGAAGCGCGGCTCGAAAAGGAGGCTGCGGCCGAGCGGCGAGAGAAGCTGCGCGAGCTCGACAAGAGGCTCGAACAAACACTGCGCGAGTATAGCGAGCGGTGGAACGCGGCCTTAGCGCAAATTCGCGAGCGCACGCTCGGCGAATCGAAGCCGGCGAAAACACTGGCCGGGGCGAGCCGGCGCGGAGATGCTCTGGCTCGCGGCGCCCGCGACGAGTGGAACGCGCAGGTGCTTGAATCGCTGCACCCGGAGCAACCGGCGGAGCTCGCCGGCAACGCCGCTCCATCTCGGGTCGGTGACCGGGTGCGGGTGGCCGGAGTTTCGGCGCCCGGCGTGGTGACGGCGCTGCTCGATGGCGACGAGATGGAGGTCGAGATCGGCCGGCTGAGAATGCGCGTCAACCGGGATGCGGCGCGAGTGCTCGTAGGCGGTGGCGCTGAGGTCAAACCCGTAACGGCACCGCGAGGGCGCGGCGAGGCAGATAGTTCCCACGACGCAACCGCCGCGGCAGCGGATTTCCTGTTCGACCTCCCCGGGCAGGATCAGGCGCCGGAAATTCCTGCGGAAATCAACGTAATCGGAAACACCGCCGCCGAGGCGCGCGAGCGAGTCGACGAGTTCCTCGACCGCGCTTTCGTCGCCGGCAAACGCCGGTTGCGTATCATTCACGGATATGGAAAGGGAGTGCTCCGCAAAACCTTGCACGAAATGCTGGCGGTTCATCCTCACGCAGACCGGTTTTACCCAGCTCCCAATCAGGAGGGCGGAGCCGGCGCGACCATCGTCGAGCTCAAGCGCTAGAGCGCCCCGAGCCCGGTGCAGAAGCCTCAAAAACATCAGCCCGAGGTCGCCCGCCATCGACGGCCCAAGCGATGGCGTGTGCTAGACTTCCCACGGCGGTCCTTGACGGCCGAGGCGTTTGCCGAGGCAGAGCAAGGGCCCTGTAACCTGCCGTCGGTGTTGTTCGTCAGTAGGATCAGGGACGATGCCGATGGAAAACGCATGCAGAGCAACGTCCAAGAGCCGGAGGAAACCGACTGGATCCGGCGCGCTCAGGCGGGAGACGAGGAAGCGTTCACCCACCTCATGGAGCGGTATCAGCGGCGCGTCTTTTCCCTGGTGTTCCACCTCGTCCGCGAACGTTCCGAGGGGGAGGACCTCGCGCAGGAAATTTTCGTCAAGGTTTTCCGGGCGATTCGGAGCTACAATTTCCGGGCTGCGTTTAGCACGTGGATCTCCCGGATCGCAGTGAACCATTGCTACGATCACCTGCGCCGGCAGCGCGCGAGCCGTCTGACGTATTTCTCGCAACTGCCCGACGAGAGGCGGCAGGCGCTGGAGACGGGAGTGGGGCCGCGGTCTCTGGAAGGCCCCAGCCCGGAAGACGCGGCAGCGGCCAAGGACCTGGTCGCCAAGCTCCTTGAGCGGGCGCCGCCGGAAGACCGGATGGTGCTGGTGCTCAAGGAAATGGAAGACCGGTCGGTCGACGAGATCAGCGAGATTCTGGATTGGTCGGTGAGCAAGGTTAAGGTGCGGCTGCACCGGGCGCGCAAGCGGATGCTTGCGGATCTGAGGAACTGGCATTGATGGCCGCTGAAGCGGCTGTTCACAGCGCGTTGTCAGGAAAGCAGTGACCGAGCCTGCGTGAAAAGCCCGGCTTTTGCGCTGTAGCGGCGATCGGAGCCTGCCCTGACGCAGGAACGGATCGCCGGCGCTAAGGAATAATCACGGTCGGCGATCATAGATCGCCTCTGCAGCCGCAGAGGTCACGCGGCCTTTGAAGCCCGCCGGCGCGGTGCCAGGGAGGTAGAACGATGCGGTGCAAAGATGTCGAGGAAAACGCGTGGGAAGGCGGGGGCGAATCCCTGCCGGAGGCGGTGAGGCAGCACGTCGAGGGCTGCGCTCGTTGCCGGGCCTCGACGGCGGAGCTGTCCCGCGTCCGCCTGGGGCTGCGTCTGCTCGGACGCGAGGAGCCCCCGGAACCGTCGTTCGGATTCAGCAGGCGGGTTCTGCGCCGGCTGCGGGAGCGCGAGGAGCGGGGAACGCTCACGCGGGAGCCTCTCGAGAGCGCCGGCCGCCGCGTCATCCTGGCGACCCTGGTTTTGGTTTTCACGTTGCTGCTGGCAATGATCGTGCCGCGCTCGGGGCCCGTGCGGCATGAGACAACGCTCGAGACTTACTGGTCGCAGGCCGAAACCCCCGAGGCGAGCGCCTCGCTGGTGAGCTACGCCTCCGACTGGAGCAGCGTGCCGCCGGCGCCGGTTCTCGTCGAGCCGGTGGTGTACGGCACAAGCTACTGAGCTTATGAAACGGCGCGCCTATCTCTATTTCGTAATCACCTTCGTCATCGGAATCATCGTGGGCGGCTTCGCCGTGTACACCTATGCGTGGAACAGCGGCCGCTGGCGGCGGCGATGGAATGAGGAGAAGGCCCTTCACAACGTGCAGCGGCAGCTCGGCCTTTCAGCGCTGCAGGTTGCCGAGCTCAAGTCGATCTGGGAGCAGACGGGCAAGGCGGTTCACGCGCTCCAGGCTCAGTCGCGGCCGCAAATCGAGGCGGTGCGGCGGCAGACGGAGGAACGAATCCGCGGAATCCTGACGCCGGTACAAATCACGAAATACGACGAAATGCTGCGGCAAAGGAGGCGCGCTCCGCCCCCGCGGCGCCGCTGAGGCTTACGGCGAGGCTGCGATTCGCGTAACTTCGGACGCCCCGTCTTCGTCTAATCTGATTGGGAATGGAAGGAATAAACGCTTCGCCCGGGAAGGACTAAACCCCACATCAATCCGGTTGGTAGAGGTTGCGAGTTCAATTTATGCCTGCTCGAGAATACGTTCATCAACACAAGAAGCTAGTGACGCTGGTCATCATCATCGTGGTCGCGGTTTTCACCATCGGCATGGTGACGCGCTCCCGCTCGGGGAACGTTCAGTTCTTCACGGCGCCGGTGACGCGCGGCAACATTATGGCCGTAGTGCAAGCGACCGGCACGATCAATTCGCTCACCACGATTCCCGTGGGGTCCGCAGTGTCGGGCATCGTGAAGTACGTCTTCGCCGATTACAACACACACGTTCAGGCCGGACAGGTGCTGGCGCAGCTCGACCCGACAACCTTGCGGGCCTCGGTGACTCAAGCGCAAGGGAACCTGGCGAACGCTCAGGCCAACGTGACCAACCTCAACGCCAGCGTTGTGGCCCAGCAGGCGGCGATTGAAAGCAACAAGGCGAATTTAGTGCGGCTGCAGGCGGCGCTCGAGTATTCGCGCGTCAACACCAAACGCACGCTGGACCTCGCGTCGCAGCAGATCATTTCTACCGACCAGAAGGACCTCGCCATCTCCAGCCTGAACCAGGCGACGGCGCAGGTCCAGGCTCAGCAAGCCGCATTGGATCAGTCCGTCGCGCAGTTGAGCCAAACCCGGGCGCAAGTGGAGGAGGCGAAGGCGCAGGTCGAGGAGATGGGGGGCGCTCTGCAGTTGGCGGAGAAGAACCTGCACGATACGACGATCGTATCGCCGATTAATGGCGTCATCGTGGCGCGCAATATCGACGTGGGCCAGGCGGTTGCAGCGGCGTTCCAGGCGCCCAATCTATTTACCATCGCGCAGGACCTCAAGCACATGCAAGTGGACACTTCGACGGACGAATCCGACACGGGCAATGTCAAAATCGGGGCCGAAGCTCGCTTCCAGGTGGACGCATTTCCCACCCGCACGTTTCGCGGGCAGGTGAGCGCAATTCGCCTCAATGCCACCACGGTACAGAACGTGGTCACCTACGACACGGTGATTAACTTCGCGAATCCCGACGAGCTCCTGCTGCCCGGGGAGACGGCCTACGTGACGATTCCCACCGGCGTTGCCCGGCACGCGCTGCGAATTCCGAATGCGGCGCTGCGCTTCAAGCCGCAACTTCCGCCCAAGCAACTGCAGGACCTCTACAAGCAATACCAGATACCCACCGCGGCCACGAGGCCGCACCTCGGCGGCTGGCAGGTGGTCTGGAGATCAGGATCGAATGGCCAGTTGATTCCGGTGGCTGTGGACTCGGGCATCACGGACTATACCAACACCCAATTGTTGAAAGGCAGCCTGAAACAGGGCGATCTGCTGGTAACCGGTGAGCTGACGGCGCAGGGGCAGACGTTCACGCAGGGCCGGCCGCGCTTTGGCGGTCGCCGGTGATGTTGGAGTAGCGGCGAACCGCGTTCGCCGTTGGCCGGGTGCTGCTGATCGCCGTGATCCCGCGCGTCAGAGCGAAACAGGATCTTCGAGGGAGTTGGCGCAATGCCAGGAAACGTGCTGCAGTCAGCACTCGAGTTGGAAAGCCGGGCGCCGGCGCGCGTCCCGCCGGTGATCTCGGTAGAAAACCTGCACAAGACGTACGACTTGGGCGAGATTCAGGTTCACGCCCTGCGCGGGATTTCTCTGACGATCTATCCGGGCGAATTTGTCGCCATCATGGGAGCGTCGGGCTCCGGCAAATCGACATTCATGAATCTGATTGGGTGTCTCGATCGCCCCACTCGCGGCCTGTATCACCTGGACGGCCAGGACGTGGCGAAGCTCTCGAAGGTTGAGCTGGCTCATATCCGGAACCGCAAGATTGGCTTCGTCTTTCAGGGTTTCAACCTGCTGTCGAGGACCTCGGCTCTCGAAAACGTCGAGCTCCCGATGATCTATTGCGGAGTTCCGCACGCGGAGCGCATGCAGCGGGCGCACGCCGCGCTGCTGGCGGTCGGACTCGAAGGGCGCGAAGGGCATCATCCGGCGCAGCTCTCGGGCGGCCAGCAGCAGCGCGTGGCGATTGCGCGGGCGCTGGTGAACGATCCCTCGCTGATGGTGGCCGATGAGCCCACGGGCAATCTCGACAGCCGCACCAGCGTCGAAATCATGGAAATTCTCCAGCGGCTCAACGCCGACCGTAATGTGACCATCCTGCTGGTGACGCACGAGTCCGACATTGCGCGGTACGCCAAGCGCGTGGTGGTGTTTCGTGATGGAAAGATCCAGCGCGATTCTCCGGTTGAGGACCGACTGGATGCGACGAGGGTGCTGCTCGATCTTCCGACGGTGGAAGAGGAAGACGAAAAGGAGGCGTGATGGATTTCAACGCCATTTTCCGCGTCGCGCTGAAGGCGCTGGCGCGCAACAAGCTCCGTACGATTTTGACGATGCTGGGCATCATCATCGGGGTCGGCGCGGTGATCTGTACGGTGGCGATTGGCGAGGGCGCTTCCAATCAGGTGCAGGAACAGCTCGCGAGTCTGGGCGATAACATGGTGATGGTCTTTGCCGGCAGCGTGAACAGCCACGGCGTCCACATGGGCAGCCAAGCCACCAAAACGCTCACCGCGGACGACGCGAAGGCGATCACCCAGATTCCGTTCATCAAGTATGTGTCGCCCGGCGTGGGCGCGGGCGAACAGGTCGTCTATCAGGACCAGAATTGGTTCTCGGGCGTCCAGGGCGATAGTCCCGATTACTTCAAGATTCGAGAGTGGCCGGTGATCGACGGCAGCCCGTTCACTCAGCACGACGTCGACGCGGCTTCGAACGTCTGTGTGCTAGGCCAAACGGTGGTGCAGAATCTGTTTCCCGACGGCGAAGACCCGATCGGGAAAGAGATCCGGATTCACAACCTCCCGTTCCGGGTCCTGGGGACGCTCGCTCCCAAGGGCCAGTCGCCCTGGGGCCACGACGAAGATGACATTATTATTGCTCCGTATACCACGGTGCAGAAGAAGCTGGCCGGGATTAGCTGGGTGCAGTCCATTCAGGCGTCGGCGACCGAGGCGCGCACCGTGGTGCCGGCCGAAGAGCAGATCGAAGCCCTGCTGCGCCAGCGCCACCACCTGCGCCCCGACGAGGACGACGACTTCATCATTCGCAGCACGCTCGATATCGCGAACGCGCAGGCGCAGTCGGCCAGGGTCCTTACCATGCTGCTCGCCAGCATTGCGTCGGTGTCGTTGCTGGTCGGCGGAATCGGCATTATGAACATCATGCTGGTGTCGGTCACGGAGCGCACGCGCGAGATTGGCGTGCGAATGGCGGTGGGAGCTACAGAAAGCGACGTGCAGAACCAGTTCCTCAGCGAGGCCGTCGTCCTGAGTCTGCTCGGCGGCGCCTTGGGCATTATCGCGGGCGTGTTCGGATCCATGCTGGTCTCCGGCATGCTGCACTGGCCAACTTTGATCCCGCCGATCGCCATCGTCGTCGCCGTGGTGTTTTCCGCAGCCGTTGGAGTGTTCTTCGGGTACTATCCCGCGCGCAAGGCCGCTCACCTCGATCCGATCGAGGCTCTGCGCTACGAATGAGCGGCGCAACGGCCTTCCGCGCCGCCAAGCGTAAGCTTCGCGGCCGGGGAAATCACAGAGTCTGGCGTGACTCAGCGAGGGATCGCCGTCTCGCGCTGTCATTCCCGCGAAAGCGGGAATCCAGAACGTCTTTTGGCCGGGGCGGCCGCAGCGACAGAAGTGCAAAACCGGATTGTCTGGAAAGGTTCGACCATGAAAAAAGCATCCTTCGTTGACTGGATCGTCAGCGCGCTGGCGCTGCCGGCGCTCATCGTTGCCTTTACTGTAGTCGGTCCGGCGCCCGCCCAAGCGTCCGCCGCCGCACCGGCAGGGGACTTCTTCATCATCACTTCCGTGAACCTGCAGCTGCACGAGCTGTTTCTAAAGGCACCGACGGAGGTCACGGAGTTGATGCTGGTTAGCCCCAGCACGAAGCTCCTGGACGAAATCGGCAAGCCCCTGGCGCTCAAAGACCTTCGCGCCGGCGACACGGTTTATGTGACATCGACTCACAGCCAGAGCGGTGAAGCTATGGCGCAGCGCATTCAGATCGGGCCGATGACGGCCGAAGTGCTGCACAGCCGCTATCTGAATGTCAAATAGCGCGGCGCATCTATTCCGGCAGGCGCCGCCCTCCTTTTCTCCTCCTTGAGGGCGCGCCCGCCGGATTCGGCACCAACCCTAGATTTTGTACTTCTTCGCTTCCATTGCCCCGCCTGTTGTGGTTTTTCTATTGTACATTTCAAGCCCCTCATGATACGCTCGGTGCGTTGTGGAAGGGATTTTGCTTCGCCGAGTGCGCCAGCACAATGACCAGGTCGCGTCATGATGCCCATGATGAACGACTGTGGTTTCCGAAGCGCTTGCTAATTCCAGGGCGGGGCCCGACCGAGGCTCTTGCTCTGCTTCGCCCCAGAATCTCGCCAGCGGCCTGGTTTGTGACCGAAGACGCTGTTCCCGTGTGGCCCGGGAACCGTTTGATCGGAGGATCTCACCTTGTTGAGATTGAAAGAGATTGAACTGCTCGGTTTCAAATCCTTTGCCGACCGCACCCGCCTGGCTTGCGATGGCGCGACGGCGGGCGTTGTGGGGCCCAACGGCTGCGGTAAGTCGAACCTTGCGGACGCGGTGAGTTGGGTGCTCGGGGAACAAAGTCCACGCCTGCTTCGGGGCGAGCGCATGGCCGACGTTATTTTCAACGGCTCGCGAACGCGCCCGCCGACGGGCTTGGCGGAAGTGAGCATCACTCTTGTCGAATCCGCCGGTACGCTGCGGGGCGTCGACGAACTCGAGAAACTCATGGGCATCGCCGGAAGCGGAAGCAGCGGCGAGCCCGCACCGGGAAACGGCGGAGTGGCAACCGCATCGGCATCCGGAAACCGAGCTTCACGGCCGTGCCGCGAGGGCGAGGAGATTAAAGTTACGCGCCGCCTCTTCCGCTCGGGCGAGAGCGAGTATCTCTTGAACGGCGAGAACTGCCGGCTGCGCGATATTCAGGATCTGTTCATGGGCACGGGCCTGGGCCCCGAATCGTATGCCATCATTGAGCAGGGCCGCATCGGCCTGATCCTCAGTTCCAAGCCCGCCGACCGCCGCGCGATCATCGAAGAGGCGGCGGGTGTCTCCAAGTTCAAATCGCGCAAACGTCTGGCGGAAGCCAAGCTTGAATCCGCGCGCGGGAACCTCGCGCGCATCAATGACATCCTCGAGGAAATCGCCAAGCAGGTTAACTCGCTCAAGCGCCAGGCATCCAAGGCGTCCCGCTACAAGGAACTGCACCAGGAGTTGCGCGGGCGGCAGGCGCGTGTGTTTGCTTCGCGGCTGGTCGCCCTGGAGGCGGAATGCGCCCGGCTGAAGCAGGACTTCACCGGAATTCAGGAAGACTGCGATCGCGCCGCGGCTTCGCTCGAGGAACTCGATCGGATGCGTGGAGCGTCGGCCAGGCAATTCGAAGATTCCGAGGAAGAGCTGAAGCGGATTCGCGAGGCGGTCGCCGCGAGCGAACTCGAAAGCGAGCGGATGCGCTCGCGCGCCGAGCAAGCGCGGCGCGAGGCGGCGGCGCTCGAAGCGCGCGCGGCGGAAGCAGCGCAGGAACACATCGCACTGGAGCAGCAAGCGGTCGACCTGGAGCGCGGCGCCGGCGAGAAGGAACAGCACGCTGCGGGCGTTCAGGCGGAGTGGTTGAGCGCGCAACAAGCGGCGTCAGAATTGGCGATGCGCCATTCAGACCTTGCGCACGCGCTTGCGTCGGCCGAAGCGATCGCCGAGACCGCGCGCCGGGAAATGCTCCTGGCAGTCAGCCGGGCCTCAGAGGTTCGCAATGAAGCGGTGAAGGCTGAGGAGATGTGTCATTCGGCCGCGCGTGAGATGGCCCACGCCGAGGCCGAGCGGGCCGCCATCGAGGACGAGCACGCCGAAGCGCAAGCCGACCTCGCAACGGCTCGCGCGGCTCACCATTCGAGCGAAGCGGGGCTGAGCGAGATGGCCCAGTCGGCCGCGAACGCACGAAAGAACTTCGACGCAGCCGAGAATGTTGAAGCCGGATTAGCTTCCGAAATCGCTGGGCTAAGCCAGGATCTCTCGCAACACTCGGCGCGGCGGCAGGCGCTCGAGGAATCGCTCGCCCGGCACGCCTACACGACGGACAGTGTCCGGCGGCTGCTGGCGCCCGCGGCGCGAACTGCGGGATTTCAGCCGCTCGGCGTGCTGGCTGATTTCCTCGAAGTCGCGGGCGGCTACGAAGCCGTGGTCGAGGAGTTCTTGAAAAACGAGCTCGACTCCGTCGTCGTCGAGCAGCACGACGATGCTCGCCGGGGCATCGCGCTACTTGAGAGCGAGGGCGGAGGCCGCTCGACGTTCTTTGTTCGGCACGTTCCGTCGAACGGCCATTCTCCGGGGCCGGACCAAGCGACGTTATCGGAAGCTCGCGCCCGATCCGGGATCGTGGCGCCTCTCTCAGAGTACGTGCGTTTCGAGGCCGGATTGGGCCTCAACGGAACGCCTCCATTCCCGGTGCTGGCGCGGTCGTTTGTCGTCGAGGACAGCTCTGCCGCTGAGCGGCTGGCAGCGGAATTCCCCACATGTCATTTCCTCACGCGCTCCGGCGAGCATTACCATCACCGCTCCGTTTCGGGCGGCAAAGCGGCCGAAGCGGGGCCACTGGCGTTACGTCGCGAGTTTCGCGAACTGGATCGGCGTGTCGCGGAACTTGAGGCGCAACTCGCGGACGCGCAGGCGCGATGGACGGGGGCGAAGGAGCAGACTGCAGAACGCGGCGAGGCGCTCCGGCGGCTCACCGCGGAGCAGGCGAACGCTGACAAGCAGACGATGCTCTCCGGCGAAAAGGTGCGCCAGGCTTCGGAAGCGGCCGCGCGCGCTTCATCTCACATCGCTACCGTGGAACGCGAGGCGGCGCGGCTCGCCGCCGAGTGCGAGGCCGCCATTGCCCGCCGTCAGACTGTCCAGGCGGAGCTCCAAAGCGCGCGAGAGAGCAGGGAAGAAAGCGAAAAGACGGCCGCCGCCACGGCGGACTCCGCTCGCGAGCTGCGGCAAGCTGTCGATGAGATCACTCGGACGCTTACCGAAGCGCAGGTGAGATCGAGCGCTCTTGACGAGCGCTGGCGCGCCGCCGAAGCCGAACGATCTCGCGCCGCAGCGGAAGCGGAAAGGGCGCGGCAGCGCCTTGGAGCCTTGCTCGCGCAAGCCGAAGCTTGGAATGACGGCCGGCGCGGTCTCGAGATCGAAGCCGCAGAAGCGGCGGCGATGATGGAATCGGCCGACGCCGCGCAGCAATCGCTTCGCCGGCAGCTCGAGTCGGTTCGGGAGCAATCCCAGCAGGCGCGCGCCCGCCGCGACGACCTGAGCCCGCAGGTGGACGCGGAGCGGGTGCGGCTCGCCGAACGGAAGGAGCGGCGCACGCAAATCGAAGTGGCTCAGGCGCGAGCTGACTCAGCCCTCGATCACCACGCGCGCCAATGCCGCGAGGAGCTCGGCGCCGAGCCCGACGCGCTGCGGGCCGGCCTCGATCCTGCGGAACGGCTCGATGGAGAGGCTCTCGATCTTGCCGAGGCCGAGGTCCGGGAGATCAAGGCGAAGATCGAGCGGCTTGGCCCGCTCAATATGATGGCGCTTGAAGAGCTTCAGGAAGCCGAGGGGCGGCTGGCGTTTCTCGACGCGCAACGCCAGGACCTGCTCGCCTCGATCGCCGACACGGTCAAAACCATTCACGTGATCGACGACGCATCGCGGCGCAAATTCATTGACGCGTTCCGCGCCATTAACGCGTACTTCGGCGAATCCTTCCGCACGCTTTTCGGTGGAGGATCAGGCGAGATGCGCTTGAGCGACGAAGCCGATCCCGAGAGCGGCATCGATATTGTGGCCGAGCCGCCCGGCAAGCGCCTGCAGAACGTGCTCCTGCTCTCCGGCGGGGAGAAGGCGCTGACGGCGCTCGCGCTGCTGATCGGCGTCTTCCGCTTCACGCCGAGCCCGTTCTGCATTCTTGACGAAGTGGACGCGCCGCTCGACGAGGCAAACGTCGTCCGCTTCGCCCGCATGATTCAGAGCATGAGCGAGGCGACGCAGTTCATTCTGATCACCCACAGCAAACGAACGATGGAGATGTGCAGCGTGCTGTACGGCGCAACCATGGAAGAGCCGGGCGTGTCGAAGCTGGTCTCGGTGCGGCTTGAAGCCGCGGAGCCGCAGGCTGCCGCCGTCTCCGCGTGAGCACCGCCACCTGTGTCTGTTGCGGCGAACTCCGTTCGCCAAAGCCCACCACGGGCGATCCCTTCCGGCGTCGGGGCAGGCTTCGATCGCCGCTACAACTCAGTGCTTCTGGCCTTCAGGCCGGCTCGGGGAAGGGTAGCGTCAGCTCGCTTACCGGCTGGAAAGATTTGCGATGTTCCGGACAGGGGCCATACTCTTTGAGCTTCCTGAGGTGTTCGGGCGTGCAGTAGCCTTTGTTCTGAGCGAGCCCGTACTGGGGGTAAACAAGGTCGAGCGCGCGCATGTGCGCGTCGCGCTCCACCTTGGCGAGGATTGAGGCCGCGGCAATCGATACCGATCGCGCGTCGCCGTGGATCAGCCAGCGGAAGGGGGGAAAAGAAGAACTCAGATCATTCCACAACCGCATCGCATCGGTCAGTATGAACTGGGGAGCGGGATTGAGAGCCGAGAGCGCCCGGATCATTCCGATGCGGGAGGCTTGATAAACGTTTAGCGCGTCCACTTCTTCGGCGGTGATAAAAACCACCCGGTAACTAACGGCCCTCTTGTAAATTTGCCGAGCGAGCTTTTCGCGCTCTTCGGCGGTCAATTTCTTTGAGTCATTGAGGCCGCGAATCGGCTTCTTGCGATCGAGAATCACGGCCGCCGCCGTCAGCGGACCAATCATCGCGCCGCGGCCGGCTTCGTCGCAGCCGGCGACCAAGGTCCAGCCGCGGCTGTAGGCGTGCCGCTCGAGCCGCCACGTGCATTCGAGATCCTTCTCGTCTCTGATGCGCGGCATGTGCAGGTCTCAGGCGTCAGACATCACGAGAAGAGTCCGGTGTTCGGTGTCAGTCGCCTGATTCGTTCAGCACCTGAGACCTCACACCTGAACTCTGACACCTGCTTTATTCGGAACGCGCCGCGCGAACGCGAGCGGCGCGGCCCTTGAGTGCGCGCAGGTAGTATAGCTTGGCGCGCCGCACACGGCCAGCGCGAACGACGTCAATCCGGTCGATCACCGGCGAATGAAGCGGAAAGATACGCTCCACTCCCTGGCCGAACGAAAGCTTGCGAACGGTGAAGGTGGAGTTAACGCCGCCCTTGCGCAGCCGGATCACGGTTCCTTCGAACGCCTGAATCCGTTCCTTATCGCCTTCTTTGATCTTCACGTGCACCCGCACCGTGTCTCCCGCGCGGAATGCGGGAATGCCCTTGCGTAGTTGCTCCTGCTCAAGTTTTTCGATTAATGACATTCAACGCTCCTTAATTCCTCCTGACGCTTAACGCCCCTCCTTAGCCCTTCGCCTCTCCTTTGAAGAACCAATGCACGCCGTATTTGTCAGCAAGATGTCCGTACGTTCCAAACGGCATATCCCGCAAATCGTCAAGCAGTGATTTGTCGGCTCCTGTTGCGAGGCTGTCGAAAATTGCCCTCAACTCTTGGTACTTTCCGCCATTAATGTACATGCCGACCGTGTTGCCCTGCTTCGGTGTTCGGGTGGGGTGTAGCCAGTCTGTGGCCGAGAACTCGATGGCCCCGCCTTTCAAGTGCGCATAGGCCACTTTCTGATGCTGTTCGGGGGGCATTTGGTTTTTCATAGGCGTATCGGCGACTCTCGTGATCATCAACTCGCCCGTCAAACAAGATTGGTAAAACGTCATGGCTTCGGCGCAATTTCCCTCAAATATGAGGAAAGGAGTGAGATTTATCATCTGGATCCTTTCTGGTTTAGCTGCTTCAGCCTTCACGTGGAAAACCGTCTTCTCCTCAGGCTTACCGAGCCGTTTCGAACCGTTCCCGCAGTCAAGGAGGAGGCGATAGGGCTGCGGTGATCACTTCACGCCGTGCGCATCGGCCGCGTCAGTTTCGCGGCCAAATCGGGGCGTACTTTGGCCGTCTTCACCAGCGCCTGGCGGCGCCGCCACTCGCGGATCTGCTGGTGATGGCCGGAGAGCAGAATCTCCGGAACGCGCAGTCCGCGAAATTCGGCGGGCCGTGTGTACTGAGGAAAATCGAGCAACACCTGTGGCCCGTCGTTCTCAGTTTCTTCCGGGTTCTCCGTAAAGGACTCGGTCTCCGCCGATTCCTCGTTGCCGAGCACGCCCGGAAGCAATCGCACCACCGTCTCCATCAAAACGGCGGCCGGCAATTCACCTCCGCTCAGGATGTAGTCTCCAATCGAGATTTCATCAGTAGCGAGGGCTGAGACTACGCGCTCGTCGACTCCTTCGTACCGGCCGCAGATCAGGATCAGCCGCGATTCGCCGCTCAGCTCCGCCGCGACACGCTGATCGAGCAGACGGCCTTGCGGCGTGAGCAACGCGACTCGGAGCGAGCCCGCGGGCGCTTCGCCGCGTATCGCGTCGACGGCGCGAAAGAGCGGCTCCGGCTTGAAGACCATGCCGGGCCCGCCGCCGAATGGCCGGTCGTCGACGGTGCGGTGCGCGTCATCAGTAAAATCGCGGAGGTCGTGCAGCCGGATCGAGACTTTTCCCGAGCGGCTCGCGCGCTTGAGAAGCCCGTGCTCCAGGATACTCCCGAAAAAGCCAGGGAAGATCGTGATGATGTCGAAGGTCATTCCCTCACCCGGCTCGCCGATATGCTGCAGCGGCCGAACCTTTCGGAAGCAGGATGCCGTTCTACGCATTCAGTTCCAGCAAACCTTCCGGCGGCTCAATGACGATCAGTTTCGCTGCCGGATCGATCTCGCGGCAGATGTCTTGCACGAACGGGATCAAAACTTCGCCGCGCCCGGCGCCTCGCACGTGAAGAAGCGGGACGCCGGGGGCCGCCTCGACCTCCGTTACCGTGCCCACCTCGACTCTCTCGCCGAGCGGACCCGCAACCACGCGACAGCCCTCGAGTTCCTGCCAGTAGTACGTGTCCCCGGGCAGCGGAACTCTCTCGTCATACGGAATAAGAACCTCGTGACCGCGCAGCGTCTCGGCCTGGGAGATGGTGTCGATCCCCGCGAGCTTCAGTACGATCCTCCCCTTATGTTGCCACGCGCTTTCGAGGCAGTATTCCCGAGGAGCGGCATTTTCGACTGCTTCCGAACGTGCGACAAGGATCGTCTTCAGTTTTTGGAACCGTTCGGGAAAATCGGTCAGGATCTCCGCCGTCACTTCGCCGCGGCGTCCCTGAGCGCGAACGATCCGCGCGATGGCCAGAAACCGGGGTGTTTGCACGTCCGTCCTCGTTCAAGCTCGCGTGTCGCGGTTGTCGCAGTAATCTCATCCAGCCCGCTGTATGCATTTGCAAGCTCGCAAAAGCTTGTTTTGTGACAAACTTTTTCCGGGCCTGTCACTCTGCCTTGAAAAGTTCGGCCAACGCAGCGTGTCAGGGCACGACTTCAGTCGCGCCGTTTGTAGACCATTGATTGTTTTCGGCTTTAGCCGCTGAGGCCCTCAGGGGCTAAAGCCACCTTGGTCGTGGCCAGTTTACGGCATGGCTAAAGCCATGCCCTGATACTACGCGCCCCTTTTCATGCTTCGGGGTGCCGCAAGACGACATGGGAGACGGAGCGGAGCGAAGAATCTGCTTTTGCCTTTAGTTTTACAAGCAGATGATTCGCTCCGCTCGGCACGACGTTTCATTCCCTTGCGGCTCTGCCGCGCCGCGCGCGGCTTCGACAAGCGTGCTCACCCGGCCTTGCAATGCCGTTTGCTACTCAAGAATTTCTAGCGTGAATCGCTTCTTCAGCTTCATGCCCGAGGCTCCGAGAATGGTGCGGATGGAGCGCGCCGTGCGGCCCTGCTTTCCAATCACCTTTCCCAGGTCGGTGGGGTCTACTCGAAGCTCCAGAACGGTCACCTGCTCGCCCTCGACGGTCCGGACCTGAACCGCTTCAGGTTTATCCACAAGCGCTTTCGCGATGGCTTCAATCAGCTCCTTCACGTGTACCTCCCTTGAACGAGGATGTCCGGATTCACTGAACTGGAAAGAGCCTGTCAGGGATTGCACGCCTGGGACGCGTCCGACGTTCCGAACGCAGTCCCGCGGAAGAAACTAGGAAGCCGCCGGAGCTTCGGGCTTCGGCGCCTTCTTGAGCAGACTGCGGACGGTTTCGGAGGGCTGAGCGCCCACGCCAATCCAGTAGGCGATGCGTTCGTGCTTGAGGACCAAATCGGGCGGCTCGCGCCGGGGGTTGTAGGAGCCTACGATCTCCACAAACCGGCCGTTGCGCGCGCGCTCTCCTTCAATCACCACAACGCGATAGCTGACTTTTCGTCGCGCCCCAGCCCTGGCTAAGCGTATTTTTAACAATCGACCCCCTTTATCTCGGTCGAAAAACGAGTTTGGATTTAACCGGGGCATCGAGGAGAGGCTCCCGGATTCCGCTGAACTTATGTTGCTAACCGGAGGATTTCATCTGGTCCATCAGCGCTGCCGGCGGCTTCATTCGGTTCAGTTGCCGGCCGAAAAAGCTCTGGCTCATCGACTTCATCATCTTGCGCGCCTGCACGTATTGCTTCAGCAGGGTGTTCACTTGCTGAACGCTGGTGCCGCTGCCCCTGGCAATGCGCTTGCGCCTGCGGCCGTTGATGATTTCGTGGTTTAATCGCTCCTGAATGGTCATCGAGCTGATGATCGCGTCGAGATACGTCAGTTCCTTCTCGTCCACGTGAGCGTTGGCGGCGTTCTTAAGGATTCCGACTTTCGGCAGCATGCCGAGCACCTGCTCGAGCGGTCCCATCTTCCGCACCTGCCTCATCTGTTCCTGAAAGTCGGCGAGGGTGAAACTGTCGGTGCGCAGCTTCTGGTGAACTTCGAGAGCCTTTTCCTTATCGATCGTCTCTTCGGCGCGCTCGATCAGCGAAAGCACGTCGCCCATGCCGAGGATGCGGGAGACAATACGGTCAGGATAGAATACTTCGAAGGCGTCGTACTTCTCGCCCGTGCCGATGAACTTGATCGGCTGCCCGGTGACGTGGCGGATCGAAAGCGCCGCGCCGCCTCGAGCGTCGCCATCCAGCTTGGTCAGGACCACGCCGGAAGCGCCAAGCCGCTCGTGAAATTCCTGAGCGCTGCGCACGGCATCCTGGCCAACCATCGCATCCGCCACCAGCAGGATTTCGCTCGGCCGAAGCTTGAGCTGAAGCTCGCTGACCTCCTGCATGAGCTGGTCGTCGATGTGCAGCCGTCCGGCGGTATCGACGATCAGCACGTCGTGGCCGCGGTCGGCAGCGTCTTTCTTCGCCGCCAGCGCGATTTCGACGGGCAAGTTCATTCCCTCGCCCTTGAAAATCGGAATGCCGATCGCTTCAGCGATCACCGCAAGCTGCTCGCGCGCAGCGGGGCGGTAAACGTCCGTCGAAACCAGCATCGGACGGCGCTTTTTCTTTGAGAGCCAGAGCGCAAGTTTTCCCGACGTGGTGGTCTTGCCTGATCCTTGCAAACCGACCATCAGAAAGATAGTCGGATAATCTTTGGAATAGTTAAGCAGCGACTCCTGGCGCCCCAGGATCTCGACGAGCTCGTCGCGAACGATTCGGACAATTTCCTGAAGCGGCGTCAGGCTCGACCGCGCATCCAGACTCAGCGCCTTCAGGCGCACGTGGTCGAGTAACTCCTTGACCACCTTGAGATTGACGTCCGCTTCGAGCAAGGCGATGCGAACCTCGCGCAACACCTCGTCGATCGCCTCTTCGGTGAGCGTCCCCTGCAGGCGAAGCGTCTTAAAGACGTTCTGAAATTTATCTTGTAGAGCGTCAAACATGAAGAGAAGCCGAAAGACACACGTCGAAACCGCGCTTGAAACCGGCCGCGCTCAATTGTCAATTCTATGCGGCGCGGGACAGAGAAGTCAAACCGCGAGCCAGCACTCAGCTTCGGCTGGATGCCGAACATTGTAGCGGCGGCCTCTGGCCGCCGGAATTCCGGCGCTCAGAGAGCGCC
>JBOGKE010000120.1:0-52191 GCA_050745265.1 Terriglobia bacterium
GCGGCGGCCTCTGGCCGCCGGAATTCCGGCGCTCAGAGAGCGCCGCCACAGCGATCGACGATCACTATAATGTGCAAACCTCAATGGGAATGCGCTAGCGGAAGCGGGAGGTTGCCCTGGGCGTCAAACGCGAGCTGCGCGCTTCCGGGGTGGACGCGCCAGCCGGAAAGCTCGCGCGCTTCGCGAACCATCGCCTCGGAGATCAGGATTCGGCTGAGGCTGAGCGTATTCGCGATCGAGACGGCGCGCTGCTCGGCTCGGCCGGGACTGCCGAGAGAGCTGAGAGCAAACCCGAGCGCCTCGCGGTCGGAGCCGAATCGCATGGGCATCCGCGCCATCTCGGGGTTGAGCGATGTGCGCGCGTTGACATACATCTTCTCGAAATCGGCGCTTTGGTAAAGCCGCTCGTGGATGAGGTCGGCCATCCCTACGCCGAGCGAGTTTCCCTCGCTCTCCCGGGTGAGGCTGCGCGCGTAGATCAGACTGATTTGGGGCTCTGCGCCGGGGAGCACGCCGAGGCCGCGTCCAATCACATTGGTATCCATGCCCGAGCCGCTGATGTTCTTGCCGATTTCATCGACGATGAGCAAATCCAGCCGCGAAAACGGAATGCGCGGCGACAGAGTTTTCGCGAGCGCGAGCATCTCCTCATCGAGTGCGATCATTTCCCCCGGCTTCGCGGCGCGGACCACCGCGATTTCGTGCAGAGCGTTTTCAACCACGGAAACACCGGCCAGAATCTTGCCGCTCGAGACCACCCGAGAGGCCACCGAACGGAAGAGCGCCTCGAAGCCGTGCCGGGTGGCGAGCCGATGGTATTCCGCCGCGCCCTCGGCTTTGCCCATGCCGATCGCCATCATTTTGACGAGGCCGCTTTCGATTTTTCCGGAAAATCGCGTGTGGGGCTTGGAGCGGCTGATCACCAGAACGCCGTCCGCTTCCGAGGCATTGCGGTCCATAAAAACCGGGAAGCCCTCGGGAGTGGCCGCAAGGCTCACCGTTTCCATCGAGGAGCGGATTTCAGCTCCCGTGAATTCCTGCGTCACGCCGTACCCCGCGAGCACCTGGCGCTGGCCTTCAGCGGTGGCGCCGCCGTGGCTGCCCATGGCGGGAAATATAAACGGATTGGCGCCCTGCGCCGCCAGCCAGCCGCAGGCCGCGCGAACGATGTCGCGAAGCGAGGCGATGCCGCGGCTTCCCACCGCAACGGCGATCCGCTTTCCGGCGAGATGCGCCGTTTCGAAGCGCAGGCCATCCAGCGCGCGCAAGACCTCGGCGCCTGGGTCAGCGAGACGCGGAGCCGTCGAGCCCGTTCGCTCGAGCAGGTGAAAACTCGCGAGTGGCGGAACGTGGTTCATGGGTTCAAATCCCGCGGCTCGCTGAGAGAGGGCGGCGAAGCAGACACGGTGCGGTTCCACCTTGAAGGACTTCATCCCAGGCGCCGGGGCGCCTGAATGATTAGCAAGCTTTAATCAAACTCCTGCCGTAATTCAAATTCAACATTCAAAATTCCGGATTCCAGATTCCAAACTCCAGAGTCCAAGAGTAACGTTGCCACATGCCAACTTCCAAAATCCAAGAGGGCCAAAATCCCAAATCACAGAGGAATATTGCCGTGCTTTTTCGGGGGCATGGTTTCGCGCTTGGTATCGAGCATCCGCAGCGCGCTGATCAGCTTGGGACGCGTCTGGCGCGGCATGATGATGGCGTCGATGTAGCCGCGCTCCGCCGCGATGTAGGGGTTTGCGAAACGCTCCCGAAATTCTTCCACCCGTTCCTTGCGCAGCCCCTCCCCGTCTTCGGCTGCCAGGAGCTCGCGCCGGTAGACGATGTTCACCGCGCCTTCCGCTCCCATCACCGCGATTTCCGCCATCGGATAGGCGTAATTGACATCCGTGCGGATGTGTTTCGACGACATCACGCAATACGCTCCGCCGTAGGCCTTGCGCGTGATGACGGTCAGCTTCGGCACCGTCGCTTCGGCAAAAGCGAAGAGCAGCTTGGCGCCGTGCCGGATAATTCCGCCCAGTTCCTGCTGCGTGCCGGGCAGGAAGCCGGGGACGTCGACGAACGTCACCAGCGGGATATTGAAC
Source organism: Terriglobia bacterium (assembly GCA_050745265.1). GTDB lineage: Bacteria > Acidobacteriota > Terriglobia > UBA7540 > UBA7540 > RH2-MAG17b. The sequence continues at coordinate 2,094 of JBOGKE010000120.1, forward strand.
GCGTCGCAGAAGCGGACAAACCGGGCCCCTTTCACCGAGGCGTCGATATCGAGGCATCCAGCCAGGACTTCGGGCTGATTGGCGACGATGCCCACGCTTTGCCCGTCCATTCGCGCAAATCCGGTGACCAGGTTTTTGGCGAAGTGCTCGTGGACTTCGAGGAAGTTCTCTTCATCGACAACGCGGCGGACGACCTCCTTGATGTCATAAGGCTTGCCGGGGTCAGACGGAACAAGGTCGTCGAGCGACGCGTCCTCGCGCTCAGCCGAATCCAGGCTGGCGCGCCGAGGAGGGTCGTCGTGATTATTCTGGGGCAGGAACGAGAGCAATTCCCGCACGAGCGCCAGGCAATCTTCGTCATTGCCGGCCAGGAAGTGCGCGACGCCGCTCGTGCGGTTGTGAGTGACCGGGCCGCCAAGCTCTTCCTTGGTGACGTTCTCGTGCATGACCGTCTTGATGACGTCGGGACCGGTCACGAACATGTAGCTCGTCTTCTCAGTCATCAGAATAAAATCGGTGATGGCGGGTGAATAAACCGCGCCTCCGGCGCACGGGCCGAGGATGGCCGAGATTTGAGGGACCACGCCCGAGGCGAGCGTGTTGCGCAGGAATATCTCAGCGTAGCCGGCGAGCGAGGCCACGCCCTCCTGGATGCGCGCGCCGCCCGAGTCGTTCAATCCCACGATCGGAGCGCCCACCTTGAGCGCGAGGTCCATCACCTTGCAGATTTTGGCCGCGTTCGTCTCGCTGAGCGACCCGCCGAACACGGTGAAGTCCTGCGCAAACGCGTAGGTGAGCCGCCCATTGATCTGCCCAAAACCCGAGATGACGCCGTCGCCGGGAAGGCGCTGGTCCGCCAGGCCGAAATCATAGCACCGGTGCTCGACGAGCTTGTCGATCTCTTCGAACGTGTCGTCGTCGAATAGCATTTCCAGTCGAGCGCGCACCGGCAGCTTGCCCGCGCTTTTCTGCCGCGCTTGGCGCGCTTCGCCGCCGCCGCTCTCCGCCCGGAGGTTGCGCGCTTGCAATTCATCGAGCTTGCGCTGAAGGGACATCGAAGCAGTGACGAGTGAAGAGTGAAGACTGAGTAGCTTGAGGATTACGTATTAGATACGCGACGACACAAATAGTTGCGCATCCGGAGAATCGACGTATCAGGGCACGGCTTGAGCCGTGGCGCAAGCGATTCTCAACAGTATGTCCCTTGCACGCGGAGGCTGCGGCGGCCCAGACCGCCGCAGCATCCGAGTGCAAAACAATAATGGACGACGATGTCTTTGCGGCACGACTGAAGTCGTGCCCTGATACCGAATGCGAAAACACCTAAGACGTGCTGTAGTGACGCTCGATCGCTGTAGATTCTCTCTGAGCGCCGGAATTCCGGCGGCCAGAGGCCGCCGCTACAGTAAAACGCCCACTCTAATACGTAAACCTCAACAGTGTATTTGCGAGAGGCTGTTGCCGCCTTCATCTCTCGATCACCCGTCAGCTTTCCCCGTCTTCGCTCACAACGGACTCATTCGCGGCGGCGCCGGGCGCCGCTCCGGTCCAGCCATTCCAGTCTTCGCAGGCGATGATGGAGTTGGTAGGCCGATGAGGATCATACTTGATGCTCGCGACCAAGCCCGCGAATCCGGCGGCGGGAAACGACGCGAAATCGGTGATTTCCTGCGAAGATTCGTAGGTTACGCCCGCCACTTCATATTGATAAAGCACGATGCGGCGCCCCTGTTCAGGGCCGTCGAGCAGGTCCACAATCTCGCCGGATGTGATTCTTCCCGTGCGATTGACGGCGAGCCGCCGCAGACGCTCGATTTCCGCGGGATTTTTGCGGCGCCAGTTCCGTATCCGGCGCAGCACCGCTCGCCCCGCCGTCAGCGACAGCCCGGCCGCGACCGCGCCCGCAGCCGCCGCCATCAGCGTAATCCGAACCGAGGAGCTCATGCCGGCGCGCTCTCCTCGTTCAGGAACTTAACCGGCTCGTTCATACCCGCCCCGCTTATCACGATGGATTATAACATCGCGCGGTTTTCAAATTTGCGAACTGTCGTCGGCAGAACACGCTTCCCGCCAAGCGCGGGGACCAGTCCATCTCACATCTGAAATTTGGGATTTGAAATCGCTACGCCCCACGTGCGTGGGCGGCGAGGCCCAACGACCGGCGAAGACGACTTGCGAAAAACGCGAGAATCGAACACCTTGTAGGGTCAGGCGAATTTTATGCGCGTCTTTGAGCTTGGATCCATTGCGGCTGCGCTTGGGATCACTCGCGGCGCTGCCGCGCCGGAAGCGGCCTTCCTGTTGCCATTTGGCGCGTGGAAGCGATTCGCGTCGCAGCCGATCCTATCGCCCCGCGGCGACGGGTTTGAATCCGCGGGAACGTTCAATCCCGCCGTGGTCCCGACGCAGGCGGGAATCGTGATGCTTTATCGCGCCCAGAACCGCCGGGGCACGTCGTCGCTCGGCTATGCGGCGAGTAAGGATGGCGCTCACTTCGCGCGCCGTCCCCGGCCCGTTCTTTGGGCAGAAGCGCCTTACGAGAAGGGCGGCGGCGTGGAGGACCCGCGCCTGGTGCGGTTCGGCAGCACGTATCTACTCACCTATACCGGATACAACAACGTCGACGGCAAGGGGCCGGGCCGCAAGGACGCGCAACTCTGCCTCGCAACTTCTGTGGACCTTGTTCATTGGAAGCGGCACGGCGTGATCATGTCCGCGTATCGAGGATCGTGGAACGTCGGATGGACGAAATCAGGAGCGATCCTGCCCGTTAAGATCAACGGCAAATATTGGATGTACTACCTCGGGGATGCGCGCGGGCAGGGAAGCCAGATGGGACTCGCCTCTTCGCGGGATCTGCTCTTTTGGAAGGATGCACTCGACCGGCCCGTGTTGCGCAGCCGCGCGGGCGCGTTCGATTCGCGCGTGGTCGAGCCGGGACCGCCTCCGCTGCTCACACCCGCCGGGATTCTCCTGATCTATAACGGCGCGGACGACCGGCTGCGTTATTCCACGGGCTGGGTGCTGTTTGACCAGGGCAATCCGGCGCGGGTGCTCGCACGCGCGCGCGCGCCGATCTTCGGTCCCGAGCTGCCGTGGGAAAAGAAGGGTCAGGTCCCAAACGTGGTGTTCGTCGAGAGCGTGATTCGGAAAGAAAAGCGATGGCTGTTCTATTACGGGGCGACCGACAAGTATGTCGGCCTCGCCATCGCGTAACGCGGGATGCACACCCGTCCCCATCTGCCGCGCGGCGGGGCGCGCTCGTGCGCAGTTCACCCGCGCAAGTTTTGCCGGTCCTCGGGTGGAACGTCGTCTTCGGGCACTTCCGAGGTCGTCACTTCGGCCTGATCGGGCTCGGGCGCATTTTGGACGCCGCTCACCGCCTCAGCCTCGAACGCTTGGCCCTCTTCCAACAATTCTTTCACGCTTTCCGAGTCCGCTTCGGGCGAACCGGAAATGCCTTGGACGTCGCCTGACTGCCCGGCAGCGCCGGGGTCAGTGTCTTGGTCTCGCTTTCTTCGGGGCATGGAACCTCCTTCGAGTGAGCTACGACTTTTGCCGTCCGAGCCATCGAAACCCGGTAACAGTGAACGAACCGTCATAGATGTCGGCGAGATCGGCCGCGAAATACCCCTGAACTCATAAGCGAACTTCTGCCTCAGGATACTCGCCGAGAGTCCGCTGAAGATTCACCGGGCGCCGATATTTGTCCCGTGCGTCTCAGATTCCAGCGTACGCACCCGCCTCGTCTTCCTTCAATCGAGCGGTGCCCGTAGCACGGCGGATCAGAGACCTTAGTGAACGTCGAATCGGAGCGGGCGGGTGGAATGCCGCTACAACAAACTCGACGCGTTGGTGCAGTTGCTCGTGTCTAAGAGGCAGGAAAAACGACAGGGAGGTAAAGGCGTGATGGAGACCGAACAGAAGAACAAATGCGCTCACCCGCCGTGTAGCTGCGAGACGGAGGCCGAGGGCGAATATTGCGGTGCTTACTGCAAGTCGGTTCGGAACCGCGAAGAGATGAGTTGCGCCTGCGAACACGCCGAGTGCGCGGGAAATACTGGCATTGGCCCGTCCCGCGCCGGATCAGAGCCGGCGCCATAGGCGCGGCCGGGAACGCATCGAGATTATCCGGTGATCTTCCGCGCGTTCTCGTCCCAAACCGCGGCCGTCTTGTGAAAATAGGCGTAATTGGCCATGTGGCAGCCGAGTGACGTGTTGTTGCCGAAGACCGGATCTTCCACCGAAGGCTGGCGCGTTTTAACCGACTGGAAGAAATGCCACAGGTGCTCGCGGAATTCGCTGTAGCCCGGGGGATACGCATAGACAGCGCCGTCGACCATGTGGGAGGTTCCGAGCTTCGGATCATTCTCTTCATGCCAGGATTTATCGTAGGCGGCGCGCATGGCCGCCGGGTAGCTCGACGTGTAATAGCACGGGTCGTTATCGCGACCGTTTTGCGGCGTCACGATCACGTGGTCGCCTTCACCGTAAACATCGATGATGCCGCGCGTGCCGAGAAAGCGCGTCACTTCGGGTTCATCCGTGCACTGCGTCATTAACACAGCGACGCGGAAGTTGGGGTAATCGTAGAAGGTGGTCTGAACGTCCGGGAAATCGCGGCCGTCTTTGAAGCGGAAGAGCCCTCCCGCCGATTGTGCCCGGCTGGGCGGATCCTGCACGTTCATGACAGTGTGAATTCCGGTGAGGGTATGAACGAAGAGATCGCCGGGCAAGCCTTCGCCGTAGTCCTTGAAGGCGCGCCAGCGCGCGAAGCGAATCGGATCGAAAGGCCGCTTGGGCGCATCGCCGAGCCAGGTTTCCCAATCCAGATTTTCGGGTGACAGGTCGGGCGGCGGCGGGTAAACCCACGCTCCGCAGGGATCGTTGCGGCCAAGAATTCCCTCGGCGAGTGTGACGTCGCCGATCGCGCCCTGTTCCACCAGTTCCTTGGCTTTCGCAAATCCAATCGAGCTCCGCCGCTGGCTGCCGATCTGCACAATGCGGTTGTTCTTTTGCGCGGCGTCAATGATTTCGAAGCCTTCCTCGACTTTGTGCGTCATCGGCTTCTCGCAGTAGACGTCTTTGCCCGCGCTGCACGCATCGACGATGATCTGCTTGTGCCAGTGATCGGGCACGGCGACGACGACGCAGTCGATGTCCTTGTTGTCGAGCAACTCGTGATAGCGGCGAGTAGCCGGAACCGTCTTGCCGGTGACGCCGCTGATGATTTCGTTCGCGAGCTGGTGGCGGCCGTCATAGAGATCGCAGGCATAGACGCACTGAGCTCCCGGAATACCCACCGAAGTCTTCAACACTCCCGAACCTTCCATGCCAATGCCGATCATGCCGAAGCGGACGGTGTCGCTCGGGGCTGTTGTGGCAGCCTGGCCCGGATGCGGATCGGCTTCGAGGACGAACGACGGCGCCGCCAGCGTTGCGCCTGCGCCGGCCGAGGTGCGGATGAAGTCGCGCCGCGAAATGCCCTTTGAGCTCATGCGAAAACCTCCAGGTGAGATTTAGCGAACGGCAAGGGCCTATCCTAGTACCGCCGCGCCGCTGGAGCAAGGAAGAAATGTAGAGCAGTCGGTGATCGACGCCCGCCCTGATTGCCGCATGGGCCTACGGCCGGGCCAGATGGAAAACTGGATTCCCGCTTTCGCGAGAATGACTGGTCCCAGCGATTTCGACAGACCAGGCGAAGAATCCGTGCATTTAAGAGCCAACCAAATACAGAGATTCTTCGTCGCTTCGCTCAGGACCGCCTGCGGCTGCTCAGAATGACAGGTTCTGGGTTTTTCCGCAGCCCGTGAAGCCGTGCCCTGGTATGAAGCGCGGCTTGGAGTTGGTGAGAAATCACCGCTTGGGCGGGCGCTTCACCAGCCTGTCAGACCTTGAGCACCAGAAGCAGCAGAATGTAGATCCATAGGCCGTACATGAAGTGCCAGTAAATTGCGGTGACATCCAGCAACGTGCGGCTCGCCAGCCCGCGCGCGATTTTCGGTCCATGGATGATCGTAATCAAAAGCGCGATGATCCCGCCAACCAGATGCAGCCCGTGCGCAGCCGTGAGGACGTAGAAGAATGAGCTGCTGGGGTTGGTGGCAAGGTAGATTCCCTGCCGCACCAGGTCGCGCCACGCGTCGAGCTGGCCGGCGATGAAGGCGACGCCAAGCCCGAGGGTGACATAAAGGCAGGCCAGAAACCGCTTGCGCAGGCCCGCGGCGAGGTAGCTTCTGGAAAACTCGAGCGACAGGCTGCTCGCGAGCAGGAATAGACTGTTCAGATAGATGATCGCCGGCAAAGCGGTCGGGGTCCATGCGCGGGAGGTGTTCTTGAGGATCAGCCACGTGCTGGTGAGCGCGGCAAAAAACATGACGATCGCGATGATCGCCACCCAGATTCCGGCCATCGACACGCCGGCTGGCACCGCTCCGCTGCCGGAGCCGCCGCGATCACCGCCGGAGCCGCCATCGCCACGATCGCCGCCGTCCCAGCCTCCGCCAGAAGAACCTTCGCGCTCTCTCGCCGTGGTGAGCGCGCCGCCATCCATAGAACTCCTCGTCCTCACGTCGATAGGATTATCCTACTCTATCGCTCATGCGGAGGGCGTTCAATGGGAGCCGCGAGGTACGAGGCGTCTCGAAGGGGCCGGCGGGAGCCGCCGAGGAGGCCTTTCCGGCCTCTCACTATCTTCCGTCGCCCTGTTTCACGCGCGCCAGGACGAGCTTCCCGGCTGCCTTCAACGTATCCAGCACCCCGGCGCCCTCGCGCGCCACCGCCTCGAAGCTCGGCTCGCCTTTACGAACGAGAAGGGCTTTCATCTGATCGGCGGGCACGCAACCGGGCAGGTCGCGCTTGTTAAGCTGAAGGACGTACGGCAGTTTGTCGAAGCTCTGGCCGAGCTCCTTCAGATTCTCGCGCAGGTCTTCAATGGAAGCGAGGTTCGCTTCCATGCGAGAGGAGTCGGAGTCGGCTACGAAGACGACGCCGTCGGCGCCGCGCAAGATCAGTTTCCGGCTGGACTGGAAGGCGACCTGGCCCGGCACCGTATAGAGGTGAAGACGCACTTTCAGTCCGCGCACCGCGCCAAGGTCGAGCGGAAGGAAGTCGAAGAAAAGGGTGCGGTCCTGCTCGGTGGCAAGCGAAAGCATCTTGTCGGCGGGGCTGCGCCCGGTCTGCTGAAAAATCCACTGCAGGTTGGTGGTCTTGCCTCCCAATCCAGCGCCGTAATATACGATCTTGCAGTTGATCTCACGCAGTACCCTGTTGATAACGCTCACGGGCGGATGTTACCCCTTGGCTTTTGGAGAATCTAAACTATTGATGGGGCGGTGTGCCTGCCGCCTCCCGGTTTTGCGAGCTCCCGCGCTCGGCGCCCTTTAGAACGTATCGGCATAACTTGAGAGTGTTATGATAGGGCTTCGCCCTCGGTTTCTGAGTCCGACCTCTTTCTGCAGCCTGTTTGGGCGGCTGAGGCCCTGAGGGTGGCGTAGTGCCGCCCTTGAGGGGGGCAAACGACGGAAAACAGGCGTGCTTGCCGGGCTGAAGCCCGGCGCTACAGACGCGGGTTTTCGCACATGCCCTGATACGAGCCGCCGACCAAAAGCCGCGGAGTTAAAGAACAACTCCGCGCTGCCACGATCGGGCCGCTGAGAGAGCATGAAAACATCAATATTGCTTGCGCGGCTCACACGTTCGAAGGACAATGAAGTAGGGTTGCGACCCTGAACACGAGACCTACGCGCCGCCTGCGGCGTCGACGCTGGCTCTGAAGCCATAGCTTCTCCGAATCGCCAAGGACGCCTCATTGCATCCATCAAACTGTAACCCTCACGGAACAGCCCCCCTGCCGGCTCTCGAGCGTTTTCCTGTGGCTGAAATCGAGGACGACAAGCTGCGCGACCACTGCGGCGTGTTTGCGGTGTTTGGCCATCCTGAGGCTGCAAAGGTGGCCCATCTGGGGCTTTACGCGTTGCAGCACCGTGGGCAGGAGAGCGCCGGAATTGTTGTGTCGGATGGTCTGAAGGCGATTTGCTACAAGGGCATGGGCCACGTGAACGACCTCTTCAGCGCGGCGGTGCTGCAAGGCCTGCCGGGCCACTTGGCCATCGGGCATACCCGTTACTCTACGGCCGGCGACACGGACCTGCGCAACGCCCAGCCTTTGATGGTGAGCTGCCAGAAAGGTCAAGCCGCTCTGGCGCACAACGGCAATCTCGTCAACGCATCGGCGAAACGGAGAGAACTGGAAAGCAAAGGGGACATTTTCCAGACCACGAGCGACACGGAAGTAATCCTCCACTATTTCGCGCGCTCGAAGCACCAGGGAATTCCCGAATCGCTCGCCGACGCGCTCGACCGTGTCGAGGGAGCCTACTCTCTGGTGGCGCTGTTCAAGGAGAGCGTGTACGGCGTTCGCGACCCGCACGGCTTCCGCCCGCTTGCGCTGGGGCGGCTCGGCGACGCCTGGGTGATTGCGTCAGAGACGTGCGCTTTCGATCTGATTGGCGCGTCGTACGTGCGCGACGTCGAGCCCGGCGAGATGGTGATTCTCGACCGGCGGGGCGTCACTTCGCTTCGTTTTGCGCCGCCGGCGGAACGGCAGTCTTGCTGCATTTTCGAGCACGTCTATTTTTCGCGGCCGGACAGCGTGGTGTTTGGGCGGAGCGTTCAGAAGAGCCGCGAGATGCTGGGCCGGCTGCTCGCCCGTGAACACCCGGCCGATGCGGACCTCGTGGTGCCCGTTCCTGACTCGGGCGTGCCGGCGGCCATCGGTTACGCCGATGAGTCCGGCATCCCCATGCGCCTCGGCCTGATCCGCAATCACTACGTCGGCCGCTCGTTCATCGAGCCGACTCAGGCGAACCGCGATCTCGCCGTGAAGCTCAAGCTCAACCCGGTGCGCAGTCTGCTCGAAGGGCAGCGCATCGTGCTGGTGGACGATTCGATCATCCGCGGCACCACGAGCCGTAAGATCGTGCGCCTCGTGCGGGACGCCGGCGCGCGGGAAGTGCATATGCGCATCAGTTGCCCGCCCACCATCTCTCCTTGCTTTTACGGCGTCGATATCCCGACGCGGGAGGAACTGATCGCGGCCACGCACAGCCTCGACGAGATAGGGCGGTACATCGACGCGGACACGCTCGGGTACCTCTCCCTCGGCGGTCTGCGCGAAGCTACCCAAGACACTCAGGGGCACTACTGCCTAGCCTGCTATAATGCCAACTATCCCACAACGATTCAAGAGACTCTGATCTCGCTACGCCACCGCGACTGATATGGAACCGCCCACAACACCTGAACTCAATTGTGAATCAGGCTCGGCCCTGTCGGCCGAACCCGCGCCGGCGCCCACGCCGCCCACACCCGCTCCGAAGCACAAGAGTGGCGCGTGGGAGACGACTCGATCGCTCCTGGTGATTCTCGTCTGCGTCTTTGGCATCCGGATCTTCATCGGTGAGGCCACGGTGATACCGACCGGCTCGATGGAAGACACCATCCTGATCGGAGATCACGTTTTTCTCGATAAGCTGCCGTACGGTCCGCGTGTTCCCTATACCTCCGTGCGTTTGCCGGAACTGAAGACGATCCGCCCGGGAGACATCGTCGCGTTCCCCTATCCGCGCAACCCCTCCGTGATGTATGTCAAGCGCGTGATTGGCGTGGGGGGCGACGTGATTCGCGTCGTCGACGAACAGGTTTACCGCGACGGCAAGAAACTCAACGAGCCTTACGCGGTCAACAACCGGCCCGGCTTTGACGCTTGGGCCGATGATTTCCCTCCTCCGCCCGGTGACATCGATGAGATGGCGGAGAGGTGGGGAGCGGACCCGGACTGGGCGCGCGACTTGCCCAAGTACGTTTACCCGGACGGCATCCACGTGCCGCGGGGCTACCTTTTTGTGATGGGCGACAACCGCGACAACTCCTTCGACAGCCGGTTTTGGGGATTCGTTCCGGCGCGAAGCGTTGTGGGCGAACCGCTCTTCGTCTACTGGTCTTATCGCGCCCCCAGCTCGGAGTGGATGGAGGAAAGCCTGGAAGGTCGCCTCCGCTTCGATGGATCCATCCTCAAGAATTTTGTGCGCAACACCCGCTGGAGCCGCATCGGGAAAATCTTCGAAAACCCCAACTAGTCTAGCCCAGTGTCCTGTTACAGAGGACCGGCGCGGGTGGCGCAGACATCGTTTTGTGATGTCTGCGATTAAACGGCTGAGCCTTGTCATAAGCTCGCGTCCGTGTTCGCGCCGTTTGGAGCTCCCGGAATCGCAGACATGGCCACATACGCGATGTCTGCGTCACCCGCGAACCCTATCACCCTGAGCCCTTCGGCTCCGCTCAGCGTAAACTCCGCGAAGGGTCTTGTGCATTCCTTTACAGTGAAATACGGGGGCGCCCTACTTCCCTGCCCTTCCCTTGGAGCTGCCGCGGCGATTAAATACCTGTCTCATACGTCTCACGCGTCTTAGCGGCCTATGGGGGGCCCAGGGTATAATAGCTACGGCGTCCGGTGCGGACGTTTCGGCGGGGGAGGCGCGCCGAATACAAAAACTCGCGGAACGAAGCCTATTGATGCTTCAGAATCAACAACGTTAGCAAGTTCTAATGTTGTCCGCCCGGCCAAGGCTCTACAAGGCGGCTTCCGCTTCCCCGCATGATCCCAGCTTATGCGCTACAAAGATGCCGGCGTTGATTTCAGCGCTGCCCGCCGCGCCAAATCCCGCATCCGGCATCTCGCCCGGCAAACATTCGACTCACGGGTTCTCAGCGATGTGGGCGCCTTTGGCGGCCTCTACGCTCTGCGCGGATTGCCGCGCGACGCCGTGCTGGTGGCGAGCGTTGATGGCGTGGGCACCAAACTCAAAATCGCTTTCCAGATGGACCGCCACTCGACGGTGGGCGGAGATCTCGTCCGCCACTGCGTCAACGACATTCTCGTACATGGCGCATCGCCGCTGTTCTTCCTGGACTACCTGGCCGCAGGCCGCATCCGTCCTGCCGTGGTGGAAGAGGTTGTAGGTGGGATCGCGAGCGCCTGCCGCGCGTCGGGCTGCGCTTTGATCGGGGGCGAAACCGCGGAGATGCCCGGGTTCTATTCCGGCGACGAATACGACCTCGCCGGCTCGATCGTCGGATGGGTCCGCCGCAATAAACTCATCGATGGCAACCGAATCCGGCCCGGCGACGTAGTGATCGGGTTGGCATCGTCGGGCCTTCATACGAATGGTTACTCGCTCGCGCGCAAGGTGCTCCTCGAAAACGCGAGGCTCAAGCTCACCCAGCGTATTCCCGAGCTCGGCCGCACGCTGGGAGAGGAATTGCTTGCGCCGCACCGATGCTACGCGCCGTCGCTCGCGCCGCTGCTCGAAAAGGGGTGGTTGCGAGGTCTGGTTCACATCACCGGAGGCGGGATCACCGACAACACCCCGCGCATTCTCCCCGCCGGCTGCGCCGCGCAAATTTTTCTGGACGCCTGGTCTCCTCCGCCGATTTTCGATTTGATTCGCCGTATCGGCCGCGTTCCCGAAGCGGAGATGTTGCGGACGTTCAACTGCGGCCTCGGTATGCTGCTCGTGGTGGCGGAGAAGCACGTCGCCAAAATCACGGCGGCGCTCCAGCAAAGGCGCGAGATCTGCACGACCGTGGGGCGTATTGTGCGCGGGAAGCGACGCGTCGTCTACCGGCGCAGCACGCCTAAAACGGCCCCTGGCACGTGCTAGACTGAAGAGGCGCGGCGCCGGCGGTTCGGGCGCGCACTTCCCTAGCTTTCCCCCGCGGCGGCAAAACCGCAAAACGGTATGTTCAGCGGCATTGTTGAAACCACCCGCCCGGTGTTGCGTGTCCGCGAATCGCGCGGCCAGCGCGAGGTCTGGATTCGTACCCCGGCGCGCTGGCGCTTGCGGCCCGGCGAGAGCGTTTGTGTCGAGGGCGTTTGCTCGACGGTTCAGGAATCGAAACGAAACGCATTCAGGGTCATCTATATGCCTGAGAGCGTCCGGCGGACGACGCTCAGCACGCTCGAGCCCGGAATGTCGGTGAATCTCGAGCGCAGTCTGAAGCTGAACAGCCTGATCGGCGGCCACATCGTTCAAGGCCACGTGGATGGGACGGCGCGGGTGGTGCGCACGCGGCCGGAGGGATCGGCGAAAATCTTCGAATTTCAGGCGCCGCCTTCCCTCACGCGCTACATCGTCGAGAAAGGCTCAATCGCCGTGGACGGCATCAGCCTCACCGTCGCAGGAGTTCGGCGAAACAGTTTTTCCGTTTCCGTGCTGGAGTACACCCTGAATCACACCAGCCTCGGCACAAAGGATACCGGGTCGCGCGTGAACCTCGAGGCCGACATCCTCGCGAAGTACGCGGAAAAGTTGCTGAAGCGATGAAACGCGAAGCCCCGCGAATCGCCAATTCCGCTCTGGGTGCGAACCGCACGAGCCGGGTCGCGATCATCCGCGCGGAGTACAACGCCGAGATCACGCGCGGTCTGGAGGCCAAGTGCCTCGAAGGCCTTCGGGAAGGCGGCATACGGCGCGATCACATCGAATGCTACGAGGTTCCGGGGTGTTTTGAGATTCCTCTTCTGGCACAACGGCTCGCGGCGCTGAAGCGGTTTGACCTGATGATCGCATTGGGCGCGGTGGTTCGCGGCGAAACGCTTCATTTCGAGTTAGTGGCGAACGAGTGCGCGCGCGGAGTGATGGCGGTGACGCTGAAGCACAACGTGCCGGTGATTTTCGAAGTGCTCGCCACCTACAACCGCCGCGACGCGCTGCGGCGCGCGGGAAATAACCGGCTGAACAAGGGCTTTGAAGCGGCCCAAGCGGCTTTGGCGACGCTCGCCACGCTGCGGCGGCTCGAGGCGTGAACCATGATCCAAAATCTTGCAATCGAAGAAGCGCTCAAAGACGTCCGCGAGGGACGCATGGTGATCGTGTGCGACAGCTCGGAGCGCGAAAACGAGGCGGACCTGGTGATGGCCGCCCAGAAGGCTACGCCCGCCGACATCAATTTCATGATCCAGCACGGCGGTGGTTTGATCTGCGCGGCGCTTAGCCGCGAGCGCGCGTTGAAGCTCGGCCTCGGTTCGATGGTTCCTGAGGAAGAGAACACCCAGCCGTTCGGGTGCAACTTCACCGTCTCGGTTGATGCGCGCAAAGGAGTGACCACGGGTATTTCGGCCGCGGACCGCGCCGTCACGCTGCGCGTCCTGGCGAACCCGCGTGCGGCATCCTACGACTTGGCGCGCCCCGGACACATCTTCCCCGTGCGGGCGCGCGCCGGCGGCGTGCTCGACCGCGCCGGCCACACCGAGGCGGCCGTTGATTTGGCGCGCCTCGCGGGCTTTTCCCCCGTCGGCGTAATGTGCGAGGTTCTCGACTCCGAGGGCAAGGCCGCCAACCGGAAGTCGCTCGAAAGGCTGGCGCGGAAATTCCATTTGCGCATCATCGGTATCGAGCAACTGATCGACTACCGGCGAAACACGGAAAAACTCGTAGCCCGAGTCGCCACCGCGCAATTGCCCACCGAATTCGGCAACTTCACCGCTTACGTTTACAGCGTGCCGTCGCAGAACCGCGAACACGTAGCCCTTGTGATGGGTCGGATTTCACCCGTGCGCCCGTCGCTGGTGCGCGTCCACTCGCAATGCCTCACCGGCGATACGCTGCACTCCATTCGCTGCGACTGCCGTGAGCAGTTGATTTCCGCGATGCGCAAGGTGGCGGAGAATGGCGAGGGCGTGATCCTGTACCTCAGCCAGGAGGGGCGCGGTATTGGGCTCACAAACAAGATTCGTGCCTACGCGCTGCAGGACAAGGGCCTCGATACCGTTCAGGCGAACGAGCGCCTGGGCTTGCCGGCCGACATGCGGGATTATTCGGTCGGAGCGCAGATTCTCGCCGACTTGGGCGTGCGAAAAATGCACCTACTGACCAACAATCCCACCAAGATCACCGGCATCGAGCGCTACGGGCTCCATATTCTCAAGAGAATTCCTCTTGAGACGATGCCTCGCGCCACCAACCACGCTTACCTCAAGGTCAAGAAGGACAAGCTCGGACACCTCCTCAGCAAGGTGCAGTAATCCTCCATGGCGAGCCGCGGCGGGCGTACCGACGAAGAATACATGCGCGAAGCGCTGCGCCTCGCCCGGTCGGACAAGACGCTTCCCTATCCTAATCCGTGGGCCGGATGCGTGATCGTGCGGAGCGGCCGGATCGTGGGCAAGGGCTTTCATCGCGGAGCGGGCGCGCGCCACGCCGAAGTGGAAGCTCTGGCGGCCGTGGGGGCGCGGGCGCGCGGCGCTACGCTTTACGTGAACCTCGAGCCTTGCTGCCACTTCGGCCGCACGCCACCGTGCACGGATGCGGTGCTCCTGGCGGGAATTCGCCGCGTCGTTTACGCGCTTCGCGACCCCAATCCGGTTGTCGCGGGCCGCGGCGCGGCGATGCTGAAGCGCCACGGAATCGACGTCGCGGGTGGGGTCCTCGAGGCCGAAGCCGCAGCGCTCAACGAGGTGTATCTCAAGTACCGGCGCACCGGTCTCCCCTTCGTCACCGTGAAAATTGCTTCCAGCCTTGATGGCAAAATCGCGACACGAACCGGCGACTCACGCTGGATTACCGATCGCGTGGCGCGGCGCCGGGCGCGCGCGCTTCGCGCCGAGCACCAAGCCGTGCTCGTCGGCATCAACACCGTTCTTTCGGATGATCCACACCTCGGGCCGAGATTCGGAGGAGCGCTCGACCCCTGGCGCGTGGTGCTCGACTCGCGTCTTCGTATTCCCACGCGCTCGCGCGTTGTCGCCACAGGCCGTTGCATCGTCGCCACCACCCGCGCTGCAGATCCTCACAAGCGAACCGAGCTCAAGAGCGCGGGCGCGGAGGTTTGGCAATTTCCCGGCAGACGAATCCCGCTGCGAGCCCTGCTGCGGCAGCTCGCCGCGCGCGGCATTCTCAGCTTGATGGTAGAGGGTGGCGGCGAGGTGTTGGGAAGCTTCTTCGATCAGGAGATCGTGGACCGCGTGTTCTGGTTCGTCGCGCCTATCGTCATCGGCTCCCAGGCAAGCACTCCCGCTGTGTCGGGCAGCGGCGCCGCGCGCGTTCGGGACGCTCACAAACTTCATCACGTCTCGATCGAGGAACTGGGAGCGTGTTACGTCGTGCGAGGTAACGTCAGCCGCTGGGCGCTCGCCGGAACGGAATGATTCACCGATGGAGCCGACGCGTCGTGTGAATTGCGTTCTCCCGGCGCCGTCGGCGAGCGCAGATCGGCGCCGCCGGCGCGCGGGCAACGGAACGCCTGCGGCGCACCATCATACTAGATGGAGAGGAATTCGACCTAAGGAGTTGCAAAAGATGAAAACGACAATAGCCAAATACGCGCTTGGCGCGGGCGTGATCGTGCTCTTTGCCGCCGGCGCGCTTTTTGCGAAGGGAGAGAGGATCAGCATCATGTACCGGGGAGAAGTTGGCACGAATCTTGTGCTGGCGCCCGGCACTTACAAGATGGTTGTGAATACATCAGCCGCAACACCGGAAGCGTCCTTCTACAACCACAACGACCTGGTGGGCACCACTCCGGTCAAAGTCGTCGCGAAGTCCCAGAAGAACGACCAGACGGAAGTGTTTTATTCCACTCCCCAAAACAACGTCCGGCAGATCACCGAAATCGATGTGAATGGCAAGCGAGACCGGTTGATTTTTCCGAAGTCATAGACAGACTCTGCTGGATTTGTGATCCGTCCTGGGCCCGTAGACGCGGGGTTCAGGACGGGTTCCCGCCTTGCCGCGCTTCTCCAACCCTTCCGTTGCGCGTTAGCAATTCACCCCCAGGCTTTTCCAGATTCCATCGATCTTTTTTCGGATCGCTTCATCCATCTTGATCTCATCGGGCCACGGGCGCGAAAACCCTTCGGTCGGCCACTTGCGCGTGGCGTCGACGCCCATTTTGGATCCGAAGTTGGGGAGCCGCGAGGCGTGTTCGAGCTGATCCACGGGCCCCAGTACGAACTGGACGTCGCGCTCCGGGTCAATGTGGTTCAACGCTTTCCAAACAACCTCGCGCGGGTTGTGAATGTCAACGTCTTCATCGACGACGACGACGCACTTGGTAAACATCGCCCCCGGCAGACCCCAGATCGCGTTCATCACCTTGCGCGCGTGGCCCGGATAGCTTTTGCGGATCGCAACGATCATCAGGTTGTGGAACACGCCTTCGGGCGGCATGTGCATATCTACAACCTCGGGCATATTCATGCGCATGAGGGGCAGGAAAATCCGCTCGACCGCGTAGCCCATCCAGTAATCTTCCATCGGAGGCGGGCCCACGATCGTTGAGACGTACACCGGCGCTTTGCGACGTGTGATGCCGGTGAGATGGAACGCGGGGAAGCGGTCTTCGAGCGAATAGTACCCCGTGTGATCGCCGAACGGCCCCTCCACGCGAAGATCATCGAGGTCCACGTATCCTTCGAGCACGATCTCCGCCTGCGCCGGCACCTCAAGGTCCACGGTTTTGCACTTCACCAGCTCGACCGGCTCGCGCCGCAGAAATCCGGCGAAGAGGAATTCGTCAAGATTTTCGGGCAGCGGAAGGATGGCGGAGAGCATGGTGGCCGGATCGGCGCCGAGCGCTGCGGCCACCTCCATGCGCCGGCTTTTGCCTTGGCGGTCGAGCCAGCGGAAGTGCTCCGCTCCTCCCTTATGAACTTGCCAGTGCATCGCCGTAGTGCGATCGTCGAACACCTGCATGCGATAGCAGCCGACATTGCGGCGGCCGGTCTTCGGGCTGCGCGTGATCACCATGGGAAAAGTGATAAAACGCCCGCCATCTCCGGGCCAGCACTTCATGATGGGCAACGCCGCGAGCGAGAGTTGATCCTTCTCGATCACCTCCTGCACCGGCGCGTCCTTCACCTCTTTCGGGAAGAACGATCCGAGCTCGAGAAGTTGCGGCAGCATCTTCACCTTATCGAGGAGACCGGCGGGCGGCTTCATCTCGAGCAGCGCTTCGATGCGGTGGGAGACGTCCTCTATCGAAGCCACGTCAAGCGCGAGCGCCAGCCTCCTTTTCGTTCCCAGTGCGTTGATCAGCAGGGGCATCGAATATTCCGTGTTATCTTTGGCCGAGCGCGGCTTCTCGAATAAAAGCGCGGGACCGCAGGCTTTGCTGACGCGGTCCGTAATCTCGGTGATTTCCAGGTCCACGTCGACGGGAACGCGCACGCGCTTGAGCTCGTGCTCCCGTTCGAGACGAGCGACGAACTCTCCAAGGTTCTTATAACCCATGAGTCCTCCCTCGGGAGCCAATCGGTCGAGCGCCGCCGAGTGCCGACGCGCGCTGCTTCGATGGTATCGGGCAAACGCGCGAGACCTTCCCTGGAGGGTCGGGCGCGGCGCCCCGGACCCTTACGCGATTTGGATTTCCGAAGTGATGCTGCAGCAAACCCAGGTTGCGACGGTGATTCCTTATTATGACCGATTCCTGCGCGCGTTCCCAAGCGTGAACGATCTCGCCCGCGCGCGCTTCGAGCGGGTCGCGGCGCAGTGGTCCGGCCTCGGCTATTATCGCCGCGCTCGGCATCTCCATCGGGCAGCGCGGAAGATAATGAGCGACTTCGCCCGACGTTTTCCGCAGACGTACGAGCAGGCACGCACACTGCCGGGCGTCGGCCACTACACTGCCTGCGCCGTACTCAGCATCGCGTTCGGCAGGCCGCTCGCGGTTCTGGACGGCAACGTGGCGCGTGTCGTCGCCCGGCTCTACGCGCTGCGCGGCAACCTTCACCAGGCGAAGTTCCGTCGAGAGGTCGAGCGGCGCCTCGCGGAACTGCTGTCGCCGCGCAGGCCGGGCGATTTCAACCAGGCGATGATGGAGCTTGGTCAGACGGTCTGTTTGCCGCGCGCGCCCCGGTGCGCGCTCTGCCCGCTCCGCAGGCGATGCGTCGCATTCAGCCGCGGTGAGCCGGAATCGTATCCGGTTCCGCGGCCTCGTCGCGCGGCCGAGCCGACGCACATGGCCGTCGCGGTGATCTCGAAGAACGGCAAAGTGGCGCTCGTTCGGGGACTTGATGACGGGCTGCTGAGCGATTTGTGGAATTTTCCGGCTGCTTTTGGAAGGAACAGCCGCGAGGCCCTGCAGAGGCTGAAGCTCAAGCTGGATTCGCTCGGCGCACCCTCTTTGCACCAGACGCGCCGGCTGGGAACCACGCGCCACCGCATCACGTTTCGCACCATCTCCGCGGAGGCGTATGAATTTTCGGGCGCGGCGGACGCAGCGCCATTCCGATGGTTCACCTGGCCGAAACTCGACACGGCGGCGGTGTCTCAACTAGCGAGGAAAATCGCTCTTGTGGCGAGCGAGAGGAAATGGGAGTAGCCGCGGCACGGCTGGCTGGCGCAGACCCTTTGCGCCTGCGACCTCGCGAAGCGAGGCCGCAGGCTGGATAGACCTCATCCGCCAGTCCCCTTCGGGGACCCGCAGACCCAAAGGGAAGGGTCTGCGCCAGCCTCGTATCTACGAAAAACCCGCGGCACAAAAATCGTGCCGTGGCGACCATGCCGGCAAATGCCGCGCGGAGCTACGCCGACGTGAAGTGCGTGGTGAGCTCCAGGTCTCCCCACACGATATCGAGGACGCCGCCGTTATCACCTTCCGTGGTGAGGGTGATGGTGACGCGGTCCTGCGAGCTCGAGGCTTTCGTCTGCGTCAGGGGCACGAAATATTTGTCCGTAGATCGATGCTGAGCGTGCATCGTTCCCCACATCCCGTGCGCGGTGTTAAACACCAGTTGCCAGCTCGTATCGGAGAGTTTTTTTGCCCAAAGGCTGTAGGTACCTTTAGGAACCGTCACATCGCCGAACTTGAGGTCCGTGCCGCTGATGAACGTCGTGGAAGAATCGGCGCCGAGACGCCAGAAGCCGCCCGCCGGCACCTGGCCCATCAGATCGCTGATCGATCGTCCGCGCAGCGAAGGTTGGCCATAGTTTATCGATACTTCTTGCCCGTTGATTTGAATCTTGGCGGTACTCCGCGGATTTTTCTGGCCCAGCGCCACCCCCGCCAGCGCAAAGCATAGGGTAAGTCCCAAAACGATGATCCCGTAGCGTCGCATGGTGCTCTCCTTTTCTTTCGTGCGCTTGATGCCGATTGCCCCCCGTGACGTCCTAATTGGGTCCACTTCGCAGTGCGGCAATTATACCCCTCAATGAATTGTGTGCTCAAGCTGGCCCGTAGCGGTCTGAATAAGCGCGGCTTCGCGTTCGAGAACCTGACTGACCGCGGCGATCTGCGCATCGGCTGCTTTCCAGTTCTTTGCTTCGATCTCCTGGCGGATGGCGGGAAGCGTCTCCGCGCCGTAGCCAAGATAAAGGCCCGGTGCGTACAGTTCGTTTTTATACCACGGCCGGTCCGGAAGACCTTCGGCAGATCGCGCGTCGCGCTCGGTGTCGATGAGTGAGCGATTCAATTCCGCAAGCGAGCCGCCGCTGAGCGCCTCGCCGCCGCCCGCTTCAGCGCGTGCGAGCGCCTTGTGATAGGCATCCGCGCTGCGCTCGAAATTCGAGACGGCGTTTTCGAGTGGCGCGAAGTTTAGGAACGGCACAGCGGCTTCGAGCTTCGGGGCCGGTAAATGGCGACGGGGATCGCTGGCGGCTTCCAGCACTCCGCTGGAAACCTCGAGGTCGTGCTCTCGAATCGCGTTCCGTTCATTCGTTACGTCGGTCCTCAGTTGATTCGCATAGCTCGCGACCGCGGCGGCAAGATCCTTCACATCGAACGGGAGCAGATCGGCATCCGCGAGGCGAATCACCGCGACCCCGGCGACCTGGGCAAGAGTCCTGCCGTAAACGAACCCCGGATCGCCGAAGTGCGAATACCAATAGTAATCGTCATAAATGGAGTGGTAGATTCCACCCTGGCTCACACCGCCAAAACCCAGGTCGAGGGTGGCGATTCCGGCATGATCGATGAAGGCGGAATAATCGGAGCCTGAGCCCAGCACGCCGATTTTCAATTCCGGGCTCGTGCGCAGGGACTGGCGCTCGGCATCTGTCTTCGCCTGAGAAATGCGGCGGAATCGGAGCCTCTTCTCGACCGAAATATTTTTCTCGGGATCGTTGACGGTCTCGGCGACCTGATCGATGAGGTTCTGCAAGGCCGGTGAACCAGACGCTTCGAGATAACCTCTGCCGTTCGAGTCCGAGTTAACATAGACGGCAGCGTGCTGCTCGAGATCGCCTTGATGTTCTTCAACCCATTCTGTGGACCCCAGCAGCGCCGGCTCTTCGCCGTCCCACGCGCAATAAACGATGGTGCGTTTAGGTCTCCATCCCTGCTTCAAAAGCTCGCCTATCGCGCGCGCTTCTTCGAGCTCCGCGGTCAAGCCCGAGAGGGGATCCTGAGCGCCATTCACCCAGGCATCGTGATGATTGCCTCGAATCACCCATTCATCGGGATCTTGCGCTCCCGGAATTTTTGCGATCACGTCATCGATGGGCCGGATGCCCCAGTCAAACGAAATCTTCAGGTGAACCTTCGCCGGCCCCGGACCGACGCGATACGTCAACGGCAGAGCGCCGCGCCAGTTGTCCGGCGCCACGGGTCCTCCCAAAGCTGCCAGGAGCGGCTTCGCGTCTCCGTAAGAAATCGGCATCACCGGAATTTTAGTGAGCGTTTTCACGTCCTTGAGCGGCAGGCGCTTGGCATTTTTCGTGGCGCCGATTCCCGGCGTCAGCGGGTCGCCAGGGTAGATGATCATATCCATCACGCTGCCGCGCTGCACGCCTTCGCGCGGCCGCCACGGCCCAGCGGGAAAGACCTGGCCCCGCCAGTAACCATCATCGCGCGGATCGGAGTAGATGAGGCAACCGACGGCCCCATGCTCGGCCGCGAGCTTGGGCTTGAGGCCCCGCCAGCCCTCGCCGTACCGCGCGATCACAATCGCTCCTTTGACGGAGATTCCGAGGCGCGCCAGTTCGTCGTAATCGGCCTTCATGCCGTAGTTCACGTACACCAGCGGCGCTGTTACGTCCCCATCCGCCGAGTACATGTTGAATGTGGGCAGTTGCTGTTTCTGCTGGTCCGAGGTGGGATCGACGGGAATCGCCGGCTCCTGTAGCGATGCCTTAAACGTGGTGGGCGATACGAGCTCCACGAGACGTTCCTTAGGCCAAGGCAGCAGCACGTAAAAGGTCTCGATGTGCGCATCCCAGCCCCACTGCTTGAACTTCGCGAGAATCCACTGCGCGTTCTCGTGATCTCGCGTCGTACCGGCATTGTGCGGCCAGGCCGACAGGTATTTATCGTAATGGTCGATATTCGCTGCCTGCGGGATGCCTTGGAACGCTGCCTCCCATTTCCGTTCGGCCGCGGAATCTGCCGGTGAATAGCCAGCGAGGGGCGCGGGCGGCTGAGCCATGCAGGGTTCGAGCACGAACGCGAGCGCCGCAAACATCACGAGCAGCCAGGACCGCATAAAAGCCTCCCATAACTATTGATTGGCGGATCGGGCCGCAGCCTTCGGGCGTTCCGGCCATATCGCAAATTCGAATCTGTGATGCTGAGCGCCGCGAAGCATCTCGGTATTTGCTGGTAATAAATGCGTAGGTCCTCCGCTGCCCTGAAAATGGCCGGGGCAGTGATTGAAAATAAAGGCGCTGAGCTCTGAATCGGATTTGGGCCTCAATTCAGCTCCGAAGGAGCGGCATTTTCATGCATTGTGATGAGCCAGAGGCTCATGGAGTCTTCACTCAGGATGACAGGCATCATTGACCTCTTCGCAGGTTCCGCGGGCCGCACGGCCCGAAGCTATGCCCTGGCTTGATACGCCCGCTCTCCGGCGGCTCAATCACCCGATCACCCAATCACCCAATGACTCAACGAACCTCACAGGTTGTCCATGAAGAATTCGTAAATCCGATCGTCCCGGTACCACGTCGCCGCCGTTCCGCTGAAACCGTGTTTCTGCGCCGGCTGCAGGTAAAGCTGGTACGGAATCCGGTTCTCGATCAGAGCGTTGATAAAATTGATGGTATTCATCAGGTGCACGTTATCGTCGGCGACGCCGTGAATCAGAAGGAGCTTGGCACGCAGCTTGCCCGCCGCGAGTACGTCCGAGGAGTCGCCGTACCCCGCAGCGTTCTGATCCGGGGTTCGCATGTAGCGCTCAGTGTAAATCGAATCGTAATAGTGCCAATCGGTGACGGGTGCGCCGGCGACGCCGCATTTGAAAACGCCGGGGGCGTGGGTGAGGGCGTAGAGGGTCATGTAACCGCCGTAGGACCAGCCGAAAATGCCGACGCGCGAGGGGTCGACGTAAGGCAGCGACTTCAGATAATGGATCCCGGCGAGCTGATCTTGAAGCTCGCGCTTGCCCATGTGCTCGAAGATTACGGTCTCGAATTTGTGACCTCGGCCGGCCGAGCCGTGATTATCCAGCGACCAGATCAGGAACCCGTGCTCGGAGAGCAACTGGTCCATCCAACCCGTCGCGCCCCATTGGTTGCGGACAATCTGAATGCCGGGTCCGCCGTAGATATCGACGATCACGGGGTACTTTTTCGACGGATCAAAGTCCGGCGGCTTCACCAAGCGGGCATAAAGCGTCGCGCCGGATGACGTGAGGGTAACGAAATCGGTTGAGCCTAGCGAATATTCAGCAAGATGGTCTTCGGGTTTGTCGACGGTCGTGATTGCCGTGCCATCTGGTTTCAGCAGGCGGATTTCTGGCGGCGTGGTGATATTCGAAAAGCGGTCGATCAGATAGCGGCCGTCGGGCGACAGCGTGAGCGCGTGCGTGCCATGCTCGGTGGTTA
Organism: Terriglobia bacterium; assembly: GCA_050745265.1. Taxonomy (GTDB): domain Bacteria; phylum Acidobacteriota; class Terriglobia; order UBA7540; family UBA7540; genus RH2-MAG17b. Next base: position 24,911 of record JBOGKE010000120.1, read on the forward strand.
ACTGCTGGAAGCCCGTGCCGTCGAGGCGCACACGGTCGATCTGCCGCTCGCGCGGGTCAGGATCGGTGGATTCGAAGTAGACCCAGCCTGTCGCCTGATCCACCTGAAACGAGGGCGCGTTCGTGAAGACCGGATGATCGATCATCCAGTTGCCTTCGGTGAGCTTCTTCACCAGGTGTCCGTCGCGCATGTAGAGGTAAAGATGGTTCCAGCCGTCGCGCTCCGAAAGCCACAGGAATTGTTTCCCTCCGGCGATGAACTGCGGCGGTTCGACGTTGTCGATCCAGTCAGGATCGCGTTCCACCACCGGATCATCGTTCGCCTCAGGCGTCTGGCCCGCTTGCCCGTTATGGCCGTCCCACAGGTGGACCGTCTCGCGCGTCTGGTCGCGGTTAAGCGTCAGGAAGCAGACGGATTGTGAGTCCGGCGTCCAGGTGAACGACGGCACGATGTATTCGTCGCCGCTCGGGAGCGCGTAGGACCCGCTTTCACCGCCGCTCACCGCGACCACGTGCATCGTCGCGGTTGGATTCGGATCGCCCGGCTGCGGAAACCGCTGCTCGAAAATGCTCACGTGATCCTGCAGAAAGCGCGTTAAAGGATACTGGGGAACCGGTCCGTCGTTGAGCTGAAGGTAAGCGATCTTCGTTCCGTCCGGCGACCATTCGTCGCCCAGCCCCTTGGCCCGATAGGCAAGCTCTTCGCCGTACACCCAATCCAGCCTTCCGTCGAGAACGTTCTCGCTGCCGTCTGTGGTCAGCGCGCGCGTCTGGCCGGAGGTGAGATCGAGTACGTAAATATTGTTGGCGCGGACGAAGCTGACTTCATTTCCGCGCGGCGAGAACTTGGGATTCTCGAAGGGTCCGGCGCCGGGCGCGAGACGGCTCATCTTTCGCGTGTTCACATCGAAGAGCCACAGGCCATTGCCGCCTTCAAACAGGAGCTTGCGCCCGTCGGGCGACCACTGGTACGATTCCAAGTCGGCTCGCGCGCCGCCGGCGCCTTCGGTGATTAACTTCGTCGTTGTTTCGGCCGCGACGTCGTAAAGGTAGAGAGCGCTGTGGCCGCTGCGGTCTTCGATGAAACTGAATTGGCCGGCGCGCGGGCGCCACGTCACATTTCCCGGCCCGGAAGCGACGATCTGAGCGGTGCGCTGGAGCAGGTCCACGCTGAGCTGCTTTTTTCCTGCCTGCGCTTGGGCGAGAACGTTTCCCAGCAGAACCGCCGCGCCGATTGTGGCGGCTAATTTGCATTTCATGAGTCGAGATCCTGTCAGTCGAACGCGTCGTTGGCGAAAACAACGAAGATGCAAACCATACCAGAAGTCAGCCCAAACGCCAAGGACGCAAGAGCCGTTCACAGACGCCATTAGCGCCGACCTCTTGCCGGCAGTTGCCTAGGGCGGGCTGCCCGCGCCGGGCGTAGGTGCACCCGGCTCCGGCGCCGGGACGGCGGCGCTACGGCGGAGAACGTCACAATGAATAGTTCACGCGAAGAGGAGCCTTATGACCACACGGCGAGAGTTTATTCAAGCGGGATTGGCGGGTTTCGCAGGTCTGGTGTCGTCCGGGGGCGCCGCTTTTGCGGCTGGCCGCAACGCGTGGCCCGGCCCGATCGGCTTGCAGATTTATACCGTCCGACGCCTTTACGCGCGAGATCCGCTGGGAACGCTCAAGCAAGTCGCCGCGGTTGGGTACAAGCAAGTTGAACTGGCGGGGTTTCTTCCTCCGCAGCGGCCAGCCGCCACCACGAACGGCTACTTGCGGCAAGCTGGCCTCGAGGCCGTCGGAGGACATTTTCCACTGCCCAAAACGAGTGATGATTGGAAGCCTTGGGTCGATCGCGCCCACCAGTTGCACCTTGCCTACACCGGCACCAGCAACACCCAGCGGCTCCGCGTGGACGGTTGGAAAAAGCTGGCGGCGCTCTTCAATGAGTGCGGGAAGCTTTCAAAACCCGCGGGCATTCAATTCACGTACCATAACCACATTCGCGAGTTCGAGCCGCTCGGCAACACCAACGGCTATCACATCCTGCTGACCGAATGCGATCCATCACTGGTCAAAATGGAGATGGATATCTTCTGGATCACCTACTCCGGCCAGGACCCGCTCGTTTGGTTTCGCCGCTTCCCCGGCCGCTTTCCGCTGCTCCACATCAAAGACCTGAAGAAGGGCGTTGCGGTGAATCCGAGCGAGTTTCCGAGGCCCGGCGGCCCGAATCCGTTTGCGCCCGTCGGCCAAGGGAGCATCGACTGGCGGCGCGTCTTCGAGCACGTAAGCCAGGCCGGAACGAAACACATTTTCGTCGAGCAGGATCGCTGCGACGGCTCGCCCATCGACGCCATCAAAACCAGCTACAACTACCTCAGGAACCTCCGCCTCAGCTAAGGAGTTCCTCTTTGCCGTAGCCTCCCGCCTTGGCGCCTTTGCGAGAGGCTGTCGATTTTTTACCACTTGTGCAGCCGAGAGCGGTGCTCGCGGCACCGTCCGTGGAGATGGATTTGTTCGAGCCGTTATAGTCAAACGCGAGGACAAGCTTGGATCTTCCCACCCCGGCAAACGACACGCCTTAGAAGCTCAATTTTGCGTTGAACTCAACGAGCCGCGAATCGCCGGTGTGCCGCCCGAAGTTGGTGGTCCCCCGCACTTGGCCGAAGGAGGTGCTGTTGCAAACCGGGTTTGTATCACTGGTCACGTCGCCGCAACCGGCGCTGGGATTCGAAAACGCCGGCGTGTTGGTGGCGTTGAGCGCTTGCACGCGGAATTGAAGATTGAAGCGCTCCGAGAGCTTGAAGTTGCGCATAATCGCGGCATCCAGATTGAACTCGTGCGGCCCGTGGAAGGGATAAAACGCCGACGTGCCGAAGCGGGCCGTGTCGACGCCGCCGTAGCAGAGTGTCTGGAACCAGTTTTGGCCGTAGCCGATCTCACCCGTGATGGGGACGCGACCGCTGCACAGGCTGTCCGGCCGTTGAGTGTTGCCGGGCATGTTCAGGGCAGTGCCGCTGGCGTTCACGTCACCGATCGGAGTGTTGGAAATTGACGTGAGGATGCCGCTCAACTGCCATCCACCAAGGATTTTGGATGCGGCGCCCGTCCTTGCAAAACGCCTACCCGCACCGAGCGGAGGCTGCCAGACGAACGTCGCTTCGAAGTTCTGGGGGCGGTCCCACGGCGCCAGGCCGAAGTTGAGGTCATGGTAGGCGAGCGCTGGGATATAAAGCTGGCTCTTTTCATCAAAGCCCGTCGTACCGCCGGCGCCCCCGGCCTCGCCCAAGGTTTTCGACCAAGTGTAGGCCAAGTGCATATCCAAACCACTGGAAAAGCGGTGGACGAGGGTTGCCTGGAGGGAATCGAAATGCGTGCTGGCGATGGGCGTGTCAATGCTGGTCCCGCCGGTTCGGCAGCCGAGCGCCGTTGAGGAGGCGCTGGGGCAAAGCGTCTTGCTGCCGCCGTTGTAGTTGAAGGGCTCCCCCGCCGCGCCGGCCCCTGGTATCTGGCCGACGTTCAGATTTTCTATTCCGATCTGATCCACCGTTCGCGTGGCCACATAGCCCGCTGTCGCGATCCAGTTCCCAGGCAACTCCCTTTCGAGGGTGAAGTTCCACGACTCGATGTAGCCTCGCGTGACGCTGTCGCCCGTAGTGATTAGGTTGACGTTGCCCGGAATGGGATTTGAAGCGTTGGTCAGCAGGCCGTTGAGATTAGATGGCAGGGAGGGCGGCAGCACAATGCCGACGGGCAGCGTCCCGCCTGCGCCGAAGCAGTAGGAGGAGTACGCCGTGCACTCGCCGGCCGGAGTGTTCTGAAGGTCCTGCGGGTTTAACACGCCGGAGGCCGTATAGGAGTTGGGAGTGCCTTCGGCGAGGGGAACCAGGATGGGGAAATTGGTCCGCAGATCGTCAACCAGGTTGAAGGGCTCGTAGCTTGTTCCGAATCCGGCGCGGATGACGGTGGTCGGCGTGACGCGGTACGCCAAGCCCAAGCGAGGCGACAAATATTTCCAGCTCACGCCGGTGCCGCAACTGATCGAATTGCCGCCTTCGCCGCAATTGAGCATCTGGCCGGTGGCAAAATCGTACTTTTCGACGCCGGCCGGGGTGCCGGAACGCGTCGGAAACGGGTAGTACTCCCAGCGGACGCCGTAGACCGCCGTCAGCTTGCGCGTCACCTGCCACGTGTCACCGAGGTAGAGCGCGTACATGTGCGTGACGGTATGGAAGTAGTTGGGAACCTGGATGTTCCGGCCCCAGCCATTGTCGAGCCCCAGCAGGAAGCTGGCGAAATCGTTATAGTTGTTCGACGACGATGACTTGCCGCCGCTTTTGCAATTGCTGCATTGCGTGGGGCCGGAGCCGAAGCCAAACCCCCCGGCGGCGGGCCACGAGGTTCCGCCGGCGTTCCACTCCGGCTGCTGCTGGTTGAGGTGCTGGATCAGATATGCGCCCCCAAAGTTGAGAGTGTGCGTGCTGTGGATCCAGTTGCCGTTGGCGCTCCAGACGAACTGCGGGTCGTTGCGCAAATAGGGCATGTAGTTGTGCTGTGTGCCCAGAATCCCGAAGTTGCTAATGTCGAACTCCGGCCAGCTCCCTTCGAAGAGGCGCGTGCCGTTGCTGCCGGGAATTCCCGTGCCGGTAACTCCCGCAGCATTTGTCCACTTGAGGTTTTGGCCTTCGTTCGTCTTAAGGTCCAGTTGTTCAGAGTCGGTTACCATCCGCGTGAAGCCGAAGTTGCCGTCGATCACCAGATTCGGCTTGGCCACATAGTTGCCCGTGATGCTGGCAGTAAGCGTGTGACCAACAGCCTGGCCTTCATTTCCAATGAAGCCGCTGAGCTCGTCGCCGCCGAGAGGGCCGAAAACCTGGGGATTGTAAGTGTCGTAACGCACGTACCCAATGTGGCCAAACATGGTGTATTTGTTCGTGGCGTTCCAATTGATCTTGTCGTCGGTGGTGACGCGGTTGAAGTGGACATCGCCCGCTCCGATGTAGTTTGTGTCCGGCTGATTGTTGCTCGAAGAGGGAAGGTTGGGCGCGGGCATCATCGCCATCAGGGCGTTCGCGATCGGGCTGATGCGAGCGGTCGGAATCACATTGGCGCACATTCCTTGAGCGCTGGCCTGGGAGGGCAAACAGAGCGCGTTATAGAGCGGGCTGGCGGCATTATCTGAGGCCATGATCTGAGTCCGATTGGCGCCGCTCGAACTACCCGTAGCCGGGTCATAAATGACGTCGGGGTTGCCGGTTGTGAGGCCTGCTTCGCTGCCCACGAGACCGCGCAGGTCGCCCTTAATCATGGCCGGGGTGGGAATCGTCTCCGTCGTGTCCGCGAACAGATAGTCGCGCGTGAGTTCGACGTTCGAGAAGAAGAACAGCTTGTCCTTCACGATCGGCCCGCCCACGCTTCCACCAAATTGGTTCCAGATGTCCTTGGGAGTTTGGGTAATGCGATCGTGAGGCGCGAAGTACTCTAGCGCCTCCAGTTTGTTGTCGTAATGGTATTCGTAGGCGTCGCCGTGAAACTGGTTGGTGCCGCTTTTAATCTCAACGTTGGCCGCCGAACCGCCCGCGAATCCCTGGTTGACGTTGTAACTATTGGTGCTGATGTTGACCACCTGGATCGCGTCAGAGGAGGGAATATACGCCGAATCCTCCGGCACCCAGATGTTCCATTGGGTGACGCCGTCAATCTGAATACTGTTGCCGAAATCGCTGCCGCCGTTCGAAGTAAATGCCAGAGCGCGAGTAGGGTTGGTGGGGATCGAGTGCGACGTGACCGGAGGGGTGATACCGGGAACCGCCTGGAACAGGTGCTCGAAGTTGTTGCCGGGAGCCATGGGGACGTTTTCGATCTGGACGGCGCTGATGTTGTGGTGAACGTCGGCGCGATCGGTTTGAAGCAGCGGCGCCGCCCCCGTGACCTGGACAGTCTGCGTGATGGCGCCGACCTCGAGCGCCGCGTTAACGCGCGCCACGGAGTTGTATTCCACCACCACGCCGGTGCGGTTGTAGGTCCTGAAGCCTTTTGCCTCGATGTTGATATCATAAGTTCCCGCGGGCAGCGTGGCCGCGTTATAGGTGCCCGATGTGCTCGTCGTCACGGTTCGTACCAAGTGCGTCTGCTCCTGGGTCAAAGTGACGGTGGCCTCAGGCACTGCCGCACCGGAGGGATCGGTGACGGTACCAACGACCGAGCTATAAAGAACCTGAGCATCACTTTGGCCCGGCGGTGCGAGAAGTACGATCAGCGCGGCAGCAGCCAGGCTCGCGATTCGGGACAATCGTCCAAAACTTCGATTGCAAGATGTGCGGCTCATATTCCCTCCCGTTTCGGGATCTTCCCGGCGCAGCATGGCCTGGTTCGGCTCGGCTGCGCCGTGTTGTTCGTGCGGATTGGCGTTTAGGCACCGAGCCGATGGGGGGCAGGTCTGATTGGCAGGGTAAACGTCCCGCTCCTTTGAGACCGCCCTGCGGAGCGGCCGACGGTACTCCCTGCACACCGGGGTGCCTGGCGAGAGAGCGAGTGGCAGATTCCCCGGTGGAAAAGCTAATGCCCTAATCCCTTGACGGCACGTCACAGAGGCGCATCCCTATCTCCCTAGTCGAACCTCAGTTCTGCCCTTCTGTGCCGATGGGCCGAGCGCCTCGCCGTTGGAACCGCTTCCAACTGGATAGCTTGTTTATCACGGTCACAACAATGTGTCAAGGAGATTTTTGGGCCTTGTTCGTAGCAAGTTAAAATGTCCGGTCTTTATAGCAAGTGAAATGTCCGCTTCGGGAAATGAAAGGCCCGGAACGGCGTTCGGAGCAGGCGGCACCGCGCGGTGGGGCGAGAAGCTCCGGATGCGACGTTAGCGACAAATCAGATAACGCCCTTGCGCCGATTAACCACGGCCGGCCATTTTTCGGGTAACATGGTGAACGGTCGATGCTGAACCAGCCTTCAAGACACGGCGAAGCTGCCGAGGCATTCGGCAGACGGGGAACCCGAGCATTTGAACCGCGGCGCGAAACCTGTCACCCCGCGAGCTCAGACCTGAGAAGAAAGGTCTGCGCCAGCCGCCCCTTGCGCGGGGGGATCCCGCGCCTCGCCAGGTACTCACTAGGCGCGGCTCTGCTGGCGCTCATTCCGTGCGTTACTGCGCGGGCGTCATCGTTGCCGGCGCTGCCTTCCGTCAAATTCGAGAGCGCGTTTCCCGGCGTTCAGGCGCAGATTCAACAAGCGTACCGCGTCGCGCAGGCGCGCCCGGCTGAGGCTGCGGCGAGCGGAAGGCTCGGCATGGTTCTCGATGCGTACCAGCAGTATGCCGGCGCGGCGGTGTGCTACCAACGCGCGCACCTGCTCGATCCGTCCTCTTTCGATTGGATCTACGACCTCGCGTATGTCGAGATGAAGCGGGGCCGCTTCCTCGAAGCGGCTGACCGCTTTCGCGCTGCCCTGAAATTGAACCCTTCATATCTTCCGGCGCGGATCAATCTCGCGGAGAGCCTGCTCGCGGCGGGCCGTCTCGCGGAAAGCGGCAGCCTTTTCGGAGCTATAGCCGGCGAGCACCCCAAGAGCGCCCAGGCGTACTACGGCATGGGACGGGTTGCTGCGGCGCGGGGAGACAACAAGGCGGCGGCCGCGTCGCTCGAACGCGCGTGCGAGATGTTTCCTCGTTACGGCGCGGCGCATTACCTTCTGGCGCGCGCTCTGGAAAAAGCCGGGCAGCCGCATCAGGCGGCGGAGCAATTTGTCCTCTATAAGGCCAATGTGACCACGGCCCCTCCGGAGTTGGATCCGCTGCGCGCCGCGGTCCAGGATCTCAATCGCGGGCCCATGAATTACGTCCGGCGTGGCATCGCGCTCGAAGAACACGGGGACCTCGCGGGAGCGATTCGAGAGCACGAGAAGGCGCTCGTGATCGATCCGCGGGACGTTCAGGCGCACATCAATCTGATTCAGCTTTACGCGCGAGCCGGCGATGATGGCCAAGCGGAGCAGGAGTATCGCACCGCCGTAAAGCTCGATCCGAACCGTGACGACTGCTATTACAACTACGGCGTGCTGATGTTCCGGCTGCAGAGGTACGACGAGGCCGGCGAGGCTTTCCGGCGCGCCCTCGAGATCAATCCGTACTACGCGGAGGCGCGCAACAACCTAGGCGCCGTGCTGGAGCGGAAAGGGCGGCTCGGCGAGGCGCTCGAACAGTTTCGGCAGGCGGCTGCGGACCGCCCCGATTACCGGCTGGCGCATTTTCAGGCCGGGCGAATCCTGGTGAACGAAAATCAATACGCTGCCGCTATCCGGGAGTTTCTGGAAATCCTGACGCCCGACGACGCCCAAACCCCGGCTTATCTCTACGCGCTCGGGGCTACTTATGCCCGCGCCGGCGACCGCGAAAACGCGCTCTCCTATTTGCGCAAGGCGCGAGATGACGCGGCCGCGCACGGCCAGACCCAATTGCTGGCCAGCATCAACCAGGACTTGGATGCGCTGGGCCGGGACTCGAGGCCACACTGATGACGGCTTAAAAACGCGCAGCCACGCTTTATGCAAAGCTTGTATTCTGTCCTTTTTTGGCAGAATGTTTTCGACCACCTCGGTTTGGCCCTGTGTTTATTCGGGTCCGACGGTAATTTGATATCGGCCCAACTCTCCTGGTTGGTTCCGGCTACGCCGGGTTAGGCCCACTCAGTCGGAGACGAAGTGCGGCTTTGCCGCCTGTTTTGCGGAAGGGCTTTGCCCTTCCGACGCTCGGCCTCTTACCCAACCTGATTTTTCGCTGGGTGCGAAGGCGAGCCGTCGCGCCCAGCGAGGGCTAAAATCTGCGACTTCGCCCGGAAAGCCGCAGGCTTTCCGCAAGTCAGGGCAGCAGAGCCGCTCATCCCGCGGCGAATCGGACCAGCCGTGGGCTCCGTTCGCTGGCCCAAATCCAATGACTCGACGCGAAATTCTTCTTGCAGGTCTTGCCTTTTTTCCGGCCAATCCGCGCGGCGCGCTCGCCGCGGCGGCCGCCGGCACGCCCCTTTTCCGCGAAGTCGCGGCGGAAACGGGATTGCTTTTCCACCATCTCAACGGCGCCACCGGCGAGCATTTCATGCCGGAAATCATGGGCGCGGGCGTCGCGCTGTTCGATTACGATAACGACGGCGACCTCGACGTTTACCTCGTGCAGGGCACGGTGCTCGAACCGGGCAAGCCGCTGCTCTTCCCGCCGGCGCCCGGTTGGAAGCCCGGCAACCGCCTCTTCAGAAATATGCTCTCAGAAACCGGCAAGCTGCGCTTCGTGGATGTCACCCAGAAGGCGGGCGTGGGACACATCGGCTACGGGATGGGCGCCGCGGCCGGGGATTACGACAATGACGGACACATAGACCTCTACGTCACCAACTTCGGCCACAACGTTCTCTACCACAACAACGGCGACGGGACATTCACGGATGTCACGGCTCGCGCCGGCGTCGACGATGCCCGCTGGAGCACCAGCGCCGCGTGGGTCGATTACGATGCCGACGGATTGCTGGACCTTTTTGTCTGCAATTATGTGGATTTCGCCGTGCGCGGAAACAAGCAGTGCTTCTCGCCGGCGGGCGAGCCCGACTACTGCACGCCCGTGGCTTATCGGCCCGTGCCCTCGCGCCTGTTCCGCAATCGCGGCAACGGAAAGTTTGAGGATGTGAGCGAATCCTCCGGCATCGCGTCATCCTACGGACCCGGCCTCGGCGTGATCTGCGAGGACTTCAACGGCGACGGCCGGGTGGATCTTTTCGTGGCGAACGACACCGCCGCCAACCGCCTGTGGCTCAATCAGGGGAACGGAACCTTTAAGGAAGCGGGGCTCGAGAGCGGCGTCGCCTACAGCGCAGACGGCTTGGCGAAGGCGGGAATGGGCGTGACCGCCGCCGACATCGATGACGACGACCGGCTCGAGTTGCTGGTGACCAACTTGACGCGCGAGGGCGTGACGCTGTTCCGCAGCGACGGCTCGGGCCAGTTCGACGACGTCACGGCGCGGTTCCGGCTCTCGGCGCCGACATTCGGCTCGACCGGCTTCGGCACGCGGTTCTTCGATTATGACAATGACGGCCTGCTCGATCTTTTCATTGCGAACGGCGCCGTCACCCTGATCGACTCAGCCGGGCAAAAGCGTTTTCCGTACGATGAGAAGAATCAGTTGTTCCACAACGAGGGTCCCGGCCGCGGGTTTCGTGAGGTTTCGGCGATCGCAGGCCCGGCGTTCGAGCTCTCCGAAGTGAGCCGCGGCGCGGCCTTCGGCGATATCAATAACGACGGCAACGTCGACCTTGTGGTGACCAACAACAACGGTCCGGTGCGCCTGCTGCTGAACGAAGCGGGCGGAGGCCATCACTGGCTCGCGGTGCGCCTGCAGGCGGCGAATGGAAACGCCACGGGCGCGCGCGTTGCGGTTTTCCGCAAAGGCGAAGCCACGCTGTGGCGGCGCTCCCACGCTGACGGCAGCTATCTCAGCTCAAGCGATACGCGAGTCCACTTCGGGCTCGGCGCCAGAGCCGTGATCGACTCGGTGAGAGTCCACTGGCCGAGCGGCCGCAGCGAAACCTGGAAAGGAATCCAAGCGGATCAAATCGTAACTCTGCGGGAGGGCGGCGGACGTCGCGCCGCACTTTAGGGCGGCAGACAGGAAAAACCTGTGCCGGGCTGAAGCCCGGCGCTACCGATGACGGTCGTCTCGCTGGCTTTTCAGGCCTCGCGCGGCGGGGTTGTCATTTCGCGTTCGATCGACTCGATGGCGGGCACGAGGTCTGTAGCGAGACGCATTTTTTCGATGCACGCTTGCGCTCCAGCCTGGACTGCGGCCGGCAAGACCCACACCGGGTCGTCCTGGCTCAAGATCAGAATCTTGCTGGCGGGAGCTATCTGGCGGATTCTGCGGGCTGCTTCCAGCCCGTTCATGCCGGGCATGCTGATGTCGAGGAGGATGACATCCGGCTGGAGCTCGGCCGAGCGATTCAATGCCTCGTCACCGTCCATCGCTTCTCCGCAAACGGTCCAGCGCGAGTGGGTCGTCAAGAGATTGATGATGCCGCGCCGGACGAGCTGGTGATCATCTGCAACCAGAATTCTCATATGCACCGCTCCGTCGATTCTCCGCCCCATGCAAACGCTCCTGGGCAAGGGCAGGGCCGAGACGAGTCGCGTGAGGGCGACCGCGATGTGCAGCTCACGGCCCCAAGGCATCGCCTTGCCGGACGACGCAAACTCGGGTGAAACCCTCACCTTCTGCTTCGATGCTCCGGCCGCCGCGCCTCGATTCATCTTGAGAAAAAGTAATTTCTCCGGTGTTCCACGGGTCAAGGGCCGACACCCGGACTACGGGGCCGCGCATCGAATGGTAGACAACAATGGCATGAGTTGAAGCGCCGCGTAGCGCCGCTCTTCAGACCCTGCCCTGAGCGCAGCGAATGGGGCGGCAAATGGAAGAAGCCAGATCTGCCGGCCTGAGACCCGGCGCGATGTGAAAGCGGAGGTTTCGGTTATGAGAAGAGGCAGAAAGCTGCTCGTAATTTTTCCCGTGGTGTTGATGTTTGCGGCCGGCGCCGTTGCGCAAAAGAAAGGCAAGCGCGGCGGCGAGGTGGGTCACGGCTATATTCCCGCTCACGGACCCGCCGCGTCTCGAGGCGGGCAACACTCCGAACAGTCCAGGGGACAAGAACATGCTGCTCCTTCGCGGGGTGAACAGCGCGCCGCTCCATCGCAGGCCCGGGGCGAACAGCGCGCCGCGCCTACACAACAGCGCATGGAGCAATCGCGGACCCAACAGCGCGCCGCGCCAAGGACGCGTTCGTATCGAGACGAGCCCGGCCATCCCAGCGCCCCGCACGTCCATAGAAATGGGCAGTGGGTCGGCCACAATACCGGCCGCGAAGACCCGCGCTACCACCTCGATCGTCCCTGGGAGCACGGCCATTTTACGGGCGGTTTTGGCCGCGGCCACGAGTGGCGGATGGAAGGCGGAAATCGCGACCGCTTCCGGATCAGCGACTACTACTTCAGCGTCGCGCCGGCCGACTACGGCTACTGCAATGATTGGCTCTGGAACAGTGACCCGATCGTGATCTATCAGGATCCCGACCATGTAGGCTGGTATCTCGCCTACAACGTGAGGCTCGGCACCTACATTCACGTCATGTTCCTAGGCTAATCTCTCGGCGCCGGGCCCAGGAGGAAGCTGCGCCGGAAACGTCCCCTGCGCCCGCAGTGGCGAAAATCCCAGCAATGATTTGCTGCGCTTCCTGCTGGATCCGGCGCAGGTGGTCGATCCCGAGAAAGCTCTCGGCGTAGATTTTATACACGTCTTCGGTGCCGGAAGGACGCGCCGCGAACCATCCGTGCGCCGCCACTACCTTGAGACCTCCGATGGGCTGGCCGTTGCCGGGGGCAGCGGTCAGAACCGACGCAATCTGTTCTCCGGCCAATTCAGAAGCGCGCAACTCTTTCGGAACGAGCCGCGTCAAGATGCCCTTTTGCTCGCGCGTCGCGGGCGCGTCGATGCGCTCATACACAGCGTCGCCGAAGGCTTGGGCGAGATCGGTGTACAGCTCTCCCGGGTCGCGGCCCATCCGCGCCGTCATTTCACCCGCCAGCAGAGCCATGATGATGCCATCCTTATCGGTGGTCCAGGCGCCGCCGTCTTGGCGCAGAAACGCGGCCCCTGCGCTTTCTTCGCCCCCGAATCCGAGCGATCCTTCCAGCAGTCCTTCAACGAACCACTTGAAGCCGACCGGCACCTCCACCAACTTTCGATCCAGGCTGCGCGCGACGCGATCAATCAGGCTACTGCTGACCAGCGTCTTGCCGACGCCAGCGCTTGCAGTCCACCCGGCGCGATGACGGAATAGGTACGCAATCGCCACCGCCAGGTAGCGGTTGGGCTTGAGTAGCCCGGCGGTGCGCGTGACGATTCCGTGCCGGTCGTGATCCGGGTCGCATGCAAACGCGACGTCAAACCGGTCCTTCATGCCGATCAGCGGCGCCATGGCGAAGGGCGACGAGCAGTCCATACGAATCTGGCCGTCCCAGTCGAGCGCCATAAAGCGGAATGTCGGATCGACGCTCTCGTTGACGACGGTGAGCGGAATTCTGTACCGCTCGCCGATGCGCGGCCAGTAAGCCACGCCCGCCCCGCCGAGCGGATCGACGCCCAGGGTGAGCTTTGCGCCCCGAATGATCTCGAGATCGACCACGGCTTTGAGGTCGTCCACGTAAGATGCTACAAAGTCGAAGCGGTGGGTTGTGGAGGCGCTGCGCGCTCGAGCGCAGGGAATTCTTAAGACCTCGCGCAAGCCTTCTTCGAGCAAGGCGTTCGCCCGGTCTGCGATCACGCGAGTCACGGAAGTGTCCGCGGGGCCGCCATGCGGCGGATTGTATTTGAAGCCGCCATCCTCGGGAGGATTGTGCGAAGGCGTGATAACAATCCCGTCGGCAAGACCGCTCGTGCGGCCGCGGTTATAGCTGACAATCGCATGCGATAGCGCCGGGGTCGGCGTATAGCCGTCGTCGGCGTCAATCATCAGTTCCACACCATTCGCCGCGAGCACTTCGACAGCGGTTGAGAACGCGGGTTCTGAGACGGCGTGGGTGTCTTTGCCCAAGAAAAGCGGACCCGTGATCCCCTGCGACCGGCGATATTCCGCGATCGCCTGGCTGATCGCAAGAATGTGGTTTTCGTTGAACGAATTCGCCAGGGACGTCCCCCGATGACCCGAGGTTCCGAATGCAACGCGCTGTTCGGGAATGCCCGGGTCAGGCTGCTCCGTGTAATAGGCGCTGATCAGCCGCGGAACGTTAACTAGCATGGAAGGCTCGGCGCGTAAACCGGCTCGGGGGTGGGGCATGATCTCTTCGTCCTCGTCACCTCGGTGACCTACTTAGAACATAGCGCAAACTCGCCCCTTTGGGTTAGTGCGACGGGCGGTGAGGGAACGCCGTTGCAGCGAATGTCATGGGGCCGCGCAAGAGCGCGCAAAAAAGAGGCTGCATCACAGGCTTTATCGCTCTACAATAGCGAAGCTTCACGATGCGGCGGCGCGCTCCGGCGCGGCTCGCCAAACAGAAAGGAAGGCGCTCGAATGAATCTCAAGATCTTAGCTGCTGTTCTGATTTGCACGGCTGGCGCGTACGCCCAGCAAACTCAGGCGACGCCGCCCACGGTCGAACAAATTATGGAGAAGTCGATTGAGGCGGTGGGCGGCCGCCAGGCGCTTCAAGGGCTGACCAGCGTCGTCATGACGGGCACAACGAATATGCTCGCCTTTAACGCCACCGGCAGCACCGAAGTGTATGCCGAAGCGCCGGATAAGTTTGCGACCGTAACCGATTTCCAGGGATACGGCATCGTGGGCCGCGGTTACGACGGTTCGACCGGCTGGCGCACCGATCCGCAAGAAGGGCCCGTCTCGCTTACCGGCCCCGAGCTCGTGGGAGCGCGCATGGAGGCTCAGTTCGCAGGCGAGCTCCGGTGGAAGGAGCTGTACCCTAAAGCGCAAGTTACTGGCCGTCAGAACTTCGGAGGGCGCGACTGCTGGGTAGTGGAACTGACGCCCGCTGAGGGCAGTCCTGTGACGCACTATTACGACGCCGAGACCTTCCTCCTTGCCAAGCTCATCACCACGCGCGATACGCCGCAGGGGCCGGGAAAGATCTCGATTGAGTTTTCTGACTACCGCGATATCGGCAACGGGGTGAAGCTTCCCTACACTCTGAAGGTGAGCATCCCCGGCGTCGGCGACTTGACCACCAAGTTTCAGACCATCAAGTACAACGTCCCGATCGACAATGCGAAATTCGCCAAGCCTGCGAGCTGAAACCTGAGGAGCGTGGGATGAATCGCAGAAATTTCATGCGCGACGTCGCGGCGGGCCTGTCCATGACGCAGCTTCCCCGCGCTGCGGACGCTGCCGGCGCCGAAACGAGCTCGCCCCGCGCTTGGCTCAAAACCTCGCCGTTCATCGCCGTGGGCAGTTGGGATGACATGCCGATTTTCCAAATTCGCTCGGGCGGCGCCTCAACGGATGAAGCCCGGGTTTATGACCAGGAGCATTCCGAAGACACCGTTCGGAAACTTCGGGATCTTGGCGTGACCATCGCCATTATCGATTTCTTCAAAGGCTTTGGGCTTGAGGCGGAAAGAGAGCACATCGGCGAGGCGAGGAGGCTTACAGCGCTTCTTCACCAGCACGGGCTGCGCGCGGGGCTTTACGTGGGCAGCACCATCATGTACGAGACGTTCTTGATTGAGGCGCCGGAGGCTGAGGATTGGTTCGTTCCGGACTACCTCGGCCGGCCCGTAGTTTATCCCGGCCAGCCATTTCGCAAGCGGGTTTATTTTATGCACCCCGGCTATGTCGCGTATATCAAGCGCGTGGTGCGGCTCGGCGTGGAAGACCTTAAGGCCGATCTGATTCACTTTGATAATACGAGTATGCAGGCGGCGCCGGAAATCTTTGAGCACCCGCTGGCAGTGCGCAATTTTCGCGAGTTCCTGCGCACGAAGTACAGTCCGCAAGCGTTGAAGCAGCGCCTGGGTTTTTCGGATGTGCGCTACGTGGTCCCGCCGAAACCCGCGCGCGTACCCGTCGTGATCGATGATCCTCTTTTCCAGTTGTGGACCGATTTCCGCTGCGCCGAGCTCAACCACTACTACGACGAAATGACGGGGTTCATTCGCGCGCTGAACCCCGCCGTGGTGACGGACTGCAATCCGTCATCGGGGCTCTCCGGCTCGAACACGATCTGGTCGCAAGGCATCAGCTACCCCGGCTTGTATCCGCGCGTTGACATCGCGTGGACGGAAGAGGGAGACGAAGCGGGCGTCAGCGCGGAGGGAATCCTGGTTTCGAAAATCCGCACCTACAAGGCCGCGAGCATCTGCAACACGCAGATTCTGACGTACACCGCCGGAAGCGGTCATTACGGCGCGCGGTCCTCGGGCGCGACGGCGATGGCCGAATCGCTTGCATTCAACCGCCAAAGCATCGGGATGATCGGGGGCCTGCTGGGCGCGCTCGCGATTCCCGCCACCCAGCAGCAATATGTTCGGTTCTTTCGTCAGCAGTTCCAGTACTATCGCGATGTGAAGAATGTCGCGGATGCGGCGGTGCTTTATTCGTACGCCTCGATGGGCTTCAACAACGGCGCCCCGTCCGTGAGCTTCATGCTGCTCACCCAGGCGCTGATTGAGGCCCGCGTTCCTTTCGACATTATCTTTGACGAACACCTCGAAGATCTTTCGAGATACCGCGTGCTGGTGCTTGCTGACCAGGAGTGCCTGAGCGACGATCAGATCGAGGCGATCCGCCAGTTTGTGAATCGCGGCGGCGGACTCGTCGCAACCGGCGAGACGTCGCTTTACACGCCCGAGCGCCTGCGGCGCCCGGACTTCGGACTCGGCGATCTGTTTCAGGTTCACGCGCCGCGCCGCAGGGCACGGCGAGAGTCGGCTCTCGAAATCCCACCGGTCAGGCGGAGCGCGGGTCAAGGGCGGGTCAGCTATTTTGCGGAGGTGAAGCCTGCCGTCGAAAAACCGCCGGCGGCGCGCATGAGCAGCCGTTACTGGAAGCTGCCGCTCAATGCGACATCGCTGATTGAGGCGGTTCGCTGGGCCGCCGGGGAGCCGTTTTCGCTGGAGGTGCTCTCTCCCGCAACCGCCGTAGTGGCCGAGCTGGTAGACCAACCCGATCGGAGCCGGCGGCTGGTTCATCTGATCAATTACGCCGGCGGCACGACCGTGGGCGATCTGCGCGTGAGCGTTGCCCTGCCCAAAGCGAAGCGCCTGCGGAAGGTGACGCTCGTTTCTCCCGATGTCGAAACCGAATTGGCAGCGTCGGCGAGCGGCGATGGCGGTCGCGCGCGCTTCACGGTTCCGGTCCTTCACACGTACACGCTCGCTGTCGCCGATCTCGCGTGAGCGGCGGATGCCGCCTCACTGCCGCTCCGGTCAATCCTGAGCATGCAAATTACCGCCAACATCGCCGGCAGGGGCCTGGCGGAAATCGAAATCCAGGACGAAACGATCAACGCCGTGCGCATCGTGGGTCCAACCGAGCAGGACAGCCCCTTTGTTAGTTCCGGATTCGTGGATATTCAGGTCAACGGTTTTGCCGGCATCGACTTTTCGTCTCCTGATCTGAGCGCGGAGGAAGCGGTCAAAATTCTGCCGCCGATCTGGGAAACCGGCGTCACCACATTTTGTCCGACGCTTATCACCAACTCCGTCGGGCAGCTCGAGCGGAACTTCCGGGTGGTTGAGGAGGCGCGCCGGCTTGACGCCAGCTTCGCCGCGACGGTTCCTTGTTACCACCTGGAAGGCCCTTACCTCTCGCCTGGAGAATCACACGGCGCGCACAATCCGGCGCTGATGCACGCTCCGGATTGGGACGAATTCTCGCGGCTTCAAACAGCCGCGGGCGGACGAATCGCGATCGTCACCTTAGCCCCTGAGCTGCCCGGCGCGTGCGATTTCATCAGCCGGTTGCGCGCCGCCGGAGTGATCGCCGCCATCGGCCACACCGACGGAACGGCGGAGAATATCCACAGCGCGAGCGAAGCGGGCGCCGCGCTCAGCACTCACCTCGGCAACGGCTGTCCGTCGCTGATCCACCGGCACCAAAACCCCATCTGGGCTCAGCTCGCAAGCGAGCGGCTCAGCGCCAGCCTCATTTGCGATGGCTTCCACTTGCCGCGCGATCTCGTTCGAGCGATCTATCGCGCGAAGGGCAGTGATCGATGCATTCTCATCACGGACGCAGTGCACGCGGCGACGCTATCACCCGGCCGTTATTCGCTGGCGGGAACAGAAATCGAGCTTTTGCCCACGGGGCAGGTGGTAACGGCGGACCGGCGTTCTATGGCGGGTTCGGCGCTGAGCATGAATCGCGCCGTGAGGACTTTCGAAGAGTTCGCCGGAGCTTCCCTTCGCGACGCTCTCGACGCCGCTTCAACTAATCCCGGCAGGCTTCTGCACCGCGAAGGAATCTGCGTGAAGCTTTCAGCGGGAGAACCGGCGAACCTGGTTGTCTTCCACCCTGAGGCCGCAGCCTTGCGCGTCGAAGCGGTTTTCCTGCGGGGCCGGCGAGTGGTCGAAGCGTAACCTGGTTGTATATAGGAGAAGCGGCTGTAGCGGCGATCTGCGATCGCCGATATGACGTCGCCATCACCGAGCGGCGCTACAGCACTGAACCTCAATATTTCGGCACCGACGGATCCACCTGATCGGACCACGCCAGAATGCCGCCCTTCAGGTTCTTGATCTTACGGAATCCCGACTTCATGAGAAAGTTGACAGCCTGCGCGCTGCGCGCGCCCGAGCGGCAATGGACCACGATGTCGTCGGCCGTGCTCAGCTCGTTCATGCGCGCCGGAACGTCGCCCAGCGGGATCAGCGTGGACCCCGGAATGCGGGCGATATCGAATTCGTGCGGCTCGCGCACGTCAACGAGGACGGGCGGCTTACCCGAATCGATGAGCCGCTTCAGCTCCGTCGCAGTGATTTCAGGAACAGTAATTTCCGGCACGTGCTCTTCACCTCGGATTCCACAGAATTGTTCGTAGTCGATCAGATGGGTGATGGTCGGATGCTGGCCGCACACCGGGCACTCCGGATTCTTGCGCAGCCGCAGCTCCCGCCATCTCATGCCCAGCGCGTCAAAGAGAAGAAGACGTCCAATCAGCGGCTCGCCTTTGCCAAGGATCAGCTTGATCACCTCGAGCGCCTGCACGCAACCCATAACGCCGGGCAGCACTCCGAGCACGCCGCCCTCGGCGCAACTGGGCACCAGTCCGGGCGGGGGCGGCTCCGGGTAGAGGCAGCGATAGCACGGACCGCGGTCGGCGTAGAACACCGACGCCTGCCCTTCAAATCGGAAGATGCTCGCGTACACGTTCGGCTTGTGCTGGAGAACGCAGGCGTCGTTCACGAGATAACGGGTGGGGAAATTATCCGTGCCGTCCGCGATAATGTCAAAGTCCTTGAAAATGCCGAGCGCATTGTCCGACGTGAGCCGCGTCTCGAACGGAACCACGCTGACGTTCGGGTTGATCGCCTGGATGGATTCGCGCGCCGACTCGAGCTTCGCTTTTCCTACGTCTGCCGTGCCGTGGATCACCTGGCGCTGAAGATTTGTAAAATCGACCACGTCGAAATCAACCATGCCGAGCATGCCCACGCCGGCGGCCGCAAGGTACAACGCCAGCGGCGCGCCCAAGCCGCCCGCGCCGATGCACAAGACTCTGGCTTGCTTCAGCTTCAACTGCCCGCTCATGCCCACCTCGGGCATGATCAGGTGGCGGCTGTAGCGCAGAATTTCGTCCCGCGTCAATTGCGGATTCATGGTGAGGGTCGCCATTATCTTACCTCAGTCCCGCCCCGGCGGCCGCGATGGAATGTGATTCGCGCGATCGCGTGACGGCTCATTTGTGGGGCGATGGAGATGGAACGCCCGGAGCGCCGGCCTTCCGCCCCGGGCTAACTACAGAGGCAGGGGAGGCCGCCTGCGATGGAGGGGACAATGCTGATCACGTCGTTTTCGCTGAGCGGGGTCTGATCCTTCTGCAAATACCGAATGTCTTCGTCGTTCAGGTAAATGTTCACGAAACTTCGCAGCTTGCCCTCATCGTTGAACAGGTGCTTGCGCAAACCGTTGTACCGGGCCGTAAGCCCCGCCAACGCTTCCGCCACTGTGCCCGCCTCCAGCTCGACCGCGTTATGTTTCTCCGTGTACTGCCGGAGAGGAGTCGGGATCATCACTTTCACCGCCATCATGCCTCCTTGGAAATTGGCGCCCGCCTGCGGTTGTAGCGGCGCCGGAACTTCGGCGATCGCAAATCGCCGCATCAACTCGTTGGGAGCCGGTTCGCGTTACCCGCCAGAGCTGCGGTCCGCGACCGCAGAGTTCGCAGCGTCACCCGCTCGCGCATCGGAGACATCCAACTGCTCTTCGTCAAATTGCGCGCGATCGCCCCGCAGAATCCAGGACGTGCGCCTCGCCGGCCTGCCGGATTCAACCGCAATAATAACATACGAATACCACGGGATCGCGTGGTCCAGATCGTACTGCGACGGGCGCGCGGGATGATCGGGATGGGAATGATAGATCCCAATAATCTCGATGCCGAGCGTCCGCGCCTCGCGGTCGGCGCGCCGCCAGTCCTCCGGGTCGATCAGAAAGCGGTTGCGCTCCGATTCCCGCTCCGGAGACCCGAGCGGCAGCAGGTCGTACGCGCGACCGGAATCCCGGCGCAGGTTCAGCAGCGGCTTCGTGCTCTGAACGTCCTTCACCTCTTCCTCGGCCGTGCCGAGCAACAGTCCGCAGCATTCATTCGGATATTCCTGCGCCGCGTGCGCCAGCATTGCCTCCAGCTCCGGGCGGCCGATTCTCAGCGCCATGGTCATTCGATGAACCGGAAGCCTCTGGGGTTCGGAACGGGACACATCAGTAGCCGAACTGCGCTTCTCGGTGTGAGGAGGCGGCGCCCGCGCCGCTCCAAAACCGCTCGCTCAGATACTTATCGCCGCTATCGGAGAAGATCGTGACGACGACGCCGGAGCGAAGGCTTTCGGCCACGCGAAGCGCAGCGGCCATGGCGGCCCCGGCCGAAACTCCCACCAGCAGACCTTCTTCCCGCGCCAGCCGGAGCGTCATCGTGTAGGCGTCTTCGGTGGACACTGCCATGCTTTCGTCCGCCAACGCCGGATCATAAATTCCAGGCGGTATGGACGTCGCCATGTGTTTCAGGCCCTCCAACCCGTGGAAGGGCGAGTCCGGCTGCATGGAAATACACCGGATCGCCGGGTTCAGCTCCTTCAGCCGCCGCGAAGTTCCCATGAACGTGCCGCTGGTCCCGAGGCCAGCCACAAAGTGAGTCACCCGCCCGGAAGTCTGCTCGAAAATTTCCGGCGCCGTGGTTTCGTAATGCGCGCGCCAGTTGGCGGGATTGTCGTACTGGTTCGCGTAATAGTAAAGCTGCGGATTCGCGCGAGCGAGCTCGCGCACTCTGCGGATCGCCCCGTCCGAGCCTTCCATCGGATCGGTGTAAACCACTTCGGCGCCGTACGCGCCGAGAATCTGTTTGCGCTCAGCGGAGACGTTCGACGGCATGAAGATCTTCAGCCGGTAACCCCGAGCCGCCGCGATCATGGCATAAGCGATGCCCGTGTTTCCCGAAGTCGAATCGGTGAGAACCTTATCGCGGTTCAGCAATCCGGCCTGCTCCGCTTCAAGGATGATGCTTTTCGCCGCGCGGTCCTTTACCGATCCGCCCGGATTCTCCCATTCCGCCTTGGCGTATAGCTTGACGCTATCGAGATGCCGAGTGATGCTGCGAAAGCGAAGCAGTGGAGTGCTCCCGATGAGCGAGATGATGTCCTGCGGCCCCGAGAGCCGCGTACGCTCCTGCTCGTATGTCCCTCTTGCGTTCGATGCCATTCGTCCACTACATTCGCATTGCCGGCGCCGAGGTGTCAAATTCAGGTCAGAAGTGTCAAATCTGAGATATCAAATCTGAAGCCCGAGAGCTGAACGCCGAACGCTGAGAACTGAGATCCGACCTGAAACCAGCGCCGAGGCTGTCTGCTGACCGCTGATCCTGACTGCTGACGTTAATCGCTGATTCTGATCGCTGACGGCTGATCGCTGATTACTGATTGCTGAGCGCCGACCCCTGACTTATGGCCGATCCAGAACATCCCGGCTTCACGTGGATCGATCTCCTGTGGCTCGTCTGCCTCACCGCGTTGGCGGTTTTGCCGCCGCTGCGAGAGCCCCACAAGCAGATGATTCTCGTGGCGCTCGGGCTCTTTCAGATCCTCGAAGGCAGAATCCTGGGGTCCGTCACCCCCGCGCGCCGGAACTTTCTCAGCGTGCTCATCAAGCTAGCACTGGCTACGCTGCTGGTGTGGCACACCGGCGATATCAACAGCAGCTACTATCTCATCTTCTTCCTGCCTGTCGTAACCGCGGCCATGCTTTACGACGGCTGGGCGACCATCCTTTGGGCGTTCGTCACCTGTGCCGCGTACACCGCTTTTCTCATTCCCGCCCTACGCTACTATTCCCTTCCGACTGCGGCGCTGGCGGAGCTCGCCACCCGATATACCTTCTTCTTTCTGGTGGCGGTCGTCGTCAACCGGTTTGTCTCCGAGAGCCGGCGCCAGTCCGCGCGCTATCGGAGGCTCGCCGAGGAGCTTGCAGAAACAAACCGGCGTCTCCAGCAGGCGCAGGATGAGGCGCGGCGCTCGGAACGGCTGGCGGCGCTCGGTCAGCTTTCGGCGGGCCTCGCCCATGAGATTCGCAATCCGCTCGGCGTGATTCGCGGCTCCGCCGAGATGCTGAATGAACGTTTGCAGCTCAGCGATGGGATCACGGCCGAGCTCTCCGGTTACATCTCCGCCGAAGTCGAGCGGCTCAACAGCCTGGTCGGCCGCTTCCTCGATTTCGCCCGCCCGCTCCAACCGAAACTCGAGCGTCAGGGGATCATCCCCATCATCGAACGCGCCCTGAGCGAGGTCGAAGGCCGCCACCCGGTCAGCAGGCCGGCGATCGAGCGGCGGTATGGCGAGGGTCTGCCCCTCTTGCCTTTGGACGGCGAGCTCGCCGAGCGGGTTTTCACAAATCTCTTCGAGAACGCGTTCGAAGCCATGCCACAAGGCGGCGTATTGCGCGTTTGCGTCCGGGCGGGAGAATCGGCGGGCCGAGCGGGCGCGCTGATTACGATCGAGGACACCGGCCCCGGAGTGCCGGCGGATCAACGCGAGTTGATTTTCAATCCGTTCTTTACCACTAAGAAAACCGGTGTGGGACTGGGCCTCTCGATTGTTTCAAAGATCGTCGACGACCACCACGGGTCCATTCAGCTCGGCACTTCGAGCGAACCGGGCGCGCGTTTTCGCCTCTTCTTTCCGAGCGCCGAATGACTACTGTCGGTCTGTGATCGCTGGACAGGAAAGGCGAAGGCTGGGAGAATGGTTTTGCGTCCGACACGAAGCGGCGCCGCAGGTCAGCAGTTCTGCTTGTCGGGGCGTGGCGCAGCCTGGTAGCGCGCTTGCCTTGGGCGCAAGAGGTCCCCGGTTCGAATCCGGGCGCCCCGACCAATATATTCAGTAACTTAGCAGCGCTTAGCATTTGGGAAATCTCCTCACTGTAGCGGAAAATGTAGCGACTATCCTGCTTTTTTCGCTGATTTCAGGGCAATCAGGATTTTGAATTTCTCGAACTTCCTCCCGGCCAATCGCTTCTGCTCTTCAGCCGGGTGAACGTAGCGCATGGTCATCTGGATGCTTGCGTGGCCCAGAATTGCTCCGAGTGTCGGAAGGTCTACGCCGGCCATGACTGCTCTCGTGGCAAAGGTGTGACGTAGATCATACAGCCGGAAGGCTTCTTTAATTCCCGCGCGAGCGACCGCGGCGTCATGGCCTTTTCTAACGGATGTTATCGGGCGATTCGGGTCGTGCCGAGAAGGGAACAGGTACTTCCCTCTCACCTTGGCGGACCGCTTCCTTAGAATTTCACAGACCTCCTCAGTGATCGGAATAGTTCTCTTCGCGGCTCGCGTTTTCCCTGTTGGATTGAAGACGGTGTGCCGCTCAAAATCGACGTTCGACCGTTCGATACGAAAAACCTCGTCAGGGCGCATGCCGCTATCGATGATGACCCTTGCGATCTGACGAAGCAGTGGCGATGCGGTGGAAAAGTACGACTCTTCCTCCTCGAAGGTAAGTACTCTCATCCTGCCGGTCTCCTCGAGAAAGGCGACGCCCTTCACTGGATTAGCTACTGCCAGCCCTCCTCTTTCAGCGTGATGAAACAGAAGCTTGAGCGTGGTCAACGCTCTGTTTACGGTGGCCTTCGAAACGGTGCTGTGATCAGCGGCGTTCCGCCGCTCGTCCAGTAGCCTCGCGACCTTGAAATCCTCAACCATCCCGGCCGTGATCTCGTCTAGCCACTTTCCGCGAAAGTGGCGCAGAAGAGCATCGCAGTTTGCCTTGTGAAGTCCGTATGTTGAGGACCTATGCTGCTGCTTAGACCACTGCAGGAATTTGGTCACGTACTCTTCAAATTTCGGCGGCAGTGGTCGTCGCGTGGTCCCATTTGTCCGCCCAATGAGCTCGGCCTTTCGAATCGCCTCTGCCCGGATGGCCACTGCCTTATTGGTCGATCCGGTAGGTTCCTGAAAGTGCCTGCCATCGAACCTGAAGTGGTACCAATAAACTCTTCCTCGTTTGTATACAGACATCGATTTATCACCTCCGTAATGAAGAATTGTCACTCGTGGTGATGATAAGCCGGGATTGGAGCCACTGTTGCAGATCGTCTTGGCGGTAGCGAACGCAATTTCTGCTGATTTTGAGAAACGGTATTCCGCGGCGCTGACTTCGCCATTGCGCAAGCGTTTCAGTGGACAGACCGGTAACCTCGGCAACCTCATCCGGAGTGAGCAAATGGGCCGCCCTGGTTGGGTGCGGGACGGCCTTCTGCTGGTAGTCCCTGTCAGACAGTTCGGTAGTGGGATGCACAATGTACCTCCGTCAATATTCGTTCGCATTCGAGTGCACCTAATCCGGCGCGCTCGAAAAGTTGAACGTGTGTCGATCACAACCTGTCCGCGCCGGCTCCAGGGTTTCGGGATGGCGTTGTGTCGGCGATCAATGCGGCGCCTCCCGGACGATGGCTTGGGATTCGCCACCTTCCGCCTGAGGCCGTTGCACAATATGACCGCAGCGATGGCACATGAACGAGCGATCCCAAAGACGGCGACGGTTCGGCACTGTCCAGATGTTGTGGCGGAACGCGAGGAAGAGGATGAATGCGATAGTGGCGAGCCAGCCGTAACCAAACCAGGCAAGCTGCTGGCTGAAATTCGCGCCAGATCGGAGAACCGTGTCTACGTAGCCCAGGATGAACTCGAGTACGAGAAGCCCAACCAGACAGCCGAAAATAATCTTCCAGTATGACCATTTGTGCGGGGGCGAAACCTTCTGCGACAACCGGGATTGAATCTCGCCCTTGGTTGTGAACTTCCCGAAGCCCACGTCGGCCACGCCGCTGCCGACAAGAACACCCCAGCCGCGCGAACGAGCCTTCAGGTCAGAGACGCCTTCGGCATACATCAGCGAGAGCTTCCTGAATTCCATTGATCCGCATTGCGGACATTCGATGTTCATCTTTTCACCTCACCAAAGGCTTGGGATCAGACGGTAGCGAACTCGTGCGGCGTAGTCGGTATAGCCGACAAGCCGCCGCGCCAGAAATTGATCCTCCCGCTCTGCCCGCCACAGAATCAGTGCGGAATGGCAGAAAGCCGGAAGCAGCGCGATCTTTGAGCCGAGGGCAAGGGCCGTCGCGGGCATGATAATCGTCATCGCCAGATAGCCGGGATGCCGGATCACGCGATACGGTCCGCCCGTGCTGAGCCCGTGGCCGCGTTCCTTCTGGATGCGAATTGCTGTTGAAAAGAACGGATTCTCCGTCATTGCCCACACTTGAAGTCCGGCCGCCGATATCAGCACGGCCAGCCCGGTAATCTGACTCGGTTCGCTCAGTGGTGGCATCCAGTGGAAGCGGCCAGCATCAAGGGCCGCGATCAACACAGTTGCGAAGAAGAGGAGGCTCGCGGCCCGACGCGAGTTGGGATGGAATTCCCCCGGGCCTGGCTTCCGCCGCTCGCGGTCTTGAGGAGAATCCGTGACGAGAGCGATTGCCAGGCCCATGCCCGCAAAGATCAACAGATACGCTGTCAGCGCGCTGTTCACTCGTCCAGCGCATAGCATGAGCATCGTGGCGAGAGTGATACTGGACGCTATCGACCGCGCTAACGGAACCGTCCGACTCAAGGCGTCACCCCTAATCCAAGTTGCTGAGCTTGCTGCTGATGCGCGGGTGCGGCCGGTTGCTGCTCATTTGCCATTCCCAGCTTTGCCGTGAATTCCTGGACGGTCTGGCGGGCGTACTGCTCGCCGTTTTCGTGAGGGTTCGGCGGATACGCCTGGATCGCCTGCACCACGGCTTCAGGATTGTCCCCCCGGCTGAGCGCAACTTTCGCGTATGCGCGGGTCACGGTGCGGCGTGCGTGATACTGCGGTCGCGGTTTGTCGTAGCGGTAATCCTCAAGCCGCTGGATCAGGACAGAGATTGACTCTCCGCCCCTGATCCGGTCCTGCGCCCATCGCCAATCGTGATCGGAAGGCGTCCGCTTGGCCGCGACCGCTGGGCGGTTCGAATGACCGGCCGCCTGAGCGTGCTCGGGCATATGAGCCTGTCGCTCGCCTATCTTGAAGTCGGAGAGCCGATAAGTGGCGGTTGAGAGCTCGTGCGCCTCCACTCGGTAATCCTGCTGATACTTTTTGTTGTTAAAACCTGGGAGCCGTAAGACGCGGGTTGAATCTGTGGCTGCAGGGTCCCCGCCGAAGGCTTCGACCATCCGGCGCTGCAACGATTCCGCTTGGCCCTGGCTGATCCCCTCAACTTTCCAGATCACCTGGTACTTGCCGGGTGAAGTCGAAAGCACATAGTTCGGCTGTGGGATTTCCTTACTCGCCTGAATCGCGGCAAGCGACCGCTCTCCATCCCTATCGAGGTCAAGATAGACGTGGCGAATGGCGGCAATGTCGGCCTTAGTCCGGTTTCGCGTGTCCTCGCGCAAAGCGTTATACGAGATATAGACGTTGGCACCGCGCGCGTTCTCGCCTCTCAGCCACGCCTGCCACCGTTCGGTGGCGAGGGCCTCAGCCGTTACCACCCGCTGAGTCTTCGTGTTCTTCTCTCGATTAAGGACCAGCACGGCAATCCGGTCGGATCGGTCGAAGTTCCTGAGGATGTACTCCTCCGTGGTGAGAGCATGGTCGCCTTCAGGTCTCTGTTCCAGCGTCGGCATGGGATGTTTACCTCCCCTTAATTTAGCGGCCGTAAATGGGCTTGAATTCGTAGCGGTCCTGCTCCGGACCGTAGCTGACGATTTCGAGGATCTCCGAGACAAACCGGCATCCTGGCCGGCGTTCGAGTTGAACGATCAGATTGAGCGAATCCGCAATGTTGGTCTTGATCGCCTTGTAGGGCAGCTCGATGCCGCTTTGGAGAACGCAGCTCGTAAAACGGGCAAGTCCCTGGGCAGCCGAAGCCGCATGGACGGTCTAGAGGGTGCCTGAATGCCCAGTGTTCAACAATTGCAACAGGTCGAACGCCTCACCTCCACGGATTTCACCCAATATGATCCGGTCGGGCCGGTGGCGGAGCGTGGCCTTCAGAAGATCCCGGATGGTGACGGTCG
>JBOGKE010000121.1:0-18438 GCA_050745265.1 Terriglobia bacterium
GGCCTCGCCCGCCGATCCGGCCGGAAATTAAATTTGCGCACGCTCGCGGGCGGCACGGCTGAAGCCGTGCCCTGATACAAGGATGAATTGCCGAGCGGGTTCAGCGCGCCGATTTCGGCGAGCGTTCGCAACTCCGCGCGCGTGAGCGCGGGCACGCGCCGCACGAGATCCTCGACCGAAAGAAAAGCGCCGCGCGCGCACTCCGCCACAAGCGCCAAGGCGGCATCTTCCCTCATGCCTTTTACGTAGCGCATTCCGAGGCGCACTGCCCACGCGTCACCATCCCGTTCGAGCGTGCACGGCCACTCCGAGCGCGTCACGTCAATGCACTTCACCCTCAGGCCATGCCGCTGCGCGTCTTTGACGAGTGTAGCGGGGGAATAGAACCCCATCGGCTGGTTGTTCAGTATCGCGGCCGTAAATGCGGCAAGATAGTGGCATTTCAGATACGCGCTCGCGTAAGCGAGCAGCGCGAAACTTGCGGCATGAGACTCGGGAAAGCCGTACAACGCAAAAGAAGTAATAGAGGTAACAATCTCCTCCTGCGCTTTGGCGGCGATGCCTTGCTTTTCCATGCCGCGGCGAAGCTTCTTTTCGATCTCCCTCATGCGTTTCTCAGACCGCTTGAATCCCATCGCGCGCCGCAGCTCTTCGGCCTCGCCGCCGCTGAAACCCGCCGCGATCATCGCCATCCGCAACAACTGCTCCTGAAAGAGAGGCACGCCGAGCGTGCGCTCGAGCACCGGCTTGAGCGCCGGGTGCGGGTAGACGACTCGCTCGCGTTTCTGCCGCCGCCGCAGGTAGGGGTGCATCATTTTTCCTACGATCGGCCCGGGGCGGATGATCGCCACCTGCACCACGATGTCGTAGAAGCGCTCCGGCCGCAGGCGCGGCAGGCAGGACATCTGCGCGCGGCTTTCGATCTGAAACATGCCCACCGTGTCCGCTTTCTGCAAAGTTTCGTAAACCTTCGGATCGTCCTGGGGCAAGCGCGCGAGATCAACCTGCCTTTTATCGTAGCGTTCGATAAGATGCAGCGTGTCTTCAAGGACGGCCATCATGCCGAGCCCGAGAAGATCGATCTTGATAATGCCCAGGTCCGCGCAATCATCCTTATCCCACTGCGCCACGACGCGCCCCGGCATGGTTGCGGGCTCGAGCGGCACGGCCGAATCGAGCTGACCCCGGCAGATAATCATCCCGCCCGAATGCTGCCCCAGGTGGCGCGGCAGGTCTTGAATCGATGCGCAAAGGTCGAGGAACTTGCGCGTGCGCGGATGCGAAAGGTCCATCCCGCCCTGGCGAAAATGGTTTTCCAGCGTATCGCCTGAATCCTGGTATTCCCAGCCTCCCAGCAGGCTTGCGAGGCGGTCGAGCGTTTCCGCGTCAAAGCCCAGGACCTTGCCCACCTCGCGCGCGGCGGAGCGGCCGCGATAGGTGATCACGTTCGCGGTCATTGCCGCGCCCCGGGCGCCGTACTTCTCGTAAACGTACTGAATGGCGCGCTCGCGCTGATCGCCCGATGGTAAGTCGAGGTCAATATCCGGCCATTCGCCGCGCTCTTCGGAAAGAAAGCGCTCGAAGAGCAGGTCCATCCCTATGGGATCAACCGCGGTAATCCCCAGCGCATAACAAACCGCGCTGTTTGCCGCCGAGCCGCGCCCCTGCACCAGAATGTTGTGCTCGCGGCAGAAGCGCACGATGTCCCAGACGATTAAAAAATATCCCTCCAGCTTGAGCTTCTCGATTAAGGCCAGCTCGCGCTCCGACTGGCGCCACGCCGCCTTGTGGTTCGCGCCGTAGCGGCCGAGCATCCCTTCTTCCGTCCGGCGGCGCAGAAAGGACGCCATCGTCTCGCCCGCGGGAACGGCATAGCAGGGAAATTCATAGCCCAAGTCTTTGAGCGTAAATTCGAGCCGCGAAGAGAGCTCCTGCGTGTTCGCCACCGCTTCCGGCAAATCGGCGAAGATTATGCTCATCTCTTCGGGCGTTTTGAGGCAGCGTTCCGCATTGCGGGAGAGCAACTGCCCGGCGGTTTCGAGCGTGCGGTGGTGGCGGAGACACGTAAACACGTCAGAGACCTGCCGCTCCGCCGGCGTCGCATGGCAGACCCCATTCGTCGCAATCAAAGGCAGGCGCAGGCTGCGGGCGAGCGCGACCCCGGCCTGATTGCGCGCTTCCTCGGCGCGGTCAAAGTGGCGCTGCAGCTCGATATAGACCCCGCGCGCCCCGAAGGTTCGCTGCAATCGCGCGAGACACTGGCGCGCTCCTTCAATTCCCCCGCGGGCAATCGCTGCGGATAAAGGTCCTTCTTCGCCTCCCGTGAGGCAGATGAGCCCCGCGGCGAACTCACTCAGTTCATCCGCGGTGATCGCGCCCTCGCCTTTCTTCGCGCCGAGCTTCATGCGCGTGATCAATCGGCAAAGATTCTGGTAGCCGGCGCGCGCTTGAACCAGCAGCGAGTACCTGAAGCCCTCCGTCGAAGTGATCTCGGCACCCACATGGGCGCGGATTCCGAGCTTCTGAGCCGCCAGGTGAAAACGAGGCGCGCCGTAGACGCCGTCGCGATCCATCAGGGCGAGCGCAGGCATTCCGAAATCCGCCGCTCGCTGTGCGAGATCCTCAGGCAAAGAAGCGCCTTCAAGAAAACTGAAAGCCGAGCGGGCGTGGAGTTCAACGTACATCATTGATGGTTCGCAGTCCGCAGTCCGTAATCCGGAGTCAATTGTGCGGATCACGGAACCCGAACCACGGACCACGGACGCTTTGACGGCTCATCACTCGTCACTTAATCACTCGTCACTGCCTTTTCAATCGTATTCCCCCTCCACGTACCACTGATCGCCGGCGAGGTCATAGTAAATGGAATACAGCGCCGCCCCCTTTCCGGCGCGAATTTCAACATCCCATTCTTCACGATCCCATTTTTCTTCTTCCCACCAGCCGCCGGATTTGCGCCAAGGGCCGGCCGCAAAGAAAATCCTTCCGCGAAGCGCGGAAGAAGAAAGGACTGTGGGGCGCCCGGAGATGAGCTCGACGCGGGCGGGCACGGGCGGACGAAAAAGTCGAAGCGCGATTTCTAATTCGCCATTTGATCTCAAATTTGGAATTTGAAATTTTGGGTTTTGGATTTTCAATTTTGGATTGGGCGAAAACCCCATGTCGCTGCCGGTTTTTAGATTTTCGATTTCAAATTTGGATGGAGCCCCTGTGGCGCTGGTGGATTTTCGATTTGCAATTTCAAATTTTAGATTGGGCGAATTCAGCGTGCCGCAGGTGATCGTCGATTTTGAATTTTGAATTTGGAATTTTGGATTCTCGGCTTCACTCAACCCGGCGCGACTCCCCTTCTCCTGCGGATGACGAGTTGAAGTAGCAGCAGGGTTGAACGCTGTCATGCGGAAAGCGTGGGGTCGATGCGTATCCAAAAGCTCCGGCGAGCCCACACACTCTTTCCCCGCCACGGCTGCGATGCGAGCCAGAGTCAGTTCCAATTTTTCGGGATCGGGCGCAAGAGGCGCAAACAGCCCGCCCTGCAGCGCGCGCGGCCGCGCCGGCTGAGCCGTTATCGTGATCTTGGTTACCGGAGCCCCAGGAAGGTCCGATTCCAGGCGCAGCCGCCATAGCTTGAAAAAGAGCTGCGCATTATTGATGGGCGTCGGGAAGATCAAAGACAGAGAAAAGAGGCGAGAGACAAGAGGCGAGTCCGGCGCTATGGCTTGTCTCTCGTCTCTTGTCTCTCGTCTCTGCTTTTCTCGCCTCTCGTCTCTTATTTCTGGTCTCTGCTTTTCTTGTTCTTCCAACGCCAAGCTCGGCTCAGGTTCAACGCCCCGGACCAAGTCAAGCCGCAGCCGCAACGCTTCGGCCGCAAGCGATCGCACCGCAAGGCGCTTCGAAATGCGGGTGAGCAGGCTTGACAGAACAAAATCAAGCTCCTCGAGAGTTGTGACGGGGTTATCAAGCTCCCAGGCTTCTTCGAACCGCTCCGCGTCCTGGCTGATCACGAGCGAGCGCGAACGCTTGCCGCGGGCCAGCTCCTGCAAACGGACGCCTTCCTGCCCCAGCCGCTCCGAAAGGGGCAAAGGCGGCAATCCCGCCAACTGTTTCAACCGATGGATGCCCCACCGCCGCAGGATATCAAGCGTCTCCGGCGGAGGATTGAGAACGCTCACGGGTAATTCTCCCAGTGTTTGCGCCTCCTTTCCGGGTGGGGTTACGGTAACGTCCTGAAATCCACGCGCGGCCAGAATCGCCGTGTCGGGATTCGCGGCGATGGCCACACGAATCCTCAGCCCTAGCTCTTCAGCCTGGCTGAGAAGCCGGGCGGCGATTTCGGATGGCGGACCCAGAAGTTTCTCCAGGCCTTCGAGGTCCACCATCGCCATGTCCGCTGCGGTGCCTTCGACGGAAGGTGAGCAGGACTTCGCGCAGTCGAGCAGAGCCGCGCGAGTGGACTCTTCTTTCGCCCGGGACCGGTGGCGAACGGCAGAGAATTGCGCAGCCTGGGCTTTGGTCATGCCCGGGGCAACGCCCGTTTCGCGAGCCGCGCGGGTCGCCGCCACTACGCGGGGAAAAGCGCCTTCCACCAGAGCGATGGCTTGGCCGAGCGCTCCTGGTTCATCGCGCAGATTCGCTTGAAGCAGGAAATCGGGTATGTACAGACAGGCAAACATTTGAGCTATCAGTCATCAGCTATCAGCGTGTTATCTGACTCCCGAGTCTGCGGGCCCATTCAGGATGAAAATTCGAGCCGAGATGGATTCCCGCCTTCGCGGGAATGACAGTCTCCGCGCTATGAAAGCTGACGGCTGATCGCGAGCGGAGCACTTCGGCCTGGGACGAGAAGCCGGAGAGCAGCCAGGCGTGGGAAGGCGATTCATGCCTCATCCCGCCGGACCCAGTGCTTTTACTGGAAAGCTCCAGCCAGCGAGACCAGCATCGCCTTATTGTTTCGAGGCACACCACCAGCGACGCCGAGGTTCCCGCTGTGGGCTCGCGTTCGAGCACGACGAGAGCAGTGCGCGTGTTTCTCACCGCTCCTCGCAAGCGAAACCACGCCGAAAGCGAGATGCGCCGCATAAAAGGTACAGGAACCCCAGCCAGATCGATTGCCACAACTCCGAAGCCGCCTGCTTCGAGGAGCAACTCCGCCGAACGCAGCGCCTGCTCAACCTGACGGCAGCGAACCCACAGCAGGCGATTCAAATCCACGCCGGCTGCGGCGGCTGAGTGCGGGTCCAACATATCCCGGCCATCCACCAGGGCGCACAACTCTCCGTTCTCTGCCGCTTTCGCCAGGATAGCGAGCAATAAGGCCGTGCGTCCTGACGACTCCGCTCCGCAGATTTCGGTTAATTCCCCGCGCGGCATTCCCTCCGTCACTTGATCCAACACAGGGATGGAAATAGTTTCGGGAACGGCTCTCTCGCGGCAGATAAGCGGAAACCCTAAAGTCGATTCAATTTCAGTTCGAAGCAGCGCGGAATTCATGGTTTGTATATTCGCTTTTTATTCGCCTTTTTGTAAGTGTAAGCGCCCGGCGGGTGTAATGTCAAGTCCAAGTTCATACTGAAATTAAAATGGATAGCTCGGGGGGTCGGGATATTCTTTCGGTCTCGATGGCCCAGGTCCGAAACCGCCCGATTCGACGCGCACATCCGCGCAATCAAACCGCCGAAAGGCGCAGCCCTGGCGCGGGCGGCGGAGGCTGGTACGGTTCCAATCCCGCCCGTTCCATGCCGCGTTGCGCTTCGGGGTTCTTCATGAAGGTTTCCCAGACAAACCCGGTGCGCAGATTCTCCGCCATGAGCATGGTGATTCCCGTGTCGATCCCGATCGCATCGGTATCGTACCAGTTCTTGAGGGGATTGAACGCATTGACGAACCCATATTTGCTCCAGGCGTTTTTGCCGTAACGAGTCCTGATATTCCGTACCACGCGCATCGTTGCTTCGGGCAGAAAGGGCAGCGAGCCCGCCGCCGCGCTCGGAACCACCGTGCCGTCGATAGGTCCGACAGCAGGCGGTCCGCCCCAGACGACGTAGCCGTCGTTTTCAGAATCCGAAGCAGTGATCCCCCAAAGATCATTGCTATAGTCCGGAAACTGCTTTGCCAGCTCCAGGCAAAAGAGGCGATGGGCGTCGGTGGCAATGGCGGAGTTCCGAAAATAATCCGCGTACTTGTCGCGTTTGTCGCGAAAGTCGAACCACGCCTGCGAGTATTGGTGCACGAACAGGGGCGCGAAAGAGCCGATGTAGCGCAGCCCGTCGTACTCGAACGTCGTTCGCTTCCATGCAGTCCAGGTGTCGGCCTTCAACGGGCGGGTTGCTGATCCCATTCCGAGCAGATACATCATCATCAGCTCGCTGTAATCGTCCCAGCGATAGGGTAGGAAGCCGATCTCGGGCATCCAACCCATCGAGAGCAGGGGCGTGTCCTCGGCCAGCCAGGTCCAATCGACGCGGTCAAAGATATCGCGCCCAAGGCGCCGGATTTCGGGGTTGCGAAAATGCTCGCGGCAGGTGAGAACTCCGCAGAGCAGAATCGCGGTGTCGACGGAGGAAACCTCCGAATCCCAAAGTCTCGCCCCGGTGTTTACGTCCGCGAAGTGGAAGAAAAACCCCCGGTGGTTCGTCAGCTTATTCCACAGAAAGCGAAGCGCCGCGAGCGCGCGCCCGCGTGCGTCGGGGAGGGAAACGTACCCACGTTTCTCGCCGATGCAAAGAGCGGTCAGCCCAAAGCCCGTCGCCGCGATGCTCGCGACCGTGCTTTTGTCGTTCACGCGGACGTTCGAGCGGTCTTTCGTCAAGCCGGTCGCGGGGCTCGTCTGTTCCCAGAAATACCGGAAAGCCGCCCGCTCAACCTCGTCCAGCAATTGGTCGTCTTCCTTGGAGAGCGCGGCGCGGCCCTCGCTCGCCGCCGGGCCAGGCCGCGTTTCCTGCGGCTCGAGAGAGCGAGCGAGCAAGCTCCTAGCGGCGAAGGGCAGACCCGCGCCCATCACCGCGAGGCGCCTCAGGACTTCCCGGCGCGATGAATGCTTCATCTCCCTTCCCCATCCGAGCCAGCAGATTTATGCAACGCGAAAGCGCCAACACCCTACCGTACCACGGGTCGCGCACGCGCGCCCCGGTGGAAGCCAGCCGGCGGGCGTAAAATGTCTTTAGGGTGACGCGATGACTCGAGGGCGAAGGGTGGTGGTCCTGATTTCCGGAGTCCTGGCCATTGCGGGGGTCGCTGCCGCGCTCGCGCTGTACTACGTGTACCGGCGGCAGCCGATTACCTTGAGGGGCGCGGTGGTGGCCCGCAATTCCGACGTGGACAAGCAAGTGCCGATTGCCGCCGTGAAAATCACTGCCGGAGACGGCCTCGCCGACGGCAACACCTGGTCTGGCTCGACCGGCTTTTTCGAGCTGACGCTGCACAAGTGGGTGAGAGTGGGCGAGCCGGTGCCACTCGATTTTCGTCATCCCGGCTACGAACCGCTCCATCTCAACGTGCTTGCGGGCGACAAGCTCTACGTCGCGCAGATGCTGCCGATCGCGCAGCCGCGCCGCGAAGCCACTGACGCGCCCCGCGTGGTGATTTCAGATATCGCGGTCAGGTATTCCGTGAAGACCACTACCGCGGTCAACGTCGGCAGCGTTGCTAAGGCGTTTCGCGTCGTAAACACCGGCAACGTGCCCTGCCGCGGGCTGCCGCCCTGTTCTCCAGGAGGCAAGTGGAAGGCCTCGACGGTTTCGCAAACGCTGGAGGCTGGGGATGGGAATGTCTTCCGCAGCGCCAGAGTCTCCTGCATCGCGGGGCCGTGTCCTTTTACGCGAATTAAGTCGGACGGCTTCTCGCGCGGCGGGCCCACGCTCAAGATTTCGATTCTCGACTGGTCCGGCACCACCACCTTCCTGTTCGAGGCCGAGGTGTTTCGCCCGCTGGCGAGCGACAGTGTGCGCATTTCCTATCCTGTCATTTTTGGCAGGGCGCTCAACTTTACGGTGCCCGCGGCTTCCGAAGGAGTGTCCATTGAAGCTGACGTGAATGGAGAACCGATCGTCTTTCCGCTGGGACCCGAGCTTCGCCTGGCGTGGGCCTCGTGTACCGCCCATATCAACCCGGACCACACGAAGGTCTATCGCTGCGCGCTGAAGCCGGGCTACCGCTTCAAATGAGCGGCAAGTCAAAAGCGCACAATCGTGCGCGCCCGGCGAATATCGCGGCTGAGAATTTGGCCTTGGAGCTTAATCGATTTTCGAAAGCTCTCGAGATCGGGAAGCTGCTTTTTGCCGGCGCCGGTCAGCTTGGCCGCGCTCTTTCTGCAGCCCATGCTCTCTGGGGAAGCTGCACGAATGCGTTTCATAGCCGTACGCTCTCTTCGGCCGCTATAGCGGAGCGCCGCTCCGGCGGGCCGAGCTGCTCACTCGACTTCGGAGGACTCCGAACGGATGTCAATGCTTCCGTTCACCGAGCTGAGCTCGACGCGCGCTCCGCCCCGGCCCAGACCTCCTTCGAGTCGATGCCCTACGAATTTGCCGGTCACGGCCCAGCCGAACGCATTGCTGATCGCGCCGTTCAGCGTGTGCGCGGCCACATCCACTCGTGCGCTGCGGAAGAGCGACACAGTGATCGGGCCGTTCACGGTGCTGATGTTCACAGGGTTCGAGAAGCCGGCGCCTCCCAGCGACGCTTCAATGGGCCCATTGACGGCCGAGAGGTGCACCGCACCTGAAAGGTTCCGGGCCCGAATGTGGCCATTGACGGAAGACGCGTGCACATCGCCCGAGACATCCTGGACCTCGGCGTCGCCGTTCACCAGATCGAGTTTGTCAATCGTAGCTGCTTTGGGCGCCATGACCGTGTAGTTGACGTGCCAGTTTCCATGGCGCGCGAAGAAATCGTGCGGAAACTCGGTTTTGATGTACACGCCGCCGGGCGAAGACTCGACGTGGATCTGGATGCGATTCAGCGTGTCCTGGTCCTGCGCCTCCTCGATAGCGTCGACTTTCACCTCGTTTCGATCCCAACCCGTAATCTGAACGTTTCCGTTGATGTTCTCCAGGCTGACTGTGCCATGAGCGCTGAGCGCGTAAGTGTGATGAAACTCCCGTGTCACGCCCTGGGCGAGCATCGAAGCACCAGACGCCAGAGCGAGCGCCAAGCCCGCGGCGAGCCCTGCAAGACTTCTCCCGGTTAGCACCTTTCTCATTTGAAACCTCCTCGCGCGTGCGACTTCGTCACATCAGATGCAATTCCCAATGCCCTTTTGACGCCGCGACGCGCCATTGGTTAGTACGCGAAGAGAGCCAAGCTTGTTCCCCAAATTACACCGGCTCAGTTGCCGGGGACGCCAGCCGCCGCCGGCCCCGATAGTACAGCCACACGCCGCTCAGAAACATCGCCGGAATCACGAGCATCTGGTAAAGTTCGTTTCCGGCGCCCTTCCAGCTCTCTACGGCCAAAAACGCAAACACCGCAACCGGCGAAATGGTGATAAGAATGACTCCCAACCATCCGCCCGGGACGCGAAATGGACGGTGCATGGTCGGAGCTTTCCGTCGGAGGGCGATCAGCGCCACAAACTCGGGAAAAACTTCGCAGCAGTGGAGGAGGATATCGAGCACCACGAGCTTCGTGAACGGGAACACGGTTAAGGCCGCCGCAACCGCGCAAGCCGCGGCCAGCGTAGCGGCGGGAACCGCGGCCGGGCCGGACAGCCGGGTGAAGACTGCAGGAAACCATCCTTCGCACGCCATCGCGTAGGGCAGGCGCGAAACGTAAAGCAATTGGCTATTGAATAATGCCCACGCGGAGACCAGCGCCACCGCCGCCACCGCCATTCCAAACACCGGGCCGCCCATCAGCCGCGCGATAACGGGCCAGCCTGCGGACTCGCTCCAGACTGCCCGGCTGGTGGTGTAGGATACGCCCGCGAGCACGGGAAAAATGTAGGCCGCGACAATCAGGATGAACGCCGCGGCCAACGCGAAGGGATAATTGCGCGGCGCCTCTTTCACCTCGGCGGCGAACGTCGAGACGTTATCCCAACCGGAGTAGTTCCACATGACGACGGCAAAACCGAGAGCTAGAAAATGGGCGCTGTGGTTTTGTCCGAACCCGTGAGTCACGGCGTAGAAGGCGATTCCGCCATGCGTCGACAATCCGGCGAGCGTAATCGCCACAAAGGGCGCAAGCACGATTCCGACGCTCAGCACCGAACTGTCGCCCACCACGCGGATGCCGCGCCAATTAGCCAGGAAACCCGTGGCGATGACGGCGGCGGCCACCATCCACCGCAGCGCCAAAACTCGTATCGCTCCATGCCCGGTGACGGCAAGGCTGGGAAAAAAGTAGCCCAGATAATCGACAAACAGCGCCGGGTAAATCGCCATGTCTATGGCCGAGTAGCAGAGTGTCCACCATCCTTCCTGAAATCCCCAAAAATCGCCCAGTGCCTTCCGAACCCATACGTAGTAGCCGCCCTCCTCGGGAATGGCGCTAGCGAGTTCGGAAACCATGCACGAAACCGGCACGCACCAGAACAACGGCACCGCCAGGATTAAGACCACCGCCCAGCCGGCTCCAAGCGCACCGACCACCGGCTCGAGGCCGTACGCCCCGCCGGAAACGGTGAAGAAAATCACCGAGATGAGGCCGATACGCCCAAGCTGTGGCTTTAGTCGCGGCGGTTCAGACATTCGGTCGTTCCGTGGATCGAAGGGGATTGGTCAGAACGAACGATTCTAGCACGCCGCACTTGCGCGCCCTCCAGAGTGGACCTGGTCACGACGTGCGCCACAACCGCAGCCGCGCGGAGACGCGAAAGGGTAGAATAGGGCCTATGCGGAAGTTATTCGTCCTGGCGCTGAGTTTTTTCGGTCTGTTCGACTCGCTCTACCTTTGGTGGGTTTACACGTCTCCTTCGCATCCGCTCGTCTGCATGGGAACGGGCTGCGACGTAGCACGAGCGAGTTCGTACTCGCACCTCTTCGGGCAGCCTTTGCCGCTCTTCGGCGTCATCATGTACACAGCACTCGCGCTGCTGGTCTCAGCCGAAAGCCTCTTCGGGCAGACGCTCGCGCCCGCGATCCGTTGGGCGCTATTGGTGATATCGGGGCTCGGCTTTCTCGCGTCGCTCGCTTTGAGCGGGATCGAAGCCTTTTTCCTGCACGCCTGGTGCGCTTGGTGCGTGGCCTCGGCGATCACCGTGACGTTGATTCTCTTGTGCTCGATCTATGCGGTCGTCAAGCCGCCCGTCCCGGTGAATGAAATTTCGGCGCTGCGGTACGCGCGGGCGCAATTCGCGATGTTCGTCATTGCGATCCTCGCCGGCGCCGGAGGGTTCATCTACCTTGCTCGCGCCGGCGAATTGGCGGCGCCTAAGGCCGTCTCGCGCGCCGCGCTTGCTGCGCACCTGGTGCGGCCGGATAGCCACGCCACGGGCGACCTCTCATCATCTGTGACAGTGGTCGAGTTTGGCGATTTCGAGTGTCCGGCGTGCGGCCTCGCTCAGAAGAGCGTCGAGACGATGCTGGGGCAGTACGGCAGTAAGATTCGTTTTGTGTTTCGCCAGTTTCCCATGACCTCGATGCATCCGCAGGCGGAAAAGGCGGCGGAAGCCAGCGAATGCGCGGCAGAGCAGCGAAAATTTTGGCAGGCCGACAAGCTGTTTTACCAGAATCAGTCAGATCTGAGCATTCCAGCGCTGAAGCGCTATGCCGCTGATTTGCACCTGAACACCGGCCAGTTTGACTCTTGCCTCTCGAGCGGGCGCATGGCCGGCCGAGTTCAGCGGGACGTTGCGGACGGAAAGGCGCTCGGACTCAACGAAACACCCGTATTCTTCGTGGGCGGCTACGCGATCTACGGCCCGCCCAGTTACGCCCAGCTTTCCTCCGTGGTGAATCAAGAGCTCGCGGCAGCCTCGCTGCCGGCTTCCACCCCTGAGGCCGCAGGCAATCACGAGTCCGAAGCGAGCGCGCCGGCAACTCTCCCGGCGAAGACTGCAACCCATGGTCTGGGCGCCGCGACCCCGTTCGGCGGCGCTCCCCTCGCCCAACTCGGCGCCGCATCACCGCTCGCGTGCAGCCCCGACGAGGCGAAGCTCGAGCAACCCAGCTTGATCCGCACGCCCGAGGCGAAAAAGCTCTTTCAGCAAAACCCCAAAGCGCTGTTTGTAGACGTCCGGGCGGCGGACGACTTTGCCCGGGACCACATCCCTGCCGCCGTGAACATTCCGGTGGAAGAGATTTCGGCGAAGTGGACGAGCTTGCCGAAAGATCGCGTGATCGTCTTCTATGAGGAAGGCAATCGCAGCGGATCGCCCGAGGATGTCTGCGCGTTCAGCCGAGCCGCTGGCCGCGTGGTTCTGGCGCACGGATTCGACAAAGCGCGCGTCAAAGTTTATCAGGATGGGCTGAAGGGCTGGCAGGCGGCGGGATTGCCGGTGGTAAAGTAGGTGTCAGCTTTCAGCTGTCAGGCATCAGCTGTCAGCCAATCAGGTATCAGAGATCAACTATCACTATGAGCTGTCAGCCATCAGCTACGAGCGATTAGCGATCATCTGTCGCTGTCATTCGGGTCGCGCAGAACGATAGCCCCCGAAACTTCAACCTCCGCTGAAAGCTGACGGCTGATCGCTGGTTCTTACGTGCCCGCGGTTTCGGTGTCGCCCGCGACCTCGCGCTCGCGCAACACGGCAGGCACCACGCTCCACAGGCGCCGCAGTGGGGTCTGCAGAAGCGACATCGTTCCCATGTATGCGTAGCCGATAAAAAAGAGCATCAGAAACGGCACCGTGAGGTAGTTCTGGATGCTCATCGAATAGGCCGTGCAGTAGATAAAATATCCCGCGAGACCGAGCTCCACCCAGGGAATCCACCCGCTCCTCTTCTTATATTTCTTGCGCTCCCAGTTGCCGGAGCCGTCCTCGACACGGTACTTCGGCGTGCGCACGAACTCCGCGTGCTTGTCGAAAGTGGATTCAATCACCGCCTTCGCGTTCGAAATCGACAGCCCGATGCCCGCCGCCATCAAAAACGGAATGTATTTCGTGCGGCTCAGCCAACTACGCGGATAGAGCTCGCGCTGCGCGACCATATAGAAACTTCCTACCGAGCACGTCGACGCGATGAACAGGGGCAAGTCGAGATACAGCATCTGGAACCAGCCCTGGTAAAATCGCACGATCATGGCGGGAAACAGAATCAGTGAGAACAGCACCATGATCGGGTAGGAAATGTTCGCGGTGAGGTGGAGCGTGGCTTCGATCTTGATGTAGAGCGGCTGATCGCTTTTCCAGATCCTCGGCAGCAGCTTTTTCGCCGTCTGCATCAGCCCCTTGGCCCAGCGAGCCTGTTGGGTCTTAAAGGCGTTCATCTCTACGGGCAATTCCGAGGGACATTCGATTTTCGGGTCGTAGACGAATTTCCAGCCCTTGAGTTGCGCCCGATAACTCAGATCGGTATCTTCGGTGAGGGTGTCGTGCTGCCAGCCGCCCGCGTCGTCGATGGCGGAGCGGCGCCACATTCCCGCCGTGCCGTTGAAATTGAAGAAGCGCCCGGAGAGGTGCCGTCCGCCGTGCTCGATCACGAAGTGGCCGTCGAGCATAATGGCCTCGATCTCCGTGAGGTTCGAGTAGTGCTTATTGAGCCACGTCCAGCGCCCCTGCACCACCGCCACTTTGGTGTCCGTGAAATACGGCAGCATCTGCCGGATCACCTGCGGCGGCGGAACGAAATCGGCGTCAAAGATGGCGATGAATTCGCCGTCGGTCTTCTTCAGCCCTTCGGCGAGCGCTCCCGCCTTGAATCCCTCGCGGTTCGTCCTATGATGATAGGAGATGGGAAAACCGGCCGCCTTGTAGTCGCTGACCAGTTGCGAGCAGATGTACGCGGTCTCGTCCGTGGAATCGTCGAGTACCTGGATTTCCAGCAGCTCGCGAGGATAGTCGATGCGCGCCGCCGCTTCGAGCAGCCGCTCCACCACGTAGCGCTCGTTGAAAATGGGAAGCTGAATCGTGACCTTCGGGAGCTCTTCAAACGTCGGGGGCGGCTGAGAGAGCTTGCGCCGATTCCTCATGTAAATGTACGTGAGGAAGTAGCGGTGGGCGCCGTAAATCGAAAGCACCACCAGGAAGGCAAAATACGGGATGATGACCGAGAGATCGAAAAAATTCGGCTGGTAAATTCCCTGGAACGGCGTCTTCTCGAAAACAATTCCGACGTAGTGAACCACTCCGTCGAGCGGAGCCGCCCATAGCGCGGGATGTAGAGCGACTGGCGTCATCTATTCAACGTGAGAGTGGCGCAGCGTTTTGTCTCTAGCCGCAAACCGGCGGGCTGCATGCCGCGCGCCGAATCAAGCGACCATCACCCCCGCGAAGCTTGTTCTCGTCGCAAGCGGCGGAGCAG
This sequence comes from Terriglobia bacterium, assembly GCA_050745265.1. GTDB lineage: Bacteria > Acidobacteriota > Terriglobia > UBA7540 > UBA7540 > RH2-MAG17b. Next base: position 14,400 of record JBOGKE010000121.1, read on the forward strand.
CGGCCCAGACTATACCCGGGAGTGCATCCCCGCTTCCGCGGGAACGGCGGTTGTCCTAATTTCAGCGAATCTCGTCCGTTGCACCGGACAGCAACCCCGCGTCCGCATCCGAAAAATTCGGACCAGCACGTTTCCCAGCCGCCCAGAGGACATCGTTGGATGTAGGTTTTACATTATAGCCCGCGCACGCCGGTTTGGAAAGAGCGCCCGTGGGCGAGGTCGCGTCGCGAGGAGCCTCACCGGCTCAACGTTCACTGGCCGCGTGGACCTCAACCATGACCACCCCATGCTTGGGGATCTCTGTTGAAAAACGGTCGCGGCGTATGCCCAAGTTTTTCTTTTCCCAAATGTCGGTCACTTGGACGGCGCCGGAAAGGTCGACGTCGCTGAAGCGGATCGACCCCGGGAGTGCGGATTCTCCCGAGTTAAAGAGTCCGACGGCCACGCGCTTCCCGCTGAGGGCTTTCGCCCAAACTTCGACCGGCCCGGTTTCGCTCACGCGGTGACCCTCGACGCCCAGGGGATCCTGATCGACCGCAATCACCTCCCGGTTTGTTAAGATGCCCAATTGCGCCGACGTTAATTTGGTAAGATCGGCGCTTGAAATCAGCGGCGCGGCCAGAAGGCACCACAAGCTCATTTGAGTTTTATCTTCATCGAGGTCGAGTCCTCGGTTGCCAATCTGGAGCATGTCAGGATCATTCCACTGGCCGGGCGCGGCATAACGTTCAAGGCCAGCTTCGCTGAAACCCACGAACGTCATCCGCTGATATTCCTGGAAATTGATTCGATTGCTCACGTCATCTGTCGTGCGCCAGAGATTCGCTCCCACGCTCGGGCCCCAGAGCCAGGGCGCTTCCATCCCGTACTCGCAGAGGCTGTAAAGCATGGGCCGTCCCGCACGCAGAATGGCCTGGTGCATCTTTTCATAGGCTGCCTGGAGTTGGCCGAGTTTGTATACTTTGGTAGCGCTGCACCAGTCGTATTTGACGAAATCCACGCCCCATTTCGCGTAGGTTTCGGCATCTTGCTGCTCATGGCCGTAACTCCCCGCATATCCACCGCAGGTTTTGGGGCCGGGCGAAGAATAAATCCCGAACTTGAATCCCCGGCCGTGAAGATACTGCGACAAGCCCCGCATATCCGAAAAACGCTGGTTCGAGTGAATAAAGCCCTTTGCGTCGCGCTTGCCCTGCCAGCAGTCATCCAGGTTCACATACTTATAGCCGGCGGCCTTCATTCCGTTTGATACCATGGCATCAGCAGCGGCCCGGACCTGAGCTTCTGTGACCTGACAGCCGAACGCATACCAGGTATTCCAGCCCATGGGCGGCGTGGCCGCGAGACTCGAGTTCTGCGCCCGTGCGCACGCTGGCGCCAGGAGGATCGCCAACCCAACGCTCGCTAACACTGCTCCTGTCCTGGTTGCGATGCAAAGCGATTTTTGCAGGATTCTCGGCATCATCTATCCTCGGTTCATTCTAACCGAGATTACCGGTCCCCGATCCGGCGGTGCAACGCTTCAATCGCCGACGGTCCTCTGCTCCTGCCCGAACGTTGTTCACGTTCTCAACTTTGACCTGGCTCGGCCATCCGCGGTCGTCATCTCGGGCGACATTAGTTCTCCTCATGTGCAGGCGGAAATAGTTTGATCTCAGGACAAGCCGCGGACCTCAAAGGCGGAGATCCGCGCTACCCAAAAAGCGACGGCACAAAAATTGTGCCGTGGCTATCTGCTCGTCACTCATCGCTGCGCTATTCGTGCCTCAGCGCCACCATCGGGTCCACTTTCGCCGCACGGCGGGCCGGTATATAGCAGGCGAGCAGCGAAATGCCAATCAAAGCGAGCGAAATGGACGCGAGAGTAAGGAGCATGTCAGGTCTCACCCCGTACAGCAGGCTCGAAAGGAAGCGTGTCAATGCGAGGGCGCCGGCGATCCCAATTACGATGCCGGCCAGCGCCAGCTTGAATGCCTGCCCTGTTACCATCTTCAGCACATCGGGCTTCTGCGCCCCCAGCGCCATGCGAATCCCGATCTCATGTGTTCGTTGCGTGACCCAGTACGATATGACGCCGTAGATTCCCGCGACTGCCAGAATTAGAACTAGCGTGCCAAACGAGCTCACCAACAATGCTGCCAGGCGGGGCTCGGCTGTCGAATCCGCGGCCACTTGCTCCATGGTTTCTGCTCCATAGACCGGCACCTGGGGGTCCAATGCGCCCACTTGCCGCCGGACGGCCGGCAATAACGCCATTGGATCTCCGCGCGTCCGAAGCAGCAGATGGTAAAACACCCCGGGTGACTGCGAGACTGGCTCGTAGAGAAGCGGCTCGGCGGCCTCCCACAGATCGTGCTGTTTCAGGTCCGCGGTCACTCCAATTACCTCGACTTCCGCGGTCTTCCCCTTGATGAGCAGGTGCTTTCCGACGGGATTTTCGCCCGGCCAAAAGGTTTGGGCCATGGTCCGATTGATGATGACCACGGGAGGCGTATTTGGTGTGTCCTGCGCGTTAAAGTCGCGGCCACGAAGGAATGGAGTACGAAATGTTTGAAAGTACCCGGAGGAGACTGTGTTGGCCTCGATGCTTTGCCAATCCCCTGGCTGCGTGCCGCCATGGATGGGCTTCTGCACCGAGGTGAAAGAATGCATTGTTGTGAGCGGCAAATCGCTGACCAGAGCAGCCGAACGTACACCCGGTAACGAACTCGCCCTGTCGAGCAGCCCCGAATAAAATCGTAGGCTCTGGTCCGGGGTATAGTGGCGCGTGGCGAGCTCAGTGCTCACGGTAACGACATGGCTGGGATCAAGCCCAAGCTTTGTTGAATTGAGCGCCCCGAGAGTGTGCAGGAGCGTTGCTGCCCCGGCTATTCCGACAAACGCCAGCGCGATTTCGGCAATCACCAGGGCGTGGCGCAGCTGGCGATGTCCTCCGGTCGAAGCCTGGAATCCAGACTGCTTGAGCGTAGCGTTCAGATCGACGTGTGAACTTTGGAACGCAGGCACTAAGCTAAAAACCACACCCGTTGCGATGGCGAGGATGAACGCGAAAAGTAACACGCGTCCGTCTAATGCGGCAGGGTGCAGCGCGAGCTGTATTGTGAACAGTCTTCGGAATCCGGTTATCCACCGGCCTATCGCGTATGCCAGCACTATTCCGGCGCCTGCTCCGGCCAACGAAACGAGCAGCCCCTCCGTAAATAGTTGACGCATCACCCGCGTCCGGCTGGCTCCGAGCGCAAGCCGTACGCCAAGCTCCTTTTGGCGCGACACGCCTCGAGCGAGTAGCAGGTTGGCAACGTCGGCACAGGCTACGAGCAGAACCAGCCCCGCAAAAAAACCTAAGCCCCACAGCGTCGTTTTGATCTTCTGCCGCCACGTCGGCCAGATGCGGCCCTGTTCAAACGGAATCACGAGCGCCGTCCTGGCCTTGTCGGCTTGAGGGTAGGCGTGTTCAAGCTGCGAAGCCAGCAGCCGGATTTCACTTCCTGCCTCAGCGATGGTCACGTTCGGGCGAAGCCGCCCGGTCATCAGGCAGAAGCGGGCCTGCCCATTTGCCAGCAGGCTGGAGTCATCGAGTAAGATCGGCGCCACGTTAATAGGAACCCAGAAATCCGGAGGCTGTCCCCAGTCAAGTTGAATCCCTTCGAAGCCTTCAGGCGCTACGCCGATCACTGTAAACACATTGCCATCGAGCATCAGCGCGTGTCTGGCGAGGCGCGGGGCCGATTTCATCTGCTCCCGCCAGAAGCGATAACTCACCACCACTACTGGAGTCTCGCCGGACGTGTAGCTCTCCGAGGATAAAAAGAACCGCCCGCGGACCGGCTGCACACCGGCAACATTGAAGTAGTTGCTGGAGACGACTCCTCCTCCGCGAAGCTCCGTCGTGCCGCTATGGGTCCAGGCGACCGGGATGCGGGCGTAGGCGGTTATGGCGGAAAAAGCGCGGCTGTGCTCTCGATAATAAACGTAGTCAGGGTAAGATGAAGAAGCGTAGCCGGACCGGTTTGGTCCACTCGTGTAAACGGCGGCCAGG
>JBOGKE010000122.1:0-46215 GCA_050745265.1 Terriglobia bacterium
CCGTAGCTGCGATCCACCATGGTCTTTTCGAGGATGTACTTGGCCGCGTCTTCGTTGACCCGAATCTTGATCTGCTTGGCGACCAGATTGATGTTGATCTGCTCGACCAGAAGATTGATGATCCGAAGCAGGTCCTCGTCGGTGAGCGAGGTGAACAGAATAATCTCGTCCAATCGGTTCAGGAATTCCGGATTGAAGGCCTTCTTCACTTCGCCCATCACCTGATCTTCCACTTTAGGCGGAATACCGGTGAGCGAGGGCGCAGAGAAGCCGATGGAGGTTTTCTTGTCGAGGAAGCGAGCGCCCAGATTGGACGTCATGATGATGATGGTGTTCTTGAAATCCACCGTGTTGCCGAGACCGTCCGAAAGCTGACCATCCTCGAACACCTGCAACAGGATATTGAAGACGTCGGGGTGGGCCTTCTCAATCTCGTCCAGCAGAATCACCGAGTACGGCGCGCGCCGCACTCGCTCGGTCAGTTGGCCACCTTCCTCGTATCCCACGTATCCGGGCGGTGACCCGATCAGCTTTGATACGGAATGCTTCTCCATGAATTCGGACATGTCGAAGCGGATGAGTGAGCGCTCGGAGCCGAACAGAAACGCCGCGAGGGTCCGTGCCACTTCGGTCTTGCCCACTCCGGTGGGGCCGAGGAAGAGAAACGATCCCACAGGCCGCCCGGGCGCTTTCAAACCGGCGCGTGAGCGGCGGATCGCGCGCGCGAGAGCCGAGATCGCGCGGTCCTGGCTCACCACGCGTTTGTGCAACTCTTCCTCAATGCGCAGGAGCTTCGACATCTCCTCTTCTTTAATCGCCGTGACGGGCACGCCGGTCCAGCGCGCGACGACCTCTTCCACGTCCGACTCGGTCACTTCGCCCGTGGCCGTTTCGTCGATGTTGTACTTTTCGCGCAGCATGCGGAGGTTCTCGCGCTCCTTGCGCTCCTCGTCGGAATAGAAGCGGGCTTTCTCGAACTCGTGGTTGGCAATCGCCGCTTCCATGCGGTGGACCACAAACTTGATGCGCTTCTGCGCTTCGATCATCTCGTCGGGAAGCGTGCTCTGCTGCAGCTTCACGCGGGCGCCGGCCTCGTCGATCAGGTCGACCGCCTTGTCGGGCAGGAACCGGTCCGGAATGTAGCGACTGGAGTGATAGACGGAGGACCGGATCGCCGTGTCGCTGTAAGTGACCGCGTGGAACTTCTCGTACCGCTCCTTGATGCCGAACAGAATCTTCACCGCGTCGCCTTCAGACGGTGGCGGCACCTTCACCGACTGGAAGCGGCGCTCGAGCGAGCGGTCGCGCTCAATCGACTTGCGGTATTCTCCGGGGGTGGTGGCGCCGATGCACTGAATCTCGCCTCGCGAAAGAGCCGGCTTCAGGATGTTCGCCGCATCGAGCGACCCTTCCGCCGAGCCCGCGCCCACCAGCGTGTGGAGCTCGTCGATGAACACCACGGCGTTCTGCGCCTCCATCAGCTCTTTCATGATGGTCTTCAGGCGCTCCTCGAACTGGCCGCGATATTTCGTTCCCGCCACGATCAGCGAGAGATCGAGCGACAGAATCCTCTTGTCCGCCAGAAACGAGGGCACGTTGCCATCGGCGATCTTCTGCGAAAGCCCCTCGACAATCGCAGTTTTTCCGACTCCCGGCTCGCCGATGAGCACCGGATTGTTCTTGGTGCGGCGGCACAGAATCTCGATCACGCGCTCCAGCTCTTTTTCGCGTCCCACCAGCGGATCGAGCTGGCCTTCCATCGCAGCCTGGGTGAGATCGCGGCTGAACTCGGAGAGCAACGACGTTTCCTTCGGTCGATTGGTGGCCATTTTTTCACTCTGTGACCTGCTGAGTTCTTCGCGCAGGGAGGAGAGGCGCACCCCGCGCTCGTGAAGTATTTCCGCTGCGAACGATTTTTCCTCGCGCAGCAGACCCATGAACAAATGCTCCGTGCCGATGTGTTTGCTGGAAAGGCGGTCCGCCTCCTCCGCCGCGAAGGCGAGCACGCGCTTGCACTCCGGGCTCAAAGGCAGATCGACGGAGGTCGAAACCTTTTCCCGAAGCGTGGTTTTGCCTTCGATCTGTTTGCGGATGGTCTCGACGGAGGCGTGGGAGCGAAGGAAGCGGTTCGTCAGGGCCTTGTCTTCCCGCAGGAGGCCGAGCAGGAGGTGTTCCGTTTCAATGTACGTGCTGCCGAACTGGCTCGCTTCGTAACGAGCGAAGAAAATGACGCGACGGGCCTTCTCCGTGTACTTCTCGAACATCACCCCACACCTTTCAGAAGCCCGCGCAGGTTGCCCAAGCCCGGCTTTCCGAAGCTCCCGTGAGACGCGGAAAGCCCGGCTCGCGTGCGTAAACGCTTCTTCGCTACAACGAACGAACCCTGAAAATCACGTTCCCGCCTTTCCGGCTCTGTTCATTCCGTGTCCGCGCTTCCCGGCAGCGGAAGCGCCGGCTCGGTCAGCTTACCGTTCACGAGCCGAAGGACGCGATGGGCGCGCTGCGCCAGTTCCAGATTGTGCGTTGCGAGTACGGCCGTTAATTTATGGTCGCGCTGCATTTTTTCGAGCAGCGCCGCAACGCGCTCGGCCGATCGAGCGTCTAAATTTCCGGTCGGCTCGTCGGCGAGCAGGAGAGCCGGCTGATTGATCAGCGCCCGGGCCAGAGCAACTCGCTGTTGCTCGCCTCCCGAGAGCTCTCCGACGCGTCGTGCCGAAGCGTGTTCCAGTCCGGCTTCGGCCAGAAGGGCCGAAGCCCGGCGGCGCACATCCGAAAAACGTCCGCCGCCGATCAATCCCGGCATCATGACGTTCTCGAGCGCGCTGAATTCCGGGAGCAAATGGTGCATTTGCCACACCATTCCCGCTCTCCGGTTTCGATAATCAGCGCGCTGAGAAGCGCTGAAACCGCTGACCCTCTCCCCGAAAAAGTATACCTCACCGCGCGATGGAGTGTCCAGCGCGGCGAGCAGATGAAGCAGCGTGCTTTTCCCCGCGCCCGACTCGCCCGCGAGCGCAACGAACTCGCCTTCGAATATTTCGACGTTCAAGTCCTCGAAGACCGCGACTTTGTCGTCGCCGGAACGATAAATCTTCGTCAGGTTTTCGGCGCGAAGAATCGCGGAGCCGTTGGCTGATTGATTCATTGAATCATTGGTTCATCGGGTCATTCGTCTTCGTTGGCTGATTGATTCAATGAACCGATGATTCAGTGAATCAATCGCTCCTCACTCGTACCGCAAAATTTCCACCGGCTGAAGCTTCGACGCTGAAAGCGACGGATAAATCGTGGCGAGGAAGCTGACGCCGAGCGCCAGGCCGGCAATCCACAATCCGTCCCAGGGGCGCGAGTGAAACGGCACGTAAGGCAGCGCGTAAACGTCGGCCGGAATATGGAAGATTTGATAGCGATTGGCGAGCCACGATCCCACGTAGCCCAGCACCAAACCGAGCGCTGTGCCGAGCGCTCCGATCATTAGCCCGTGCAGCGTGAAAATGGACCACACCTGCTGCCGCCGAGCTCCCATCGAAATCATCACCGCGATTTCGCCGTTCTTGTCCATCACCATCATTGCCAGCGTCACGAAAATATTCAATGCCGCCACGAGCACAATCAGGCCGATGGTGAGAAACGTCACCAGGCGCTCGAGGTGAAGCGCGCTGAAAAGCGAATGGTTCTGCTCGATCCAGGTTGTGGTGTCGTACCCTTTCCCGGCGGCACGCCGGATGCTTTCGGCCACCTCCGGGGCGCGGTTCACGTCATCGATCTTGAACCCGATCACCGACGCCACGTGCGTCAAATCGAACAGGCGCTGCGCCGCATCAAGACTCGTGAAGGCCCAGGTTGCGTCAAAATCATAAAACCCGGAGTTAAAGATTCCCACGACGCGGAAGTGCCGGTACTTGGGTACAATTTCGAGCGGCGTGAGATAGCCTTGCGGGCTGATGATTTGGACCGTGTTCCCCACATGCACGCCCAGCGTATCCGCGAGCTCGCCGCCGACGATGATCGGGTCGGCGTTCGGGAAGGTTTCCGATAATCCTTTCAACGATCCGCTGGTGAGATGCTGCAGCAGGTCGCCCACCTTGGTCTCGCGCTCCGGCTCGATTCCCTTGAGGACAATCCCCTGACCTTTCTGCGCTCCGGCGATCATGACCTCTTCGTAAAGTTCGGGCGCCGCCGCGACCACGTGGGGAAGACGCGCGAGGCGGTTCGCCAGCGCGGTATAGTTCACGATGGCGTTGTCCTGCGGGTGGAGCAGATCGATATCGGCCGTCGCGCCCAACAGCCGGTGCTCCAGAGTTTCGCGGAAGCCGTTGTTGATCGCGAGCGCCACCACCAGCGCGCAGACTCCGGCCGTCACTCCCAGCACGGAAATCAGCGTGATGATCGAGATCGCGGAGTGGCGCCGCTTCGCTTTCAGGTAACGCAGCGCGACAAAAAAGGCAAAGCGCACCATTCGATTATCAACGACTTCGGGTTGCGCTCCAAGAAATTCTTGGGCGGCGCGGTTGTCTGACAGCTTTCGGGCAGCGGCGTAGCGCCGCCCTTCAGGGCCTCCCCTGAACGAAGTCAAAGGGGCGGCAAATGGGAGAACACAGATCTGCCGGGCTGAAGCCCGGCGCTACAGATTGAATTGCGCGGCTTAGCGGAGGGCTTCGCAACCTGCCGCACTTCACTCTGACAAGCTCCTGGCAGTCTCAGCGTGCTTTACCAGTTGGCCAGCACCCCCCTATGATTCACGAATGGCTCTTTAGGGCGTTTTGTGTAAAAATACCAGCAGGGTTGACCCCGGTGCGCTTACATCCTGGTAACCGGTAGCGGCTGCGATAGTGGGGGCTCGACCTTTCGGCCCAGGGCATCTGTCGGTTTGCGGGATGAAGGTCGGTGTGTCTCGCGGTGCGGAGGAAGACGGCATGGCTTCGGACGGCAAGTCAGTAGGTATCGATGGCGCCGCGCCGGACGTTCGGAAAGAGACCCTGCCGAACGGAATGACGGTTGTCACGGAAGTGATGCCGGCGGTCCGGTCGGTTTCGGTTGGCATCTGGATCCGCGCGGGCTCGCGGCACGAGCGCGAACGGGAGAACGGCATCACCCATTTTCTGGAACACATGGTTTTCAAAGGAACGACAACTCGTTCCGCCGAACAGATCGCGCGCTCCGCCGACGCCATTGGGGGTCATCTGGACGCGTTTACGACCAAGGAGTACACCAGCTTTTCGGTGAAGATCCTCGACGAGCACCTTCCGCGCGCGTTTGACGTGTTGTCGGATTTGGTGAGGAATCCGCTGTTCCGCCGCGAGGACATCGCGAAAGAGAGCCATGTGGTCGAGGAAGAGATCAAGATGGTGGAGGATACGCCCGACGACCTGGTGCACGAGATTTTTACGCAAAGCTACTGGCGCGGGCACGCACTCGGGCGGCCCATCCTTGGAACCCGGCAAACCGTGAAGAGCTTTGAGCGCCGGCATCTGCTCGATTACTTCCATAAGCACTACGCGCCGCAGAATATCCTCATCACCGCAGCCGGAAACCTCAGGCACGAGCGCATTGTTGAGCTCGTGTCGGAAGCATTCAAAACGACGACGGCGGGCGATTCGCTGCCCGCGGTACAAGCGCCGGTGCCGCACCCGGTGATCCGGCACCGTCAGAAGAAGAATCTCGAGCAGGCTCACATTCTGCTCGGTGCTGCGGCCTACTCCAATTCGCACGAAAAGCGCTTTGCCTGCTACATCATGAACACGATCATGGGCGGCGGTATGAGCTCCCACCTGTTTCAAAACATCCGCGAAAAGCGCGGCCTGGCTTACGCGGTGTTTTCCGGGCTCAGCAGCTTTCGAGATGCCGGCTATCTGACGGTTTACGCCGGCACGGCGCGCGAGCACGTGCCCGAAGTGATCCGCCTGGTGATCGAAGAGTTTCGCCGGATGAAGACCGAGCGGCTTTCCGGCGAGGAAATGCAACACGCCAAGGACTACCTGAAAGGCAGCATGCTGCTCGGGCTCGAATCCACCACCAGCCGCATGTCCAACCTGGCGCGCCAGGAGATGTATTTCGGCCGGCACATCAGCCTGGACGAAATCGCCAGCCGCGTGGATTCGGTCACCGCGGAAGAGGTCCTCGGCGTCGCCAACGAATTGCTCGACCCCGCCCGCATCGCACTCACCATCCTCGGTCCGCTGAACGGCAGCAGGATTAGCCGCTCCGATTTGAAGTGCTGACCCTGCAGCGTCCATGTTCCGCGACGCCCGCCCTGCCCAATCTTCGCAAGGATTGTGATCCCCTGCGATTTCGGCGCAAACGTTCAGTGCTTGGTTACGAAGAACAGAACGACGAGGACCGCGACCAGCACAATCCCGCCGAAAATTAGAATGAGAGGGAGAATCGAGGGGCCGGCTTCGGCGCCAGTCGCTTCGGGGAGCTTCGGCGTTTTCGGGACACCGAGTGCGGGCGCTTTGGGCGCGGCGAGAGGCGGTGGCTTGGGAGCTTCAAATTGCGGTAGCGGCGCAGAGGATCGGAGAGCAGGCGGCCGCGCGGGAGGCGGCGCGGCTTGAGGCATGGCCAGGCTTGCTCCGCCGGGCAGCGGGATTCCCGCCGGTGCGCTGGGCACCGGGATTGCGGCGGGAGGCGCGGTCGGAATCGCTCCACCAGGAAGTTTGATTCCCGCCGGCATTCCCGGCATCGGAGGTGCGGCTAAGGATGGCGGCTCTGCGGCGCCGTCCAGAGGCATCTCGGCAGGCCACGCAGGGGGCGCAGCGGATGGAGCAGGCGAAATCATCTCCTCCGCTTTGACTTCCGTGAGCAGGTCGCTCCCCACCGGGATTTGGAAGATTCGCGTAAACGCGCCCGGCTCCTGGTTCTGAGTGGCGGGGCCTCGCAAGTCGCCCGGCGGCTGGTCGCGCCGGAAGACCTGCGTAAACTCGCCGGGTTCCGCCTCGCCGCCGCCGAAGCCGTCTTCGCGGGAGGCGGGGAAGTAGGGCAGTTCATGGGTTGGCGGGGGTTCAACCGCCGGCGCGCTCATCATCGCGGTGCTCTCGCTCGGCCCGGAGAAAGGGTCGGAGTCGGGTGAACTTGCGAGTGGCTCACGAACCGGCGATTCGTCGATGAATCGAGCTTTGTCCTGCGTCGGCGCCGTGAAGCCCATGAAGCGCGCTTTCTGGTCGATCGCCGAGCTTCCCGCAGTTCGGCGAAAGAGCATAGTAAACTCGCCCGCCGCGGCCGGGGAATCCATTGCGCCAAGCGACGGCTCAGGCGGCGCGGGCGGCGCGGCAGTCCTTTCAGCAAGCCCAGGGCGCTGAAGGATCACGGTCGGTTCATTCGCAGCCTCGAGCGCCTCGCCGCGCGCAGGAGCAACCGGAATCACGGGAACCGTAGCATCGTCAGTTGCATGGTTTGGCTCGCCGCCCTGCCGCGAAAAAGCCTGTGTGGCGTCGCTTTGAGGCGCGGAATCCTGCAGGGACGCGAAACGCGTGGCCGGCTCAGGCCCGGCGCCGTCCTGCGGCTCGGCGGGGCGGCCAGCGCGCGGCGTGTCCAGCTCGACCAGCGGAGAAGAATCCGCGGCGGCAAGGCGCGTGGCAAATAGCACCGTCTTTTCGTCGAGCGCTGCCGGGGGCTGCCTGTTTTCTGCGCTCGGAACTGCCAGCGGCTTGGTGACACCCGCCACCACAGGCTGCGCCGCGCCGGCTTTTTTCCCCGTCTGCTGCTCCATCCAATTCCACAGGTTCGCGAGCTCGGGGCGGTCCTCGGTGATCACCCACACCGAGTCGCTCTCCTCCTCAATTCCGAGAATAGGACTTGGGATTCCGGGCCGCAGGCCGGACGTGTAGCGCAGCACCAGCGCCAGCAGCCGAAGCTGGCGCCCGGAGCCCGGATTACTGCTGAGCTGGTGCAGAAGAACCGCCCGGCCGGTTCGCGCCTCTCGGGCTCGATAGGTCTTCGGCTCGCCCTCGGAGATGAGCTGCGGGTTTTCGTACTGCGAGAGGACTTCCATACCGTTCCGGGCCGACCAGCGCATCGCTATTCTAGCATTCTCGTTACTGGAAATGAAACACCAGCCTGGCGCGGCTTGCGGCGATGGGACGTCGTGCGACCAACCGAAATCGATGGAGCCTGGCTACCACCTTCCCCATGGCGGATTGACGCGTTCTGCCGGGGGCGGGACGGGTGTAGAGGATCCGGCGCCTCGTCCGTAACTACGAGTTTGGAGTGTGGTCTGAGGAAAAGCGCAGGTGCTGCGGCGAACGAACGACGGCGGCATCGCAAGAAGCGGCTCGGCAAAATTGTTGGTATATTGGGTTCGCCAAGGTCATGAGCGCCTTTCGCAAACGTCGGCTGCTCGCCCTGATGATAGCGGTGTTCGGACTAATGTCTCTAGCTGCCACCGCAGTCACATCCCAAGGACCCACCGCGCGACTTGTTTTTGAGCATGTCCCGGATGGCAGTCCGCCCTGGCCCACGATTGACATCTGGTCGATGAATGCGGATGGGACTCACCCCAAGGAGCTTACGGCGGACGGTCACAGCCATGACCCAAGTTGGTCCCTCGACGGCCGTCATATTGTTTTCATTCACGACACCTTCTGGCCTGGGCACCCTCCGATGCGCCTTTCCAAACAGTACGAGTCGCGTTTTGCGTTTGAATTATATGTGATGGACAGCGACGGTAAGAATCCTCACTTGCTTCGGCGCCTCGGCTCTTCGACATCCAGCGTGGCATGGTCGCCCGACGGGAAGACCCTGGCGGTAACGTACACACCGCTCGATAACACAATACTGCGCAGCGAGCGCGGAGAGCCTGCCTTCGGGCTGTTCCTCATGCCTTCGGATGGCGCGGGCGAGCCCCGGCTCCTGTTCCGAGCAGCCATTGATCCTGCCTGGAGCCCGGATGGGAAGAAACTCGCGTTCTCGGTGCGCGTCCCCGGGACCGGTTACGCCATCGCGGTCGGCGACGCTGACGGTTCGCACGAGGTTCAACTCACCGATCCGAGTGCGTATACGATCTCTCCGTATCTGCGGTATGCCTTCTCCCCAGCGTGGTCGCCTGATGGAAAGCAGATTGCCTTCAACGCCCGAGTTGCCTTCTTTACCTCTTGGGATAGCATGGCGCAAAGCGAACAGCGGCAGATTTTTCTGATGCGTGCGGACGGCTCTGGTAGGCGCCAACTTACAACAGACCCCAAGTGGGAGTGCTCACATCCCTCATGGTCGCCCGATGGAGCAGAGATCGCGTTTTCGTGTGTTTCGCCGTCGGCGGCAGTATGTTGGGGAGCTTCGGCGGGGCGGGCTCCGGAGGTCTGGGTTCCACCTCGCTTCGGATGTGTTCGCCGCATCTTCGTTCTGCGAGTCGACAATCCGAAGGCCAAGCCCATCCAAATCACCCAGCACGACGGCGTAAACCCTTCCTTTGCCCCCGTTCCTTAGCTATTGAGGATCACAGAATATCGAGGGGGCTGGCGCAGACCTTTCCTGTCAGGTCTGCTCGAAATCTGATCACGAAATAAACGTCGCGGACCTCAAACACCGAGGTCCTCGCCACCCATTCAGAATGGCGGTGGGCAGTTATTGACGGGACAACAGCCCACGATCAGAGAAGCACCGACCGTGGCTACCGCCGCTGACAAACCCACGGCGCTGCCATCGTTGCCGTGGCTACAAGCCCGAAATTCGTTGCAATTTCTGCGACGGTGTCCCATGATCAAGACTTTTGATTTGCGCTGCCGGTCAACGGCGCGAGGCGAGAAAGGCAAAGCATGGCGCGGAAGCAAATCCAAATCGACAAACCCGAGGGCAAGCTCGGCGTGCTGATTCCCGGCATGGGCGCCGTGGCGACAACGTTTATCGCCGGCGTGGAAGCGATTCGGCGAGGTCTCGCTCAACCCATCGGATCGCTCACGCAGATGGGAACCATCCGGCTCGGCAAGCGGACGGAAAAGCGGGCGCCGCTGATCAAGGAATTTGTCCCGCTGGCCGCAATGGAAGATCTGGTTTTCGCCGGATGGGACGTGATCTCGGATAATTGCTACGAGGCCGCGGCCAAAGCAGGCGTTCTCGATGCGCCCCTGCTCGAGTCCGTCCGCGATTTTCTGGGGGCGCTTCGCCCTCAGCCCGCCGTGTTCGAGCAGAAGTTCGTCAAGAACCTGCATGGCCGCAACAGAAAAAAAGGCAAGAACAAGATGGACCTCGCCGAGCAGGTGATGGCGGACATCCGCGCCTTTGAAAAACAGCAGGCTGTCTCGCGCATGGTGATGGTGTGGTGCGGATCGACGGAAACCTTCATGCGGCCGGCGGCCGTGCACGCCTCGCTCGCCGCGTTCGAAGAAGGACTGCGCAAGAGCAGCCCGCTGATCGCGCCGAGCATGATCTACGCCTACGCCGCGCTGAAGCTGGGCATCCCGTTCGCCAACGGCGCGCCGAACCTCACCACCGAGATTCCGGCGCTGCTCGATCTGGCCAAGCAGAAGAACGCGCCGCTTTGCGGCAAGGATTTCAAAACCGGCCAGACGCTGATGAAGACCATCATCGCTCCCGGGCTGAAGGCGCGGCTGCTCGGGGTGCGCGGCTGGTTCTCGACGAATATCCTGGGCAACCGCGACGGCGAGGTGCTGGACGATCCGGGATCTTTCCGCACCAAGGAAGAGAGCAAGCTTTCCGCGCTTGAGTACATCCTGCAGCCCGAGCTTTACCCGGCGCTCTATAAGGACCTCTATCACAAAGTCCGCATCAATTACTATCCGCCGCGCGGCGACAACAAAGAAGGCTGGGACAACCTCGACATCTTCGGCTGGCTGGGTTATCCCATGCAGATCAAGATCGACTTTCTCTGCCGCGATTCGATACTTGCCGCGCCCATCGTGCTTGACCTCGTGATGTTCATGGACCTTGCGCAGCGCTGCCCCGAGATGGCGCGCAAAGGCATCCAGGAGTGGCTCTCGTTCTATTTCAAGAGCCCGATCGTCGCCCCGTCGCTGTACCCCGAGCACGATCTCTTCATCCAGCTTATGAAGCTCAAGAATACTCTGCGGCACCTGCGCGGCGAGGAGATGATTACGCACCTCGGCCTCGAATATTATGATTGAGGCGTGTGTCTTCCGTGGCGGGTAACAGGCTGCTCCAGTAAATTCGCAAAAAGGATTCCAAGGTGATCACACAATCGATCATTGCCGGCGCGACGTTCGGCGGCGCGGCCCTGTTTCGCCGCAAGTCAAGCCCCGCGGCTGCCGAGACGGAAACGCGGCGAGGCCCGGCGGCAACACCCGAAGCTGCGCCGATCACGCTCGATCAGCCCGCTGGACTCTACGCGGTGTTTGAAACCAGCCTGGGCCGCATCGTGTGCAAGCTCTTTCCCGAGAAGGCGCCGGTGACCGTGCAGAACTTCGTTGATCTCGCGACCGGCTCAAAGAAGTGGCGTAACGAGGCCGAGAAAAAATGGGAGCAGCGCCCGTACTATAACGGCCTGTCGTTCCACCGTGTGATTCCGAAATTTATGATTCAGGGCGGCGATTATATGAGCAATGGAACCGGCCGGGTGGGATATACGTTCGAAGACGAATTCGATCCCGCGCTCACTTTCGACCGTCCCGGCCGTCTCGCCATGGCGAACGCGGGTCCCCACACGAACGGAGCCCAGTTCTTTATCACCGTTGCGCCCACTCCGTGGCTCGACCAAAAGCACAGCATCTTCGGCGAGGTTCTCGAAGGGCAGGACGTGGTGAGCAAAATCTCCAGCACGCCGCGCGACGTGCATGATCGCCCGCTCAAAGCCGTGGTGATCGGCCGGGTTACGATTGTGGACCAGCGCGCGGCCACATCCCCATAAGCCGAAGCCGAATCGCCGCGGGCGGCAACCCGAACCGAAAGCTATTCACCTAGCGGTTACCTGCGGATAAAGACCGTTCGAGCTGTCTTTCGGAGCGAAGCGAAGAATCCCCGCATTTGGCGATCAAACAAAGACGGAGATTCTTCGTCGCCTTCGGCTCCTCAGAATGACACGCTCGGGGCTTTTCAGCAGCTAGCCACAGGACCCAGCTTCGCCTGCCCCGGTTTACGCGCTCGCACCGCGGCGCACTTGCGTCCGCGTGAAACCCTCCCTATGCTTTCCGTATGAAGCTCCCGTCCCGGCGACCTGCGCTTTCGTTTGGGCTGGTTTGCGTTCTGGCCGCAATCCTCATTGTGTTCGGGTTCCTGCAGGTGCACTGGAGCGGTCAGGTGAGCCAAGCCGTGCGGGAGCGGATGCGCGCGAATCTCAGCACGGAGGTCATGCGGTTTCGCGGCGACTTTCATCTTCAACTGGCTCGCATCTGCTGGGCGTTTCAACCTCCGGAGGGCTCGCCTGGACCGCAAACTCTGAAGTTCTACGCCGGCCGCTATGACGATTGGATAAGCGCCTCGGCCCGTCCGGAGTTGGTGGGCGGGCTGTTCGTCTGGGAGCGCGACGACGGCCGGCTGATGCGGCTCGATCCAGTGGAAGAGCGCTTCAAGCCGGCGCCGTGGCCTGAGTCATTCGCGCGCGTCCGCGATCGCTTGGAGCATCACACGCCTCCCTCCGTTTCCGGCGCGCCGCCGGACGTCGCTCCGCAGAGCTGGACCTTGTTCGAAGAAGCTCACATTCTCTTCCGTCCCTTGCCTTCGGACTCAGCCTATCGCGGCAAGTCGCAGCCCGCACTCCGACCGAGAGGCGGTGTGATTGTGGCGCTGAACATGGAATTCGTTTGGCAAAAGCTCGTGCCCGAGCTGGTGGGCCGTTACTTTCGCGGTCCTGCAGGGTCTGAGTATCGCGTCTCGATCATCAGCGGACACAACCCGCCGGAAGTTTTCTATCAGTCATCGCCCCTGCCGCCCGGCGAAGCGCGGCCCGCCGGCGACGTCGTGGAAGACCTCGTCGGAAGGCGCACGCCGCGTTTTGCTGAACCCGAGTGGGCGGACGAAGGGATGGTGCTCGAACGCGGCTCGTCTGCCGCGCAGCAAGACCGCGCCCGGGCGCTCGAGCCGCGCCGCAGCGACGCGCCGTTGCTCTCGGTGTCTGCGGAAGGCGCTCCGTGGCAGCTTGTGGTGCGGCACCGCTCGGGTTCCGTGGAAGCGGCGGTGGCGAACCTGCGGCGCCGGAACCTCGCCGTGAGCCTCGGCGTATTGTTCCTGCTGGCCGTCAGCCTGGCGCTGATCGTGGTATCCGCGCAGCGCGCCCAGCGGCTTGCCACTTTGCAGATGGACTTCGTCGCGGGCATATCCCACGAGCTTCGCACGCCGCTTGCCGTGATCTGCTCCGCCGGCGAAAATTTGGCGGACGGCGTCGTCGGCGCGGCGCACGAAGTGAGGAATTACGGCGCGCTGATCCGGGATGAAGGCCGCAGGCTTTCGGAAATGGTGGGAAACATTCTGGTGTTCGCTGCGGGTCAATCCCGCTACCGCGCCTATCAGCAGCTTCCCGTGGATCTCGCCGAGGTGGCCGAGGCCGCGCTCGCGAGCCTTCAGCCGGCGTTCGAGGCCAGCCAAGTAGCCATCGAAACGGATGTGCCGCCGAGCGTGGGCTTTGTCCTGGGAGATTCCGGCGCTCTCGTGCAGTGCCTTCAAAACCTCATCTCGAACGCCATCAAGTACGGCGGCGTGGGCGGACGGATTCGCGTGCGGCTGAAAAAGGGAACGTGCGGGCAAGGCGAAGAAGTCCGCGTGACGGTGGACGATTGCGGCCCGGGCATTGACCCGCGCGACCTCCCGCACATCTTCGAGCCGTTCTATCGGGGCAAGAATGGTGGCCACGCCCACGGAACCGGACTCGGCTTGAGTCTGGCGAAGGACATCGCCGAAGCTATGGGCGGGCGGCTGAGCGTTGAAACCACGCCGGGGCAGGGAAGCCGGTTCACACTCCACCTTCCGGCGTTACAAACTGCAAATTCGCGAACCTAACCGCTGTCAGCGGCGATGCCAAAAAAAATCCTGCTCATCGAGGACGAACCCGGACTCGTGCTCACGCTGAGCGATCGCCTCCGCAAAGAGGAGTTCGAGGTGGAAATCGCGAAGGATGGCGTGCGCGGGCTCGAGATGGCTCTGGCCGGCCCATTCGATCTCATCATTCTCGACGTGATGCTGCCGAAGAAGAGCGGCCTCGACGTGTGCCGCGACCTGCGGCAGCACGGCCTCGCCACGCCCATTTTGATGCTTACAGCGCGCGCGCAGGTGGTGGATAAGGTGCTCGGATTGAAGCTCGGCGCCGACGATTACCTCGCGAAGCCGTTTGACATGCTGGAACTCCTGGCGCGCATCGAAGCGCTTCTCCGGCGGCCGGCGGCGGGCGCGCCCGGCGGTCCGGTTCACCAGATCGGCAGCTTGCGCGTCGACGTGCGGTCCACGACCGTCTGGCGCGACGACCGGAAAGTAGCGCTCTCGGCGCGCGAGTTTCAATTGCTCCGCTATTTCGTCGAGCATCGTGGCGAAACGATCTCCCGCGACGAACTGCTGAGGGAGGTGTGGGGCTACGAAGCAACGCCCAACACGCGCACCGTCGACGTTCATATCGCGTGGCTCCGCCAGAAGCTCGAAGAGGATCCGAAGCGGCCGAGTTTGATTGTCACCGTGCAGGGCTTCGGATATCGCTTCGCGGATTGAGTCATTGAATCAATTCGGTGTGGGTCGCTCGATGTGATCGATGACGAGCACCTGGACCGGGCCTTTCGCCGGCTTGAGCCTCAAGCCGAGTTGCTGCTGAAGGGCCGTGAAGAGCGAAGGGCCGGAAGAATCTGGAACGGACAGCCCACTCTCTTCGGCGGCACCTGCCCGTCCAGGACCACCGCCCGGCCCGCCGCGCCCGAGTTCCGGCGTCCAATGCACGGTTAAGTTATACCTTCCTATGAGACCCGTTTTGTCCACGACAATGCGGCCCACCATATGCGAGAGAATCACGGCGAGAAAGGGCATCGTTGTGTTAGAGGTAAAGCGCCGCTCGCCTTCCGCAGGTGGGGAGTGAGCCATCGGTCCGTTGCTCGCCATGCGGCCTCCGGCAGAACTGGTACCGGCCTTGCTCGCCTCCTGGAGTTTGGGTCCGTTCTTCGCAACCACCAAGTCATACACCGGAAGCTCCTTCGTTTTGCGGAGGACGGTCAACTCGAAACGGTCCGCCAGGAGCGCCTGCAACATACGTTGCTTCACAAGCTTGGCTTGGTCTGGACTGAGCTCCTTGAGATCGTCACTCAGAGCGTCGTCCGACTTCGCCTGAACATCAAAGCGCTCGGAGTTGATCCATTTAGGTCCGCCCTCGATCTGGGAGTCCTGTACGCCATAGGCAATCTGAATGAGCACCTTCGATGTGACGGCGGTGGCGTAAAACCTCCCATCGTCAGGGCGATCAATTATTCGCATGACTAGGTGACGGTTACCCGATAGATTAATCTGCCTGATCGAAGCCGCTTCGAATCTCGCAGTGCTGGCAAGCGCGTTTCCGGGTTGTGTCGCCGCCGTGTTCTTGGACCCGTTCTCCTGCCCCGTTCTGCCGTTCGCCAAACCAAATCCGATCGGCATGGCAATGGCAAGGCACGCTCCGATGGCGAGCAGGGCCTCCCGGCGCGGGTCTAAGCGGAGAGGCAGGCGGTGGGGCGTGCTCATGATGAGCTCCGTTCGCGAATCGTACGCCTCTGCGAATTTCGGGTCAGTCAGCAGTGGTGCTGTTGGTGCAATTCGTATGAGGGAGACCGTACCGATCCTCATGTTAAAACGGTGTAAAGGCGATTTTACGCCGATTTGACGCGCGCACGCCGCGGACTTGATGCAAACTGACGATACCCCCCTAGTGCACGTCGCCCCGGGGGGCGGGGCACAGGATTTGCGCCTGGCCCCCCGGGGAGTATCGAGGAGGTTCGGAAGTAGTTGCGGCGGTTAAATCGAGAACTTCTCCAAGTAGTTTCCTCATTGCTGGCCTGTTTTCTCTTCGCGCAGATTTCGTCGGGGGCCCAGACGGGGAGCGTCAAAAGCTTCACCGTGCAGCAAGCGGTCGCTTATGCGCTTGAGAACTACCCCGGCGTTCGCGCCGCGCTCGCGAGTTACGCCGCGGCGAAGGCTGGCACGGCGTTGGCCGCCACAAACTACCTGCCTCTGGCCGACGCGGTTTGGCAGGGGAATCGCGGAACGCGCAACAGCGTCCTTGGCGTCTTACTGCCTCAGTTTCCCAATGTCTTGACGGGCACGCAGGGGACGGTGCTCACGCCTTCCAATCGCTCCTTCTGGGCGAGCGGAGGCGGCCTACTCTTTTCGTGGGAGCCTTTCGATTTTGGCTACCGCCATGCGGAAGTGGCCGCCGCGCAATCCACCGCCACGCGCACGGCGGCGCAGGTCTCGCTCACTCGCCTCGGTGTGGCGGCGGCGGTAGCGGACGCGTCGCTGTCGGTGCTCGCTGAGGAGGAGCGCGTGCGGGCGTCGCAGGCGGACGTCGATCGGAGAACCGTTTTCGGGCGCTCGGTTCACGCGCTGGTGAACGCGCGGCTTCGCCCCGGCGCCGACGCATCGCGCGCGGATGCGGAGCTTGCGGCGGCGCGCACGCAGCTCATTCTCGCTCAGGAAAACCTCGAGATCGCCCGCGCGGCGCTCGGGCAATTACTCGGAATTCCCGGCGCCCAGATGGAGGTCGTCACCGGGCCGTTCCTGCACGTTCCGCCGGCGAACGGATGGAGCGCGCCTCCGCTTGCGAATCATCCGGCGGCAGTGGTGGAACAGAGGAGACTCAGCGAGGCCGAGGCCCGGATCAACGTGCTCAGCCATTCGTTCTACCCGCATTTCACGCTGGAGGCGCTGACCTCGGCGCGCGGCAGCGGCGAAAACTCGAAAGGAAACGTCGCGCCCGGGCTGAACGGCCTCGGCGCCGACGTGCACAACTGGGCAGCGGGGCTCACGGTATCACTTCCGCTGCTCGATTTTCCGGCGGTACGCGAGCGCCGGAAGATTGAGATTGAGAACCGCCGCCGCGAGCAGGCGCTTTACGATCAGACCATGCAGAATCTTTCCGGGCAAATGGAAGCGGCGCGCGCAAAACTCGACGGCGCTCGCCGGGCCGCCGAAAATACGCCGATCGAGCTCGAAGCATCGCGCGCGAGCGAGGCCCAGGCGCGAGCGCGTTTTCAGGCGGGCGTCGGCACGATTGTCGACGTCGCCGAAGCGCAGCGTCTGCTCGTCCAGGCGGAGATTGACGATTCGCTCGCCCGGTTGAGCATCTGGCGCGCGCTGGCGGACGTCGCGGCCGCCGAGGGCGACGTCACGCCCTTCCTCAACACGGCGAACGATGTTGCGGCGGGGGCGCCTTAACCTATGCGGTTCGTTCACCTGGCCCTGCGGCGACCGATCACCGTGATGGTGGCCGTTATCGGCGTGGCGCTTTGCTCGATCCTCGCGCTCACGCGCATGCCGGTCGATATCTTTCCCAATCTCAACCTGCCGGTCATTTACGTGGCGCAGCCTTACGGCGGGATGAGCCCGGCGCAGATGGAAGGGTATTTGACCTACTACTACGAATACAACTTCCTCTATATCGCGGGGCTACAGAGTGTCGAGTCGCGATCCATCGAGAACTTCTCGCTGCTGAAGCTCTCGTTCCTCCCCGGCGTTGATATGAACCAGGCGCTCGCGCAAACCACGTCGTACATCAGCCGTGCCCAGGCTTATATGCCGGCGGGAACGGTGCCGCCGTTCGTGCTGCGGTATGACGCCGGCAGCGTCCCGGTGGGCTACATCGTGTTTGCGAGCAAGGACCACAGCGTCGACGAACTGCAGGACCTGGCACTCAACCGCGTGCGCCCGCTGTTCACGACGTTGCCGGGCGTTTCGTCGCCGTCAACGTTCGGTGGAAGCTCGCGCACCATCGTCATTCATGTCAATCGCGACCGGCTGAACAGCTACCGCATGTCCACCGGTGAAGCGGTCAAGGCTCTGCTTTCAGGCAACGTGATCGCGCCGGCCGGGGACGTCCGCACCGGCGGTCTCGACCGCATCACGCCCATGAACTCGGTGGTCACGGACATTAACGCGCTCACCGCTCTGCCGATTCGCACCGGGGCCGGGCCCGCCGTCTACATGCGCGACATCGGCTGGGTGGAGGACGGCAGCGATATTACGCTCGGCTATGCGCTGGTGAACGGCCGCAGGACCGTCTACCTGCCGGTCACGAAGCGCGCAGACGCCTCGACGCTGACTGTGGTCAACGAAGTGAAGGCGAGCATGGGCCGTTTCGAGAACGCGCTTCCGCCCGGAGTACAGGTGAGCTTCGAGTTCGATCAATCCGGGTACGTCACCAATTCGCTGGTTTCGCTCATTCGTGAAGGCGTGCTTGGAGCGCTGCTCACGGGGCTCATGGTCTTCCTGTTCCTTCGCGAGTGGAAGAGCTCGGTGATTGTCGTCGTGACGATTCCGTTCAGCTTGCTCGCGGCGGTGGTCGGCCTCTGGCTGACGCATCAAACGATCAATATCATGACGCTTGGCGGGCTGGCCCTTGCGGTAGGAATCCTGGTGGACGAAGCGACCGTCGGCGTCGAAAACATTCACACGCACCGCGCGGCGGGCCGGGATGCGGCGCCGGCGGCATTGCAGGGAACGCTCGAAACCGTCATGCCGCGCTTTCTCGCGCTGCTCGCGGTGCTTGCGGTGTTCGTGCCCTCGTTCCTCATGGTCGGAGTCAGCCGTTCTCTGTTTGTGCCCTTGTCGATCGCCGTCGGCTTCGCAATGGCTGCTGCCTTCGTGCTTTCCAACTCGCTGATCCCAATTCTTTATGTCTGGACCGCCAAGGCGCATCAGCGTCTCGAAGAGGGTTTGGGCGGCAAATGGAGCTTCAACCGGTTCCGCCAGCGCTACACGCGCGTTCTGGAAAAACTCGCTTCCCGGCGGCGGCTCCTGGTGGGCGGTTACGCCGTGGGATCGCTTTTGCTGCTCGTGCTCTTCGGCCCGCGCCTCGGAATTGAGATTTTCCCCCACGTTCCCGAGAATCAGTTTGAGCTTCGGATGAGAGCCCCGGCCGGTACGCGGATCGAAGCTACCGAACAGATGGCGCTTCAGGTGCTCGGCGAAATCAAGCGGCTCGCCGGGCCTGGGAACGTCGCCGCCAACATCGGTTATGTGGGGAGTTATGCGCCGAGTTATCCCGTGAACCTGGTTTACCTCTGGACCAGCGGTCCGCAGGACGCTTTCCTCGAGGTCCAGCTTCAAAAGAGCGCGAACATTCGCGTGACGGCATTCGAGGAAAAGCTGCGGGCCGTGCTTCACCAGAAATTTCCCGACACGGCCTTCACCTTTGAGGCGGGCGATCTGGTGAGCCACGTCATGGACTTCGGATCGCCCACGCCCATCGAAGTGGCCATCAGCGGCCCGCATCTCGAAACGGATCACAACTATGCCGAACGAGTTCGTCTCGAGATGGCGAAAGTCCGCGCCATCCGCGACCTTCATTACAAGCAGCCCCTCGATTATCCGAGCTTAAACGTCGACATTGACCGCGTCCGTGCCGGGCAGCTCGGTCTTACGGTGCAGCAAGTGGCGCAATCGGTGGAGACGGCGACATGGTCCAGCCGGTTCGTTTCGCGGAATTTCTGGCAGGACCCGAACACCGGAATCGGCTACCAGGTGCAGGTGGAGGTGCCGCAGCCCGAGATGAGCTCCATCGACGACATGGCCGATATTCCGCTCATGCAGGGCGGGGCTTCGAATCATCCGAACCTGGGCGACGTCGCGCACCTTTCGTACGGACGGGTCGCCGGCGAATACGACCGGTACGACATGCAGCGGCTGCTTTCGCTCACTGCAAACGTGGAAGGAGAGGACCTGGGGCGCGCGTCGCGGCAGGTTGACGAGGCGATCCGGCGCGCGGGCGCGCCGCCGCGCGGCGTGGAAGTGCAGGTTCGCGGACAGATTGAGCCGATGCGGCAGACGTTTCGCAGCCTTGCGCTCGGCCTCGGCATCGCCATCGTGGTCATCTTCCTTCTGCTGGCGGCCAACTTTCAGTCGATGCGCCTGGCGTTTGTCGCGGTCTCGACCATGCCCGCCGTTGTTTGCGGCGTCGTCCTCATGCTGCTCGTGACCGGCACGACGCTGAACCTGCAATCGTTCATGGGCGCCATCATGGCGCTTGGAGTTTCCGTGGCGAACTCCATCCTCCTCGTCACTTTTGCGGAGCAACACCGGCGCGAAGGAAGCTCATCCGCAATAGATGCGGCCGTGTACGGCGGCAGCACGCGGCTGCGGCCGATCCTGATGACCAGTCTCGCGATGATCGCCGGAATGGTGCCGATGGCGCTCGCTTTCGGCGAAGGCGGCCATCAGACCGCGCCGCTCGGGCGCGCCGTGATCGGCGGGTTGGCGGCGTCTACGCTGGCCACTCTGCTCATTCTGCCGGCTGCGTTCTCGATGGCGCAGGAACGAGCCACGAAAGCGTCCGCGTCGCTCGACGCTTCCGATCCGCAAAGCCCTTATGCGGAGGCGTGAGCCGATTTTGGATTTCAGATTTTGGACAATTTGGATTTCGGATTTTGGATTCTCATTTTGGATCTGGAATTTTGAATCTTGCATTTGCGATGAAAGGGCGCGGTCGCCACAGCTGGTAGTGCGGAGTTGTTGTTGAACTCCGCGGCTTTTCCCAGGAGAGGAACGAAACTCATGAGACAGCGGGTGCGCACGGATATAGAGCCGGGCTTTAGCCGGGCAGTCGGCTTCGCGCGCCGGAGCGGGGCGCTTATTCTGATCACCGCAATCTCTACAGTTCTCGCGCTGAGCCTTGCCAGCGGCGGCTGCGGCACCGCGTCGAACAAAGTCTCGGCGGCGTCGACCGCCGCGCCGGCCACGCCTTCCACAGTGGAAACGGTCAGGGCGATCTCGCGGCGATTAGACCTGACGATCACGTTGCCGGGCGAGCTCCAACCCTACGAAGAGGTGCGGATGTTCCCTAAGGTGACCGGATTCGTCAAATGGATCGGGGTCGATCGCGGCTCGCGCGTCAAACAAGGGCAGCTTCTGGCCGTTTTGGTGGCGCCGGAGCTGGTTGCGCAAAAGGCCGAAGCGCAGGCCAAGGTGATGAGCGCGGAGAACCAGCGCATTGCCGGAGACGCGAAGCTGGCTGCGGATGAGAGCACATATCAGCGGCTTCGAGCGGCTGCGGCGACGCCCGGCGTGATCTCGGAAGATGAGCTTGAGACCGCGGAGAAGACCGCCGAAGCCGATCGGGCGCGCGTGGTCGCTCTGAGCAACACGGCCGATGCCGCGCGCGCGACCCGGCGCTCGGTCGAGGAGATGGAAGGTTATCTCCGCATCACGGCCCCGTTTGACGGAGTGATCACTCGCCGCAACGTTCATCCGGGCGCTCTGATCGGTCCTAGTGGCGGCCCCGGCTCGCAGTCGTCCTTGATGCGCATCGAGCAGGTTGCTCATCTCAGGCTCGTGGTGGCCGTTCCAGAAATCTACGTGGCTGGCGTGCGAAACGGCGCCAAAGTTCAGTTCACCGTTCCCGCGTTTCCGGGTCGAACGTTCACCGGTACCGTCGCCCGCCTGGCCGACTCCATGGACGTGAGCACGCGCACGATGCCGGTCGAGATGGACGTCTGGAATCCCAGCTGGGAATTGCATGCCGGAATGTTTCCGGAAGTGATCTGGCCGGTACGCCGCCCGCGGGCCACGATCTTCGTGCCCCAATCCGCGGTCGGAAGGAATATGGAGCAGGTCTACGTGATTCGCGTTCGCGATGGAAAGACGGAATGGGTGACGGTGAAGACCGGAGGCACGCTCGGCAATCTCACCGAAGTCTTTGGCGACCTCAACCCCGGCGACGAGATCATCACGCGCGCCTCAGAAGACCTGCGCCCCGGCACGTCCGTTGCCACCCGCCCCACCACGCTCTGAATTCCGCGTCGTATCCTGCGCCACCGAAGCCTCAGCCCCCTCGGGCAGGCGGGTGTTGCGCTCCCTAGCAGTGCGGTAGTACGATACGTATATACAAATTGCGCTACGAGTGGGACGAATCCAAAAACGTCAAGAACCAGCCTAAGTACGGCGGAATCTCTTTTGAGCTGGCGGCGCTGGTCTTAAGACGAACGCTGCCTCATTGGCCGCGACTGAATCGACCGGGCGGGAGAACAGCGGTGGCACGCGATCGGGGAAGTCCGCATTGAGCCGGACGCGCCCGTTGTCCTGCTGGTTGCCCACGCGTATCGAGAGGACACTTATGGCGAAGAAATCGTCCGCACCATCTCGGCCCGCAGGGCCGAAAAGCATGAGCTCCGAAGATATAAAGAACAGGCGATGGAAGGAGAGTGAGCGGCGGGCGCTGCGCCTCGGGGCAAACCGCCAAGCCGCCGGGAATGACTCAGGGATCAATCTCGAGGACATCCCGCGACTCAATGATCAGCAGTTGGCGAAGCTGGTGCGGTTGCGCGAAGCCAAGCCCAAGGTTGCCGTAAGCGTCCGTCTTGATCCGCAGGTCCTCAATTGGCTCAGGTCCAAGGGCGAAGGCCATTTGACACGGATTAACGATATTCTTTCGAACCTTATGGAAGCTGAACAGCGGAGGAGCTCCGGCCGCTAAGGCCTGGGTAACGGCCGAGATCGCGCAGCGCGCCTCGGAAGTCCTGTGCCCCGGCACCGCCGTCGCCACCCAACGGCCACACTGTAGCGAAAAGCCACGGAGTTAAAAGCAACTCCGCGCTATCCCAACACAAATTCCTCCGGCAGGAACTCCCGGCGCTCGCTGGTTTATAATGATCATCGGGAGCGGGATTTTGCCAGTTCAATAAGCCATTCGGGAAGCGCTTCCATCGTCAGTTGGGTTCAAGCCCAAGGGACGCCCGCCGGAACTGGGTCTGACATCGTATCGGCGTTTGCCCGCGCTCGCGCGAAGTAGCGTAAGATAGAAATTAGAGGAATGACAGGCCGGGATCGCGGCGCCGGCGGTGAAAGGTCAACCAGCAGCATGATCGAAACAGCTGAGACTCAAAACGAATTTGCCGAGCTCGAAGCGATTGAGACGCGGGAGTGGCTCGAATCGCTCGACTACGTCATCGAGCAGGGCGATCCCCGTCGCGTCCAGCACCTGCTGCGAGCCCTCGCGGAGCGGGCGCAGCGCTCGCGCATTCGGCTTCAGCCCGCAGTGAACACGCCCTTTATCAACAGTATTCCGGTGGAAGAGCAGCCCGCTTTCCCCGGCAATATCGAGATCGAGCGCCGCATCAAGAGCATGGTCCGCTGGAATGCGATGGCGATGGTGGTGCGCGCCAACAAAGCCGAAAGCGGCATTGGCGGCCACATTTCCACCTACGCTTCGGCCGCCACGCTTTACGAAGTGGGCTTCAATCACTTTTTCCGTGGGAAAAATGCGGAACACGATTCCGACATTGTTTTCTTTCAAGGGCACGCTTCGCCCGGATTCTATGCGCGCGCATTTCTCGAAGGCCGCCTTACGGCACAGCAACTCGAGCATTTCCGGCGCGAATTGCAGCCCGGCGGCGGCCTTTCTTCCTATCCTCACCCCTGGCTGATGCCGGACTTCTGGCAGTTCCCCACCGTATCGATGGGCCTCGGGCCGATTCAGGCGATCTATCAGGCGCGATTTCTCCGCTACCTCGAAGACCGCGGGCTCAAGCAAACTAACGGGCAGAAGGTGTGGTGCTTTGTGGGTGACGGGGAAACGGACGAGCCGGAAACGCTCGGCGCGATCAGCCTCGCGGCGCGGGCGAAACTAGACAACCTCATTTTTGTTGTGAATTGCAACCTGCAGCGCCTCGACGGCCCGGTGCGCGGAAACGGCAACATCATTCAGGAGCTCGAAGCCGGCTTCATCGGCGCCGGATGGAGCGTGATCAAAGTAGCCTGGGGCAGCGACTGGGATCCGCTTCTCGCTGCGGATGTGGACGGCGTGCTGGTGAAGCGGATGTGCGAAGTGGTGGATGGCGAGCGCCAGAAGTATTCGGTGGAATCGGGGAAATACTTCCGCGAGCACTTTTTCGGCGTCGACCCGAGGCTGCTGGACCTGGTGAAGGATATTCCTGACGAATCCTTGTGCAAACTGCGGCTGGGCGGTCACGATCCACGGAAGGTGTATGCCGCCTACGCGGCCGCGATGCAGCCGACCGGGCGGCCGACCGCGATTCTCGCGCGCACCATTAAAGGCTACGGCCTTGGCGAAAGCGGCGAGGGCAAAAACATTACGCACCAGCAGAAAAAACTGAACGAGGACGAGGTGCGCCAGTTCCGCGCTCGCTTCGGCATTCCGATCCCCGATGACGAAATGGCGCATCTCGGGTTCTACAAGCCGCCGGAGGATAGCGCGGAGATGCAGTATCTTCACGCGCGCCGCAAAGAGCTCGGCGGATATCTCCCAGCGCGCAGCATCACGGTGCCCGCGCTTAAGCCGGCGGACGGATCGATGTTCGCAGAATTTTTGCAGGGCACCGGCGATCGCGAAGTGTCCACCACCATGGTGGTGGTGCGGATGCTTGCGAAAATGCTGCGCGACAAGGAGCTGGGCAAGCTGATCGTGCCCATCGTTCCCGACGAGGCGCGCACGTTTGGCATGGAAGCGCTCTTCCGCCAGGTGGGAATCTATTCGCGCCAGGGCCAGCTTTACGAACCTGTCGATAAGGACACGCTGCTCTATTACAAAGAGGCAAAAAACGGGCAGATTCTGGAAGAGGGCATCACCGAGGCGGGATCGATGTGCTCGTTCATCGCCGCCGGCACGGCGTATTCGGTTCACGGGATCAACACGATCCCGTTTTTCATATATTATTCGATGTTCGGCATGCAGCGCGTGGGTGACCTGGTTTGGGCCGCGGCGGACAGCCGCTCGCGCGGGTTCATGGTGGGAGGCACGGCGGGCCGCACGACGCTTTCGGGCGAGGGCCTTCAGCATCAGGACGGCAACAGCCACTTGATCGCCTTCACCGTTCCGAACTTGGTGGCTTATGATCCGGCCTACGCTTATGAAATCGCGGTGATCGTCGAGGACGGCATTCGCCGCATGTACACCGAGCAGGAAAACGTCTTCTATTATCTCACTGTGATGAACGAGAATTACCCGATGCCCGCGATGCCCGAAGGCGCGAAAGAGGGCATCCTCAAGGGACTCTACCGCCTCAAGCCATCGCCGATGAAGGATGCGAAGCTGCAGGCGCAGCTCCTCGGCAGCGGCGCGATTCTCAATGAGGCGGTCAAGGCGCAGGCCATGCTCGAAAAGTACGGCGTGGCGGCGGACGTTTGGAGCGTGACGAGTTACAAAGAGCTTTACCGCGACGCGCATGCGACCGCGCGCTGGAATACGCTCCATCCGGGCGCGGCGCCCCGCCGTTCGCACCTGGAACAATGCCTCGCTTCGGCGCCCGGCGTGATCGTGGCCGCGTCGGATTACGTTAAGGCGGTGTCCGACTCGATTGCTCCGTGGCTGCCCCAGCGAATCGTTTCGCTCGGTACGGACGGCTTCGGGCGCAGCGAGGGGCGCGCCGCGTTGCGCAATTTCTTCGAAGTCGACGCGCGATTCATCACCCTCAACACGCTGGCCGCGCTCGCACGAGAGAAGAAGCTCAAAGCGGGCGTCACCGAGAAAGCGATGAAGGAGCTCGAGATTGATCCGGAGAAGGCCGATCCGGTGCTGGTCTGAGATTGCCTTATTGGATCATTGAGTCATTGAATCATTTGGCTTTCAGCGCCGTGTTTCAGTGAATTATCGGACGCGCCGGTGCACCGAAAAAATCGTCCAATGAAGAAATGATCCGATGAAAAATTGAATCAATAAACGGCATGGCAACTGAATTCAAGCTTCCTGAGCTTGGTGAAAACATCCAAACCGGCGACTTGGTGCGCATTCTGATCTCGCCCGGAGATCAGGTGAATCAGGACCAGGCGGTTCTCGAGCTTGAGACTGATAAAGCCACCATCGAGGTTCCGTCTTCGGTGAGCGGCACGGTGCAGGATGTATTGGTCAAGACCGGCGACAAGCTCAAAATCGGCCAGGTGATTTTCACCGTAAACGGCGAAAGCTCGGGCGCAACGGCGGCGGCCGCTCCCCCCTCCGCGGCAGCCGCCACGGAGCCGCTCCTAAAAGCTGCGGCTCCGGCGCCCGCCCCTAGAACCCAAGCTGCCGGCGCGGCGCCTGCTCCGCGTCCCGCGTCCCCGCCACCTGCACTCGAAACAGCCGGGGAGGAAGCCGCTCCTCGGGACCTTGTGCCCGCAGCGCCATCGGTTCGCCGCGTGGCGCGCGAAACCGGCATCGACATCAGCCGCGTCACGGGCACGGGTCCGGGCGGCCGCATCAGTGCTGAAGACGTGATGCACTATGCCCGGGAGATGATCCGGCGCGGCGGCGATGGCCGGAGCGCGGCCGTCGCAACTCCTCTGCCCGATTTCAGCAAGTGGGGTGAAGTCGAGCCCCGGCCGATGACGAATGTGCGCCGCAAAACGGCCGAGCACATGGCCGAAGCGTGGTCGAACGTTCCCCAGGTTACGCAGTACGACAACGCGGACGTTACCAGCCTCGAGCAGATTCGTAGGCAGTACGCGGCGCGCGCCGAGAAGGCCGGCGGCAAACTCACCGTCACGGCGATCGCGTTAAAAGTTGTGGCTTCGGCGCTCAAAGTCTTCCCGCAATTTGGGGCGAGCATCGACATGGCGCGCGACGAGGTCGTTTACAAGAAGTACTGCCACATCGGCGTCGCCGTCGATACGGACCGTGGCCTGCTCGTCCCGGTGATCCGCGACGCCGATCGAAAAAACATCATCCAGCTTTCCGCCGAGCTTTCCCAGCTTGGCGACAAAGCCCGCGCGAAGAAGCTGAGCCTGGATGAAATGCAGGG
This sequence comes from Terriglobia bacterium, assembly GCA_050745265.1. GTDB lineage: Bacteria > Acidobacteriota > Terriglobia > UBA7540 > UBA7540 > RH2-MAG17b. The sequence continues at coordinate 26,790 of JBOGKE010000122.1, forward strand.
CGGCGTCTTCAGCATCACGAATCTGGGCGGAATCGGCGGGACGCAGTTCTCGCCCATCGTGAATTACCCCGAGGTGGCGATTCTGGGCATTTCCCGCTCTCGGACGGAAGCCGTCCACGTCGACGGGCATTTCGAACCACGCCTGATGCTGCCCCTCTCGCTTTCTTACGACCACCGCCTGATCGATGGCGCCGATGCGGCGCGATTTTTGCGCTGGATCGCCGAGGCGCTCGAGCAGCCTTTCCTGCTGCCGTTGCAAGGCTAGTAGCGACGGCGTCTCACCGGCAGCCGCCGAGGCGGCTGCGCGACGAACCGGCCCGCGGCGCGCGATTTTTGCGGAACGAAGCATATTGATGATTGAAAACAAAGGATTCTTAGAGCGCCTTAATGATTGGCATGCCCTCCGGCCCACGCATTTGAACTCAGCATTTGAAAACGAGCAAGTCATGTCATAAACCGGGCGATGCTTGTCCCTGACTGCAAAATGGCAAAGCCTCCGACCGCAAATTAATCGGGCCGCGCAAGGGCGATGAGATGAACGAGACAAATGAGACGCAATTGGCGGTGATCGGAGCGGGCCCCGGCGGCTACGCCGCGGCGTTCCTGGCCGCCGATCTCGGACTGCGAGTGACGCTGGTGGATCCGGAGGTGAACCCCGGAGGCGTGTGCCTTTATCGTGGCTGCATCCCGTCAAAGGCGCTGCTGCACGTCGCAAAGCTGGTGCACGAGAGCCGGCAAGCGGCCGAATGGGGCGTGCGGTATCCCGAGCCTAAGATCGACATTGGCAAGCTTCGCGCCTGGAAAGACTCGGTGGTGGGCAAGCTCACCGGCGGCCTCGGAACCCTCGCGAAGCAGCGGTCGGTGCGGTTCGTGCAAGGCACGGCTGAATTCCAGGACGCCCAGACGCTCAGCATTAAGCTCAAATCGGGCGGCGAAGAACGCCTCGGCTTTCAGCACGCGATCATTGCGACGGGATCGCGCCCGGCGAGCATTCCCGGAGTTCCCGAGAACAGCAACCGCATTCTCGACTCCACCTCCGCGCTTGACCTCGCCGACGCGCCCAAATCAATGCTGGTGGTCGGCGGCGGCTATATCGGACTCGAGCTCGGAACCGTCTACGCCGCACTCGGAACCAAGGTGACCGTGGTCGAAATGCTTGACGGTTTGATGCCAGGCGCGGATCGCGATCTCGTCAATGTTCTCGCCAAGCGCCTGGAGAAGGAATTCGATTCCATCCGGCTCAACACGAAAGTTGTGGAGATGAAAGAGACGGACAAGGGCATTCGCGTCAGGTTTGAGGGCGATGCGTCCGCACCCGCCGAGCAGACGTACGATAAGGTGCTGATTTCGGTGGGACGCAAGCCGAACTCGTCGATACCCGGACTCGAAAAGACCCGCGTCGCCTTGGATAAGGGCGGCTACATTCAGATCAACGCGCAGCGGCAGACGGCGGAGTCCGCGATCTACGCCATCGGCGACGTGGCGGGCGAGCCGCTCCTCGCGCACAAGGCGAGTCACGAGGGGCGCACGGCGGTCGAGGCCGTGGCGGGCCGCAAGGTGGCCTTCGAGCCGCGCGCCATTCCTGCGGTGATTTTCACCGATCCCGAGATCGCCTGGTGCGGTCTCACCGAAACGCAGGCGCAGGCGGAAGGCCGCGAAGTCAAGATCGCGAAGTTTCCCTGGGCGGCCTCGGGGCGCGCGCTGACGCTCGGCCGCTCCGACGGCATCACGAAGCTCGTGATCGATCCGCGTACGGAGCGCGTGCTCGGCATGGGCATTTGCGGCGTGGGTGCGGGCGACCTCATTTCCGAAGGCGTCCTCGCCATCGAAATGTCGGCGCTCGCCTCGGACATCGAGCTCACGATCCACCCGCATCCCACCCTCTCGGAGACGGTGATGCAGGCCGCGGAGGTTTTCTACGGCACGAGCACCGACTTCTACCGGCCGAAGAAGAAATCAGCTCCGTAGATTGCGCTGCAGGGGCGCTCGCGTTCCCTGAATTGTGACTGTTGCGGCAAGTTTAACAAGTGATGTGAATGAGCTTTATGCCCATCCTCGCCATTGTCGAAGATCTAATTTTCCTCTCCAAGATCCAGCAGACGGCGAGCTTGACGAACACGCGCGTGGAAGTGATACAGCCCCGAGAACTTGCCGAACGGCTCTCCCGAGGCGCGCCGTCTGCCGTGATTTGCGACCTGAATTACCGCGCCGGATTGGGTCTCGAGACCGTGCGCGCGATGAAGGCAAACCCCGCGTTCTTGGCCGTTCCGGTGATCGGCTTCCTCTCGCACGTCCAGGCGGACTTGGCCAAGCAAGCGCGAGAGGCCGGATGTGATGTGGTGATGGCGCGCTCGGCCTTCGCTTCTCAGCTTCCCCGAATACTTCGCGAGTACGCGACGATGGATGCCGCTCCTTCCTCTGCTTCCTCAAATGCGCAGTAAATTCGGACTCGCGGGCGTACTGATGCCGCTGTTGCTCGCTCCGGCCCTGCCGTGCTTTGCCGGCGAACCCCTGCCGGATGTCTCCACGCTGCTGAGACAGGTCGAGAGAAATCAGGAACGGCTGGAGCAAGAGCGCGAGAAATATTCCTTTAGCGACATTGAGGAACAGGACGACTTGTCACGCGACGACAAGGTCAAGAGGAAAACGGTGCACGAGTATGACGTATTTTTCCTGCACGGATACCTGGTGCGGAGACTCGTGGAAAAGGACGGGAAGGCGCTGAGCGCGTCTGCGCAGAAGAAGGAAGACGCGCGGGTGCGAAAGCTGGTGGAAAAGTACGAGCGGAAGGCGGAGAAGAAAAGTCGCCCGGACGACGATGGCGTTGGAATCGCCGCTTTTTTGCGCGCGAGCCGCTTCACCCATCCGCGCTGGACCGGGCTAGCAGGTCGTTTAGTGCTCGAGTTCGACTTCGAGCCGAATCCGAATTACCGGCCGAAGACGTTCGTCGAAAGGGTCGTCCACACTCTGAGCGGCGAGATGTGGGCCGATGCCCAAGCGGGGGAGGTGGTTCGGCTGCAAGCGCGCTTCGACCGGTCATTCAGGATCGATGGGGGCCTGCTGGCATCGCTCGAAAAGGGAACCTCCGTGATCGCCGAACAGATGCTGGTCGGCGGCAGCGTCTGGATGCCGTCGTACACTTCCATTCACGCCAGCGGGCGCCTCTTCCTGATTAAGAGCGAGCGGCTGAACGTCACCGACCGCTACAGCGATTACCGCATCTTCCACGTTGAAAGCCTCAGCAAGATCGCTCCGCCGGCCAAACCGTAGTGCAGGTGAGCGGGCCGCGGTCGCGCGCATCCCACTACACCGCGGCCCCGGTTTTCAGCAGATGTTCGCGCATCTTGCGCACGGTGGCGACCAGCTCCGGCAAATGCGCGTACGCGGCCGAGCATCTCAGCCAGCGGAAGTTATCGATGGCCGGCGAGCCTGAGACGATGCGCCCGGCCGCCACGTCGCCCGGAACACCCGCTTGCGAGCTCACGATGGCGCCGTCGCCAATCGTAAGATGGCCGGCGACGCCGGCCTGCCCGGCGACGATCACGTTCCGTCCCAGCTTCGAGCTTCCGGCCAGCCCCACCTGCCCGCACAGCAGCGTGTTTTCCCCCACGTCGCAGCCGTGGCCCACCTGCACCAGGTTATCCACTTTCGCGCCCCGGCGCACGCGCGTGGCTCCCACCGCGGCGCGGTCAACGCACGAATTCGACTGAATCTCAACGCCGTCCTCGATCACCACGGTACCCGACTGGACAATCTTGTGATACGACCCGTCGGCCTTCTTGGCGAAGCCGAAGCCGTCTCCTCCCAGCACGACACCGTTCTGCAGCACAACGTCGTTCCCGATGCGGGTGTTCTCGCGCACAACGGAATGCGCATGGGCAAAGAACCGATCCCCGATCTCGGCGCCCTCGTAGATCACCACAAAGCTTTTCAGCACGCAGTCGTCGCCGATCACTACCCTGTCTTCGACCACCACATAGGGTCCGATTGCAGCGTTCCGCCCGATTCCCGCTGTACGAGAGATCACGGCCGTCGGATGAATGCCCGGCTGCGGCCGGGGCGGCGCGTAAAACAAGTCGAGGGCGCGAGCGAAAGCAAGGTAAGGATCAGCCGCACGAAGCAAGGCGCGGCCGGGGATATGGACGCCGGGACCCACAATCACCGCCGCCGCCTGCGTGTGCGCCGCATTGTTCAAGTACTTCGGATTCGAGAGAAACGTCAGCTCGCTCGAGGACGCCTCGTCGATCCCAGACACGCCTGAAATTTCAAGCTCAGGCGGCCCTCCGAGCTCGCAATCGATTTTCAAAGCTAAATCCCCGAGCTTCATGGTCATTCTCCGTATTGCCGATAGTCTGCTTGCCCGCACGCCAGTGAAGCTTCGCCGGCTTAGCCTTCTGTAATGAATGGCGGCGATGCGGCGGTATCGCCATTGTTTCACACTTCGGCGCTCGCGAGCGGCACGAGTGGATTGCGAAAGCGCGCCCCCGTGAAATCGGTCGCATCGTGCTTTAACGGTTGTAAAAAATATGAAGCCAGTACGCAGCGCGATCAGAAAGAAGGTTCTTATTGTGGACCGGGAAGCGGTGTTCCGCCTAGGCCTGCGCCGCCTTCTGTCCGCGGAAGACGATCTTTCGGTTGCCGGCGACACGGAAAACGTGATCCAGGCGATTCATCTGGCCCGCCGGATCAAGCCGGACGTCATCTTCCTTCAGTCCGACCTGGTGGCCGACAAATCGTCGGATCTTTTTGGCCGGCTCCGAAGCGCAGCGGCCGGGTGCAAGATGGTCATCACGGCGCCGGCGCTCTCAAATGGCGAGCCGCTCCGATACGTGCGGGCGGGCGCCGCCGGGGTGATCCTAAAGTCCGTCAATCCGGAGCTCTTTGTGAAGTGCGCGCGGAAGGTGATGGAGAACGAAATCTGGCTTCCGAAAAACGAGGTCGCCCAGATGGCGCGTTTGGTGGGAACCAAAACGGCCGAACTACAGCGCCCCGTGGACACCCTGACGCAGCGCGAGAAAACGATCATCAGCTACCTGGTGCAAGGCTGGCGGAACCGGGAGATCGCCGAGCAGCTCTCGATCAGCGAGCAAACCGTGAAGAACCACCTCCGCGCCGTTTACGACAAGGTCGGAGTCTCCGACCGGCTCGAGCTCGTGCTCTATGTCCTCCACCAGCGCGTACAGTTACCCGCCGCGCCGGTGGCTGCCGTCAGCCAAAACTGATCGCGCGAAAAGCCTGCCAGTTTGATGAAAAATTCCCGGAACTGTCATCCTGAGGAGCTGAGGGCGACGAAGGATCTCTGCGTTTGCTTGATGGGAGACAACCGGTGTCCGCACGCTTCCGCGAGCCAGCGGACGTAGGAATTGAGGCTAGCCGCTCACGAATGTGGCGAGTTGGCGGAGCCGGTCGTGGCGCCGCTTGAGGAGTTGATCGGCGGACAAGGATGACAGGGTCTTCAGGTTCGACGCAATGAAGGGGCGGAGCAGCTCCGCGGCGGCCTTGGGATCGGAGTGGGCGCCTTCGGGCGGCTCGGGGACTATTTCGTCAACTACTCCGAAGCCTTGCAAATCCTCGGCCGTGAGCTTCAGAATCTGCGCCGCCTCTTCTTTGTGCTCCCAGTCGCGCCACAAAATCGAGGAGCAGCTTTCGGGGGAGATCACCGAGTAGACCGCGTTTTGCAGCATCAGCACCGCGTCGCCCACGGCGATGGCCAGCGCCCCACCGCTTCCGCCCTCACCGTGAATGACCACCAGGATGGGCACGGGTAGTTTGGGGATTTCCTTAAGATTATACGCAATCGCTTCGGCCTGCCCGCGCTCCTCGGCGCCGACGCCCGGATAAGCGCCGGGCGTATCGACAAAGCAGACTACCGGCAATCCAAACTTTGCTCCAAAGCGCATCGCGCGCAGCGCCTTGCGGTATCCCTCGGGCCTCGGCATGCCGAAATTGCGCGCCACTTTCTGCTTGGTATCACGCCCCTTCTGGTGGCCCACCACGAGCACAGGCTGCCCGTCAAAACGGCCGAGGCCGCACACGATCGCCTGGTCATCGGCAAAATGCCGGTCGCCGTGCACTTCGGTGAAATCAGTGAAAAGGTGTTCAAGATAATCCAGGGTGTGGGGACGATGCGGGTGGCGCGCCAAAAGGACCCTCTCCCATGCTGGGTTCGTTTTTGGCATCGTGGACGGGTTCTTGCGCAGGAGATCCAGTTGGGCGCGGAGCCGGTCCAGCTCGTCGCGGCTACCCGGAGACTCGGTTATCTTCTCGAGCTCCTCGATCTGCCGCTCGAGCTCGCCCACTTCCGGGGACGAGATGGCCTCATGAGTCATCGATTGCTGGGCCGCTATTTTCGCCGGCGCCGCCGTGGCCATGGATTATCGGTAAACTCCCGCTGTATCTATCCTAACATCAGACGGAGCGGACGGGTAGAGGGCCGCGCGGTGCGGAGCGAAACGCCCCGAATGAGAATTTGGATACGGATGGGACACTCTCCTAATACCTCCATGCTCAAGACCGACACAGGGCAGGCCGATAAAATAACTTGTACGCCCGGTCCCGAAGATTACAGATTTCCAATATGCACGCCAAACGCAGCAGCCCGTATGTTATGATCGCCGCCCTTGCGGTCGCCGGCTGCTGTCTGCCCCGGCTCATTTCGGCCAGTCTCGATCCTTCAAAAGCTATAGCGCAGTACAGTCACGAAGTCTGGCAGACCGAGTCCGGCCTTCCGCAGGACTCGGTCTTAGCCATCACTCAAAGTCATGACGGCTATCTCTGGCTCGGGACGGAGGAAGGGCTGGCGCGTTTCGATGGCGTGGACTTTACGGTCTTTAATACCCGGAACACGCCTGCCCTGGGGATGGACACGATCACCGCCTTGCTCGAAGATCGCTCGGGCAGCCTCTGGATCGGCACGAACGGCGGAGGTCTCACGCGGCTTCACGACGGCCGCTTCACGCGGTTCACCACGCGCGACGGGCTCGGCAGCGACGTCGTTCTGTCTCTCGACGAGGATCACAGCGGCAATATCTGGATCGGAACCGACGGCGGCGGCTTGACGCGCTTCCGAGCCGGGCGTTGGGTCACCTACACGGTTAAAAACGGACTGCCGGACAACTCTATTTTTTCAATCTGTGAAGACAGGGAAGGCAGCTTGTGGCTGGGCACGCACGCGGGAGTGAGCCGCCTCAAGCATGGCCTGTTCACCTCGTTCGGAGGCTCGCGCGGCTTGCCTGATCCGTACGTGAAGGCGGTGTATACGGGCAAGGATGGCGTATTGTGGGTTGGAACAAACGGAGGCGGTCTCAGCCGGCTCGGCGCCGATGGCCGTTTTGTGACCTACTCCACCAAGAATGGGCTCTCGAGCAACGCTATCTGGTCGCTCTACCAGGACCGCGCGGGCACGCTCTGGATTGGCACGGGCGCGGGCGGATTGGACCGGCTGCGCGACGGCAAATTTACCGCTTATACTTCGAAGCAAGGTCTTTCGAGCAACGACGTCTGGTCTATCTACGAAGATCGCGAAGGAAGCCTGTGGATTGGAACCAGCGACGGAGGGCTCAACCAACTGCGCGACGGAGCGTTCACCGCGTACACCACCGAAGAAGGGCTCTCGAGCGACATAGCGCTGGCCGTCTTCCAGGATCACGAAGGCAATCTCTGGGCAGGCACCGACGGCGGCGGGATCGACCGTCTGACGGACGGGCGCGTCACGTCGTTCACCGCGGCGAATGGGCTCTCAAACAATCAGGTCTTCTCGATCTGCGAGGACGGCGCGGGCAGCTTGTGGGTGGGGACTCGTCACGGCTTGAATCAATTCAAGAACGGAAAATTCCATGCGTACCGGGCGCGCGCGGGACTGCCCAGCGATGTGGTGACGGCGAGTTACGTCGATCGCCAGGGAACGCTCTGGATCGGCACTCGCGGCGGCCTGAGCCGCATGGAAAACGGCCAATTCATCACCTACACCACAACCCAGGGACTCTCGAGCGACCACGTTTCCTCCATGTACGAAGACCGCTCCGGGAATCTCTGGGTAGGCACGGTCGGCGGCGGGGTCGATCGGTTCAAAAACGGGAAATTCACGGCTTATACGACCGCGAACGGCCTTTCGAATAACGTGGTCTGGTCGCTCTATGGCGACAGCGCTGGAGTGCTCTGGATCGGCACGAACGGCGGGGGACTGGTGCGCCTGAAAAACGGCCGGTTCACCACTTACACGACGCGCGATGGGTTGTTTGATGACGTGGTCGTCGAGATTCTCGATGACGGCCGCGGTAGCCTGTGGATGAGCTCGAACCGGGGCATCTTCCGCGCCAGCAAACGTGAGCTCGATTCGTTCGCGCGCGGCGTCATCCATTCGATTCACTCGGTCGCGTATGACACCTCCGACGGGATGAAGAGCAAGGAATGCAACGGAGGTTTTCAGCCGGCGGGTTGGAAGCTCCAAGATGGCAGGCTTTGCTTTCCCACGATGAAGGGCTTGGTGTTCGTCGATCCGGCGCGCCTGAAGAGCAATCCCTTGCCCCCGCCCGTCGCGATCGAGCAGGTCACGATCGATCGGCGCGCGTTCCCGCCTTCTCAAGCCGCCGAAGTCCGGCCCGGCAAAGGCCAGCTCGAATTTGAGTTTGCGGCTTTGAGCTTCATCTCGCCGAAGAAGATCCGGTTCAAGTACCGCCTCGAGGGATTTGATAAAGACTGGGTTGACGCCGGATCCCGGCGGGCGGCCTATTACACCAACATCCCCCCCGGCACATATCAATTTCAGGTGATCGCCGCGAATAGCGACGGAGTGTGGAACGACACTGGTGCGTGGTTCAGCTTTGTGCTCGAGCCTCACTTCTACCAGGCGTTCTGGTTCTATAGCCTGTGCGGGCTTCTCGTCCTTTCGCTCGGCATTGCCGGGCACCATCTCCGCGTCCGACATCTCAATGCGCGGGAGAGAGAGCTTTCCCGCCGCGTGGATGAACGCACCCGGCAATTGCAGCAGGAGATCGCCGAGCGCACGCGAGCGGAAACCGCGCTGCGCGCGAGCGAGCAGCGCTTCCGGCAGCTCGCCGAGAACATCCGCGAAGTGTTCTGGGTGCTCGATGTTGATGCCGGAAAAATCTCCTACGTCAGCCCGGCGTACCGCAGCCTCTGGGGCAGGGCGTGCGAAAGCCTCTACGAAGATCCCTCGTCATGGCTGGAGACGGTCCACCCCGACGACCGCCCGGCGGCGGCGGCGAGGATGAACGCGAGCCGGTCGGGCGTCCCGTGCAATGTGGAGTACCGCGTGGTCAGCTCGCACGGCTCTCAGCGGTGGATCTCCGACCGGTCGTTCCCGGTCAAAGACGAAACGGGCCGCACTTATCGCGTCGTAGGGATTGCCGAGGATGTAACGGAGCTCAAAGACGCGGAGGAAATCCTGCGCCGGTCGCACGACGAGATGGAACATCTCGTCGAGAAGCGCACCCTCGAGCTGACGCGCACCAACGCCGAGCTCAAGGCGGCCAAGGAGATTGCCGAGGCCGCCAGCCGCGCCAAGAGCGAGTTTATGGCCAACATGAGCCACGAGCTGCGCACGCCGATGAATGCCATACTCGGCTTCACCGAAATGCTGATCGACGGCCTCTACGGCGAGGTACCGTCACAGCTCAAGGAGCCGCTGACCGACATCCAGCTCAACGGCCGCCATCTGCTGCGCCTGATCAACGACGTGCTCGACCTGTCCAAGATCGAGGCCGGACGCATGCAGCTCGCGCTGAGCGAATATTCGGTTCGCGAGATCGTCGACATCGTCCAGGTCTCGCTGCGTTCGCTGGCCGCGGAGAAAGGCCTGGAGCTCGCGGTCAGCGTGCCCGACGACATTCCGGTCGCATACGGCGACAACGGACGTCTGACGCAGTGCCTGATGAACCTCGCCGGCAACGCGATCAAGTTCACCAAGAAGGGCAAGGTCGAGATCGGCGTCGAGCAGGTCGAGAGTGACCTGGTCTTTCGCGTCACCGATACCGGCATCGGCATACCCAAGGAAGAGCTGGAAAACGTCTTCACCGAATTCCGGCAGGTCGACACCGCGGTCACGCGCGAATACGGGGGCACCGGTCTCGGCTTGAGCATCACCAAGAGATTCGTCGAGATGCACGGAGGGCGCGTCTGGGTGGAGAGCGAGTTGGGAAAGGGTTGCAGCTTTTTCTTTTCGGTGCCGTTGCGGACCAGGAGTAACGAGGCATGAGCGAGCGCACGATTCTCTACATCGAAGATAACGAATACAACCGCAAGATCGTGCGTCAGCTGCTCGGCCGCACGTCCTACCGGCTGGTCGAGGCCCTCGACGGCGAAAGCGGCGTGGCAATGGCACTGCAGCAACTGCCGGAGCTCATCCTGATGGACGTCCAGCTGCCCAAGATGTCCGGCCTCGATGCAACGCGAGTGCTGAAGGCGGATCCGCGCACCAGCCACGTCCCGATCATCGTGATCACATCGTTCGCGCTGAGCGGCGACCGGGAGAAGGCGGCCGCGGCCGGTGCCGACAGCTACCTTGCGAAGCCGTACAGTCCCCGCGAGCTCCTGGCGCTGGTCCGCCAGTACCTCCCGGAGACGGATCAACCAACGGAGGTGAAAAAATGAACGTTGCCATGCGAATCTCGTCGCGCGTCGCCTGCGGCGCGTTGTTGCTGTCGGTCGGCGCCGGCGCGCCGTCGGCGTATGCCGCAGGGGAGCAGGCCGAGCAATTCACGCCGGAATTTCGCCAGATCCACACCAGCTACGACCCCAAGCACACGCCGAAGATCGTTGCTCCCGACTCCGTCCAGCGGGGTGAATGGTTCACCGTGACGGTTAGCGTCGGCGCCGGAAGCCAGCATCCGTCGCTGCAGGAGCACTTCGTCCGCTATATCGCGCTGTACGAGGATTCGGTAGAGATCGCGCGCGTCTATCTGCACCCGGTCTACTCGGCGCCGATCGTGACGTTCACCGTCGCGCTGGACCAGAGCGGCTCGTTGCGCGCGGTCGAGGAACCGACGCATTCCGCCGCATGGGAAGTGTCGAAAAAGATCGATGTCCGGCCGTAGCGGCCGCGGTCATCGCGCCTTCATCTCGACGGTGACCTGGGCCGGCTTGTCGGCGACCGTCACGGTGGCCTGGGCGGCCCCGAGCCGCTCGTGCCAGACGTGCAGCTTGTAGGTGCCCGGCGGCAGGTTGTCGAAGCTGAACTGCCCATCGGCGCCAGTCATCGCATAGTAAGGATGCGCGGCGACGACCACCCAACCGATCATCCACGAGTGGAGATCGCAGTTGATACGCACGATCTCCGGCTTGGCGAAGGTGACCGGGATCGTCCGATCCTTCGGCTGCGTCCGGTTGAACGACACGTTGAGCTTCGGGGTCGCATGGATGTTGTGCAGCAGGCGATCGCTGTTGAGGAAGTCCACGGTACCGCCAGCGGGCACGATGACTACCCTGGGGACGAACGCGCAACCGATCTGATCCATCTCGACCTTGGGCACGGCGGCCGTAGCGGGCGCGTCCGCCGGCGGATTGTCGAGCCACACCACGGCGTTACGCAATTCCTTTCGCGGCGACACCAGCAGATCGCCGGCATCCTTCTCGTTGCCGCATATGTACTGGTCGATGGTTACCTCGACCTTCTTCGGCGCCGGCAAGGTTCCGGAGACCAGAACGGTGCCCTTGATGGACCCGGATGCGGCGGCGCTCGCCGCGCAGAGGCCGAGCAGCAACGCCGTCACAACCGGTATGAATCTTCTTCCTCTCATCCGATGCTCCTCGAAGCCCGATGCCCGCGCCGGCGGTAGCGCGCAATCTGCGGCCACGACCGCGCCGGCCCGGCGCCGGATCGAGCGTAGACCGGGCCGACGCCACGGTCAAGAAGAGGGCGCCGGCAGGGTTAAACTCCACGGTTGGTCATGCAGGCCGCGCCGGGGTAAGGCTAGAACCCCAGCGGCGATACGGAGCGCGATGAAGGCGGACGTCCCGGAACCGACCCTCCCGGCAGTCAAGGAACAGTACGAGCGCTATCCCTACCCGCTGCGCGACCCGGCGGAGGAGAGGAATCGCATCGTCCGCACCTGGGTGGACGATCTGCCGATGATCAACCAGTACTGTTTCGCCGGCCGCCGCCGCTTCGACCGGGGATTCCGCGTGCTGGTCGCCGGCGGCGGCACCGGTGACGGGACGATTTATCTGGCCGAGCAGCTGCGCGATACCGACGCAGAGATCGTCCATGTCGACTTGAGCGAGACGAGCAACCGGGTTGCCCGGGAGCGCGCGGCCGTCCGCGGCCTGCGCAACATCACGTGGATCAACGATTCGCTGCTTTCGCTTTCGCGCGCAGATCTTGGCGTCTTCGACTACATCAATTGCTGCGGCGTCCTGCATCACCTGGCCGATCCGGAGGCCGGGATGGACGCGCTGCTGCCACTGCGCGCCGACGGCGGCGCCTTCGGCATCATGGTGTACGCCCGCTACGGGCGCACCGGCATCTATCAGATGCAGTCGCTGCTGCGCCTGATCAATGCCGGAATCGACGATCCCGAACGCAAGCTCGCCAACGCGAAGGGGCTGTTGCCCTGCCTGCCGCGGACGAACTGGTTTGCGCGCGCCCAGGACCTGTATCGCGAGCATGTCATCGGAGGCGACGCCGGCGTGTGCGACATGCTGCTCCATGCGCAGGACAGGGCGTATACGGTCGCGGAAATCTACACGTGGTTCGAGGACAAGTGCGCGTTGAGCATACAGTTCACCGACGTGAACCGCGGGCCGGCGGCGTACATGCCGCGACTGATCGCTCCGCCTGGCGAGGACGAGGTCTGGCGCATCGTCGACGCGCTGCCGCTGCGCCGCCAGCAGGAGATCGCGGAGCTCTTGAGCGGCAGCATCAAGATGCACGTGTTCTACGCCACCGCCGGCAGTGGCACCAAGGCGCCCTATGGGGTTCCCGATTACGTGCCGTTCTTTTTTCACGAATCGGTGACCGGCGCCGAGCTCTTCAACCTGATCACGCGGCATCACGATCGGCCGTTCGTCCTGAATCACAGCTTGACCGGCGTGACGACCCGGGTCGACCCGGGCCGGTTCGCCAAATACGTACTCAAGCACGTCGACGGCCGGCGCACGTTTCGGCAGATCTTCGATCTGGTGCGGGCGGAGCCGGCGTGCGCCACCCGCCCGCCGGGCGACGAGGAATTGTTCGCCGACTTCGCGGGATTTTTCGGCGTGCTGCACGCGCTCGACCGGTTGCTTTTGCGCCATTACACGGCATAGACTTGCTGTTGCAGTTCCGCTTTGCATCGCCGCCTCGGCGATGCCGGCGCGGGACACGATCATGCGCACCCGCAGCACGAACCCTCGGCAAGGAAGATGACTTTCATCTGGCCGCAGATGCTTTGGCTGCTGCTGCTCGCGCCGATCTTGGTCGGCGTCTATGTCTGGGCGCTGCGCAGGAGAAGAAAGCATGCGGTGCGCTACGCCAATCTCGGTCTGGTCAGGGACGCGCTCGACCGCCGGCAGCGCTTTCGGCGCCACGTTCCGCCCTTGCTCTTCCTGATCGCGCTGCTCGCGATGATCCTCGCGATCGCGCGCCCGAACGCGGTCGTCACGCTGCCTTCCGACCAGCGCACGACCATACTGACGATGGATGTCTCCCTCAGCATGCGCGCGAGCGACGTCAAGCCGAGCCGGATCGTCGCCGCGCAGGCGGCCGCGAAAGCGTTCGTCCGGGAGCAGCCGGCCGACGTGCGGGTGGGCATCGTATCCTTCGCAGGGACGGCGTCGGTTGTGCAGCCACCGACGCACAATCGCGATGACCTGATCGCCGCGATCGACCGCTTCGAGCTGCAGCGGAACACCGCGATAGGCAGCGGCATCATCGTTTCGCTGGCGACGCTTTTTCCCGAGGAGGGAATCGACCTGGAAGCGCTGCTGTTCGGCAGCGCCGCCCCGGGCGCGCGCCCGCTGGGCAAGGCGATCGACCGCGGCGGCGATGGTGCGAAAAAGGAGTTCAAGCCGGTGCCGCCCGGGTCCAACGGCTCGGCCGCGATCATACTGCTCACCGACGGACGCAGAACCACCGGGCCGGACTCGCTCGACGCTGCCAGGCTCGCCGCCGACCACGGCGTCAGGATCTATACGGTGGGCTTCGGCATGCCCGGCGGCGGCACGGCGGACATGGACGGGTATTCGATGTACATGGCGTTCGACGAAGAAACGCTGAAATCGATCGCCGAGATCACGCACGGCGAGTACTACCACGCAGCCAGCGCCGCCGACCTGGCGAAGATTTACCAGCGCCTGAACGCGCGTTACGTGCTCGAAAAAAAAGAAACCGAGGTCGGCGCACTGGCTGTGGCGGCCGCGGCCGCTCTGCTCGTCGCGGCCGGGGGGCTGTCGCTGTTGTGGTTCAACCGGCTCGCGTGAGGGCGATAAAGCCGGCCGCGACAGGAGAAAGCCGCGGGTAGCTGGGCCGCTGCTACCTGGCGGTGCGCGTCGCGGCCCCGCGGGCGTCTCTGGCGCTGCCTGCCGCCGCACGCGTTGTCGCCCCGGAGCCGATGCGCGCCCCGGCCGGCATGCCTCCGACGATCGTATCGACCGACAGCGCGCTGGAACCCGCCGACCCGAACACGAAGGCCACCTGCGGACAGCGGTCGGCGTCGGCGATCACCAGGTACTCACCGCGCTGCCGCATGGCCTCGCGCTGGGCCGCGCCTTGCTCGCTCATGTCGACCGGCGACAGCGTGTCGCGATAGACCAGATTGTCGTTTCGGTCGTACAGCATGTAGCAGGTGTACGCGCCGGTCGCGGGACTGATCAGGGCGACTACCGTGGCGCAGACGACCAGTGAACCCGTCGGGAAACGCATGGAAGGATCTCCGCGAGACAGAGGCGCATCGTAGGCTCGCCGGCCCGAAGGCGCAATCCTCGACGGGCGGTGCGCGGCCTATGTTTCAGAGTGACCCGCATTGCCGGAGCAAGTTCCCCGCGTCCGCCAGCCGGGCCGGCGCGCGACGCGACCGGATCGGGCATCAGGGCTTATAATCGCCTGCGGCCCGAAGTCAGGCGTGGCGGATCCGCATTACGCCGGGGCCGTGCCGGCGGCGTCGCCTGTCATCACAACGCGAGTCCCTACCATTAACGTCCAGCATTGCCCGCGTGGCGTCCCGGCTTCCGGGTGGATGCCTGCCGGCTTCGACCGCGCAGTTGGTGGCGAGCGCTTCGCCGCCCGCTTCGGTCGTCCGCCCCGGCACCGTGCGGGCGGACGCGCTGGCGGCTCGACGACCTCCGGAGGCGCACCGGGGCGCGCGGCGGCGGGATGAGCGGAGGGTTGCGCCGCGGCCTGACGAGTTACGGCGACGCGCAGTTCTCGCTGTTCCTGCGCAAGGCCTTCATCAAGGCGATGGGCTATTCCGACGACGCGCTCGAGCGCCCGATCGTCGGCATCGCAAACACCTACAGCGAGTTCAATCCTTGTCACGCCACCGTCCCGTCCCTGATCGCGGCGGTCAAGCGCGGCGTGATGCTGGCCGGGGGGCTGCCGCTGGAATTTCCGACGATTTCGATCCACGAGTCGTTCGCCTTTCCGACCAGCATGTATCTGCGCAACCTGATGGCGCTGGACACCGAGGAGATGATCCGCGCGCAACCGGTCGACGCCGTGGTGTTGATCGGCGGGTGCGACAAGACCATCCCCGCGCAACTGATGGCCGCCGCGTCGGCCAACGTGCCGGCGATCGTCGTGCCGACCGGCCCGATGCTGACGCGGATGCACCGCGGCGAGAGACTCGGCGCCTGCACCGACTGCCGCCGGTACTGGGCGCGCTTCCGCGCCGGCGAGATCGATGAGAGCGAGATCGATGCCGTCAACGCGCGGCTCGCACCGACCGCCGGCACCTGCATGGTGATGGGGACGGCGAGCACGATGGCCTGCATCAGCGAAGCCATGGGAATGAGTCTGCCGATGGCGGCGACCATACCCGCGGTGCACGCCGAGCGGCTGCGACTGGCGGAAGCGTCGGGAACGTGCGCTGCCGCGCTCGTGCGCGCCGGACCGAAGCCCGACGCGATCCTGTCCGCCGAAGCGATCAGCAACGCGCTGACGGTGCTTCATGCGATCGGCGGCTCGACCAATGCGCTGATTCATCTGACCGCGATTGCCGGTCGCCGTGGCATCCGGGTCGACCTGGATGGCTTCGACGCCCTCGGGCGCAGGGTGCCGGTGCTGGTCGACCTGAAGCCGTCAGGCCTGCACTACATGGAGCACCTGCACGAGGCCGGCGGCCTCAATGCGGTGTTGCGCGAATTGCGGCCGCTGCTGCATCTGGACGTACCGACCGTCTCGGGGCGCACGCTGGGCGAGGTGATCGAAGCCGCGGAAGTCAATCCGGGGCAGGAGGTCGTGCGCCGCGTCGACGATCCCGTGCACCCGGGCGGCGCGATCGCGGTGCTGAAGGGCAACCTTGCGCCAGGCGGCGCGGTGATCAAGCATGCGTCGGCGACTGCGGCACTGCTGGCCCATCGCGGCCGCGCGGTCGTGTTCGACTCGCTCGATGATCTCGCGGCGAGGATCGACTCGCCCGACCTCGACGTCGCGGCCGACGATGTCCTGGTGCTGCGCAACGCCGGACCGCGCGGTGCGCCCGGTATGCCGGAAGCAGGCTACATTCCGATTCCGAAGAAGCTGGCGCGCCAAGGGGTCAAGGACATGGTCCGCATTTCCGATGCCCGGATGAGCGGCACCGCGTTCGGCACCATCGTGCTGCACGTCACGCCGGAGTCGGCGATCGGCGGTCCGCTCGCGCTGGTGCAAACCGGCGATGCGATCCGGCTCGATGTCGGAGCGCGTCTGCTCGAGCTGTGCGTAAGCGTCGACGAGCTCGACCGGCGGCGCGGGCGGCTCGGAACGCCGCCGCCCGCGGATCGCACGCTGGGCTACCGCCGGCTGTACCTCGACCACGTGCTGCAGGCCGACGCGGGGTGCGACTTCGATTTCATGCGACCGGAGGAGCTGCCGGCGTCGGCGCCGGTCGCCGTTCGCTGAACCCCGCGCGCCGGCTCGGCGCTGCGCCGCGCGATCTCTATTGCCGGCGGAACAGCTCACTCGACGCGAATGCCCGCTGCGTTGACCACCGCGGCCCAGCGGGCGATGTCGTTCCTGAGCTCGTCGGCGAATTGCGATGACGTATTGGCAAGCGGTTCGAGGGAGAGTTCGCGAGCGCGAGCAGAACGCGCCAACCGGATGGTGTCGAGCGGCCGTCGCCGTCGCTCACGGTGCGGGCTGCAGCGCGAGCATCGCCTCGAAGAGCTCCGGATCGTCCCATGGCACATCGACCGGATAATTGCGAAGCCATTCGCTTTCCGGATCGCGCAACCACTCTTGCGGAAAGCGTACGCTGAGGTGTTCCTCGGCCGGATCCAGATCGGCACGGGTCGGCGACGGCAAGCCGTGCAGCGCCGCATGCAGGGCAGCGCAATGGTCGACGTTGAAGTCGCTGCCCCGATGCGTCCCGCCAACCAGGCGGCGGTTGATTTCGAGCAGGTAGTAGTCTCCGGTGCGTTCGTCGACGATGCCTTCCAAGGCGAAAAAACCCGTCATGCCAAAGCCGCGCGCGAGCTTGGCGGCTACTTCGCGCAGCGCGTCGCTGCGGTGGTAGCGATTGACCGTGGGCGGCGCCTTGGGATCGCCGAAGGCGTTCAGTTTTTCGCCGGCGAAGCCAGCCAGCAATGCGCCTTTCCACGCGGATGCCTGATAGTACTTCGGGCGACCGCGCACGAAACTCTGGGCGAGCAGATGCGCGTCGCGCATGGTCTCCAGGTCGACCGTCGTCGTGCGTGACAACGATGCGAACGCGCCCGCAACATCGCTAGCGCGCTCGATGATCGCCACGCCCTCGCCTGCGCTGGAGTGGCGGCGCTTGAGCACCATCGGGTAGCCGTGGGCCGTTCCGAATGTCTCGGCAGCCGCGATGTCCTCGACGATCGCGCAGGGAGGCACGCGAATGCCGAGCGCCTCGGCCGCAGCCGGCAGGAGAGTCTTGTCGACGCTGGTCTGGTAGTACGCGGAATCGCCCAGCGAATCGGCGATCACCGTGGCCAATTCCAGGTGGATCTCCGGCCGCAAGCCTTCCGGCGGCGCTAGCGCGAGCATCTGCAGCAGGCGAAACGCCGTGTCGTCGCAGGGCACGACCAGGCGGGCCGACGTCCCTTTGACAGTCGCAGCGAACGCGTGCACCCATTGCATCGGCGTCGCGTTGTCGGGGATATAGGCGATCTTGGTGATGAATCCACTCTTTTCCGCCAGCGAGCCGGGCGGCGTCAGCAGCGTCACCTCGAAGCCGGCCTTCGCCAGTGCGCGTGGGATGCGCGTCGCGCTGAACCAACGCAGCGCGGTGAGAACCATTAGGACGGGTGTAGCCATCGGCACGGAGTCTAGCGAATTCCTTGCGATGGCGCACTACAGGCGCTGCTGCGAAAGGCGCGCCGGCCCGCCGATGCCTGCCGTGAGTTGCCGTAGAATGCCCGTACTCCGCCCGGCGAGCCGACCTTTTTCCGATTGCTTTCATGCCGCAAACCGTGCCCTCCCTCTCGCTCATCGTCGCCACGGTGGGTCGTGAGACCGAGCTCGCGCGCTGCCTCTCGAGCCTTGCCGCGCAAAGCCGTCAGGCGTTCGAAGTCGTCCTGGTCGATCAGAACGACGATGATCGCGTCGCCGCATTGCTCGATCGCCAGCGCGCACCGTTTCCGCTGGTGCATGTACGCACGCGGCCGGGGTTGTCGCACGCGCGGAACGTCGGTCTGACGATGGCCGGGGGCCACATCGTCGGCTTTCCCGACGACGACTGCTGGTACGACGCCGACACCGTCGCGCGGGTCCTACAATTCTTCGCCGGACGGCCGGACGCACAGGGATTGAGCGGGGGCGGTGCGTGCGCCGCCGGCGGCGCGCCGCGCGCCCGCTTTGCCCGTAGCGCGCAGTGGGTCACCGCGGCGCGCGTGTGGACGCAGGGGATGTCGAGCGCGATTTTCGTGCGACGTGAACTCGTCGCCGCCGTCGGTCCGTTCGACGAGCAACTCGGCGTCGGCTCGGGTACGCCGTGGCCTGCCGCCGAGGAGACCGACTATCTGCTGCGCGCGATCGAATCGGGCGCCGGCGTGTGGTACGACCCGTGCCTCACCGTCCATCACCCGGGGCACCCGGGACAGTCATTGCAAATAGTCGTCGAGCGCGGCCGCCGCTACGGTCGGGCGATGGGCTACGTCCTGGCCAAGCATCGGCGCGGTGCGATCGAAATCGCCTATCACGTCGTCCGCGCCGCCGTGGGGGCGGCATGGGCTGCCGCGCGGTCGCGGTGGGGCGAGGCACGCATCCATGCGGCGGTTGCGGGCGGGCGCGTTCGCGGCTGGCGCGACGGCGTCGCGCTGCGTGGTGCCGCTC
>JBOGKE010000123.1:0-15173 GCA_050745265.1 Terriglobia bacterium
TTTGCGCCGCGCACGCAGGCCAAGTGCGGCCCGGCTGGACGCACGCTGCGCCCCGAAGCCGGCTGCTGGGGGGCGAGTCGCCATGAGTTCACCGCAATCCTAGCCGGGCGAGATAACGGTCGAGCTCGCGGATCCGGAACAGCTTCGCGAGACCGACGGTCAGGACAATTCCGGGCACGGTGGCCACGATCAGCACCGCCAGCGCGCCGTGAGTCGAGCGCCAAAGCACACGAGCTTCCATCCACCGCATCACCTTGAAGCTCGCCAGCGCTGCCAGCGCCGAGGCCGCGGTGATCTTGAAGAAGAAGGTCAATATTCCCGGCGTTTCGCCGCTGCGCGTGCGGCGGCCAATGAGAACGAAAAGGACTACGGCGTAGGCGATCACGCCAAAGGAGCTCGCGAGGGCGAGGCCGAGGTGCGCGAGCCGCTTCGAGAGAAACCAGTAAACGGGCAAGTCCAAGAAAGTGATCGCGGTGCCCGCTATTGCCGGGGTCAGCGTGTCGCGCTCGGCGTAAAAGCCGCGCGCCAGAATGCCCTGCGCGCCCCAGGCAAACATCGCGATCGCGAACATCCCGAGCGTTGCTGCCGTGGCGTTGAGGTCGGGCGCCTTCATGCGCGTGTGCGAGAAGACGAACCAGACCAGCGGTCTCTTTTCCGCGATCGTCAGCGCCGAGATCGGCACCAGCAGCAGGATCACCGCTTTGAGCGTCGCGCTCAGGGTTCGATTCAGTTCCTCGAACTTCCCTTCGGAATAGAGCTGGGCGAGGAAGGGAAAAACCGCAACGCCGACCGCCTGCGCCAGCACTCCTTGCGGCACTCGCATCAGCGTTTTCGAAAAACTCAGCCAGGTGATCGATCCCGGGACGAGGTACGAGCCGAACCAGCGGATGATCCAGTCGTCCGTGAAGATGATCGACAGCGCGAACATCAGCGGAATGGTCAGCTTGACGAAAAGAATGAAGTCCGGGTTGCGGATATCGAGATTGGGCCGGAAGATCGCTCCCGAGCGCCACGCGCCGTATATCTGCAGCAGCAGATTGCCTACCGTCGCGCCCGCGAGAACTCCCACCGCGAATCCCGTCACCCCGATCCGCGAGGCGAGCAAGACGCCTCCCACGATAATCCCGAGGTTGTAGACCACCGGCGCGAGCGACGGGATCAGGAAATTCGTCTTCGCATACTGCACGGCGCTGAGTACGCCGCCCTGGTAGAAGCAGAATTGCGCGGGCAGCATGAGCCGCGTCAGAAAAATCACACGGCCCTTCTCGGCGCCGCGAAAGCCGGGCGCGATGACGCGCACCAGTTCGGGCGCAAGAAACTCGCCCACAACGATCGCGGCGACGAGCACAATGTCCATCACCGTGATCACGGTGGAGAAAACTTGCCAGCCGTCCTCCTCGCGCTTTTCCGCGACGCACCGCGTCAGGATTGGAATGAGCGTGAGGCTCAGCGATCCGCCCGCCACCAGATAATTCAGGAAATCGGGCAGCGTGAACGCGGCATAATAGGCGTCCGTCGCGGCGTTCGAGCCGATCTGCTGCGCCACCGTCCAGTCGCGGAAGAAACCGAGCAGGCGGCTGAGCAGGACGCTCGCCATGACGATTCCGGCGGATTGCGCGATGAGGCGCTGGGTGGAAGGAGCTGCCTTGGGTGGCATAAAAGAAATGGGGGCGCGCGAATCGTCGATCGCTACAGCGAGATTTCTTCACCGCATCTCAGCCGTCACCCGAAGTTCAATGCTGAGGATACGTAAACCTTTTCCGGCAGGCGCGGCAGCGCGCCGCCGGCGCCCAACGCAAGGCACGTTCCAGCAGGTTCCGCGGCACGCGTCGATAATCCTTGCCGCCGCACCGGGGGCAGCCGTCAAATCCGTCCGGATCGGGAACGCCTGGCGAAAGCGCCGGAGCGCCGGAGCTTCGGGCCGCGGCTGAAGCGTAGACGCCGAGAGGCCGGAACACGTCGCTTCGCAGAACGCGCCAGCGGCGGCAGCGCGAGCATCGACGCAGTCGATAGCCCATCGCGCGGATCAACTGGCTCGCGATTCCGGGACGCGCGGGCTCGGTTTTCGTCGCGCCGCACTTGTGGCAGGGTAACGACATGGGCAGTCTTTAGCAGGATAACGGCATCATTTCCGCCGTGCAACTTTGCGCGAGCCCCGATACGGGAAATTGTAGCGCAACGTTCGTTGTTCAACGCTGCGGCTTTTGGTTCGCCGGGCAGAGAGGGATCTCGCGCCGCGTTCTCAGGTCTGACGCTGCGGCTTTGACGGCGCGGCGGCGCGGCTTGCGCTTGCGGGGCAGCGGGTTCAAACTTAACGTAGCTGGCTTTGCGCCTTCGGCGCTGTCGGCCGCCCGGTGAGGTTTTCGCATGAAATGGTCTTGGAAGATCGGCAGGCTCGCGGGAATCAACGTGTACATGCACGCGACGTTCCTGCTGCTGATTCTGTTCGTTCTGTTCGTAAACTATTCGGACCACCTCTCCGCCGCGGCTTCCGTCGCCGACATCGTTCTCGTTCTGATTATTTTTGTCTGCATTGTCCTGCACGAGCTCGGGCACGCGCTGATGGCGCGGCGGTTCGGCGTGCAGACGCGGGACATTGTGCTGCTCCCGATCGGCGGCGTCGCGCGTCTCGAGAGAATGCCGGAAAAACCGTCCGAGGAGTTGCTGGTAGCGATTGCAGGGCCGCTGGTGAATGTGGTGATTGCCGGAGCGCTGCTCGCGGCGCTCCTCGCCGCCGGCGCGCGCCCGCAGTGGAGCGATTTCCTCACGATCAGCGGCGGCTGGATCGAGCAACTGATGGTCGTGAACGTCTGGCTTCTGGGATTCAATCTCCTGCCCGCATTTCCCATGGATGGCGGAAGGATCTTGCGGGCGATTCTGGCGACCAGGCTTGACTATACACGCGCAACGAAGGTCGCGGCGCGAGTGGGCCAAGGGATGGCGGTTGTTTTTGCCCTGGCGGCAATCCCCACCTCTGACGTGTGGCTGCTCTTCATCGCCCTGTTTGTTTGGATGGGCGCGGGCGCGGAAGCTTCGGCAACAGCGAGCCACGCGTCGCTCAACGGCGTTCCCGTGCGGCAGGTGATGCTGACGGAATTTCGCACCGTGGGCCCGGACGACACGCTCGAACACGCCTCGAGCGGCGCGTTGGGCGGCTGGCAGCAGGATTTTCCGGTGGTGTTCGGGGACCGCGTGCTCGGCGTCCTCACGCGCGAGGGCCTCTCGCGCGGTCTCTCGGAACACGGTCCTGAGGCGCGCGTGCGCGACGCGATGAAGCGCGACTTCCCGGTCGCCGATCCGCAGGACCTGCTCGAGCACGCACTTGCGCTGCTTCGCGCCTGCCGCTGCCGCTCGATTCCCGTCGAGCACGATGGCCGCTTGGTGGGGATTCTCAGCGCCGATCATATCGCGCGATACCTGACGCTTACCTCTGCAGTACGCGCCAAAAATCGCAACGGCCATTCCGGAAACTCGTCCAGCTTACCGTAACGCCAAGGATTCGCGCGGCGGCAGTCATGGTCGGTCGTTTGCTGATCGGCTGCGGGTGCTACCGCGCCCTCACGTCCATCGCTCCGTCAAAGATCACGGACCAGTCATTCCCGCGAAAGCGGGAATCCAGTGACTTAGGCCGCCCCAAGTGCAGGGTTCGCGCGTCTCTACTGCGCCAGCTTAATCATCGAAAGCGGTACGCCGAGGAGAGCTGGCGTGACGTCCATTTGCTGCTGGCCGGTGGGATCGACGAGAGTCGCCTGATCGATTCGCTTGGGGGCGCCGGGCGCGCGGGCGGTGAGCCACTTCCCGATGCTCACGCGCAGGTCTTGCGGAATGGTGAAGGGGCTGTTGTAGAAGTCCTTGTTGGAGTAAAGCCACAGATGAGTCGAGCCGGCCCTCACGTCGATGACGGCAAACGCGAGGCCAGGTTGCGAGGTGTCGGGGTCGATGTGCGCATCCACCCACAGCAGGCCCTTGTCTTCGCAGAAGCCTTGAACGCATCCGCTCGCCACCACGTAGCGGTTGTGTTCGACCGCGACTCGCGTATTCGAGCCGCGCAGATACTTCGCGGCCACGTCAGGAACGCGCTTGACGGCGCTCTTCGTGCTCCAGAACGTGACCTCCGTATTCGCGAAATACTTGGCCAGCAGCGGCTCGAATCGCTTATCCGCGGCGAGCTGGCTGGCGGGGCGGCCGTCGAGCGCAAAAAGCCATTTCACGTCCTGGGCCGTCTGAGCTGCGACCGTCGGGTTAACCGCTTGCGAGCCGGAATCGTCCGGCGATGTCTGCGCTGAGATCGCGACGGGCAACGCGAGAAGAGCCAGCAAGAAGCAAGTCAGCGCCCGCGATTGACGCGCGCTGGATTGGAATTCAAGAACCGTCCGCGACGGCGGCACCTTAATCCTTTTCACGCACTCCCCTTTCCCGCAGGCTGCGAAAAACCCGGCGTGGCAATCGGGTATTTTGGCACCGGCCACGCGCCGGGGACAAGCAAAAACGGTAGCGGCTCCAAATGCTTCTGCGGCGCGCCTGTCCGCCAAAGGCTGGGACCGCCCGCCAGTCGGCAGCCACGCGACATGCCGGGCTGAAGCCCGGCGCCACCGTTACGGCTTGTTTTCCTGGGCCTGCTTGTCCTCTGCTTGCTGAATGGCGGCATCGATCCACCAGCGGACGGCGGCATCGGCTGCAGGCCGCGCAGCCTGCAACGTGCGGAGCACGTCCGCCGGGGGTTGGTTTGCGAGCGCATCGAGATCCGCCTGGCGCTGATCGTCCGTCGTCTCGTGCATAAGGCGCGAAACAAGGCCGGCAATCGTCTGCTGCTCGTTACCGCCGATATCGATCGTGACCGAAGCGGGAACGGGGGCGATCTCGACGCTCTCATCAATCGCATCGGCCTCGATCACGTGCGGTCCGGCCGAGAGCGAACGGATGACAGCCTCGTCCTGCGTTTGCGGCGCGCTCCATTCGTTTCCGTCAATCCGCCAGACGAAGAGAGAATTCGGCGCGGCAGAGAATTTAGCGCGCACCGAGTCCGGCGCTAGCTTCTCGAGCTTGATCGTAATTTGCGGACAATTTGCCGGCGGAGGGAGCACAACGTATTCGCCGAGCCGCGAGTTTGCGAGCAACGTTTCGAGAAAAACGCCGCCACGTTGGTCAACGAGCGCGCGCCGGAGGAGGCGGCCGTCGATGAAGGGCTGCGACTGATCCGCGCTGAGCGCCTCCCGGCACCGGCCCGGCACGCCCATGTAAACGGATCCTTCCCACGTCCACCACGCGCGGCCCAGCCGGTCGCGGGCTAGAGAACTCGCCTGGTCCGGCGCGCAGCCCGAAGGAGGCGGGCTCAGGAGAGGCCGGGGAACAAAGAACCGAACGAGCGGCCCCGGCTCGGGCTGATACCTGGTTCGGCGCCACGCGCCTTCCGCGCCAAGCTCCCATGTTTGATGGTGGATGTCGACCGCGAGTCTGCCCGCCGCATCAAAGAAAGCCGGACCGTCCCAGAAATAAGGCAACCCCGGAAGACTGGGCCGGTTCCACAGATACCAGCGTTGGCCGTCGTAGTAGTTGATCCCGTAGCACGCTCCCATGAACACGACCTGCCCGCGCGCGCCGTATACCGGCTTCATACCGTCGTCGGCGGCGTTAAAGAATCGCACTGGGTGCGCCTGCGCTTCGAGAGCATCCTGGTAGCCTCCGTATGTGGTCCAGTGGCTATGGCGAGGGTCATAAATCGCCATCAGGCCTTGGATGCAGCCAGGGAAGAGCCAAATGCGCCCCTGCGCGTCCACGTCTGCGCCCGAAAGCCAACCGGGATTCAGACTGCCCGGTAGCGGATGATCTATCCATTTTTCGCCGTCCCACTCGCTCAGAGCGCGGCCGCTGACACTCAGCAAGCCCCAGACGTGGAA
This sequence comes from Terriglobia bacterium, assembly GCA_050745265.1. Lineage (GTDB taxonomy): Bacteria > Acidobacteriota > Terriglobia > UBA7540 > UBA7540 > RH2-MAG17b. The sequence continues at coordinate 5,898 of JBOGKE010000123.1, forward strand.
CTGCGGATCCGTGTCCAGGCGCGAAAACGGATTGACGACTTGAACGTTCGCGGCTGGCTTCGCCGGTTTCAGAAGCGATGCTGCGTCGGCCACGAAGCTGCGCGCCGGCCGATATTGCAGCGCGAGCAGCTTGCCGCCGCCGAGATTATAGAGATCGTCCACCGAGTCGAGCGGGAATCCTTGGCGCCAATTCACGAGCTCCGGCGCGCCTCCGCGCACAGGAATGAACCAAACGCCAGAGCTGTGCGAACCCAGCCAGAGGCCGTCCGGCGTGCTCAGCCGGGGACGGTCGAAGTCCTGCTGGCGCTCCGGTAAATCGTCAATGCCGTTGAGTACCTTGATCCATTGGCCGTTCGCGTAGCGCCACAGCATCGCGGTGTAGCGATGCTCCAGCGTTTCGACTTCCGCCGGCCTCGCGGGCGCGGTGACCACGTAGGTGTCGGATCCCGCCTGGAATACCTGCAGGACATGCTCGAACGCGCCAGCTTCCGGCTCGGGTACCGGCGCAGCGGTGAGGGTGGTGGTGTTGATCGAGTAGAGCCCGTGGCCGAGAACACCCGCCCAAAGATGCGTCGCATCATCGCTTCCGAGAAACTCCATCGGATGGTCGGGCAAGCCGGGAATCGTCCGATGGTACTCGAAGCTGTGGCCGTCATAGATCAAAAAGCCCTCGAGTGGCGCCCGGTTCGACAGCTGCGATAGCGCCTTGCCCCAGAACCACGTGCGCCCTTGCCCGTCGGGCGTCGCCAGGAACGGCCAGTAAAAGGTCCCTCGGCCGAGCGGGTTGCGATAGGGGAAAAACTGATCGGGTTGAAGCGTATACACCGCTCGAAAATGGCCGTCACTCGCGAGATGGTAGATGCTCGCGCTATTCGCCGTCAGCCAAACGCCGTTGTGCTCGGTGGCGAAAATCCACCGGTTGCGCAGGGTGCCGTCAAAATCGCCGAGGACGTTCGATTCGCCGCCGCGCCGCCAAGTGACCGTCGCGGAAGGCCCCTGCTGCCAGACAATGATCACCCCGCCATCCGGCCCCGGCCACGCGCCGGATGCAAATCCCGTCTCGCGTGTTCCGCCGGAAACGGCCGACCAGTGGTCGCCCGACCAGCGGTAAAGGCCTCCCGGCCCGGGGCCAACTCCCCAGACCGTGCCGGTCGAATCCCGTGCGGTCATGGTGATCGGCGTTAAATCAGCTTGGGAACGCGATGCAGCGAGCGCGCGGCCGGGCATAAGCAGGAACAGCATCGCGGCCGCCTCCGGCCATATCAGGCCGTATCGGCGTTTTCTCACCACGTGTAGTGCACCGTGTATGTCACGACCTTCTCGCCCCCGGGCGGCACTTCGACGCGAAACTCGATGGTGTGGCTGTCTGTCTTCACGAACGCGTTCGAGTGATCCGTGACCTCCCACGTGTCGCCGCGATAGAGATGCTCTCTCACGCGAATTTCGACCGGCTGCTCCTTATGATTGTGCAGATGGATCTCGAAGGATTCGTCGAGCGTCCTCCGGAACGTGTCGATGCTGTAATTCGTGCGCGTCCGCTCGCCGCGTAAATCAAAGGCGCTGCCCGTGTAGACGCTGACGGTGTCGTTGGACGATGTATGCGAGATGTCGTTCTCGCCCAGAAATTCGAGATTGCCATCCTGGTCCTCACGGTAGAAACGCATCCGGCCGGCGGGAAGCGGAATTCCCAGGTGGTTTGTGGAGGCGTTGACGAATTCGCGCATCACACGCACGTCACGCGTGAATTCGGTTCCAAACTCGCGGTTCTGGCGGATCATGTCCGTGTTCCAGCCGTTGTAGCGATTGGGAGGAATGCGAAGGCCGTCGTAGACGTAGTAAACGTCTGACTGAACGCCGCTCGCGCGAATGAACTCGACTTGCTTCGTCTCGCGGTCGCGCAGTGTTACGGGCCGGTGGAGCTCGTAGAGGTGATACTCGTCAAACGGCTGCTGCGTGACCAGCGGTGCCGCGGGGACGCCCCCCACGACACCGCCGACGCCGGCAGCGTAGCCGGTACGGAAACTCGGGCCCGCCTGGGCCTGAAGCTTGTTTACCGTACCCGCCACCAGCTTCACCTGAGCGTCGGTGAACGCTTTCCCGCTGACGTTGTGGATTGTGACCCATCCGAGCAGATTGAGCGCCTGGCTGTTCAACGGCTCGATCACGTTGTACGTGGCGTCCCAGTCGAGACCCTCGGTGATGTAACTCAGCTCGGCATCGACATGCGCGGCGCCTGCGCTTGCGATGGACCAGCTCAGCACGGGCTTGAGGATGCTCCCCTGCGTGAGCGCCGGGAATAGCGGCTCGCCGGGAAGAGAAAACCGCAGTTCGCCGTTCACTTCGATGATGGGCTGCCGCGGCTGCGGCGAAAACGGCTGCGGCGCGCCGTAGGGCTGCGGATAATAGTAGCGCTGCGGCGGCGGGACGTAGCCGGCGCGGACAATCTTGCCGTGAACCACTTCGGTGTGGCCGTTGGTGGTGACCAGGAAATCAATCTCCTTGCCTTCGTAGAGCTGGAGCATCAGATCCTGCGAAACAGGATCGCCACGGTAGTTCTGCTCAACGATGCGAAACGGATTGTTGCCGGTGGGATCGCGCAGGATTACGGAATCGGGCTCGAGATAATCGGTGATGCCGGTGAGCTCGACGTGGTTGATCCCGGCTTTCAGGTCAAGCGGCACTTCAACCCGGACCACGGCGAAGTTCTGGTTATAGATGGTCAGGCACGGCGGTGCGCCCGAGGCCAATGAAGCCGCTGACGCGAGGAACAACGCCGCCAGCGGAATCGCCAGTCTGCGTGACATGTGATTCCCCTTCTTTGTGCTCTCCTAGCGGCTGAATGCAGGCGCCAGGTATGCGCGAGGTCCTCAAGTAGGGGCGACCCGCCGGGTCGCCCGAGCTCAACGCAGAAAATCGCCGGCGCCGGTCCACCCTCGGGCCTGCGCCTGCCCGCGCGAACAATGCCGCTTCAACGACCTAGCCCTTGCCGTGCTTTTTCGGCTGCTGCTTTCGCCTCTCAGCCCAGCGCTGCGTCATCAATTCAGAAAGCCGCCGTCTGCCGGCAGCCGTGAGGCGGCCGCGCTTTCTGCGCGCCGGCGTCGCGGCGCTCGCCGTGTTCTTGCCATCGGCGGCTCGCGAATCGCGCGAGCCCAGCGACTCCAGCGCCTCGATCGCGCGGTCCAGGCGCGTCCGTTCTTCCTTTAACTGCGTTACCACGGTTTCAATGCTCAAGAAGAGCCTCCATAGAGTGAGTATGTTTCCACTGACGAAAGGCAGAATAGCATGATTCTGCACGTTTTCCGAGCACCGCGCTGTTTCCGCCGCGCCGACTGAATCCCCCAGGCGGCCCAAAGACGGCGCCTTCATGCGCTCAACAGACGCGGTCGGCCGCACGCAGCTTGCAATTTGAATCGATTCATTGCATTAATTAAGGGCAAAACGTTCTCGCGCTCGCCTTCAGCTGTGGCGAAGAACCTCGCGAACGATGCACTCAGCGGAGGAATGAGATGAATGTTTCGAGAAGAGAGTTGTGTTTGCTCGCGCCGGCGCTCGCCGCTGTCTCGCTGGCGACTCGCGCGGAGGGCGCCGAATTGCCGGCCAAAGCGTACCCATTCGGGCACCTCACTGCACAGCATCATGACGGCAGTAAATCCTGGCCCGTGCTCAACGGCGAGACGCACTCAGGCTTTCACATCGAGCTGCACGAAACCGAGCTCGAACCCGGCGCGCGGCCGCATCCGCCCCACCGCCACGTCCACGAGGAGATTTTTCTCATCCGCGAAGGCACGGTGACCGTGACCCTGGCGGGAAACAAAACGGAGCTCGGCCCGGGTTCGGTCGCTTACGTTGATTCGGGCGTCCTGCACGGGATCGTGAACACGGGCCGGTCGAACGCCGCGTATTTCGTCATTGCGCTCGGTACGGACGCCGCGCGCCAGCCCGGCGGCAGATAGCGGCACGTTCTGAAAATCACCGGATGTGGAAGAGCTTGCCCTCATGCCACGCGCCCGATATCGTGCACATCATGCACCGAATGGTGTAGCAGAGGCTTCGAGCGGCACAGGGCGAGGATCGCACGCGTTCTGGCACGAACCGGGAAGCGCTTGATGCGGACCGGGATTATGTTATAATCCCTCGCCAGAGTACGTTTGGCCTGCGGCGTGCTCCAAAACCGATGGATTCCAATCAAACGGAGGTTGCAACCTAATATGAAGAAACTTTTGGCTGCGTTGTTCACGTTGGCTCTGGCAGTGTCGCTGAGCGTGCCTGTTTTTGCCGCACCTGGCGCGCAGGATACGGGCTCGAGCTCAAGCACGACGATGCCCAAGAAAAAGAAGCACAGCAAGACACACCACAAGAAGAAGAAGCATTCTACGACCACGAGTTCCGGCACCGGCTCGGGAAGATAACCCGAGCTCGCGAAAAAGGGCCGGGCGCTCCTCGATCAGTGGATGTGAACGGCGGTTGGTGCTGAAAAACCCCCGAGACGTTTCTCGGGGGTTTTTGTTTTCAGGCGGCGAGCAGCAGCGCCCTCCATAGTTGAGGTCCGCGGCCTTTGGTGTTTGCAGTAGCGCGGCCCTTTAGGGCTACACGTGCCGGGCTAAAGCCCGGCGCTACATTCGCGGATGGAGCAGATTGAATGTAAAGGAACGTCCAGACGAGTACATTAATGGCGCGCCGTGCCGGCCGGCGGGGCCGACTTCAAGCTCGAGGTCGCGGATGCGGTCGCGGGATAGGTGCTGTCGTAGAGTTTGACCAGAGGCTGCGTGATATCGACCGGGCTCGACGCGTACAACACCAGGTTCTGCTGATTGGAAATGATCAGCGCGAAGTGATTCTGCGTGGCGTACTGATTGACCAGCTTCATCATCTTCTGACCCACCGTGGCCACGACTTCCTGCTCGTCTTCTTGCGTGTCGTATTGGTAATCGTCCTGGCCTTCTTTGAACATGCGCTGCTTGTCGTTAAGCTGCCGCTCGAGCGCGTACTTCTCCGCGTCGCTGAGCATACTGGTCTGGTTCTGCAAGCGGTCCTGGATCGCCGCGATCTCCTTGTCCTGCGTTTGCAGGTCCGCCCGCCGCTTGGCGTACTTCTGCTGAAGCTGCGACAGATCGCGCTTACCTTCCTGCGTGGCGGCGATCGCCTGCTGGAGATCGATGACGCCAATCTTCATAGGAACGCTGTCAGCTTGACCGAACATCAGGGCCGGAGCCGCCAGGATGCAGGCCGCAGCCGTTAATTTAGCAATCATGTTTCTCATGCAAACTCCTTTTGTGAAATCATACCACTTCACTTCCGCCGGACGCAGGATCAGAACGACCGCTGCACGGTGAATCCTGCCAGGCCGTGAGGCTCGGAAAACACCTGCCGCTCGAAATAAGGCAGCACCGAATCGTAAGTGGCGACGTTCGGGAACAGCGCAATGGGCGGAAGGTCCTGGGGCGGCGTCGCGTACACGTTCTTCAGCCGCAGCCAATTGTAACCGTAGTAGACCTCAATCGGCGCGTGAACAACCGGAAGATTGACGTAAAGCGCGACGCCGGCCGAGCTGCGCGGATGGAAATTCAGGCCCGAAACAGGCTCCAGATGCTTTGTGGGAACGTTGAAGTACGGGAATTCACTGGTGAGCGCCGACAGCGCGTTCGGCTGCAGCTTGAGCTGGCTCGGCCGCATGATCCAGGAGTCGCCCGTATCGTCGAAGAAGGCGAGCGTCACGTCCTGTGTGAAAATCGGAATACGATACTCGAAGCTGAACAGACCCATCGTGTCGCCGCCGGGCACCTCGATGGTGTTATAGGGGAAATTCGTGAACGATCCGCACGTCCCCACCAGCCGCGCTCCGTTCGCGCCGGTAGCCCAGATGGCGTTGCCGGCGGCGTCGCGATTACAAACCTGCCCAACGGTGGGGAAGAAAATCACCGGGCTGATGCTATACACGTTGAACCCGCGAATATCGTATTGACCGCCCATGTAGAAACGCTGAAACGGCGGCGGCACCTTGCCGGCATACCCTGAAATCGTCGACGCTTCGAAGTGGAACGCCAGCGTGTTTTTGCCGTGGTAGATCGGGTGGTAGTACTTGACGTCGAGGGTGGGCGTCACCGTATTCACGTTGCCGCCGAGAATGCTCCCCGAAAACGCGAGCGATAGCGAAATCGATTTGCCGCGATGCGGATTAATCGGATTGTCGACATTGTTGTAAAAGTAGGTCGGCGAGACCTGGCTTTGCGTGATGCCGCGCAACTGGTTGGGACCGGCGAACTGCCCGTAGGCGAGCGATTCGAAAAGCGTCTGAGAAGCCGCGCTGAACGTCTGGAGGCTGCTTACGCTGTACGTGTAGGTCAGCCCGAGGCGCGCGAAAGTGTGCCGCAGCGGATACTGCGCGAACACCGTGAACCCTTTCGAGTTCTGCTGGTAATTCTGGAAATAGGTCTGGCCGAGCAGCGTGTTGTGCAGGTTCTTGAGATTGGCCCCGAACAGCGCCCCATATTGCTGCAGCTCGTCGAAATGGTAATCGTTCAGGAACAGCGTCGCTCCGGCAGTCATAGGGCGATTGAACAGGTACGGCACGGTGAAGCCGATCGAAGCCGCGTCGACAAACGTGCCGAACTGGCCGCTGATGCTGAGCGTGTCGCCCAGGCCGAGGAAATTCTGCGTCGCGTAATTCGCCCCGAAGAAATTTCCGGCGATACCGCTGATACCGCCGGAGAAGCCGATCGAGTTACGGCTTTTTTCCTTCAGCTTCACGTCGAGGTCTACCGTGTGGTTGTCCGGGTTCTGCACCACCGTGACGCCTACGTATTTTCCCGGACCCGTGGCGTCCGGCGAGGTCGGCTTGATCGGATCGAAGTAACCCAGTTGGTTGATGCGGTAGATGCTCAAATCCCAATAGGCCGTGTTGAAGACCGAACCTTCGGACAGCAAAACTTGACGGCGGATCACCTCGTCCCGCGTCTTGGTGTTGCCGATGAAATTAATCCGATGGACCATGTACTGGTGCTCTTCATCGAAGTCGAGCGCGAGATTGATCACGTGCCGGACGCGGTCGGGCTCGATATCCGGATTCGCGGTGAAATTGATATAACCGTAATCGCCGTAGAGTTTCGTGTAGTTCTTGAGCGCATTCTGAAGCTTGCTGGCGTCGAAGAGATCGCCCGTGTTCATCCCGAGCACCCGCTTCAGCACAGCTTCTTTGAACAGATGATTGCCCCGGATATCAAAGCGGCCCAGACGGTACTGCGGCCCTTGCTGGATCGGGATCGTGATATCCACCCGGCGCCCCCGGCCTTTGCCGAACAGTAGGAACGGGAAGCGGCGGTGAGTCTCTACGGTGTGGACGATCGGCTCGGGGCCCGGCAGCGCGAAGAAGTAGCCGTGATTGCGGTACAGCTCCCGGATCTGCTCGAGGTCCGCCTCGACTTTATCGTGATTGTAGGTGCGGTGAAAGATCCAGAACCACGGCGGCAGACCGATGGGCTTCGAATACTTCATGGCCTCGATCAGCCGCGATTTGGAAAAGGCCGTGTTCCCGGTAAAGCTGATCTTCCCCAGCTTCACCTTGGGACCTTCGACGACCACAAACGTCAGCGCGACCGAATCGGGCGGAATATCGCGCGTGCGCGCCGTCACCGTGGCGAGCTGGCGTCCGTTTTCCGAAAGCATCTCCTCGAGAACCACCTCGGCGTGCTTGATGCTGACCGGGTCGTATTGAGACATTACGGAGAGCCCGACCTTCTCCTGCCGGAAACGGTCCATCACGTCCGAGACGCTCACCGAGCTCATCCCTTTGTAGTCGATGCTTCGCACCAGTTTCTTCTCGAGGACGTAGAAGGTGATAATCCTTCCGTTCTTCACCTTGGGATCGTCTGTGGCCACGGCGCGGATGTCATCGAAATAGCCCGTGTTCCAAAGTGCCATGAAGTCCCGCTCGACGTCGTTCACATCGTAAACGCTTCCGGGCCGTGTGAAGATGCGGGCTATCAGCGCCGAGCTTTGATAGCGCCTGTTGCCGCGGAACTCAATTTTCGTGACGATCGTTTGCGCTTGGCGGGCGGGCTGCTGCGGTTTCGGAGTTGTGGGGGCGGTGCCGGGCGCCTGGAGTTGAATCTGCCCGGGCGGAGGCGCTTGCGTTGGCGTTTGGGCGCCCTGCGCGGGAGCGATGCCGGGATTGCCAAGCTGAATTTTCGGCGGCGGGGGAGGCGGACTCTGCGGCTTCTGCTGAGTCTGACGCTTTCCTTTTGACGATGGGCTCTGCTGGGTCGCCGGCGGCGAGGCTTGTGGAGCCGCGGGATTTGCCTGTGCGCACAGCGCCCAAGCCGGCAAGAGACACGCCGCCCACAGCGCAAAAACTACAAACCAGCAAGGCCTTTTCCAAGACCCTAATAGAGTTGCAAAGCGCAGTGCTTCCCCTTTACTGCGTGTTCGAGATTGTAAATCCGCCTGCCGCGCGTTGAGACTGTCGGGGACGGAATGCTCTATCTTAGAAGACGATCGCCTTCATGGGGATGGCCGGGTAGTATCAACTTTCAGCGGGACGGATGCAGCCGATGCAGATTGGGCGCGCCTCCAGTCGGATCACTCAATGCGACAGCGGCGTGGCGGTGACGAGACTGTCGTTTACGGGCCGGTAGTACAGTCCCTCGCTCCCCACGATTACTTCGAGCACGGCCGGAGTCTGAATCTCGCCCTGGATGAGAGCTTCCGAAAGCGGGTCCTCGAGATGCTTCTGCAGGGCGCGGCGGAGCGGCCGCGCTCCGTAAGACCGGTCGGTGCAAGTCTTCTCCAGAATCCAGCGCGCGGCGTTCTGCGCGAGGCTGATGGAGATGTTCTTTTGGGCGAGATTCGTATTGATCCCCGCCACCAGCAGGTCGATGATTTGCAGCAGATCGTCGTCGCTCAGCGCGTTGAAGATAATGACTTCGTCCAGGCGATTGAGGAATTCCGGGTTGAAGAGCCGCTTCACTTCGCTCATCACCATCGACTCAATTTTCTTGTCGGTCAGTTCCGCGTTCGCCGACTGGAAGCCCAGGTGACTGCGCCGTTCCAGGTACCGAGCCCCGATATTTGAGGTCATGATGATGATGGTGTTCTTGAAATCCACCGTGCGCCCCTGCGCGTCGGTGATCCGTCCGTCGTCCAGCACCTGCAACAGGACGTTGAAGACGTCCGGGTGGGCCTTCTCGATCTCGTCCAGCAGAACCACCTGGTAGGGCCGTCGTCGGACGGCCTCGGTGAACTGGCCGCCCTCCTCGTACCCGACATAGCCGGGTGGCGCAC
>JBOGKE010000124.1:0-6331 GCA_050745265.1 Terriglobia bacterium
TGCTCTTGAATGCGTGAGATCTTAAGTTGTACCAACTTGTACTCGTCGATTTCCCCACTTCCGGCTAACTTGTTGAAAAACATGGTAGGCCTGGGGAGATTCGAACTCCCGACCTACGGTTTAGGAAACCGTTGCTCTATCCATCTGAGCTACAGGCCCGAGGTCTCATTCAGTTTACAACGACGTTGCGCTCTGGCATGAGCGAAAAGGGAAATCGCCGCACACAGACTATTGGTTTATCGAGGAGCGAGGCTGAGAAAGCGCGGCGCGGGCGGAGGTTGAGCATGGCGCCGACAGCGAGGCTCGAAGCGTTATGGAAGCCGCTGCAGGTGGGCAACGGCTCGCCCGGGGCAGCTATCCGAGTCAGCCGGAGCAGCGAACTTCTCGAAGCGTTCCGGATGCAGCCAAAGCGTCCGCACATTTGACGCGCGAATTGTCGGTGCCAGCGGGGGAGAGAGCGCGTGGCGCTAGGAGGGGGTAAAATGCCCACGGGATGCCGGGTCCAGGACCTGGAATCCTTCAGCAGCAGCAGCTTGGAGCAGCGCTTTGTCGGAAGTGGCGAAAACAAGGTCGTTGATCCCGCTTACGGCACGGACCGCCCAGCAACTGGCAAGTTGGATGGCATCCAGCGCGCGCAAGGGGTGATTGTCGAGCATTTGCCGAGCGGCGTCGATCACCAGCGGGTTCACCGGCTGCTCCGTCATTCGCGCAAGCTCGGCTGCCAAGATCACAAGGGCCTCTGCGGCGTGAGCAGGCGCGAGCTCGCCCGCCCGCTCACGCCGCCTGATGGCAGAATGCACCTCCACGCCCGCCAGTGTCGAGACTACCTTTTGGGGCTGCGATAACGGCTCAACTAGCGTGATCAGCTCGTCCGACCCCTTTTCCTGGACGAATAGCTTGGCGAGCGCGCTCGACTCCAGGAAATAGAGTGTCAGCGTGCGCCCCGATCCAGCAGGATCGTTCGCGAGAGCGGCTCTCCTGAGATCGGCACGGGGCGAAAGCGGATTGCCGGAGCGCTGGCCGGCTGTTTTTGCCGATTCAGACGAATGGTAGTCGTCGGGTAGGGTGGCGCCTTCGGGTTGGCAACCTTGCCAGTTAGAATCCATCCGGCTTGGATCCCTCTGGTAAGAACGTCTTGCCGTTCTTCACGATTCTGCGCCCAGTCCACGCCAGTGGAAGGTAGATATTCATCCCGGAACCACTTGAGCGCCACAAACATCCGCCCGGGCGCGGTCTCGGCATCCTCAAGAGCTTTCAGCAATCCCGGCAAGCGCCGGTCCGGCGCCGCCGCTGCGACGGGGGGCGGAAGCAGCGGAGTGACTTCACCGGATTTCGTCTTTTCGTCCTTCCCGAGGCCCGGCGACTCTGGCGAAACCTCGTCGGATGGTCGACGGGCTTGTTCAAAACGAATCCGCACCTCGCCAGTTTTCGCAGACCAACTCAGCGCGGATGCGGTGCGGCGCTTTTTGCGTCCGTTTTCCAGCAGTTCAACGACCGGTCGATATCCCTGAGGTGCGATCGGGAGACCAGCGAGATTTTTCTCCAAGGCCTTTTCAAGGTCCTGGATCGTATTACCTTCCTTCGAGATAGGCATTTTAAACTTCCTAACAAGTTAGCGGAGGAGCTCACTGGCTCCCTATTTATAAATAGCTGCAATCGCGCCGCGTGTCAAGCGAAAAATCGCGCGGCTCATTGCAGTCCACCGCCAACGCTGTCAGCGGCGAGTCCGGGAAAGCGGATCACGCTACCGGGCGCGCAGCAATAAGCACGTGATGTCGTCGTGCTGGCGCGCAGCGCCGACGAACGCTTCGACGCCTGCCATTATCCGGCTGAGTTGCTCGGCGCTGCTGCCGTCGCGGACGGTATTCAGCAGCTCGAGGAGCCGCATCTCGCCAAATTCCTCTTCCCTCTCGTTCACGGCTTCGACCAATCCGTCGGTGAACACCACCAGCTCGTCACCGGGGTCGAGAACCAGCGTGGCGGACTGGTAGCTTGCGTCCTGCCGGATTCCGAGCGGCAAGCCTCCCGTTTCCAGGCGATCGAAGCCGCCGGCGGCGCGAAAGAGCATGGGATAGTTGTGGCCTGCGTTGACGTAAGCGAGCGTGCGGCTTGCGGTGTCAAACTCGGCGAAAAACGCCGTCGTGTATCGCAAGCCGCCCAGGCTGTGGGCGCAGGCGTACTGGTTGAGGCGCGCGACGAGGTCGAGCAGAGGCACGGGGGCAGCGGCGAGCGTACGCAAGCTGGCCTGAAACGTTGCCATCAGGAGGGCTGCCGGAACGCTTTTGCCCGCTACATCCGCGACCACCAGCGCGAGACGATCGGGGGAATGTCCTGCTGCCGCGGGCGGCGCGGCTCCATCCATCACCGGACGCAGGAATGCGTCATAGTAGTCTCCGGCGACTGTGTTCGCGGGGCGTGTAGCAAACGCAATATCGACGCCGGCGACTTCGGGGGGAGCTTTGGGCACCAGCCAGTTCTGAATCTCGCGCGCGATTTCGAGATCGCGCTTCATGACCACGCGATCGGCGAGCTCAAGGGTCAGCAGCAGAGCCACCGCCAAGACCGTCAGCAGCCATTCGAACGGCTGTTCGTCGGCGAGGGCGAGCACAAACAGCGCGAGCGCGATGAGAAGCAGAATTCGCCGCGACGGAGAAAGCTTCATCACGACGGCCCAGAAGAAGGTCCGCGCAATTCGCACGTCGCGTTTCCACCGGCTTTCGTCGCGGCCACGCTCCCAGACAACATCTCGCGAAAAGAGCGCGTAGCTCGACCGCGCCTCAACCCGGAAGCGCGTCCACAGCTCCTGGATTTCGATGCCCTCCGTCACACGCTGCCAAAAGCCTTCGATGGCGGCAGCGGCGCGATCAAACCAGTTCTTGCTGCGGGACTGGGGAGCCGAACGGGGCGGGGCGCCGCGACGCGAGGAACCTGCGGCGAGGCGAGCGCCGCAGTACGAGCAGAACACGTCGCCGGCCGGAGCATCGTGGCCACAGGCGGGGCAAACCAAAATCGTCACCAAAACCGACTTTAATCGAGTAGGACGGTACTAAAAATCGCGCCGAATTAGTTTGATCCAGGAGGATGCTGAAAAAACACGCGAAACTGTCATCCTGAGGAGCCCCCGCCGCGCGGGCCGACGAAGGACCTCTGTGTTCTCTTGATTGCAAACGCCCGAGATGCTTCGCTCGGCTCAGCATGACAGGCTCGAAGAGTTTTTCAGCCTCATGCAAGGGCCTGCAATCGGAGCCGTCGAGCTCACGACCCAGGCGCGAGAAGGCCCGCTACTTCACGCCCACGGCGGTCTTGTCGCGCTCCGTATCCGACGGCGCTTCTGCTTCGACGGCCTTACGAATGCGCATCCCGTAGAAGGACTGGTAGACGAAGAAAAACGAGATGACGAAGAATATCGCCGCAAAAATGTGCGTGAGCAGCCCGCCGGTTTGGGCCGTGAGGCGCACAGCCAGCTCCACCGCGAGCAGCCCAAAGAGCGTGGTGAACTTGATGATCGGGTTCAGCGCCACTGAAGATGTGTCCTTGAAGGGATCGCCCACCGTATCGCCCACCACCGTCGCATCGTGCAGCGGCGTGCCCTTCTGCTTCAGCTCCACCTCGACAATTTTCTTGGCGTTGTCCCACGCTCCGCCCGCGTTCGCCATGAAGATCGCCTGGTAAAGACCGAAAATGGCGATCGAAACGAGGTAGCCGATGAAGAAGAAGGGATCGACAAACGCGAACGCCAGGGTAGCAAAGAACACGGCGATGAAGATGATGAGCATGCCCTTCTGCGCGTACTCCGTGCAGATCGCCACCACTTTCTTGCTGTCGCTCACCGACGCCTTTTCGATGCCTTCGAGGTGAATATTCGCCTTGATGAACTCGACGGCGCGATAGGCGCCGGTGGTCACGGCCTGCACCGAGGCGCCCGTGAACCAGTAAATCACCGCGCCGCCCGTGACCAGGCCGAGAACGAAGGGCGCGTTGAGCAGCGAAAGCTTGCTGACGTTCTGGGTGAGCCCGTAAGTGAGCGCCATAATGATCGAGAAGATCATCGTCGTCGCGCCGACCACGGCGGTGCCGATAAGCACGGGTTTCGCCGTGGCCTTAAACGTGTTGCCGGCGCCGTCGTTCGCCTCGAGCATCTCCTTGGCGCGCTCGAAATTTACCTCGACGCCGTAGTCCCGCCGCACCTCTTCGCGCACCCCCGGAGCCTGTTCAATCAGCGACAGCTCGTAGATGGACTGGGCATTGTCGGTGACGGGTCCGTAGGAATCGACGGCGATGGTGACGGGTCCCATGCCCAGGAATCCGAAGGCGACTAGGCCGAACGCGAAAACCGGCGCCGCGAGCATGATGCCCTCGAGTCCCCGCACGCTCACCCACGAGCCGATCGCCATCAGAATCACCATGACGAGGCCCAGGTAATAACTCGAATAGTTGCCGGCGACGAAGCCCGAAAGGATATCGAGCGACGCGCCGCCCTCGCGCGCCGACGCGACAACTTCCCTCACGTGGCGCGATTCGGTCGAGGTGAATACCTTCACCAGCTCGGGAATGATGGCGCCGGCGAGCGTGCCACACGAGACGATGATCGAGAGCTTCCACCACAAAGACGAATTGCCGGCGACGACGGGAACGATAATCCAGGAGACGAGAAAGGTGAGCCCGATGGAGGCGAACGAGGTAAGCCAGACGAGCGTGGTAAGCGGCGCTTCGAAATTCATCTCGTCCGCCTTGGCGTAGCGGAGCTTGGCCCACCACTGATTGATATAGTACGCCGCGGCGGCCGCGACCAGCATGGCGACGCGGATGACGAAGATCCATACCAGCAACTGCACCTGCACCACGGAGCTGCGGACGCCCAGCAGAATGAAGGCGATCAGCGCGACGCCGGTGACGCCGTAGGTTTCAAATCCGTCCGCGCTCGGTCCCACCGAGTCGCCCGCATTATCGCCCGTGCAGTCGGCGATGGCGCCGGGATTCCGCGCGTCGTCTTCCTTGATCTTGAAAACGATTTTCATCAGGTCGGCGCCGATGTCGGCGATCTTGGTAAAGATGCCGCCGGCGATGCGCAGCGCCGCCGCGCCCAGAGATTCGCCAATGGCGAAGCCGATGAAGCAGGGCCCGGCGTACGAGCCCGGCACGAACAGCAGAATGATCAGCATCATCAGGAGCTCGACGCTGATCAGCATCATGCCGATGCTCATGCCCGCCCGGATAGGGATTTCATACAGCGGAAACGGTTTGCCACGCAGGCTCGCAAACGCGGTGCGCGAGTTCGCAAACGTGTTCACCCGGATTCCGAACCAGGCCACGCCGTAGCTTCCGCAAATGCCGAAGATGCTGAACGCGAGGATAATGCCCACTCGCGTCGCGTCGAAATGAAGGAGCGCGCCGAAATAGATCAGAATGACGGCAGCGATGAAGATCCAAAGCAAAAAGAGGAACTTCCCCTGGTTCACGAGGTATGTCTTGCAGGTTTCCCAGATGATCTGCGACATCTCCTTCATCGACTCGTGCGCGGGCAGGTTGCGGAGTCGGCTGTAGATGACGAGTCCGAAGATCAGGCCGAAGATGCAGAAGAGGATGCCGTACATCAGCAGGCGGTGGCCGTCCATTCCTAGGAACTGCACCTTGGTGAAGTCCGGAAGCCTTAAATTGGCTTCGCCGCTCACCCCGCCGGGCGCCTGCGCATACGCGCCGACAGCGCTTGCGAAGAGCAAGCCCACGATTCCGAGCAGCACGGCGGACAAGCGGGTCAGCCGGCGGCCTGGCGCGCCATCTCCGCGCCATCGCGCTCCGGAAACGGCGCCCGCGCCTGGGGCGCTTCCTGGTTCGGGCTGAGTTTCCCGGGATTCGGGGAGGGGTGGCGCGATGTTCGTCACGCCTTTCGTGACGCCAAGAACCTCGTGGTCCTTCAAAATAACCTCCGGCAAATTAACCTCCGGCAAAATTAGCCTCCGGCAAATTCAACTCCGGGGACGCTCCGCTTCCTCGGACCGAGGTGCGATGTCGCCCGTGATGTACCGATATGTAATTAAGGATGACTGAACAGGAGAGAGAGTACCTCGCCAGCCTAAGAGGGACTTATAGCATACCGTCGGCGGGAGCGTCAAGAACGCGTATCGCGCGGTGTTGTTAGCACATGATATGTCCGGTTCAATTAGCGAGTGAAATGTCCGCTTTTCAGGCGGGGCATGGTAGAGGTTCATGTCGGAGGCGACATGAGCTACTACGATGGAACCGTTCAGGAGCGGGCGATGAAAGTGCAAGAAGTGATTTTGCGGGCGCTGGCCAAGAAGATCACCTGGTGGCAAGCGGCCGAGATCCTCGG
>JBOGKE010000125.1:0-25391 GCA_050745265.1 Terriglobia bacterium
CGCTCCGAGATCGCGAAGTTCTTGAACAGCCCCATATCCCAGAACCACGAGCTCGGACCGTAGAAGCTGTCTTTGCCGAGCGTGCCGAACGTGCCCACCACGGGAAGATCAAACGCCGCAGGATTCAGGTAATTCACGCACGGCGCGCTCTTGGCGCAAGGCCCCGAACTGAATGGGCTCACGCCCGCAACTTGGACGGCACGGTCCTGGCCCAGGCCGGTGTTGGACTGGTCTTTGCCGGCGGTCACCGTGAACGGGCTGCCGGACTGAACGCTCGCAATCCCGGTGAACTCCCAACTGCCGAGCGCCTCTCGCGCGAACGCATTTGCGCCGGAGAGCGTGGGCAGCATCCACACGTAGGAAACCACCAGCCGATGCGTATTATTGAAGCCCGATGGTCCGTAATCGAACTGATGACGGTACGGCGAGTTCCACGGCAGAGCCGAGGATGAGTCGGAGTTGATGTCGTTGTTGTTGCCGCCGTTCGGAATGTCGTCGAGCGCTTTCGAGTAGGTATAGGCAGCGGTGAGGCTCAGGCGCCGGGTCATCTGCTTCTTGAGCGTGACTTCGAGGGCATTGAAGTTGGAGTTGACGTCCTGCCCGTCCATGGCAATCCCTGAATATCCCTGGAAAATGCGCCGCTGGTCCGTCGACAGCTTGCTTCCTGGGATATAGACTGCCGGGTTCAATTGGATCGTCTCTTTTTGATGGATCGATTGGGAGCCGACGTAGGCGGCCTGAAGCATCCAGTTGGGAGCGAGCTGGCGCTCCAAGGCAAAGTCCCACTGGTAGGTCAGCGGAACCAGGTACTTGGTAGAAGGATCGTAGGTGATCACCAGCACGGGAGGCGGAAATGCCGCACTGCTTGGGGGCGGATACGACGCTGGGAACGGGTAGGCCGAATAGCCGAGGACCGGATCGCTGAACGGGCCCGTGGGATCGGTGAGCGTCACCTGCGGGCTGAACG
Source organism: Terriglobia bacterium (assembly GCA_050745265.1). Classification (GTDB taxonomy): domain Bacteria; phylum Acidobacteriota; class Terriglobia; order UBA7540; family UBA7540; genus RH2-MAG17b. Next base: position 968 of record JBOGKE010000125.1, read on the forward strand.
GCGTGATATCCGCAAACCGGTTATTGATCACGCCCGCCGTCCGCGTGTCGTAGTAGAAGCCCGCGCCGCCGCGAATGCTGGTTTTACCGTTGCCGGTGAGGTCGTAGGCGAACCCGGCCCTCGGAGCGATATCGGCATAGTTGCCCGTCACGCCGTCAAACGGCACACCGGGATCACCCGGAAACAGCAGCCCCGGCGGCGCGTTCGGAAAGACCGTCGAATGCACACCGCTATAATAATCGGCCGACCTGAACTGCTCCGCCCGGCCCTTGATTTCCTTCCAGGGGAAGTACGGCTCGTAGCGCAGCCCGTAATCCAGCGTCAAGCGGCGCGTGGCGTGGAACGAATCGTTGGCGTAAAACGACCAGAAGGTGTCCCGATTGTTTTTGAACTCACCGAATCCCTGCGTAAACGTGCGCAGCTTGCCGAGAAGGAAACTCGCGAGCGCGTAGTTGGTGACATCGGACGTGAACGTGAACTGGCCCTGTGCCAGGTAAACGTCGCCCAGATCCACGCGAGCGCGATCCACGCTGAACCCGAATTCGAGATTGTGCCGGCCCCGCACCCAGCTCAGGTCATCGGACCAGCCGAAATCGCCGGCATTGAAAGGTCCCGCCGCGCCGCCATTCACCGCAAAGAAGCCGCTGATGTTGATGTTCTGAATCCACGGCTGCGCGGGCAGCCACGGCAGCTTTACTCCAAAAGTCGCCACGCTCGGCGAATTGGCGGGCGCGGTCTTCGCAATTGGGACGGTGGAATACTGAAAGCTTGCCTGGTTCAGCAGGTTCGGTTTGAACGTGTGCGTCTCTTGGATCATGACGTTCTCGACCGGGATGTCGTAGCCCATCGAGTAGCCTAGAATATCGCCCGCAGGATTCTGCGGCTGGAGAACGACGTGGTCGCGGAAATACCGCCCGGTCAAGCTGTCCTTGCTGCCCAGCTTGTGATCCGCTCGGACGATGTATTGGTCGATGTTCTGGTCCGTGGGCTTATTGAAGAACACGCTGCCGTTAGCTGACTGCGGCAGGAACTTCTCCAGGCCAAGCGAGGCGGGATCGAACCGGCTGGTAGGGATCATGTTACCTGAAAAAGGCTTTCCCGTAAGCGGATCATCCACCGTGACTCCCGCGCCGCTGAAGTCGCCGCTCAGCTCAGCCGTGGTCGGCACAACGGCATGGCTGGCGGTTCCGATATCGCGGTAGCGCTCTCCCTGGTAGCCAAAAAAGAAGAACGTGCGGTCGCGACCGTTGTAGACGTGAGGAATCACCACCGGGCCGCCGATAGTGCCGCCAAACTGATTCCGGTCCAGCGGATCGACACCTTTCGCGAAGAAGTTGCGTGCATTGAAGACCGAGTTGCGGACGAATTCAAACGCGTCACCGTGCAGCTCATTGGTGCCGCTCTTCGTCACCACGTTCACCACGCCGCCGGCGTTCTCGCCGTAACGCGCGCTGTAGTCATGCGTCTGCACGCTGAATTCCTGAAGCGCATCGGGGAACGGAAACGGGATATTCGTGTTGTAGTACTGGTCGAGGAAGTTAGCCCCATCCAGCACGTAGCTGGTCTGGTTGTCGCGCGAGCCGTTGATATGCGGGGAAACCGATCCCGGAAGCGACCCTTGCGAGGTCACAGTAGTTGGCGACGCGCCGCTCGCGCCGGCCACCAGGTTGATCAACTGCGCGGCATCGCGCCCGTTCAGAGGTAAATCGACAACGCGCGCCTGCCCGACCACATCATTCAGGGTCGCGGTGGTGGTGTTCACCTGGGTGGCATTGCCGGTCACAGTTACCGACTGCACGGCCGAGCCGAGCTGCAGCCGCACGTCCACCGTGGCCGCCTGGTTGGCGAGGAGCACAACGCCCCGCTGAGTGAACGTGCGAAAGCCCTTGGCATCGACCGTGATGGCATAGCGAGTCGGACGAAGATTGGGGATCACGTAGTGTCCGCTCGCATCCGCTTGCACGGTGCGCGTGAATCCGGTACCCGTTTCGCGAGCCGTCACGGTCGCGCCGGGCACGGCCGCGCCGCTGGGGTCGCTGATTGTGCCGCTGATGCTCCCGAACGCCTGCGCTCGCGCCGCCGCGGCCGCGAAAACCATGCAGCCGATGCAGGCGGCAATCGTGAGAACCAACCGCCCCGCGGAGCAGCGCGGCCTTCTCGTCATTCTCCTATTAACGTCTGACATCGCAATCTCCCTTCGGTCCGAATTGATGGAATATCAGATATCACCGCGCAACGCCGCTGTCAAGCCTAAAACCGGATGTAGGGGCGCTGCTTGCTGCGCCCGGGCCAGCAAGTAGCGCGGAGTTGTTCTGTAACTCCGCGGCTTGTGGCCCGACCACGCACGACGGCGAGCGGAGTGCCGCGTTCGAGGGTCCACGGCTTTCCCGCGCGGACGAACAAAAGCTAAGTCGCCACCTCGGTCATTCAGAGCGCAACGAAGTGGAGCGAAGAATCTTGCCCTCCTTCCGCCGGCGGAAAATCGCGCGCCTGCGTTTTCCATCTCATTCATCTCACCCGTCGCCAATTTCTCCTTGACCGCTGCCATCATGAGGAGAGCGGAGCTGACCTGGCAGATTGAGCTCAGGCGGCGCAGCCGGGATAACCATGCGAATGACTGCAAAATTGACGGAACGAAGCCTATTGATGTTTGAAAACAAACGATCATTAGAATGCTCTTATGAACCTGTCGTCGCGGCTTTACGCCGCCACCCGCGGCGGAGGCAGGCGGTGACACCGGCGAACTGTGCTCGCCGAGTCGCCGGCGATCACAAATCGCCGCCAGAGCCGGAGCACAGCTCAGCCACTGAGATTTCCCGCTACCCAAGCGCGCGACTGCAAAATTGACGGAACGAAGCCTATTGATTGTTGAAAAGAAAGGAACGTTAGAACAGCCTAATCAAACGAGATCACTTCGAGCAGCTTGCCCAGCAGCTCCGCCTGGGCGGCGTTGATGCGCCGCTGGGCTTCGTCGAGATCGAAGAATTCCGCCCGGTCGATTTCCGGGAACTGGCGGATATTCCCCGAGCGTGGCGGCCATTCCATTGCGAAGCTGTTGCTCTCGATCGAGCTTGGATCAAAATCGCCTTCAACCGCCCAAGCCTCGACGGTCTTGCCGCCTTTTTGCTTGATCGTTCCCAGGGACGTGAATGGGCCGCTCGCAGCGATGCCGGTCTCTTCTTCGAATTCGCGCTTGGCGGTGTCGAGCGCGTCTTCCCCGTCCGCAATCTCTCCTTTGGGAATGGACCACGCGCCGTGATCTTTCTTCGCCCAGAGCGGACCTCCGGGGTGCGCCAGAAGAACCTCCAGGCGGCCCGCGCGCGTGCGATACATGATGAGCCCTGCGCTACGCCTCGACATGGCCGCAGTATATCACTGGCAATTCGCCCCTCCGCGCAGCTACAGCGGAGATGCAACGGAAGCGCCGCTGCCGGCGCGGTGCGAAGCCGGCCGTTCGGCTGTCGTTCCAAACTACTAGCGCGCGGCGCCACGAAAATCGTATTCTGTGAGATCACGGTGTCGGCGCGGGTCTACGCCGGGAGCAGGGCGGCAGGAGCGTTCTTCAATGTCCATTCAAGCCGGTATTCCCAAGGAGACGGACGCGGGCGAGAAGCGCGTCGCCGTAACGCCCGAAACCGCGCAGCGGCTGGCGAAGCTCGGCGTCTCCGTGCTCATAGAACCCGGCGCGGGCGCCGCGAGCGGAATGCCCGACGAGGCGTATACGAAAGCCGGCGCTTTTGTGGCGGATGCCGCCCGCGTCTACACTGCGGATATCGTCCTTCGCGTTCACTGCCCATCGGCTGAGCAGATCGGGCGGTTGAAGCAGGAGGCCATCCTCGTCAGTTTCATTTACCAGAACCAGCATCACGAGGAAGTCCGTCTGCTTTGCGAGCGGAAAGTCACCGTCTTTGCGATGGAGCTGGTGCCCCGGATTACGCGCGCCCAAAGCCTGGATGCGCTCTCGTCGCAGGCGATGGTCTCCGGCTACCGCGCGGTTCTGCTCGCCGCGCAAAAGCTCGAGCGCTTCTTTCCCATGCTCACCACGGCCGCCGGAACCATCCGGCCGGCGAAAGTGCTGGTGGTCGGCGCCGGGGTGGCGGGATTGCAGGCGATTGCCACCGCGCGGCGGCTGGGCGCGCAGGTTGAGGCCTATGACGTCCGTGCGGCCAGCCGCGAAGAGGTGGAATCGCTCGGGGCGAGATTCGTCGACACCGGCATTCGAGCCGAAGGGCAAGGCGGCTACGCCCGCGAGCTGACGAGCGCGGAAAAGGAATCGCAGCAGGAAGTGCTGGCCCGCCACGTTCGGCAGGCTGACGTGGTGATTTGCACGGCCAACATTCCCGGCCGGTCCGCTCCCAAGATTATTCTTAAGCCCATGGTCGACGCGATGAAGCCCGGCGCGGTGATCGTGGACCTGGCGGCGGAGACGGGCGGCAACTGCGAGCTCACGCAGCCCGGCGTGGAAGTGAAACACGGCGCCGTCACCGTCTCCGGTCCTTTGAACCTGGCGAGCGCGCTGGCCGAGGATGCGAGCCGGCTTTACGCGGAGAACGTTTTCAACCTGGTTAGCCTCTTGGTTGCAGACGGCGAAATCCGCATCGATTGGAACGACGAAGTCGTTAACCGCACCGCGCTCGCGCACTGCGGCGAAATGCGGCCTGAAATTGCCCGCAAGCCGCCGGAAGGAGCCGCCCAGCCATGAATGGAATTTTAGCCCTCTATATTTTCATGATCGCGGCATTCGCGGGCTACGAGATCATCGCCCGCGTGCCCGTCATTCTTCACACCCCGCTGATGTCCGGCTCGAACTTCGTCCACGGGATCGTCCTGGTCGGCGCAATGATCGCGCTGGCCGAGGCGCGCGGAACTCTCGAAATCACCGTCGGATTTGTCGGCGTCGTCATGGCCGCCTCAAACGTAGTGGGGGGTTACGTCGTGACCGAGCGCATGCTCGACATGTTCAAGAGTAAGAAGGACAGTTGACGTGGCGACCTCGTTGAAGTCCCCTCGGAGCAGGCCATGAACCTCGCGCCCGAAGCCTGTTATTTCATCGCCACCGTTTTGCTGATTCTCGGCTTGCGGCGCATGAGCTCGCCGCGTACCGCGAGGGGCGGAATTGTGTGGGCCGGGGCCGGCATGGCCCTCGCGGTGGCCGCGGCTTTCGCGTTCTCAGTGCGAGGCCACGGTCTGCACGACCGGTTTGCCCTGGCATCACCGCACCGGATGATCCTGATCCTCGTGGGTATTGCGGCGGGCGGCATTCCCGCTTGGTGGACCGGCAAGAAAGTGGCCGTCACCAACATGCCGCAGATGGTCGCGATTTATAACGGCCTCGGCGGCGGCGCAGCGTCTACGATCGGGGCGGTCGAACTCTACAGCGGCCACGCCTATGCCGGCTCGCTGGCGTTTCCCGTGATCGCGGTGCTCGGAGTCTTGATCGGGACCGTGGCATTCGGAGGAAGCCTCGTCGCTTTCCTCAAGCTGCAAGGCTGGATGGGTACGCTGCGTTTTCCCGGGCGGCATCCGCTCAACGCTCTTCTGCTCGCGGCGGCGGTGGTTCTGGGCTTGGCGTGCATTTTCCCAGGGCCGGTGGGGGACGTGGTTCCGATTTCTCTGTACGAGGCTGTGGGCTTTTTCCTTCTCGTTTCGCTCGCCGTGGGGTTGCTGATCACGCTACCCATTGGCGGCGCCGACATGCCCGTCGTCATCTCCACCTATAACGCCTGTATCGGCATCGCCGTGGCCTTTGAGGGCTTCGTGGTGCAGAACCCGGCCATGATCATCGCCGGAACCGTCGTCGGTGCGGCCGGCACGCTCCTCACGGTTTTGATGGCAAAAGCGATGAACCGGACGATCGGAAACGTGTGGTTCAGCGATTTCGGGAGCAGCAAATCGACCGCCGTAGCCAAAGGCCCGGCCGGTACGATGAAGTCCGTTGCGCCGTCCGACGCCGCCGCGGTCATGGCTTACGCCGGAGAAGTGATTGTGGTTCCGGGTTACGGCCTCGCCGTTGCCCAAGCGCAGCACAAGCTCTGGGAATTCATACGACTGCTTCAGAAAAGAGGCGTGAAGGTCCGGTTCGCCATTCACCCGGTCGCTGGGCGCATGCCGGGCCACATGAGCGTGCTGCTCGCTGAAGCGGGAGTTCCCTACGATCTCATCTCCGACCTCGGCGAGATCAACGGCGATTTTGCGAATTCGGACGTTGCACTGGTGATCGGCGCGAACGATGTGGTGAACCCCGCGGCTCGCACCGATAAAGGAAGTCCGATCTACGGAATGCCGATTCTGAACGTCGATCAGGCGAAGCAGGTGTTTGTGATCAAGCGCGGGAAAGGGACGGGCTTTTCCAACATCGAGAACGAACTGTTCTTCCATCCCAACACGCAAATGGTGTTTGGCGACGCGCAGCAAGTTATTGCCCAAATGACCCAAAGCCTGAAGGAGTTTTGAGGGTCAATTTTCGCCAGGCGAGTGGGATAAAGCTCACATTTTACCTACGCGTTTTTGGAAAGCTGTGTTATTCTGAGGGTGGATGGCCAAGTAGCTGTATCTTCAGGGGGTTAAGCCAAGCGGCTGGGATCAGGGAGCGCTTTCGAAGCTATGAATAAATCTCGCCATGGGCCTTCGGCGAGACCGATCAAAACTGCGCTTTTGAGAGTCCAAAACGAGGCCGCGGCTTGTATAACTTCTGGTCCGTCAACCGCATCTAATTATCTGTGCGAATTGAAGCTTAGGCCTGAATCTGGCGTCCCCACGACTCTGCGCCTCGTCCCGTTGCTTGCCCGCTCTGCATCGCTCGCGGGGAAAGCCAGCTCGTAAAGGCGGCACACGACTCACCGTCCGGGGCTTATGATCCCGGAAAGGAAAATTCTGATGTCGAATCTCGAAATCAAACTTAACAGCAGATTCCAACACGTCGAAGGCGAGGAAGAATCAGCAGAACTGTTGTATGAAGAGGGCGCTCGGCGCAGGGCCCGGGTCGAGGACGACGCGGAGGGCGAATGGGGCGACTCGGGCCATGAGACCGGCCAGGAGGTCGCGACGGAATCCTTGGACGCTGCCGTCGACCCAGTGCGCCGATATCTACACGAAATGGGCAAGGTGCCCCTTCTCACCCGCGAAGGCGAAGTGCGGATCGCCCAGCGCATCGAACGCGGGCAGAAGATCGCCTGGTGCGCGCTCTCGCGTTCCCCGCTCTTCCTTAATGCGTTGCTCGCCGTTCGCGATCAGCTCCGCGCGGGCGAAATCTCCATCAAGGACGTTGCGCGCTTCGAGGCCGGCGAGATGACCCAGGAGAAAATCCTGCGCGATAAGACGCGCCACATGCTTCGAGCGCTGGACCGGCTGGCCGAGCTTTATCGGACGGCGCAAAAGCAGGCAGCGGCGCTCGAGCGGGCGCCGAAGTCGAAGCGCGAGGTGGTGCGGCGCGGCCGCTATCGCTTGGCCCGAACGCGCGTGGCGATGGCGAGGCGGGCGCGTTCGATCGAGTTGAATGCGCTCGCGCAGAAGCGCATCGTGGAACACGTCGGCGGGCCGTGCGTCCGCATGGCCCGGCTGGAGAAGCGAATCGAAGAGATCGAAAACTGCGCCGGCGCCGCGCGCAAGAGGGCTGCCGCGCCGCCTTCCGACCTGCGATCGCACCGCCTCGAGCTGCGGAAGCTGGAGGCGGACTGCGGCGTGTCGGCGATCGAATTGAAGCGCACGTGGCAGAAGGTCTGCCGCGGCCATGCCGCCTCGGAGCGCGCGGGGAAGGAACTCACCGAAGCGAATTTGCGCCTTGTGGTTTCCATCGCGAAGAAGTACTCGAACCGCGGGCTTCACTTCCTTGACCTCGTCCAGGAAGGAAATCTCGGGCTCATGAAAGCGGTGGAGAAATTCGACTGGCGGCGCGGCTACAAGTTTTCGACCTACGCAACCTGGTGGATCCGTCAGGCCATCACGCGCGCGATCGCCGATAAGTCGCGCACCATTCGCATTCCGGTGCACGCCGTGGAAATACTGAACAAAGTGGTTCACGCCCGGCGCGAGCTCGTCAACGAGCTGGGGCGCGAGCCTGCGACGCGGGAGCTGGCGCGGCGCGTGGGGCTTCCCGCCGCGAAGGTCCGGGACTTGCTCAAAATCGCGCAGGAACCCGTATCGCTCGACGCGCCCGTGGGGCTTGACGGCGAGTCGCAGCTGACCGACTTTGTCGAGGACAAGGCGACCCCGTCTCCTTCGGACGCCGCGATTGGCCTCAGTATGAAGGAGAAAACCGCCAAGCTGCTCGGCACGCTGACGCCTCGTGAAGAGAAAATTCTCAAGATGCGCTTCGGCATTGAGGACGATGAGGCGCGCACGCTCGAGGAGGTCGGAGATTCGCTCGAGCTCACGCGGGAAAGAATCCGGCAGATCGAAGCGCGCGCCCTCGACACGCTGCGAAACTCCTCGTACTCGGACGCACTTCGCATCTTTCTTTCGAGCAATTAGGCCACTCCGCCGGCGGTTGCAGTATCAGGGCACGCGGGTGGCGCACACATGCCGTGGTTTGGCATGTGTGCGATCAAGAGGCGCTGCCCCGCAAAATTGACCTGTCGGCCAGCCTTGAGAACCGCACACATCGCACAATGCGCGATGTATGCGCCACCCGGGGCTTTGAAGGCCGCCTACATCGCCTGCGCGACGGAGGCGCCACGCACGCGCCTCCCCATCTGGCTACTCCCCTAGCCTACGACGCTTTGCCGCGGCGGTGCGTCACCCGGGCGAGCCGGTTTTCGAGGATCACCGACGGGCTGAAGTTGCGGATGCGCATGCGGGCGAGGGGCGCGTCTTCGAGAGCGGCGCGGGGCACCAGGCCCACGAACTCGGTGTCCTCGATGGACGCCCCGAGGGCCCCGGCCTCGCGCTCCACGGCTTGAAACGCTGCGGCGGGCGTAGTGAGTTCAAAGTCCGCGAGGTTGAGCGAGACTTGCGCCTGGTCACGCGATGGCAGATAGAGGCCGATCGCTTTCACGGCGGGAAGCCCGCCCGCTGAGGCGCGAACCTTCCGCGCAATCGCCTTGGCGACCGCCGCGTCCGCCGTGGCCAGGTTGATGTTATAGGCGACGAGAAATTTCCTTGCGCCCACCACCGTCGCTCCTGCGGTCGGGTGCAGCGCGGCGTCTCCAAAGTCCGGCCGACGCTCCGCGTCTGCCTTTACTTCCTCACGCAGTCGCTCGAAGCTGCCTTTGCGAAGCCATTCAAGATTGCGGCGATCGGGGCGGCGCGCTGCGGCTTCGTAAAGGTACGCCGGCACCCCGTATCGCACCCACGCTTGTTCGGCTACCCATTCAGCAACTGCGACGCACTCCTTCAGAGTGGAACCCGCCAGCGGCACGAACGGCACCACATCCGCCGCGCCGATGCGAGGATGCGCGCCCTGGTGATGGTTTAGGTCGATGATCTCAGACGCGCGCTGGATCGCTCGCAGCGCGGCCGCGCCCGCTCCTTTCGGTGTTCCGGCAAGCGTGATCACGCTGCGATTGTGGTCAGGGTCCATCGTGACGTCGAGGCACGCCACTTCGCCGCCTTCCAAAACGGCCTCGAGAAGCGCCTGTATCTTCGCGGCGTCGCGCCCTTCGCTGAAATTCGGCACGCACTCAACGGTGTAGCGCATGGAAAGGCAGGAGGAATAAATCGAGGCGCGGGAGATTTCCGGTCCGATGAAGGCCAGGCATCTGGCGAATTCATCGGGCGAACGGGGCGCGCATCGTTCTGAACCGGGAGGGAGTGCGCGGCCGATTCGCGGTAACGGCGGCCGCAAGCGGTCAGCCGGCGGCGCGTTTGCGATACCGCTCCAGGCACTCCTGCGAGCAAAAGTAAAGTGTCTTGCCGCGCCAGTTGAGGCGGTGCGCCACGTCGGGAGACACGAACATTCCGCACGAGGGATCGCGCGCCGCTTCGCCGCGGAGCGTCTCTTTTCTTTCCTCCCGGCGGGGCCGAAAGCCAGGATGAGAAAAACGAACGCCTCGGCCGCCCAGCACCTTGGCGATCACGCGGGTGAGCACCTGCTCCACGACAACGAAGAGGACGATGTCGAAGACGATATCGAGGATTCTTCCCATCAGTTTATGTGACGGCTTTGCCTGCCTCGGAGATGCCCTGGTCAGCCGTTTTCCGGCGCCTCAGCGTCGGGGCCCGCGAAGGCCGGTGAATCGCCGCCTCACTCGGCCAACTCAAGGCGTCGCGGCGGAATCGGAAGCCGAGCTCGCCGCGTCCAGAGCCTGTTTCAGAGGGCCGAGCCCGGGGTAAGAGGGGTTCACCGCAGCCAGCCGCCGTAACGCCATTCTCGCCGCGGGGTAGTTGTGCGCTCCCTCCATGTTCACCACCGCCAGGTTGAACAGGGTAGGTCCGTGATGCGGGTCGTAATTGAGCGCGTCATTCAACTGAATCACCGCTTCGCGCGCGTTGCCCAGGCTGAAGTAGCAAGTCGCCATGTCGGTGCGAGCGTCCACGTCCTTAGGATCAAGCGCCAACGCTTGCCGGTACCACGGAATCGCCTGGTCAAAATGGTGCCGGTCGTAGAGAAAATCGGCGAGCTTCAGGCGCGGGGCCGGGTCGCTCGGATTGTGGGCGGCGTCGTCGGTGAAAAACTGCACCACCTCGGCGTCCGTGAGCGCGGGGTGTCCCTTCGGGAGTTGTGACGAGATCTCGGCAGCGCTTCCTCCCAGCGCCGCTGACGCGCCGGACGCTGACGGCGAATCCGCAGAGGCCGCCGCCTGCGCCTGAGCCGAGCTTCCCGACGCCGCTACGGCTGCGGCCCGTTGTCTCGCGCTTCGATGGGCGTTGAAGGCGAAGCCGGCAAGAAAACCGACGCCTAGAAAGACGGCTGCCGTGATGAGAGTCTCTTTTTTCACCACTCCGAGGCCCTTGAGATCATGCCGAATACCAGCAGTGTATCGAAGGCGCGAAGGGGCCGTCAAGAAGTCGCAGACTCGCATAGTCCGCCGCGTCTGCTTTAGGAGCGTGCTGCCCCCCGCTGGATGCGCCCTCCTTTGTTCACCAACGCATCAAACCCGTAGATGAGGCGAACGAAATTCACAGCCTTCGCGGCGCTCTGCGTGCTCTTCGCGGGGGCCGCTGCCGGTCTTGCCTCCGCGGGCTTTGCGGCCCCCGTGGCCTTCGCGAACCAGCAGAGTCCGAAAGCGAATCGCGACGCTCTGATCATTCAAGGCTTTCAACAGCGAGTGGCGCAGTACGTAAAGCTGCACAACCAGCTTGCCGCCTCTCTTCCGGCGCAGAAATCCACGGCGTCCGTTGAGCGTCTGAATCGGCATCAAAATCTTCTGGCGGATAAAATCCGCGCTGCGAGAAAAGGGGCGAAGGAAGGAGCGATTTTCACTCCCGAAACCAGCGCCGAATTCAAGCGGCTCATTCGGATTGCCATGCGCGGGCAGGGCGCGAAGCGGGTGCACTCGAGCCTCCGCGTGGCGGAACGAGCTCACCTGCGCGTCCACGTCAACCAGGCGTACCCACCCGGCGCTCCGCTGGGCACAACCCCGCCCACCCTTTTGCAGAACCTTCCCAGACTCCCGAAGGAACTCGACTATCGCCTCGTGGGTCGGGATCTTGTCCTGCGGGATGTCGCCGCCGATCTCATCGTAGATATTGTTCCGGCGGCGATCCCGCCAGGCGCCGGAGGCGGTTGAAGTCCTTTCCGAACCCTTTCATTACGGCCGCGCGACGCGGCGCGGAGTAAAGGACCGCCTTAGGCTCATGCGGATGGCTGGCCGCGTGCAATTTTCAGGAGCCTGCCACGTTCCCGTCGCGGGAGAGTGGCCATGCCGCTTCGCGACACCCGCGACGCATGGAAAGACTGGCGCGTTGTATCAGGGCATAGCTTCAGCCATGCCGAAAATTGGCGAAGAACAAGGGGGCTTTTAGCCCCTGAGTCCCTCTCAGCGGCTAAAGCCGATACGACCGATTGCCCGCAAACGGCACGACTAAAGTCGTGCCCTGATACGCTGTATTCACCGAACTTTTCGGAGCAGGCATTGCGACGCACCACGCTTTTCCTTCTTTTGACTGTCTTCGGCCTCACGCCGTTGGGGCGCGCCGCAGGATCGCGCGGACCGCGCGCACAAGTCTCCCCTCCGCACAGCCAGCCGTCAGAGCCGGTGCTCGCCCTGCCGTCAAAGTCCAATTCTGTCCGTTTCGCGGTGATTGGCGACAGCGGAAGCGGCGATCAGTATCAGTATCAAACCGCTCGCGAAATGGAAATGGCGCGAGAGGAGTTTCCTTTCCCCTTCGTCATCATGCTGGGGGACAACATTGTGGGCGGCCACAGCCCGCGCGACTTCCGGCGGAAATTCGAGCTGCCGTACCAGGGGCTGCTTGAGGCCGGAGTGAAGTTCTACGCCTCGCTCGGCAATCACGACCAAACCAATGAGCGCTTGTACAAGCCGTTCAACATGGGCGGCCAGCGGTACTATTCGTTCAAGCGCGGCAACGTTACATTTTTTGCGCTGGATAGCAACTACATGGACCCGCAGCAAATCGCCTGGCTGAAGAGACAGCTCCAGAGCGCCGGGTCCGGATGGAAGATTTGTTTCTTTCACCACCCTCTCTATTCGAACGGGAGAACGCACGGGCCGGACATGGACTTGCGCCATCTGCTCGAACCGATTTTTGTGCAGAACGGCGTGAACGTTGTTTTCTCCGGGCACGATCACATCTATGAGAGGTTCAAGCCCCAGAAGGGAATTTACTATTTTGTGGAAGGAAACTCCGGCAGGCTACGCTATCACAACCTGCGCCGCTCGCCCCAAATGGCCGCGGGCTTCGATACGGATCGCGCCTTTATGCTGGTGGAGGTTGCCGGCAACCAGTTCTACTTTCAGACGATCTCGCGCACCGGAAGAACGGTGGACTACGGCGTGCTGGAGAAGCAGCAGAAGCGTTAGCGGACTGCGGTCATTCTGGGAGTTGCGGGCGGTCCCGTTCGCTCCGCTCAGGCCAGGCTCTGAGCGCAGCCGAAGGAAGAATCGCCGTATTCTCAAATGCAGGGATTCTTCGCTTCGCTCAGAATGACAGCTCGGACGGGCTTTTCTCTTGGACCCTCAGGAGGAAGTTCGAATTCAGCACGCGCTCTTGGGGGGCGCAAGTCCAGGCCGCGCTACTCCGGGCCGAACCGCCATCCTACAGGGCCCTGCCGGCGCAATTCGGGTGCTCGCATCCGCAACTCACCTCGGAGCTGCCTTTGGCGGACTCGCAATGAGGACCGCAGTATTTTTCGCCGTCCGCTACACGGCAACTGCACGAGGGATGGTCACATTTTTTGGTTTTTTCGGCCATGGATTTTATCCTTTCGTGAATGCAGGCTTAAGTCTGCCACACAAGGGCCGCAAAAGAATCGGGTGTAGTATTGAAAATCCGCTGAAAGCCACCCGAGGCGTACGGTTTAGCCGCGCCGAGTTGTTATTCCCGAAGGGTCTTATCAGCAGCGTGGAGAAGGGCCACTGGGAATCCGCTGAACACCTCGGATAGCGGCAGCACGAGCTGGCCTCCCGCCTCGACCGCGGTCGCCGCCTCCCCGGTTACGATGTTGCTCCATTTCCGGGGCATCCCAGGTTTCAGCTCAAGTCCGCTCCGCTTCCAAACGTTTTCCCCGAGCGGCAGTTTTCTCTCAGGAGCGAGCCGGCTGAAAAACCGCGGCGCCGCGGTCAGCGCCCACTCATGAGCGAGGCGCCGCAAAAATGCGCAGACGTTCTCGCCTTGCTTACCCCTTATTTTCACCGGGAAATACTCGCCCTCGGCAAAGAGCTGCGGGTGAGCTTTGCGGAAGTTCAGCGCCTTCGCCGTCAGATAGAGCTTGACGCGCCCGTCGGTCCAATGTTCGAGCAGGTCTTTGAGCATGGCGGGCACGCCTCTCGATTCGAGGCCGCGAAGCTCCGCAAGCAGACGCGTTCGGGTATCGAAATCCACCGGACCGCGATTATCCGGGTCCACCAGCCGCAGGTCCCAGAGCTCTGTCCCCTGGTAGAAATCGGGCACGCCCGGCGCCGTAATTTTGATCAGCAGTTGAGAAAGCGCGTTAAGCGCCCCGTAGTAACCTAGCTTTTTCTCGAAAGCGAGAAAGTCTTTCAGGAACGGACCGCTCTTCGAAGGGTCCATGAGCGCCGCGACAAAGCGCGAGAGAGCCTCTTCGTGCTTGCGGTTCGGGCGTGCCCACCACGTGTGAACCATCGCCTCGCGCGTGGCCTTGAGCATGTACTCCTGCAGGCGTTCCTTGAAGCCGGGGACGTCATCGTCCTGGAATGGCCACGCCCCGAGCATCGTCTGGTAGAGCAAGATCTCTTCGTTACGGTCGGGCGCCGAGCGCCCGTCGAGGCTCGCTTTGAGCGAGGCGTTCCAGCGCGACCATCGGAACAAACGTCGCCTCCACTCGTCCGGAAATTCCGCAAGCACGCTGATCCGCGACCGCACATCTTCGGAGCGTTTCGTATCGTGAGTGGAGCTCGCGTTCAGGGTATGAGGCCAGGACTTTTTCCGCTCGCGGCAGAATTCGTGAAAGTCACCGACTGAAACGCCGGACGCATAAGCTCCTCCCACTTCGTTGAGCGAAACGAGCGGGTTGTAAACGTAGAGAACCGTATCTTCAAATCCCTTGGCCATGATGGGCCCGCTGAACTGCTGCCAGCGCATGACGAAATCAAGCCGCGCCTCCCGCTGCTCAGACGAGAGATGCGGCCGTTGCCGGAGCGAAAGCACGTCCCGAAGGAAGTCCAGGCAGCCCGGCTCGAGAGCGGGGTTCCGCCGCCGCGCCGCACGCGCCGCCTGTTCCACCAGGAGCCGCTCGGCGGGCATGACGTCGGAATCGCGGGTGTAGGTGCGATAGACCGGCAGGCAAGCCGTCACTTCGATGAGCGCCTGCGTCAAATCGCCGCTCGGAAGGTCTCTCGCATACCGGTCCGCCTCTGCCAGCAGGCTCAGGTGATGTCCCAGCGAACGCATCTCCACCGCAAGGATCGTTTGCATGATCTGCATCTTTTTTTCATAAATCAGATCATCGTATTCTGGCGCGTCGCGGAAGAAGCGTCTGTAGGTTTGCTCAACGGATTTCAGCCCTCGAGGTTCCACGAACAGGCCGTTCAGGACGTTGAGAAAATCGTATCCCGTGGTGCCGCAAGTCAGCCAATTCGCGGGGAGCGACTCATTCTTCGCGAGGATCTTTTCGACCACGACGTAAAAGCGGGACTCTGGATTTTCCAGCCCCGCAGGCGCGACCCGCTCCTGGAGCCGCCTCAGGTAGCCGAGAGGGTCTCGCAGTCCGTCAATGTGATCGACGCGCAAGCCGGTCACCGCGCCGCTTGCAACCAGGCGCAGAATTGTTGTGTGGATCTGATCGAACACCAGCGGGTCTTCCACACGCACGCCGACCAGGTCGGCGATGCTGAAGAATCTGCGGTAATTGATCTCCTCGTTGGCCGCCTGGGCAAAAGCAAGAACGTAGGGCTGCCGGGCGAGCAGCTCATCGAGTGGAACCATGGTGGCTGGGTCTTTTTTCTTCCCGTTGAAGATTTGCAACTTCTCGTCCACGAACTTGTGAATCGCGGTTGAGCCCGTGTAAAGGCGCCACAGCCTCTCCTTGATCTCCTCCCGGCGCTGCCGCCTTTCGCCCGCCACTTCGGAAAGCGCGACGCGGCCGGGAAGGTCCGCCACGGCCGCGAGAATTCCGCCGAGCTCCACGAATTCGGGCGCATCGGATCCAATCTCGCCACGCAAATTGTCGAGCGCATAACCCAAAATCCGGGAATACGACTTCGGCGCGATGGGCAGCTTGGTCTCGCCGTATCGCAGGAAAAAGCCATTTTCTTCGAGCGCGAGCGTCATCTCCTGGTTCTCGAGAACCTCCGCATACCTCCGCATCAGGATCGGAAGGAGAACCCGGTTATCGAGAGTCTTGTTGGGGGGATGCCAGTCGATATCGAAGTAGGTCGCGTAGGTCGAGCTCGGGCCGTTTTCCAGAACGTCGCTCCACCAGGGATTCTCGATGCTTGCCGCGAGGTGGTTGGGAACGATGTCGAGCAGAAGGCCCATGCCCAGGCTGCGGAGCTGCGCGACAAGCGCCTCAAAATCCTCCGGGTCGCCGACTTCACAGTTGAGCCGGCCTGGATCCGTGATGTCGTAGCCGTGCAGGCTTCCGCGGCGCGCCTGCAGAATCGGGGAGGAATAAAGATCGGTGATGCCGAGGTCGCGCAGGTAGGGCGCCAGGTTCCGCGCATCGCGGAATCGGAACTGGCCGTTCATCTGCACGCGGTAAGTGGCGCAGGGAATGCGGAGCATAGCGGTGAGCGCCTCATTCGACGAAGAGAGTGAGCCTTTCGCTCAGGTCAAGAAACTGGGTCACCCAAACCTTCGCGGTCTCATCTCCTTGCTCGGCCTGTTGCCGGCGCGCCCCGAGCACTTCTTTCAATTCGTAGCAGATGTTCTGCACGGTCCACAGGTTCACCTCAAAGGGCAAGGACCGCGCCACGCCAACCAGCGCGTCCAGGCGTTTCAGCGTGTCCAGATCCTCCGGGCGCCGCTCGAGCCGCTCTGCCAAGTGCTCGAGATTCATGCGCAGCGAATATTCAAGGGTAGCGACGTCGAGAGGCACGCGGGCCGCCTGCGCATCGGAGATCAGAGAGCGGATCGCTTCGAGGTCCATCTCTTCTCCGGCGAGCGCGCGATGAAGCTGGGTGTTCAAGGCGAATTCCGAGATTCCAGCAAAGGCGCGAGGAATCGGCAACGCGGGTCCCGTTTTCGCCAGCGCGCGGAGCACCGAAATGACCTGCGGATAAATACGCCGCAGCGCGATCTCGGCCTCGGACCATTCCTTTTCCAGCATTCGGTTAAGAATGCGCTGCTGTTCGTCCCGGAAAAGGACGCTCAGCGTGTAGAGTTCTCCGTCAAGGGAGCTCTGAATCAGGCGCGCCACCTCGGCGGTATCATCTCGCGACGCGGCTTGCTCAAGGTCCTTCACCAGCCCCTCGTATGACTGCTCTCCTTCGAGGTGACGCGCGGCGCCCATCGGATTATAATCCGCCGCGTGGAGGGCGGCGAAGCAGAGCACGTCGGACTCGCGGGTGACGATGGATGTGAACCGCGCCCGCCCGACAATCAGCCGGTCTTTCTCCTTGTGGCCCCGGCCAAAATCCTCCGCGGACTCGCGCTCGACCGTGTAACTATAAATGCGCGTCGCCCCGTCGTAGGGTTCAAACAGGGAACGGATGGCGTAATGACCGCCGAGCTTCCTAAGGCTGACGAACGCCGGCTTCACAAAGCGGTCGTAGATGACCGCGCCATCCCGGTGCTCGGGAAGATTGCTTTTGGCCTTCGCGAGCCTTTCCAGAAATTCGGTCTCGGGCTGAGATTCGAGCGCCTCCTGGCTAAGCTGTACGGCGCGCCCGGCGTATTGGATCACCTGCACCGTTTCGATGCCCGAGAGCTCGTCAAAGAACCACCCGCAGCTCGTGTACATCAGCATCGCGTGCCGCTGAATCTCCAGCAGCTTGAGAACCTCCACCTTCTCGCGTTCATCTAACGCGCGCTCCCCGTGCTGTTCGAAAAAACTCTGCAGCATCTCGTCGGAACGATTGAGCACCACACGGATGTAATCGTTTCGCGCCGCCCAGAGGTCCTTCAACAGCCCTTGGGCTTTGGCCTGGCACCGCGGAGTCAGATCGTCGCGCAGCCAATCGAGCGCGTCGCGCAGGGGCGCCCGCCATTCCTGGTTCCAGTCCGGATGTCCGCCGGAGTTGCACCCGCAGTTGCTCCGCCAGCGCTCGACGCCGTGCACGCAGCTCCAGGAGCTGTTCTCGAAGATTTCAACCTCGTGCGTGGGCGGATGACGCTCGAGATACTCGCCGTAATTCGTGATCTCTGCGAGCTGATTCGACTCGATGTAGTTGATCGCGTAAGCCAGAGCCATTTCCCCGTAGCGGCGATGGTGCCCGTAGGTTTCGCCGTCCGTCGCGATGTGAACGAGCTCCGGCCAGGGGCGCGCGTCCTCGGAAAAAGCGCCCAGCAGCCGCTTCGCAAAAGTTTCCCCGTTATCGAGCAGCCCCTCGAACGCAAGCGCGCGCGAAATGGGCCCGTCATAAAAGAAAAGGCTGATGGCGCGGCCGGAAGGCAAGCGCAGCCTGTAAACCATCGTTGGATCAATCCGGCTGTTGCTGACGTCGCGCCAGTTGCGGCCGCCGATTTTGCGGATCCGCTGCGCCTGGTTGGGACCGAGGATGGTGAACTGGATTCCCAGCTCCGCCAGAAGCTCCAGCGTCGGCAAGTCTACCGCCGTTTCGGGCAGCCACATGCCTTCCGGCTTTCGGCCGAACCGGTGCTCGAAATCCCAGATTCCCCAGACCGCCTGCGTCTGTTTATCCCGCTCGTTGGCGAGCGGCATAATCATGTGATTATAAGGCTGCGCCAGCGCCGAGCCGTGGCCGGAAAAATTCTTCTGGCTCTCCCGGTCGGCTTCGAGAATGGCCTGATAAAGGCGCGGGTGCTTGGCTTCGATCCACGAAATGAGCGTCGGACCAAAATTGAAGCTCATTTTGGAGTAATTATTGACGATCCGGCGGATTCGCTTGTTTTCGTCGACGATGCGGGACGCTGCGTTGCGTGCGTAGCACTCGGCGGTGATTCGTTCATTCCAGTCGTGGTAAGGGCGGGCGGATTCCTGCCATTCAACGGCTTCGAGCCACGGATTCTCGCGCGGCGGCTGGTAAAAATGACCGTGAATGCAGATGTATCCCATCGTCCCCTCGGCAGCTATTCCGGCGCCTCGCGCGAAAAAACGCAAAGCGAGCGGGCAGGAATTTCGATTGGATCTCGCCCGCCGGCGCGTAAGGTATCCGGAGCGCGGGCGCCTTCGCCGAGCCAGCGCGAATCCGATGAATCCAGCAGCTTCCTCCAGCGCCCGGACGGCAGCGGAAAAAATACTTGGGCTGAAGAGCTCCCCAGGTTAAAAGCCATCGCGACTTCGTCATTGTCCTGCCAGCGCCGGACAGCGATCACCGTGCCGGTCAGGGTCACTTCCATGTGGTCTTTGCTGAGGCAGGCAAGGGCGCTCTGGCGTTTGCGCAATGAAATCAACTCGCGGTAAAAATCGGCGAGGACGCGGTGCTTGCCCTCGGCGGCGAGTTCGTGTCGCAGCCTGGAGTCCAGAAACGTGGCCTCGGCCTGTGGATCGGGCGGCTCATTCTTCCAACCGAAATGCGCGAATTCGCTCTTCCTTCCCTTCCTCACCGCTTCGATCAGCGCCGGGTCTTCATAACTCGAAAAGAAGTTGAACGGAGCCTCTTCGCCGTATTCTTCTCCCATAAAGAGCAGCGGAAGAAAGGGAGAAAGAATCACGAGTCCGGCGGCAACCTTCAGCGCCTCGAACGATGTCAGGCGGCTCAGGCGCTCGCTGAGAGCGCGATTGCCCACCTGGTCGTGATTCTGCGCGAAAACCACAAACCGGCGCGCGGGAACGTCCGAAGAGGAGTTCCCGTGGCGTCGCTGCCGGTACGGGGAGTACTGGCCCGAGTAGACGTAACCCTCTCGCAAGGCTTTCGCGAGCTGGTCCGCATCGCCAAAATCCTGGTAGTAGCCCGACCGCTCTCCCGTTAGCGCGGCGTGCACCGCGTGATGAAAATCGTCGTTCCATTGCGCATCAAGCCCGTAGCCGCCCGATTCGCCAGGACGGATGAAGCGCGCGTCGTTCAAATCGTTCTCCGCGATGAGCCAGACGTGGCGATTTTCCTGCTCCGCCATCGCCCGCACGGAATCAGCGAGAATCTCGAGGAAGGGGCGCGCGTTCCGGTCGGCAATTCCGTGAATGGCGTCGAGGCGCAGCGCGTCAATGCGAAAGTCACGCAACCAGTAGAGAGCATTTTCGGTAAAGAAATGCGCCACTTCATCGCTCTGGCGCCCGTCGAAGTTAATCGCCTGGCCCCACGGCGTATGGTACCGATCGGTGAAATACGGCCCGAAATCGGCGAGGTAGTTCCCTTCCGGTCCCAGATGATTGTAAACCACGTCGAGAACCACGCAGAGTTCCCGCTCGTGGCAGGCGTTCACGAGTCGCGCAAGGCCCGCGGGGCCGCCGTAGCTATTCTGCGCCGCGAAGGGAAACACGCCGTCGTATCCCCAGTTCCGATTTCCGGGAAACTGCGCCACGGGCATCAACTCAACCGCGGTGATCCCTAGGGCCTTCAATCGGTCGAGATGCGGGATTGCAGCGTCGAACGTCCCTTCCGCCGTGAAGGTCCCGACGTGAAGCTCATAAATGATGTACTGCTCCAGCGGAAACCCCTTCCAGTGGCCGTCCGAGGAAGGCAGATCGGCGGGCTCGACCACCTGGCTCGGTCCGTGGACTCCGCGCGGCTGAAAGCGCGACGCAGGATCGGCGCGCTGTTTCTCCCCGTCGAGCACGTAACGGTAGACGCTCGCCGGCGGAACTCCTTCGAGAACGGCGGCGAAATAGCCCCGGTCGAGCTTCCGCATCTCGATGCGCCGGGACTCGGGCTCGATCACGTCGAGCTCGACACGCTTCCTCTCGGGCGCCCAAACGACGAAGCTCGCGCGTCCGTCCGGGAGACGGCATGCGCCGAGCTGCGGCTTCGCCTCCACCGGATCGATTACGCCAGGCTCTTGGGAGCTGAGAGTGGGAAGTCGCGCCGGCGCGGTGTTCGGCTTAGGGGATATCTCGCTGGTTTGAAACATAGGCCTCGCCGGCGTGTCTCCTCTGTGTCAGCTCAGTGCGCTCTTGTTCGGCTGGATGCGAGACTTGAGTTTGGCGAATCGCGTTGATCGGGGGTTTCGCTTTCCAAGCCTTCAAGTGTAAGTAGCTTTATGGTTTGCAGCAATCGGGCATTGTCCGTAGTTGCTGCGGGCGCAGACCCGATGCCCGCTGTGTACAGGGGCACGTGGAGCGTGTTACCGGCGCCGACGCCGAGTTCCGGAACCGGCAGCAAGCTTGCGACGTAAAGATGACGCGCGCTCCAGAAGCGGCGGTAGATGGCCCGCGGCCCGCCTCGACTTAGCCGCAGACATCACGAGACGATCTCCTCATTGCAGAGCTCATAAACCTCGCGCCGCGGATAGCGGAGGAGGATGAGAAGATGGAGACAGGCGGGACGAATGAGACAGGATTATGGAGGACTTCGATCGTCCTCGAACTGCGTGCTCTCGGAATCGCTTGACCCCAGTCCCCCGCCGGATTACAAAGGAAAGCTATGCCCTTGATCTACGTGTTTGCGTCTTCAAAGATGGAGGCGCAGCCGATCTTGGCGCTGGCCGCGAAGGACGAGTCCGCGCAGCAGGGGCGCGCCGTCATGAGTGACCTGGGCGACAACCGATTTGCCGTGGTCATTACGGGCATGGGGACCGGGAATGCCCGGATTAAAGCGGACGCGGCGCTAGGACTGACATCTTCCGGCGCAGACGGCGTGCGCCAAGCAACACTAAAGCGTGATGCTGTTCTCGTGATCGGTTTGTGCGGAGGGCTAACCGAGGCGATGCGCGAAGAAAGGATTGTTGTGTATACCGAGTGCCTTTCGGCTGACAAATCGCCGCCGCTGCGCTGCGCACCGGCGCTGACTGACGTAATCCTCGAGACTCTTCAAAAGCACCGGATCACGTGTGATCGAGTTGTCGGGATTACCTCTCCCCGGATTGCCTCCAACAGAAGCGAAAAGCTCGCGCTAGCGCGTTCGGGGGCGAGCGTGGTCGACATGGAAACGTACCAGATTCTATCTGCGGCCGGGCGCGCCGGTGTTCCAGCCGCCGTCCTGCGCATCGTCGGCGATCCGCTGGACACCAACATACCTGATTTCAACTCTGCTCTGAATGCGAACGGCGGACTGATCGGCGGCAAGGCGATTTGGATCGCCCTGGGTTCACCCTTCGAGACCTGGCATCTGCTCATTATGAACAAGCGGGCGATGGCGCGGCTCGCGCCCGCCGTAAAGTTGATTCTCGAATCGAATTGCTTTTCGAATCTGAACACGCCGGCGAGAGATTGATCGTGCGCGGCTTCACTCCAACTGACCTTCGGATGTTGCGAAGCCCGACAGCACCCTTCGAGAACCCCCGGCGGAGCCTTGGGCGCGCACTTTTTGCACTCGGTGGGAGTCCATTGTAGAGTAGCGTTGAGGACGTTTGCGGCACTTCCTCTTGGTCGCGCTGAGCCCTCCTTGCTATTCTCAATCCAAAAAGTTGATGCTCTTGCAGGATTCGCGATGGAATAGTTCACTCGTGCCTCAGCGCCACCATGGGGTCAGCTTTCGCCGCCCGTCGCGCGGGAATGTAGCAAGCCAGCAGCGCCACGCCAGTGAGAATCACGGATACTCGGGCAACCCTATTCGTGCCGCAGCGCCACCATGGGGTCGATTTTCGGCGCGCGCCGTGCCGGAATCCGGGAGTTGGGTCACCCGGAGTTCTCCGTCACACGCCGCCTCTCAGCGGTCATCGCTCAGGATTCACCATGCCAGGGTTGTGATCGAGTCCGGCGGCAGCACAAGGTTCAAGGCGCGAGTTCCCAGCGTACACTGCACGCGCTCTTCAGAGCTGGTGTTGATGTTCGTAACGACGAGCACGCGGCCGCCATTCGGGTTCTCCGCCGCAACGTGATCGATACCTTTCAGATCGCTCCAGGATGCGAAAATGTACGCGCCCCTTTGAATCGTTCTCGAAAAATGAGGGAACGCATAATACGCCCCGCTGCGCGTCACTTGCTGGGACTTGGAATCGACGCAGACAACGCCGCCCGGCCGTCGAGGACGGGGAGGGTTTTTGATGTCGGGACGGCCGTCTTGATCGAGGAGAAGATTCCAGACGCAAACGCACCGGGCCCAGTTGCGAAGCATATCGGTGAAAGCTTTTGACCATCGGGCCCAATCGGTACCGTATGCGGAACCAGTAAAGTGGCCCGGTGCTCGACGCCTGAAGAGGTGCGCAGGGGGCCCTCCCTCGGTAAAGTACATATGCTTCGCTGGAAACATATCGTGAACTTTGCTCATCGCCTCCGGCGATCCCGCATAAGAGTGCCAGGCGACGCCGTCCACCCGCTGGTACACGCTGGGATCGCTCAGCTCATCGACGACGCGGCCCCAAAGGTTGTAATTGTGATCGAGAATCCAGATCTTCGTATCGAGCGAGGCTTGGTCCAGAGCGGGTCCAAGGTAATTCTTTATAAAGCCGATTTCGTATTGTTGCCCCCAGAGGGTGGCTGGGAAAGTGCCGTCCTGATCGGTGTCCACCTCATTGTTGACAGTGACGGCCTGAACCTTCACGCCTGCAGCGGCGTAGGCCTGGAGGAATTTGACGAAGTACTGTGCGTGGGGGCCAAACCAGTGTTCGCGCATCGATCCGCCTAGCATTGATCCGCCCGCTTTCATCCACCCGGGCGGACTCCAAACGCACGAGAAGAGGAAGAGATCGGGATTCAGCTCCGTGGCCTCGCGAAGCGTGGGAAGTATCCAGCGCGCATCTTGCGCGATACTGAACTTCTTCAACTCCGGGTCCGGCTCGGCGCTCTCGTCGTAGCTGTACATTTCCGTTGAGTAGTCGCTTGAGCCGATGCATGTTCGACCGATGGACAACTGGAGTCCGCCTAGGCCGTAAAGGTCAGACAAGAGCTCGTGGCGCTGCTCCGGCGGCATCTGATGGAACAGGTAGCATGAGGCGTCTGTGAACGCGCCGCCAAACCCGAGCACCTCCTGCGAGCGGGTATTGGGATCAAGATGAATCCCCGCGGGAGATACGCTCGACCAGGCTTGCCATTGCGGCGGCGATTCGATCTCCTGAAACTTCTGATCCTGACTCGTTCTCCACGCGCGAACAGGGCCCGGAGCGGGTTCAGTGTCAGCGCGCAACTGCGGCGCTCCTGCGACGCCGGCCGATGCCCCGACGGACGCAGCCAGCTTCAGAAAATCACGACGGTTTGCGGGAATCACGAGGCTCTCCTCTAATGCGGGATTTGATCGAGCGCGCCGGCTTCTCGCTGGCAGCCGCAAAGGCCGCCTACGATGCTCCCGCCCGAGTGCGGATCGCATAAAGCGAGTGGTGCGTCAGTATGAAAAGCGTTCTTCCGTCCCCGCCGCCAAATACGACGTCAATGGGGCGCTCTGGAACATCAAGCGCGCCGAGGCGCTTGCCCGAACGATCGTAGACGAGCACCTGTCCGGCGGCGATGTAAACGTTTCCTTCGCGATCCTCGGCGGCGCTATCCCCGCCCTGCTCGGCAAAGAGCTTGAGGTGGGACAGAGTTCCGTCGGAATCGACCGCCGCGCTGTAGGTCCTCTGCTGATAGGCATCGGTGACGTAGAACACCTGGCCGGGACCGGCTTTCGCCAAGCCATAGCTCGTGACGACATCACCGGTCTTGGTTCCCCAGGCCATCCGGCCGGAAACAAAGTCGTCGCCCGCGGGAATGACGGTC
>JBOGKE010000126.1:0-6875 GCA_050745265.1 Terriglobia bacterium
TCAGCTCGAGCCGGGTGGCGCCATGCTCCGTTCGGGCGAAGACAAGTGTGCGCCCGTCCGGCGAAAGTTCGCCGTACGCATCATCTTCGCCGGAAGGCGTGAGAGGCTCAGCGCGCCCGCCCGCGCGGGGCACCCGCCAGACTCGGCTTCCTCCCGGAGTCCAGGTGAAGTAGGTGATCCACTTGCCATTGCGGCTGAAGCGGCTATAAATATCGGGTTCGTCTCCAGAGGTGATCGGGTGAGGATCGGCACCGGAGAGGGAGGTGATCCAAACGCGCCACCGGCCGTCGTACTCTTCTTCGCTGACGCTGATTTCAAGCCCGTCCGGGGAGAAAGCTGGAGCCCAAAGGTGAGGGGAATGGCGAAGCAGATGCTGGGTGGCGCCCGTCTGGAGCCGAGTAACGAGCAGTGTGTTTCTCGATTGGCTTTCGACGAAGACAACCTGCCCCAAGCGGCTGATGCTGGGCCACCGCTCAACTCCTGGGCCGCTCGTTACCTGCACTGGCCGATGGGCCTTGCCCAGGTCGGCTCTCCACAGATCGTCGGCGCCGTTCTGGTTGGATCGATAAATAAGGCTCTTCGCATCCGGTGTGAATACGGGATGGCGCAGGCCGACCCCTGGGCTGGCCTCCAAAAATCTCTTCGGAGCGCCTCCCGCGGCCGGCGCGAGCCATATCTCGCCGCTCACACCCCCCATGCTGCGAACGAACGCGATGGTTCGTCCGTCGGCCGACCAGGAAGGCGATTCGAGGAACGGATAAGTGCCGTCCGACGCCATAATGACCTGCAGGCCGGCGCCGTCACTTCGCGCGGTCGCGACTTCCTCAGCGCCGTCTCGTTGTTCGAGAACGAACGCCAGATGCTCGCCGTCCGGCGACCACGCTGGGTCTCGGGCGTTGTTGATGATGCAGTGCGGTGATCCGCCGAGCGCTGGCACTACGCAGATTTGGGGCTCGGTCGAACCCGCCGGGAGCTTGGTAAAAGCGATGCGCTCTCCGTCGGGGGAAAAGGCCGGCTCGGCTTCGCGGTCCGCCTCCTTCACGAGGCGGAGCAAGTTTCCTCCGGCCAAGCCGCGCACGTAGATATGACCTATACCCTTGTCGAGTCTCACGTACGCCAGCATGGCTCCGTCGGGGGAGATCGCCGGGTCTGAAACATCGCCCTCGCCGGAGACCAGCAGCGTCAGCCGCATTGCGGCCGGAGCTCGGCTGTGGGAGGCCTTGCTGAGAACGATCACGGCGACCGCCACGACAGCCGCAACGGCGACCGATATCGCTGCGATTACTGCGGGCGACGCAAAACGGGGCTTCACCTGAACAGGCGTAGGGCGCGTCTTACCGGGGTTCGAGAAGGCGTTTGATTCAGCGGTGAACTCGGGTTGGGGCGGCGCGTCGCGACCTACAGCCGCTTCCGGCGGCGCCAATTCGAGCGCATTGGCCGGATGCCCGTTTGGAAATTCAGACGAAGAGATGACCGTCGCGACGAAACGGTAGCCCCGGCGCGGGATGGTTTCAATGTATTGCGGTTGAACGGCCGAATCCCGCAAGGCTTGGCGGAGCTTCTTGATGGCGCTATTCAGGCTGTGTTCGAAATCGACAAAAGTGTCTTCGGGCCAGAGGCGGGATCGCATCTCCTCGCGCGTTACCACGCTGTCCGCTCGGTCGATCAGCAGGCCTAGCAACACGCGCGGCTGGCCGACGAGCCTCACCTGGTGCCCCCTGCGCCTCAGATCGCCCGTTACGGGATCGTACTCAAAGGGTCCGAAGCGAACCGATTGTGGCTGGTCTTGGGCCTTCTTCATCCCCCGCCTTGTCTGCATCCCGCAGTGAAAGTCTTGATGCAGCAATTATAGCCTGAGGGTAAGCTCCACAAAAGTGACTACTTATGGAATCACTTCAAAGTCATGCGAAGTTCATCTGTGGCCCATTGATGGCTTTGCCGTTGGTGCGCAGAATCGCTTCTGGCTGAAAGATCGCCAGAACTCAACTTTTTCAAATCTAGCTGCAAGGGGCGAACACATGAAAAGCTGTTCAAAGAGGGGATGGAGGGTCATGGCCGGCCTTGTTGGCCTGTTTGCGATGGTCTTCCTGACTACAGGCGCCGCGTTTGCCGGCACAATCACAATTCCAGATTCGGCACTTGCGAATTCGTTGGGCGTTTACACGGCCAATGGGTATTACACCAATTCGCTGGGGAGTCCGGCAATCATGACCGGAGGAGGGAACGCAGCCAACGTCGGAGGATCGGCAAACGACGATGGTTTTGACGGTCCGATCAACCTTCCGTTTTCGCTGAATTTCTTCGGTACAACCTATAACCAGTTCTATGCCAACAACAACGGTAACATCAGCTTCAACGATGGGATCCCGGCCTTCACTCCCACCGGTCCCACCGGAGCGACCGAGCCTCTCATTTCACCCTATTTCGGGGATGTAGACACCAGAAACTCGGCCAGCGGCTTGATGTACGTGAACACGAGCAATCCTCACCAGGTCATTGTGACTTGGGACAGCGTGGGATATTACGATTCCAATGCCGACAAACTGAATTCCTTCCAGCTTGTGCTGAACGATCCCAACACCGTGCCCTCCGGTGAGGGGGTAATCGGCTTTTTCTACGGACAGATGCAGTGGGAGGTTGGAGACGACAGCGGCGGGACGGACGGGCTGTGCGCGGGCACGTCGTTCACTGACGGTACTTGCACACCGGCAGCGGTTGGGTTCGGAGATGGTGCTGGCAATGGCCAGATCCTCGAAGGCTCGATCAATCCCGGCATCTCCTCCACTGTCAATGACAAGTACGTCTGGTTCGACGTCAACTCCTCAGGTACACCCGTTCCGGTACCGCCGTCCTCCAATACACCGGAGCCGGGCAGCATCGTAGTGTTTGCAACGGGTCTGCTGGGCCTTGCGGAACTGGTTCGGCGACATCGCGCAGCTCACAGCGCCGAGAATCACGGCTAACGTGGTTCAAGGCCTGGCAAGCGCGGCGTTCAGGTTCGGGGCGCTCAGCGGAGCGCCCCGGCCCGTGGCAGCCGGCAGGAGGTGGCGTAAGCACCAGGCGGCGCACACTAGTACTTCGTTGCTTTAATCAGCGTGCCCTTGATTTGTATCAGGGCACGACTTTAGTCGTGCCAAAATAATGCCGTTAAGGAGACCGGCTTTAGCCGCTGACAGGGGCTAAAGCCCAGCCCTTCACACGCTTGTGTGCGGCCCGACTGAAGTCGTGCCCTGGTACGAGGCAACCGAATCGACAAGCAAGAATGCGCGTGAGGAGCCCGATCATAGTTACGCTAACTAACACAACTGAGTACTAGTCAACTGGAGGCAGAAGAAGAGAAGAACGTTTGTGGCTCTTGGCTTGGTGTTTGCCTGCGCTTTGGCATATTCCACCGCAGCACGCGGAACCCACCGACATATTCCCACTTGATTTCAAGATTTCAGCGTTATGGCTATGAGGGCTTTTGCGGCAGCGGACGTAGTCAGTATGACGTAAGAAAGAGGTCGCGGCGGAAGAAAAAATGCATTTTGGAATGTCAAGCTAACAACACGCTTCCGTTTCAAACGACAAACGTTGTAAACGCCCTTGGCGCCTTTTCCTTTACCCCCAGAGGGCCGTACACCGACTGGGCGGGTGTTAGCGCGACGAACCAACTTCCGCGCTGCCGCCCGCGGTTCTTGTCCGGCTATAAGCCGGATGGCCGCAGCACGATCTCTGTCAGAAGCCGTGCCGTGGCTACCTGCCCGGGGCGGTGCGGATCGGGGGCAGAGTTTCTGACGGGAGGCGGCGGTTCAACGCCGCAATATCCGCTCGCTTCAATTGCGCCCAATGCGCAATGAGCGTCGAAAAGTCGCGTTCAATACTGGTCATCGCCTGAGCCTGAGCAACAGTGGGCGCGCGGTCCGCGCGATCCACCTCGGCGTAGAGCGAGCCAGTCTCGCCGCTGACGTGTCCTAGCGTCACTTCGGTTGAAGGGCGAGCGCCAATGAACACCATCCCGGCAGGCTGCCCCGAAAACGCCGCGACTTTCCTATCGAGCGCCGCGACGGAATCCCTCAGCGGTCCGGTTGCGCGCGCCGACAGCTTCTGAAGCTGCTCGCGCACGGACCGCACCTCCATCGTCACCTCGTATTCGCTATTCATCATCGATACCAGGCGCGATTCGGCCTCAAGCTGCCTCTCCAGATCCTGGGGCGTTGTGCGTACGCGCGGATCCATCTTCACGACCAGCGGCTGTGTGTACGCGTGACCGTTAACCGTCAGGCGCACCGTGTAGCGGCCGGGCAAGGCCCGCGCCCCGAGCGGAATGCGTGGCGTGTCATGCGGCACCGCCGAAATTGGATACTCATAGCGTGCGGCCTCGGGCGCGGCGTAGTGCAAGTCCCAAACCCAGCGGTGCGCGCCCGCAGTTGCCGGCAGAACCCGCGGCACGCGAATCCAATAGAGCGGAATGGACTGCTTCTCCAACTCGTCTTCGGTGACGCTCGGCTTATCGCCGCTCGAATAGCGGCGCACCAGCGTGCCGCGCGCGTCGAGAATCTCAAGCGTTACGGGACCGCTCGCGTTCTCGGCCAGCCGGTAGTCGATGATCGCGCCGTCCGGCGGATTCTTGCCCGCGGGCTCGTCGGGCGGAATCGGCGTATCGGTATTCGTATCGCGGCGAATCCGGTAGGCCGTCTCGGGCCTGAAGAGCCACGCGTTCGGAACCGTGGCCGACGCGTTCACCTGCTCGAGCGGCGTGATGTCGTCGAGAATCCAGAACGAGCGCCCGTGCGTCGCGGCGATAAGATCGTGGCGGTAAATCCACAGGTCGCGCACGGATGTGTGAGGCAGGTTCAGTTCGAGCGACTGCCACCGATCGCCGTCGTCAAACGAAACCCATACGCCGGTTTCCGTACCCACGAAGAGCAGCCCCTTGCGCACTGGGTCTTCGCGTACTGTATCGACAGGTGCGTCATCGGGCATTCCGCTCGTGATCGCCTGCCACGTTTTCCCGCCGTCATGGGTACGGTAAATATAAGGCCGCAGGTCGTCCACCCGGAAGCGGCTGACCGAGGCGTAGGCGGTCTCGTCATCGAAATGCGACGCTGCGATCTGCGTCACCTTACTCCAGGGCGCGAGGCTCGGCGGCGTCACGTTCGTCCAGCGTTTTCCGCCGTCGCGCGTGATCCAAACATATCCGTCATCGGTCCCCGCCCAAAGCGTGTTGACGTTTCTGAATGACGGCGCGAGCGCGTAGACCACCCCGCGCTGCGTTGCAGCATTCGGGTCTTTCGCCGCGAGGTCGCCGAGACTGGCAGGGACTCCGTCGTGCCCGCGCGCGAGGTCCGGGCTGATCTGCTGCCACGATTCGCCGCCATCGATCGTCTTGAAGACGAAGTTCGCAGCATAAAACAAAATGTGCGGATCGACGGGAGAGAAGATGAGCGGCTGCGTGCGGTCCACCCGATATTTCGGACTGCGCAGCGGAATCGGCGTGACGTCCTGCACCTGCCCCGTGGACACCTCGTACTTCGAGACCTCGTTCGTGCCGGCGCCGTAAATAATTCCTGGATGGATTGGATCGGGCGCGACGTAACCGTACTCGATAGCGCCCACGGGATGCCACTCGCGCTCCGTAATCTCGCCATCGTTTCCGCGGCTTGAGATGCACACCGAGCCGCTCTCCTGCTGTCCGCCGCAGACCCGGTACGGAAAAACCGGACTGACCTCAACGTGATAAAGCTGCGCGGTGGGCTGATTGTACCAACTGCTCCACGTTTGGCCGCCGTTCACGGTCACCAGCGCTCCTTGATCGCCGACCAGCAGAATGACGTTCGGATTGCGCGGGTTGATCCAGATGTTCTGGTAGTCGTCGCCGCCGGGAGCGCCGCGAATACCGGTCCAGGTTTTACCGCCGTCGGTTGAGCGCCACGTCACGATGCTCGTGCTATAGACGACGTCCGGATTTTTCGGATCGACCTTGGGCACCGGCAGATCGCCCCCGCCGATCTTCGCCGCGGGCCGTCCGTCCGTTGTCGCTCGATGCCACGTGGCGCCGGAATCGTCGGAGCGATAGATGCCCAGGCCGGCGCCGGAGCCGTACGCCCCGGTGTGCGTCGTCGCGACGGTTGCGTACAGCCGCGTAGGGTCGCTCGGCGCAATCGCAACGTAAGCCTGAACGAGCCCAGTAGGAAGGCCGTGTGACAGCTTGCGCCACGTGTCGCCGCCGTTGCTCGAAACGAAAATACCGCCCTCGCCGCCCTGATACTCGTTGTTGTATTCCCACGGCCCCTGCCGCACTTCCCATAACGTGGCGTAAACTTCTTCCGGGTTCGACGGATTGATCTCGACATCGTCGCCCCCGGTGTTTGGGTCGACGTAAAGCACCTTCTGCCAGGTTTGGCCGCCGTCCGTCGAGCGGAAAATGCCGCGCTGATTGCTCGAACCGTAGGGATGGCCGAGCACCGCGGCGAAGATGCGGTCCGGATTTGTCGGGTCAACGGCCAGCGCGGGAATCTGTTCGGCATCGCGAAGGCCCAGGTGCCTCCACGTCTTGCCTGCGTCTGTCGATTTATAGATTCCATCGCCCACGGAAAGATCGGGCCGGGCGAGACCCTCACCGCTCGCCACATAAACGATTTTTGGATCGGAGGGCGCGACCGCAATCGCCCCGATGGACTGCGTATCTTCCTCATCGAAGATCGGCCTCCACGTGCTGCCATAGTCATTCGATTTCCATACCCCTCCATCCACCGCGCCGACGTAAAACACGTTCGGTTCGCTCGCCACGCCGCACGCGGCGCGCGTGCGCCCGCCGCGAAACGGACCAATCATGCGCCAGCGCATGGCGCCGGCGATGCCGGTCTCCTGGCCGCCTGAAACACCAATGCACG
>JBOGKE010000127.1:0-32173 GCA_050745265.1 Terriglobia bacterium
GCGGAACGCCAGCAACAAGACCGGCACAAGGGGCGCGCCGCAAAGAACGCGGCTGAGATAGGCAGTCCGCAACTTATTGCTGCTAAAAGTGGTTAATCTCCAATTACACTTTTGGGATACGAGCCCACTTTTTCGGCGTCTTTTGCCTTGACCGCAAGCACTGAGGCAGCAACGCCGAGTTCAACGACGAGATCGTGGTATTTTTCGGACCCTGGTTTCACCCGGCGTAGCTTTTGGAAGAGCTCGGCATACGGGTCGAGGCCTTCGGTCAGAACTTCTTCGAGAATAAGATGGTCAGCCAGTCTGACCTCTGCCGTTGCATTCCGCCTCATGCCTTCACCTCTCGGGCCGCGGCCGTAGCCGCTCGATTCTTCGCCGCCACCCGCGTATTTCGCCGGCCCAGTGCGATACGTATCCTTCGTTCGGATCTTCGTTGCCAAGCTCCCGCTCGGCTTTTCGCTCGTGCTCTCGAATCTGCACTTCCAACGACCGTATATGCTTTCGCAGGTCTTTGTTTCTCCCCACCCCTACTCCCGTTTATTATAAAACGCCAGTTTTCTTTCCGCGTCCCGATCTCCCCTGTTTACACAATCGCCTCGCGCGCGAGCTCGCGCTGGGGCGCGGGTCTGATTGCAAATCGCAGATCGGGGTGGTACTGCTTGAATTCCGGGCTCGACGTCCGGATGCGAATATCTCTGCCGATCAGCACGCCGTCTGCGGTCTCCCACTCTTCGGTGAGCAGCAGATTATCCTTCTGTCGCACGTCGCGGTATTCAATTTTCAGTTGCGGCCCGCGAAAAATCAGGTTGGCATAGCCGTTGTACCCCACCGGCACGCTGGATACGCGGCGGTACTCGCGATCGTCATAGGCAACCAGCGGTCCCTCGCCCGGTTTGTGGCGCGGCTTCGGATGAATCTCCGCCGGCATTCCCCCATGTCCCAGGCAACGCCCATAGGCCTCGATGCCGTTCTTCCGCCTGCACAGTCCGTAGACCGCCATGCGATGTTCGTTGCCCCAGAACCACAACGCCGGCTTGTCGAGGAACTCCGACAATTGGACACCGGCCTTCGAGTAGCCGCCTTCAAACCCGGAATAGTATTGATGGTGACTGAGCAGGATCACGCCCCGGCCGGCGATCCTCGGCTTCACCACCTGGCGCAGCCAGCGCACCAGGGCGGCGGGCATGCGGCAGTCGCCGCCCACGTACGGAATTTTCTTGATCGCGAAGGTTCGCTCCAGAATCGGCACGCCGACGGCGTTGTAAGCAGTGTCAATCGCGATGATGATCCAGTCGTCGTTCTCCAGCGCGAAAAAGCTGGCGCGCTGGCCGTCCGGCGGAAGCTTGGGGCCGGGACGCATCCCGAGGTTCGGCAGCAACGTTTTGAAGTACCCGTGGCCGTTTGCATACATCTCGTGGTTTCCGTTAAGCGCGAAACCGCCGCGCGACCCGATGGGCCACGCCACCGCGTGGATGTTCCTGCCGCGCGCGTTGCCGAGGCAGCTTTCCTCTACCTCGCGCGGGCTGCCAACGAAATAAATGTCGCCCAAGTGCACCGTGTAATGCGGGTTGAACTCCCGGATGCGGCTTGCCACCGCGCCCGATTCCGGCGTCCCGGTCGCCCAGTCGCCCGCCAGGCTCAGCCGGATTTCGCCGCTCGAAGGACGCTCTCCATTCAGCGGCACGCGGGCGGTAAAACCATACACCCCGCGAGCCGGCTCGTGCGCATGATCGGGAAACGAATGGCGCAGGCCGATACGGTGCTTGAGATAAATCAACACCCACAGTATGGTGTTGAAGAAGACGCGCATTTGATGGTAAAAGGGAGTCCGCGCCTGGCGCCAGGAAAAGTTTCTGAGCTGGGCGGCGCGGAGATAGCTCGCCCACATTGAGCGGCGCAAATTGAGAAGGTCCTCAAGGCGGCGCTTATACGGACCGTGATTTGAACCGTTCATGGGCCTCCTCGCCCAGAGGACTTGGCGAGCTTACAGTTCTGTCTCGGGACGGCGGCGCGTACCGCCGGACTGTCGCTCGGGAGCGCGTTGGAATCGTTGCTGTAAGAACGGACTGATACCGAATCATACACCAAGACAGCGGCGATCCGCCGGGATTTGTCGCTAACTCACCCGGACACGGGCGACATCGCTGCTTTCTCAAATTCACCCCTCTTCCGAGGGGGAGCGGTTGGTAAACTCAGCGGGCGGGGTGAGCCGGTGACAAGGGCCGGCGAGTCCGTCTCATCTGTCCCATGCGTCTCCAAGATTCCTCCGCCCGGCTGTACCTTTGCTTCTGGAGGCCCGGTGCGGTTCGACGGATTTCAGTCGGCGCGAGAGCGACCTCATCGGCGAAATGACGTGCGGGAAGAGTGCGCGCGCGAATTGAAAATTGACGGAACGAAGCCTAAGAGTTCTTTAGGATCAGCGGAGTGTGGCATAATGCCACAGGCCGATTCTGAAGCAAAAGGGCCCATTCTAGCAAGCGCAGAGAGACGAATGAGACGTTTCGCGCCTGGATCGAAGCGGACACCAGGAGAAAAGTCATGGACCTGAAAGCCGTACAGGCTGCGCTCGAACGTGCCGGCTTAGAGGCGTGGCTTTTCTACGACCACCACCGCCGAGATCCGATTGCCTACCGCGTTCTTCAGATCGACCCGCTCATGTGTACGCGGCGTTGGTACTACATGATTCCCGCCGCCGGTGAGCCCGAAAAACTCGTTCACCGCATCGAGCGTTCGGCGCTCTCCCCCCTTCCGGGCAAGGAGCGCGTTTACGCATCCTGGATTGAGCAGGCAGCCGGCCTTGCGGCTATTTTGAAGGGCCGTAAGCGCGTTGCCATGCAGTACTCGCCGCTCAATGCGATCCCCTACGTCGGCCTTGTCGACGCGGGCACCGTCGAGCTGGTGCGCCGGTGCGGGGCGGAAGTGATCTCATCGGCAAACCTGGTGCAGCAATTCGAGGCGCGCTGGACGGAGGAAGCTCTGGCGCTGCACCTCGAAGCCGGAAAGGCCGTGCACGAGATCCTTCGCGAGTGCTTTCGAAGGATCCGTGAGGCGCTGACCGAGGGCCGGAATCTCGACGAATACGGATTGCAGCAGGAGATCGTGCGCCTCTTTGACCAGCACGGTCTCGAATCGGACGAGCCGCCGATCGTGGCCGTCAACCAACACAGCGGCGATCCGCATTATAGTCCCCGGCCGGAAACTTCCCTCCCGATCCGCGCGGGCGATGTCGTTTTGCTCGATGTCTGGGCGAAGCGCCGCGCCCCCGGCGCAGTTTATTTCGATGTGACGTGGGCGGGATTCGCGGGCGACGCGGCGCCCAAACGCCACGCCGAAATCTTCCAGGTGGTCCGCCAAGCGCGCGATACGGCGATCGAGTTGGTTCAGACCGTGCTCGCCCAAGGTCGTCCGCTGCACGGCTATGAGGTAGACGATGCGGCGCGGCGAGTGATTACTCAAAACGGGTACGGCGACCTCTTCGTCCACCGCACCGGGCACTCGATTGGCCGGGAAGTTCACGGGACGGGAGCGAATATGGACAATTTCGAGACTCATGACGACCGGCTCCTGATTCCGGGTACGTGCTTCTCGGTCGAGCCGGGGATCTATCTCCCCGAGTTCGGCATCCGCAGTGAGGTCGACGTTTACGTGGAAGAGCGCGGCGCGCACGTCACCGGCGAAGCGCAGCAGGCAATTGTGCCGATTCTTGCCGCCGTCTAAGCGGGTGTGGTACTTTGAACCTTTGTCCGGCGCACCGTTATGCCTGCTGGAGCCCAAAGAACGAAGTTCGAAGCGTCCACCGCCCCGAAGACGAAAACTCCAGCGCCGCCGGCCGGACGGCTGGTGGGGCTGTGCGTGGCGTCGTGGCTCGTTCCGGGGCTCGGACACTGGATGCTGAAGCGCCGGTGGCGAGCACTGGTTCTGTTCGTCGCGATTGTCGCAATGTTCGTGCTGGGCATCGCCATGCAGGGCGAATTTTTTTCGCTGTCATCAGCTTCGTACCTCGAGCGGCTGGGCTGCTTGGGCGAGCTTTGCGCGGGCCTCGCCATGCCCATCGCGAAGTTTTTCGGCTACGGCGGCGGAAATCCGCTCTTCGTCAGCTCCGATTTTGGCACGGCGTACCTGATTTCGGCGGGCATGTTGAACGTCCTTGCGCTTCTCGACGCCTACGACATTGCTCTCGAGCGCAAGTCGTGAAAGGCAAGTGACGGGTGGAAAGCGGCGAGAGATGAGTGACACGGATACGACGAAGTCAACAACCGAAACAATAGCGTCAAACGAAACGCATTGCACCTGCAGCAGCTGGTCACTCTTCACTCGTCAATCGCCACTGTGGCGTATGGCTCGTCACTCGTCACTCATCACTCGTCACTATGACATATGGTGATCTACCACTTTCCGGCGATGGTGATCTTCGCGTTTCTGGTCTCGGTGGTGTTTGCCGTGCTGGGCCGGAACACGACGCGGCAGCGCGTTCTTTACGGCCTCAAGTCGTTTGTGCTTTTCATCGGCATCGCCGTGCTGCTCGGCTGGATCATGTATCCCCTTCCTCGGTAGGTTCATACCGCGCGAAATTGCGGCGCCCGGTAATGGTTAAGGAGCCGACGTGACTTTTCACACCACGCCGTCAGGCAGAAAGCTGGTAACGCTGATTCCCGGCGACGGGATCGGGCCGGAGTGCACCCGCGCGGCGGTGCGCATCATCGAAGCGGCGGCGGCGGCGGTCGAGTGGGAGGAACGTGAAGCGGGCGCCGCGGTGTTCAAGCGTGGTCTGCCCTCGGGAGTGCCGCCGGAGACCATCGACTCGGTGCGTAAGACGCGAGTGGTGCTGAAAGGTCCGCTCGAAACGCCCGTCGGATTCGGCGAGAAGAGCGCCAACGTAACGCTCAGAAAGCTCTTTGAGACCTACGGAAACATCCGCCCCGTGCGAGAGCTTCCGGGCGTTCCAACGCCGTATAGCGGGCGCGGCGTGGACTTGGTCGTCGTCCGCGAAAACATCGAAGACCTCTACGCCGGGATCGAGTACATGCAGACGCCGGGAGTGGCCGAGGGGCTGAAGCTGATCTCGCGCAAGGGCTGCGAAAAGATCGTTCGTCTGGCGTTCGAGTACGCGCGAGCGGAAGGGCGCGCCTCGGTGCACTGCGCGACAAAGTCGAACATCATGAAGCTCACCGAAGGGATGCTGAAAAGGACCTTCGAGGAAATTGCAAAGGAATACCCCGAAATCAAAGCCTCGCACATCATCATCGACAATTGCGCGCACCAGTTGGTGAAGAAGCCTGAACAGTTCGATGTGATCGTCACCACGAACATGAACGGCGACATTATCAGCGATCTCTCTTCCGCCCTGGTGGGCGGGCTCGGGTTCGCGCCTTCGGCGAATATCGGAAACGAGGTGGCGATTTTTGAAGCGGTACACGGCTCTGCGCCGAAATACGCGGGCAAGAACGTAATCAACCCGACCGCGGTGATCCTTTCGTCGGTGATGATGCTGCAGCATCTGGGCGAATTCGCGGCGGCGGCAAAAATCGAGCACGCCGTGCTCCTGACCCTGGAAGAGGGCAAAGTTCGCACCGGCGATATCGCCGGCTACGACCGAGGCGCATCGACTTCGGCGTTTACCGACGCCATCATCTCAAACCTCGGGCGCCAGGCCGCGAAGTCGCGGGTGCGCGAGCACAAGCCGCTGAAGCTGCCCCGCGTGACGGCATCGCCGGTTCTGGTGACGCCGCTCTCGCGCCGCGTGGTGGGCGTCGATATCTTCGTGGAGTCGGCCGAAACGCAGGAAACCCTCGGGCCCGCGCTCGAGGAGCTCGCCGCGGACACTCCATTCCGTCTGAAGCTCATCTCGAATCGCGGCACCAAGGTGTACCCGTCCATCGGCGCGATCACGGACTGCGTGGATCACTGGCGCTGCCGCTTCATCGCGCGTGCGGAGAACGGCGAGATCACCGATGCGCAGGTGATGGACCTCGCCGCGCGCGTCTCGCCGCGCTACTCATGGGTGCATCTCGAAAAGCTGCTCGAGATTGACGGCAAGCCTGGGTTTACAAAAGACCAGGGCGAGGATTAACGGAGTGATGGGTGGAGTTATGACTGACGAGCAACAGGCGGTCACGAACGCGCCCAAACCGCTCGTCGGCATCATCATGGGGTCGCAGTCCGACTGGGAGACGATGTCCGCCGCCGCGGCGATTCTCCAGGACCTCGGCGTGCCATTCGAGACGCGCGTTGTCTCCGCGCATCGCACCCCGGACGCGATGTTCGAATACGCATCATCCGCAGAGCAGCGCGGGCTCGAAGTAATTATCGCGGGAGCGGGCGGGGCGGCACATCTCCCCGGGATGTCGGCCGCGAAGACCATTCTTCCGGTGCTCGGCGTTCCGGTCGAGTCCCAGGCGCTGCGGGGCGCCGATTCCCTCCTTTCGATCGTTCAGATGCCAGGCGGCGTGCCCGTCGGAACGCTCGCGATCGGAAAGGCGGGCGCAAAGAACGCTGCGCTTCTCGCGGCCGAGATTCTCGGCGTCAAGTTTCCGCACATCCGCGATGCGGTGCGCCGCTTCCGCGAATTGCAGACTCAAGCCATCCTCGAACGTCCCGATCCGCAGGAAGCCCGATAAGCTGCTCGCGTGTGCGGGCGTGGCCGCTGAGGTCCAATGCTTCCCTTCCTCAAAGCTCGGTTTCCATCATGAACATCGGAGTGCTGGGCGCCGGGCAGCTCGGACGCATGATGGCGATTGCCGGTTATCCGCTGGGTCTCGATCTGCATTTCTTCGATCGCTCCGCGGCCGCGCCAGCCGCGCAGGTGGCGCGCTCGACGGCCGGAGACTTCGGCGACCTTCAAGCCCTGGAGCGTTTCGCCGTGGGGCTCGACCTCGTTACCTACGAGTTTGAGAACGTGCCGTCGCGGACCGCGCATTTTCTCGCCGAGCGCGTTCCCTGCTTTCTGCCGCCTCCCGGCGCGCTCGAAATCGCGCAGGACCGCTATGTTCAGAAGTGTTTCTTCCGCGAACTGGGCATCCCGACGGCGGAGTTTGAAGCAGCGAGTGCTAGGGACGATCTCGATCGAGCGCTCGGCGAGACGGGAGTTCCCGCCGTCCTCAAAACGCGGCGATGGGGTTATGACGGCAAAGGACAATTCATATTGCAGCGGCACGCGGATTCTGAGCGTGCTTGGCAGGCGATGGATGGCGCGCCCCTGATCGTCGAAGCGCTCGTCAAGTTTGAGCGGGAGGTCTCACTGCTGGCGGTGCGCTCGCGCACCGGCGAAACGGCCTTCTACCCTCTCACCGAGAATCGGCATCGCGACGGCATTCTGCGCGTTTCGCTCGCCCCTGCCCCGGGCATCGAGGCGCGGATGAACGCGCTGGCCCAGGAACACGCGCGGAAAATTCTTGACGCGCTGAACTACGCGGGCGTGCTGACCATCGAGTACTTCTTTCTCGACGGCCGGTTGCTGGCGAACGAAATGGCAACTCGCGTTCACAACTCCGGGCACTGGACGATTGAAGGCGCCGAGACCAGCCAGTTCGAAAACCATCTCCGCGCGATTGCGGCCATGCCGCTGGGGTCCACCGAGCCGCGGGGCGAATCGGCGATGGTCAACCTGATCGGCTCGGTTCCCGAACCCGAATCGATTCTCTCGCTCCCCGGCGCGCACCTGCACCTCTACGGAAAAGAGCCGCGGCCGGGCCGCAAACTCGGCCACGTCACCGTTTGCTCGCGCGATCCGCGTGTCACCCGGGAGAGCCTTGAGAAATTGCAAAAGTTGGCGGGGTTCCCACGGGAGAGGGGAAGGCTATAGGATGTGAGCCCTCTCCCTTGGGGAGAGCGTGCCCGACAGCGGAGGGCCGGTGAGGGGTCATTTTCATGCTTACAATCAGCCGCCCACACCTGGCAGACTAAAGTCGTGCCCTAACCTGCGATGTGACCCTGCGCAGTTCAATGGTGGCCGCCGCCGGAAGCTCCGTCCGCGCTACGAGCGTTCAAGGCCGAAAGTATATCCGTCTTGGTTACGATTCCCTCGAGCTTCCCTTCCTCTGAGGTGACGAGCAGAATGTCGCGGCCGCTTTGCGCCATGAGCAAACGCAGCGCCTCCATCAGGTCGCACTGGGGCGAAACCCGAGTTGCGCCGCGATCCGTCAACTCCGCC
This sequence comes from Terriglobia bacterium, assembly GCA_050745265.1. Lineage (GTDB taxonomy): Bacteria > Acidobacteriota > Terriglobia > UBA7540 > UBA7540 > RH2-MAG17b. The sequence goes on from JBOGKE010000127.1 coordinate 8,150, forward strand.
ACCGTCGTCTGAGGCCATTTCTGAGGCGCGATGCGGCCCAACGCCCAGATCGGGATGGTTCCCAAAATCTCGTGCTCCTTGTAGACCGGAAACGCGCCGTGGCGGTGATGCGCGCCCACGCTGTCGGCAAACTCGCGCAAGCTGGACGAAGCATCGACTGAGACCACCTGCTTCTGCATCACCTCGCGAACGGGAATTCGCCACAGCTCGGCGGCCCGAACACCTTCGTGCAGCCGCTGATCGCCCGAGACCGACGCCTCGCCGGACACGGCGTACGCCACGGCGGCGCCGATCAACGTCGGGATGATGTAGGAATGCCCGCCCGTAGCCTCCGCGACGAACACCACCGCCGTCAAAGGAGTCTTGTAGCCGCCGGCGATGAACGCCGCCATTCCGACCGCCGCAAACAGATCCACCGAGCGGCTGTGCACCACCGACTGCGCAAAGGCGATCCCGAAGCTGCCGCCGGTGAGAAACAGCGGTACGAACATCGCGCTCACGCCGCCGACGCCCAGCGAGAAGAGTGTCGCGGCAAGCTTCAACAAACCGAACACCACCAGCTCGAGCGAGCCGTGACGATGCACCAGGATGTCTCGCACGGCCTCGTAGTTCGGCCCAATCGGAATCAACCGGCCGTTGAAGATGGAGATAAAAACCAAGCCGCAGACGCCGGTCAAAGCCCCGCCAATCGCCATTTTGATCCAATGGGGCATCGCAAGTTTTACGGCAAACGTGCGCGCGCGGCGAAACGTGATGTCAAATGCCATAACGACCGCGCCGCAGATGATCCCGAGCAGCGCCGACCAGAGCAAGTCTCTCCCGGAGAACGTGGTTCCGGCCTGAAAGTCAAACAGAGGCGCTGCCCCTAGAAAAGCCGCCAGCGTAGCGTAGGCGACCACCGAAGCGATCAGCGACGGCAGCAGCGCCTCGTGCGCGAGATCGTCCTTGTACGGCATTTCGAGAGCAAACACCAGCCCGGTAAGCGGCGCCCGGAAAACCGCCGCCATGCCCGCTGCCGCGCCGCTGATCAGCAGAATCCTCCGGTCGCGCGGCTCGAGCCGAAAGCGGCGCAGCTTCGCCCACATCCACGAGGCCAATGCGCCGCCTCCGTAAATGCTCGGACCCTCGAGCGCTGCGCTTCCGCCCAGGCCCACCGTGGCAATCGCCGCTAGAAGCTTGGGAATGAATGGGCGCATTTGAATATCGCCCTGATGCTCGTGATACGAACGGATGATCTCTTCGGTCGAGTGCTCATCGGGATCGGGCGTGAGATACTGCATCAGGAGGCCGGCGAGAACAAACCCGGCGACCACAACGGGAATGATTGCCGAATGATGGATGTAGTAATAGTCGAGGACGCGGGGCCAGAGCCAGTTCAGAATAATCTCGGCGATCAGCGTGATCACGAGGCCCGTGACGACGCCGATAATCGGCGCCACAATCAGCCACTTGTGCAGGTCGCGCGAATACGTGGCGGTGAGGTCCTCGTGAACGAGGGCGGTGTATTTTCTTAGCAGCGGATGATTGAGGACTCGGGATTTCTTGATCGGCATCTGAGATGATTCAATCCTGCGGATCAGCGATCGACCCCGTCGTTTGCTGCCCGGTAGCGCTTCATGGCCGGCGATTTGAGGGCTGGGGCCAGCGCGACCGAGATCTTGCGCTCGAATTTCGCGAGCTCCGTGCGGTGAAGCGCCGCGAGATCCAACATCACGCGCTTACCCGGCGCGGTCAGCTCGACCCGCACAAAGCGATGGTCGCGCGGCATGATCTTCTTGGTAATGAGTCCCCGGCGCTGCGCCCGATCGACCAGGCCCACCACCGCGTTGTGGCGCTCCTGCAGGAATTCGGCCAGCTCGGAGATCGTTGCCCATCCGCGGCCGCTGAATCCCCACACGCCTAGCATCAGTTGGTATTGCTGCGGTGTGATACCGGCGGCCCGGGCGGCCTTTTCGCTGAACCGCAGGAATTGCCTCAGATTGTAGCGAAAAAGCGCCAACTGCCGGATCTTCAGCGGCGACAGCGTCGGTGGGCGCTCGGTCGGGGTTCTCATGCTTCAGCGTCCGATTATATCACGGCATGATGTTTCGGAAGGGTCCGGGGCGCCCCTCGTCCTGTCCCAGAGCCGGTAAGGCTGCGTTCAGCAGGCGGTTCACCGTTCGATGCTGGGGTCAGTCAGGACGTCCGCGGATCGAGCGGGCTTTGCCACGCCGCCCTCCCCGCAAAAAACGGGCCCATGTTTTGAATGTACTGAGAGGTCTGCTGGGTCTTCCGCATTGCCTCGACACACGCCGAAAGCGGGTAAAGCTCCTTGCCGACAAGCCCGATCACAAAGTCGTTGTCGTTCCGGTCCAGGCCGAAACAGGCCAGGCGGATATCGTGGGCGAAGTCAGCCTCGCCAAACGCATGTCCGATTTTGCCATGCTCGCCGAGGATCGGAGTTCTCTCCTCCGTCGTCAGGCGCGAGAACGCTCCGGCGCGGCGGAGCGGATACCACACCGCCCACGGCCACGCCGGGTTCAGCGCCGTTTGCCGCGGCTTCTCGAACAGCCACGCCTCGAGGTCCGGCTCATGACCCAGGGCGTACGTGCGACCGAACATCGTATACTCCGGCTTCGGTAAGAGCTCGGAGAATGGAGGCTGGCGCAGGAACTGCCTGAGATCGCCGGCGAACATGGCGGGGTCCCGGCTCCAAGTGAGTACGGCGACGCCCTGCGGATCGCTGACGTCTTCGTAGAGGACGCTTTCAAACGGGGCGCGACCCAGCGCGCCGGCAAGAGGAGCCGTTTCGCGCGCGCCGCCGAAGGCGAGCACTTGCATGAACAGCCGAGACTCGGAAACTAGCCGTTCGCCGTTACGCACCGCGCCCTTCTCGCGCAGGTCGAGTTCTAAGGCCATGTTCTACACCTGTGGATAGCGGCTTTGCCGCGCTGCGCTGCTGGACGCGATTCGCGGCTACGGCTGCCCGGGCCTCCCGGCCACTCCGGCGCTCATGCGCTGCGTTTCGTGATACGTATGGACGACGCGATGCACTACGGTGAGATTGGACAGAACCACGATCACCCAAAGCACCGGAGCCATGCGGTCGGCGAGGCCTCCGATGATGAGCAGCACAATCCGCTCCGGCCGCTCGAGAAAACCCACCTTGCACGATCCGATCACGTTCTCAGCCCGCGCGCGGGTATAGCTCGTCATGATCGCACCGATCATGCACGCCGCCACCAGCACCACGTACCAGAACCGGTCGCTCCGGCTGTAATACACCAGGAGGCCCGTCAGCAGCAGCAGGTCGGAGTAGCGGTCGAGGACCGAATCGAGGAATCCTCCAAATGGGGTCACGCGCTTGCTGATCCGCGCGACAGGTCCGTCCGTGAGATCGAAGATCGCGGCGAGGATGATCACCGCGCCCGCCCAGCGAAAATAGCCGATCGCGAAGAGATACGCGGCCGTCAGGTTGACGAGCAGCCCAATCGAAGTGAGCACGTTCGGGTTGATTCCGCAGCGCACGAATCCGCGGACAATTCGGTCAAACCCCCAACGGCCTGCCGTGCCGATTCTGGCGCTGATCATAACCTGCTATTTTACGAAGGAACAGGCAGTGAGGCAAAGCCGTCCTCAGACTACCCGGCGATAAGGCCCCGGCACTCGCCAAAACCGATGCGCCGGAATCCAGCTCGCTCGCAGTAGCCACGAAAGATCACTTCGTCGCCGTCCTCGAGGAACCGGCGCGACTCGCCGGTCGGAAGCGCGATCGGGTCGGCGCCTCCCCAAGTCAGCTCGAGCAGACTTCCCCGCGAGTCTTTCGTTGGACCTGAAATCGTACCCGTCGCAATCAAGTCGCCTGCCCTCAGATTGCAACCGTTGCTGGTGTGATGCGCGATCATCTGCGCGACGGTCCAGTACATCTCGCGCAGATTACCGCGGCTCAGCCGGAGCGGTTCGCAGTCTCGATCTCTCATGGCGCGCGAGGAGAGGAAAACCTCGACCGTGAGGTCGATGCCGCCGCGCCGCTGATCCTCCTCAGCGAAAATGTGGTCGAGCGGCGCGGGATTGTCCGGTGAACGAGGCGCCGCGGGAACGCGAAAGGGCCGAAGCGCATCGAGCATGACAACCCACGGTGAAACCGACGTGGCGAAGTTCTTGCCGAGAAACGGCCCGAGGGGTTGGTACTCCCACGCCTGGATATCGCGCGCGGACCAGTCATTCACCAGGCACGCGCCAAAGATGTGGAGTTCCGCAGCGTCGATCGGGACCGGATCGCCAAGCGCATTTCCGCGCCCGATTAGCACTCCAACTTCCAGTTCATAATCGAGCCGCTGCGACGGGCCGAACACCGGCGGCTTCTCCGCCATGGGCCGCGATTGACCGCGAGGCCGCGGCACCAGCGTCCCGCTCACCACAATCGATGACGCGCGGCCGTGGTAGGCCACAGGCACGTAGCGGTAATTCGGCAGCAGCGGATTTGAGGGCCTGAACATGCTGCCCACATTCGTCGCGTGGTGGATGGACGCATAGAAGTCCGTGTAATCTCCAATCTCGGCGGCAACGAAGAGCTCGGCCTGTTCGATGGGCACGAGATGGGGAGAGAGCACATCGCGGTTGCGGCTCGCGTCAGGTGAATCGCTTCGCAGCAGTCTGTGAAGCCGCTGCCGCAGCATGGATGAAGCTTCAGGCCCAAGCGCCATCAGCGCGTTCAGCGAGGGCGTGCACACCGTTTCGACAGCACCCGGCGCGTCGCCGTCAAACACGCCATTGCGAGCACACGCCGCAAGGTCGAGCAGCTCGTCGCCGATCGCTACGCCGATTCGAGGCGCATCGCGGCTCGCGCGCCGCCGGAAAACACCGAGCGGAAGATTCTGAATGGGGAAATCCGTCTGAGCGCCATTCGCCGATTCGACCCAGCTCTGAATGCTCGCATCATGAGTCTCGTCAGTGGGCAAGCCCATATCTGCAGCAGCGTTCGGCATCCCCGGACCTACTCCTTTCCCCAATGAAGTTCACCATATCGCTCTTGTTAAGATACAAGCTACGAACTCCGTTCGCCGTTTCAGCGGTCGAAGATCGCCGCCACAAATTCTCACCATATGAGAGCGGCGGGCGTGGTGCCCGAGAGTATGTCGGGATCGAGGTCGTAGCCGAAGCCGGGCGAGTCCGACACTTCGACGAAGCCGTTCCTGGGCTGCGGCTCATTCGTGAGCAGAGGCTTGCCGCCGCTCGCGAAAATATCGACGAATTCTGCGCGCGGGCAGTTCGGAGTTGAGATGACGAAGTGGTACGTGGGTGCGCCGACGCCATGCGGGATGACGGGGAGGTTGTAGGCGCTGGCCATTGCGGCAATTTTCTTCAGTTCGGAAAAGCCCCCGGCCCGGTAGATATCCGGCTGAAGAATATCGACGGCGCGTTTCTCGATCAAGTCGCGAAATCCGAAGCGGGTGAATTCGTGCTCACCCCCGGTGATGAGCATCTCCGGCACGGCATCCTTGATGCGGAGGTACGCGTCCGGCTGATCGGGCGGGACAGGCTCTTCCATCCAGAGCACCTTGTACGGCGCGACCTCGCGGGCGAGGCGAATCGCGTAAGGAACATCGAGCGCCATGTAGCAGTCGAGCATGATGTCTCCTTCGGGCCCGACGAGGTGACGCGTCTTCTCGATGAGCGCCACGTTTTTGCGCAGCCCTTCCGCTCCATCAGCCGGGCCGTGGGGAACGGCCAGCTTGACGTGTTGGAAGCCCTCGCGGATGTGCCGCTCCGTCAGATTCCCCGTGACGTAAACGGGAATTTGCTCTTTGGTTTTCCCGCCCGCCAGATTGTAGACGGGCTGCCCGAGAGCTTTGCCGGCGAGGTCCCACAAAGCGATGTCGATGGCGCTGATGACCTCAATTACCGCTCCCTTGCGCCCGTAGAACTCGGACGCGCGGAACATCTGCTCCCAGAGCAGCTCGATATTGAAAGCGTCTTGCCCGATCAGGAGGCTTTTGAATTGCTCTTCGATGATCGGCGCGGCGAGCTTGCCCTTGCCGCCGCCCATCGTTCCGAGTCCCCGCTCGCCCGACTCCGACGTGATCTCGATGATCGCCGAGGTCATCGGGCCGAACCAGCTCGACCGCTTTTCGCGGTAAGCCGGGTAGCTCGACATTGGATTCGCGACCAGCCCCTCGCTCAGCCACGAGTCGCGCATCGCGATCGTATGAACCTTGATTCCGGTAATGCGCAAAAGCGGCCTCCGCACCGGCAGGGATGAACGATTCCGTTGTCCTTGGGTGGCGCATACATGCCGTGATTTGGCATGCGTCCGACAAGGATAACCGCTTCCCGAAAATCCAATCGGTCGGCTACCTCTGAAACCCGCACACATCCCACAATGCGCGATGTGTGATCCACCCGCGAACACGGACGGCGTCGCTCATCACTTTCCACTCCTAACTCGTCACTGATTTCTCATGGTCACCACCGCCACGCCGAAGCCGCCGAGCGTTAGCTTATCACCCGCGATGCGCGCTTGGTCCGGTGGCCGCTCGCCGGTGGTTTGGTCGACGTACTCTTCGGCGCCGCCCGCGGCACCCGAAATCGTCACGGCGATCGCGCGTTCTCGAAGATTCACGAGCAGCAGCTCGCGCTTTCCGTCCGGGGTCACAAAGCCTTGCGCGTAAAGCGCTGAGGCGCTCGATTGGGTCTCAACGAGCTTGTCGCCGGGCCTGAAGTGGTTGTGCAGGAGCTGTAGCGTCCAGTAGCGCGCGTTCGGCTGGCCGGTGCTCCAGTTCACCAGGGAGACGCTCGGAAACTGCGAGGGATATCCCACCAGTTGAGACTCTCCCACCGCCTCGACGCCGAGGCTCGCGAGATGGCCGTACAGATAGGCGTAAAGCGATCCGCACAGATTCCAGTAGAAATGGGGAATGGGCCCGCGCGGCGTGACGTTGTCGTTGGGAAGGATCGCTCCGATTTCGTCGATATCGGTTTTCGTCGCGGGCGACAGCCGATCGCGAATCGCCTGAATGTACCGAACTTCTGTGAGAAAGCCGTTCGCCTGATCGAAAAAGGTGTATGGCCACGCGTTCGGGTTTTCATCCGAAGGCGGTGACGCGTAGAAGTGATACGAGATCATGTCAAGCGGAGCGCCGCCCCTGTGGTTCTTGTGATTCAGGAAGTAGTCGAAGAATTGCGGCGCTCTTGCGGGATCGGCGAGCGCCATGCCCACAAATTTGATTCTCGGATCGGCGCGGTGAATCGCCGCCGTAATCGCATCGTAGAGCGCAGTGTAAAACTGCGGGCTCATGCGATGCTCAAAGTCGACTTCGTTGAGCACTTCCCAGTAGCCGATCGAGTAATGGTGGCCCGAGGCGTGCTCGCGACCCAATTGGTCTTTGAAGCCGCCTTTCGTGTACCAGCTCACCAGCCGCCCGTAATACTCCGCGACTTCCTTCATGCTCGGATCGCGCAGCGCCTCCCCCTGCTCGTAGTGCCATTCGGCTTGATTCGCATCAGAAGGATACGGGACCGGGTGCGGAGTTTTGAACATCCACTCTGGAATCGTGCTGAAGTTGATCACCACGGAGTGACCCGCGGTGGCGTTCATAAAATCCGCCATCATCGGATCAATGAGCGAGAAATCCCAGGAGGTCCTGCCGCTGGCTGGCGGCTCAAGCTCGGCGACCGCGAGTTTCGGATAGGGCAGCCAGGGCACGTAGCGAACGTAGTCGCAATCGAGGCTCTTCAGAGCGGCGAACACGCGGTCGTGTATGCGGGACCCGCGGCGCAAGGGCGGATTCACCACCACTTGCAACGTGGGCGTGCTGCGGGAAACGGCGGTCACGTTGCTCCACTGCGTCGTGACTTTGCAGGATACGGGCGCCGCCCCGGTGGCCGCCGGCGCAGAATGGCGGTGAGCGCACCCGGCGAACGTGGTGAATAGAGCAGCGAGGAAAAATGCGCTGAAGCGGTCGATTCGTCGCATAGCGTCCCCAATTCGAAGGTTCGACAACGCCGGTAACGATACCACAATTGCTGCCGTGGAAAGTAGGGGCGGCGCGGCGCGGCGCCCGCACGTGACATGCGAATGGTAGCCGCGGTCAATCGGATTTTGATTGGCCGTGGACAGTTGTTGCCACGATCAAAGGCCCACGATCAGAAGAGCACCGGTCGTGGCTGCCATCTCGTCGATTGCACCGGGGGGCGAATTGTGATTCGATAGAACGCGGTGAGCAGCCCTTATGCGCCGCGCCCGGGGTCACCCTGTGGGAGGGATTATGCGAATTGTAAAGCTTATCGTCGCTGTCATTCTTGTGGTCGCGCTCTCCTTTTGCGCAGGTCTCGCGCTGCGGCGAACGTCGCTCGCGCACGGGCTGCGCTTTCGCGGCGGCTTCTTCGCGCGCGGCGCAACCGGACGCGGCGCGGCCGCAGCCGCTACCGCGGTTCCGGGGCTCAATCTGCGGAACCTTAATCCCAAAGTTAAGCCGTGCTCGAACTTCTTCGAGTACGCCGACGGCGGGTGGATCGCATCGCACCCGATTCCTGCCGACCGCCCTTCCTGGGGCACGTTCGTCGCCTTGGCGCAACATAATCAGGACGTGCTGAACGGCATCCTGAAGACGGATGCTGCCGCCAAAGCGCCCTCCGGTTCCAACGAGCGGAAGCTGGGCGAATACTATTCGAGCTGCATGGATACCAAGGCCATCGATGCGGCGGCAGCGAAACCGCTCGATCCGGAATTCGCACGCATCGCCGCGATTCAAAACGTCGCCGGGCTCCAGGCCGAGATTGCGCGGCTGCAGAAGCTCGGCGTCAATGCGGCGTTTCGCTTCGGCCCCCAACAGGATTCAAAGAACAGCACCGAGGAGATTGCCGTGGCCGCCCAGGGCGGGCTAGGCCTTCCCAACCGCGATTACTATACAAAGCAGGACGCGAAGTCGAAGCAGATTCGGGGCGAGTACGTGGCGCACGTTGCGAAGATGTTCGAGCTGCTGGGCGATCCTGCCTCCCGCGCGGCGGCGGAGGCGGTGGAGGTGATGAAGATCGAGACCGAGCTCGCGGACGCCTCGATGACGCCGGTCGCCAGGCGAAACCCCGAGGCGGTGTATCACAGGATGAGCGTCGCTTCGGCGGGCGCGCTGACGCCGCATTTCTCGTGGACCCAATATTACCGGGAAGTCGGCGCGCCGTCCGTGAGCTCGATGAACGTGGCGCAGCCGGATTTCTTTAAGGTGCTGAATACCGCACTCACTTCGGTGCCGCTCGCCAACTGGAAAACCTATTTGCGTTGGCACCTGATTGACGCAACGGCGCCGGCGCTCTCACAGCCGTTTGAAGATGAGGCGTTCAATTTCCACGGCCGCGAATTGTTGGGAGTACAAAAGCTCCAGCCGCGCTGGCAGCGCTGCGTCGGAGCGGTGGACCGCGGCATGGGGATGGCGCTGGGCGCGCAGTACGTCAAGACCGCTTTCCCGCCTGCGGCTAAGGCACGCGCGGTGGCGATGGTGAACAACCTCGTTGCAGAGCTGCGAAGTGATATTTCGACGCTCCCCTGGATGAGCCCGCAAACTCGGCGGTACGCGCTGGCGAAGCTGCAGCATCTCGCCAAACAGATCGGCTACCCGAGCAAGTGGCGCGACTATTCGAGCCTCGACATTACGAGCGGGCCTTACGTGGCCAACGTGCTCCGCGCGAGGGCGTTCGAGTTTCGGCGCGAGATCAACAAGATCGGCAAGCCCGTCGACCGCACCGAGTGGGGCATGACGCCGCCCACCGTGAACGCCTATTACACGCCGCACATGAACGAAATCGTCTTCCCAGCCGGAATTTTGCAGCCGCCGTTCTTCAATCCGGATGCGCCCGACGCGATCAACTACGGCGCCATGGGCGTCGTGATCGGACACGAAATGACCCACGGATTCGACGATGAGGGAAGCCGGTTCGACGCCGACGGCAATCTCAGAAACTGGTGGACGCCCGAAGATTACAAGCAATTCAAGCAGCGCGCTCAGTGCATCGTGAATCAGTTCAACGGCTACGTGGTGGCAGACCACCTACATGAAAATGGACAATTGGTGCAAGGCGAGAGCATCGCCGACCTGGGAGGGTTGACGATCGCCTACAAGGCTCTCGAGAAATCACTCGCCGGCAAGCAGCACACCAAGACGGACGGATTCACTCCCGAGCAGCTTTTCTTTCTGGGCTACGCCCAAATCTGGGCAAGCAGCATTCGCCCCCAGAGCGCGCGCGCGTCGGTGTTGAGCAACCCCCACCCGCTGGCGAGGTTCCGCGTGAACGGACCGCTCTCCAATATGCCGGCGTTTGCGCACGCGTGGCAGTGTTCGCCCGGCAGCGCCATGGTGCGGCCGCCGAACGAGCAATGCAAGATTTGGTGAACGGCAAGTGAGCGGCGTATCAGGGCGCAGCCTTGTTAGTGCGCCGCTCGCAGCGAGGCGACCGGGAAGTACTCAACCTCATCCGAGCGTTTCCACCAATCACTCGTCCTGCGGCGCTCGGCAAAATCCGTGAACGTGTAGTGGTACGCCACCGCGCGCACATACAGCGGGGGCGCATTGGGAAACGGATTCTTGCCGAGAAGCCCCAGCACCTGGGGCGATCCTTGCAACAGGCGAGTCAATAGGTTTTCGAACCAGGGATTCCACTGCCCGTCGCGAAAGTCCATCAGCGCCGCAAACCACATCTGCCAATCCAGGCGAGGCTGGTACGGCGCCACCCAGCGCGGCCGGCGCCACAAATCCTCCGGCTTGTACTTGAACTCGTAGTCAAGCCAGTGTTGCCCGTCATTGCTCCCCTGGATGATGATTTCGATCCGCGCCGTCGTCATTACCGCAAATAATCCATAACTGCTTACGATATGGAACGGTTCGAGCCACTGGCCCGTGACTTCCATTGCGGCGCGGGGAATCTTCCGCCCGCCGATCAGCGTCGCCAAAAACAAGACGGTGCTTCCGAACAGGATCACGATCGCGAGCGCCGCGAGTCCGGCGGTCCTTGCGGCTGATCTTTTCAGCCGCGCGACGGAAAAGAGCGAGCGGCCAGTGACCATCCTCGGCAGAACGCGCCGAAGGAACGGATCGTCGAGCAGAAGCAGCGCCAACGCGATCGTGAGCAGGTTGAAGAAGGCGTAGTTTCCGGTGAAGGCGATCATCAACTGAAAGAGGACGATCAGCCCGCAACCGATCAGCCGAATGCGGCGGGGAAAGAAGATCAGAAAAGGAATTCCCAGCTCGAAGGCGAATACTCCTGCCGTGGAGATTTTCTGAAACCAATGCGGCAGTTGAAAAGCGTACCAGGCGAACGGCGTCGGCAGCGGCTGCGTCACGTAGTGATAATCGAGCGCGGTAAGGCTTCGCCAAGCGCGATCGTGGCTCAGCAGCTTGACGCAGCCGGAGAGAAAGAGCAGGCGAAAAAGAAGCCAGCGCAACAGCCAGATCACCAGGCGCGACGGCGGCCGCCGGGCCTCTCCCTGGGCGCGCCTCCGGCGGCCGCCCAGGCGGTTCCACGGCGCGAGAAAGATGGCGAGGAATCCGGCTTCAAGCAGCAGCGCGTCCCACTGAAACGACAAGAAGTTCTGGCCCACGTTCATCAGCGACAGGTACAACGCCCAGAGCACGAGCAGCACTGGTCCCTCGGCGACTCCGAGGATCAGGAGCACTGAAAGGAACGTTCCAGCGATCGCCAAAAATTCCAGCGAGCCGTCGCCCGCACCCAGCCACGCGAGGGTGGGCAGCAGATGGTAGCGCTCTGGGCCGAGTGTCCGCGCGACCGAGTTGAGGAAGGCCGCGGCGGGCAGAATTCCGTTTTCACCGATCAGTCCCCTCACTTGCGGCCAAATTGAGCCAAACGCCGCAAGATAAACGATGCCGAGAAGCCGGAGGAATACCCATCGAGTGAGGAAGTGCGAGGCGGGTTCGATGCTGCGGCCCCAGAGAAGCACGCGCATCTTATCAGCGAACGGCCGGTCGGCCGCGATCACCCGATAAGTTTTCTCGCTGAGGAAGCGAAAACCCGGCGCATGTTCGTAGAACCACAAGCGTCCGCCGAAGCCGGGCACGAGGGCGCGCAAACGGAACACGGCTTCGGCGGCCAGCGAGACTTCCCCGGACGGCTCGACGAGCACGACGGAGCGATGGAAGCGTTCGAGGGGAATCTCAGGAAACTCGGGCGCAGCTTTTTGGAAGGGAACGTAGTCGACGCTCTCGCCGGTGAGCTTCCGCCAGTAATCAACGGAGGAGCGGCAAAAGGCGCAATCGCCGTCAAAGATCAGGAGAGGTTTTGAGACCGGCATTTCGCACGGGTTCCGCGCGGACCGCGGAGGCGATCGTGTGCAGCGTAGCGCGTCTTACGCCGCCTGCGGGCGTCTGATCACGACGCGATCCTGCCCTCCGCAGCGTTCCAAACGGTTTTGAGGCCGCGCTTGAGCGCGATGTTGCCGATCCACGAAGCGCGCGCGGCCTGAAAACCGATGTCGATATTGGCATTGGGAGATTTGCGCGAACGCAGGCAGTCGAGGAAGTTCTGCACGTGATCGATGGTGCCGTCGTGCTCCGACCGCACGAGGACTTCAGGCTCGGGGTACATTCGGTACGGCTGCCATTTGGCATCTTCGGAATACACGGCGAGGTGAGAGCGGTCAATCTTCAGCGTGGCTTTCGTTCCGCGAAATTCGATGCCGCCGTCATCGATCCTGTTGTTGAGCGCGCCCGTGTAAGTAACGTTAAAGTTGCCGGGATATTCGTACGCGGCGGTGATGGTATCCGGGCATTGCCATTTCATGAGATAGAGATCGCCCGTCGTAGTCGCGGTCTTGGGCGCCGGTTGCCCCATGTACCACTGAATGACGTCGATCCAGTGCGTGAACAGGTCGGTGAGAATGCCGCCGCCAAAATTCCAGTAAAAGCGCCAGTGGGCGAACTTGTCTTCCGTAAAAGGCTGATCGGGAGCGTCGCCGAGGAACATCTTCCAATTGAGTTTCGACTGATCGGTCCGATGCAGCGCCGTCCAGCCGTGCGCATTCACGTAGTCCTGATACCAGTAAGTGTGCACGAACGTCACGTCGCCGAGCATTCCCGAATCCACAAGCTGTTTGCCGATCCGGTAATGCGGCCAGCTCCGCTGCTGCGTTCCGGTTTGCACTACGCGCCCCGTCTGCTTCACGGCGTTCACCATCTCCACGCCTTCTTCGATGCTGTGCATGATGGGCTTTTCGCAGTACGCGTCTTTGCCTGCGTGGACTGTGTCGATGAGCACCTGCTTGTGCCAGTGGTCGGGAGTGGTGATCAGCACCGCGTCAACATCTTTGCGATCGAGCACTTGCCGGTAGTCCAGGTACGCCTGCGCTCCAGGACCGGCGACCTGCTGCTGTTCGAGGCGGCGCGGCTCGTAGACATCGCAGGTGGCGACGAGTTGGACGTCAGGATGCTTGAGAAAGAGCGACATGTCGTAGTCGCCGCGATTGCCGCAACCGATCTGAGCCATGCGGATGCGGTCGTTCGCGCCGAGCGCCGTCGCGGGCGCCAACCCGCCGAACGCGGCCGCCGCCGCCCCCGCCGTCGTATTCTTCAGGAAATCCCGCCTCGTGATTGAAGAGTTCTTCTCGCCCATCGTCATGGATTTTCCCTCCCGGTGATTTTCGCAGTCAGCAAATTTATCATGACAACTCATACCGTGCAGCCCGAAATGTGGCTGCGCTGCAAAGTCTATCTTGAGCGTGGGCGGCGCAGACGCGGCGCTGTTTGCCGTGTCTGTGATCGGGGCAACCCATGGGTACCGCTGCCCTCGTCACGCCGGCATCTCAATCGCAACTTCGCGGCGCTCGCGAGCCGCTTCGTAAATCGCCTGCATCACCGCAACGTCCCGCATGCCCTGAACGCCATCGGGTTCCGGATTGCGCCCCGCGGCAACGGCATCGGCGAGCGCGTCGAGCTCCAGCGCAAACTCATCGAGCAGCGGAAACGCTCGTTCGAACCGCCGTCCGGAAACTTTGCCAAAGAGCCGCCGCTCTTCGTCGTACGCGAACGCGGGGTCGAGCGCCGCCCATCCCTTCTCGCCATGCAGGTGCAGGAACGATGCTTTATCCGCCCCAAAGCTCGCGGCAGCCTGAAGCACCAACCCGCCGGGAAAAATCAGGCGGAAGGCAACGTGCTGGTCAATCGAATCGTTGAACCGGCTTCGATCGGTGATCCAGGCATAAGCCGCCGCGCGTTCCGGTTCGAGCCCCGTCAGCCAGCGAACCGTATTCACGCAGTAGACGCCCACGTCGGGCAGCGCGCCGCCGCCCGCGAGCGCCGGATCGAAGTGCCATCCCGTTGGCCGGTCTGGCGGAATGAAGATCGTGAACGCCGAGTGGATCACGCGCAGCGGGCCAAGTTTGCCGCTGGTGATGAGCTTCTTCAGCGCGAGGCTGGCAGGCTCGAAGTACTTGCGGTAGGCGATCATCAGCCGCACGTTCTCCCGGCGGCAGGCTTCGATCATCTGCCGGCATTCGTCCACCGTGTTCGCCATCGGCTTCTCGCAAAGGACGTGCTTGCCTGCCGCTGCCGCGCGAAGCGTCTGCGCGGAATGGCAGCCATTGGGACTCGCCAGATAGACTGCGTCGACGCCTGGTTCCGCCAAGCACTGGTCGAGGTCTTCGTACGTGTACGCCGAGTGCGCGCCGAACTTCTTCGCGAACTTCCCTGCCTTGCGCGCGTCGCCGCTGACGACGGAGATGAGTGCCGCTTTCTTGCTGTGCGCGAACGCGGGCAGCACAGCGCGCTGCGCGATCCCGCCCAATCCCACCACCGCGTATCCAAGCCGCTTGGCGCTCGCCATGAGCGTGATTCCTCCTTAAGTTCAAAACGGCATCAACATTTAGCAGGTTCGGCGGGCAAATGCAACGACGGGCACGCGGCGGCAGCTTGGTGTAAGCTAACGGCGTATGGGCAGCGCTCATGCAGAACCCAGGTTCGTTTCAGGATGCGCCACCGCCGAAGGAACGGCGCGGTATCGCGACCGCTTTCGCGCGCGGCTGCCCGGCCACTTCCGGCAAGCCGCCGGGGTTTGGCTCTCGTCGATCGGGCTCGGCACGTATTTAGGAGAACCCAACGAGCGGTATGACCAGCTCTACGATGAGGCCGCTTCGCTGGCGCTCGGGTCGGGAATCAACGTCATCGACACAGCCGTCAACTATCGCCACCAGCGAAGCGAGCAGTCGATTGGCCGCGCGCTGCGCGGCCTGATTCAGCAAGGAACGCTCGAACGCGACCAAGTGTTTCTCGCCACCAAGGGCGGCTTTCTGAGCTTCGAGGGCAACGCCCCGCGCGATCCGGCGTCGTATTTGTACGAGCGCGTGATCCGTTCAGGCTTGGCGAAACCCGAAGACGTGGCGGCGGACTGCCACGTGATCACGCCCGCCTATCTCAAGGATCAGATTGAGGTGAGCCGGAAGAATCTGGGTGTGGAGACAATCGACCTCTACTACGTTCACAACCCGGAGACGCAATTAACCCGGCGCAGCCGCGAAGAATTTTATGCTCGGCTGAGAGACGCCTTCGCGGCCCTCGAGGCCGCGGTGGCGGAGGGCAAGATCCGGTCGTACGGCGTGGCCACCTGGAACGCGTTTCGTGTGGCGGGCGAGGAGTTCATTGCTCTTCCCGACGTCATCCGCGCGGCGCGGGAGGCGGGTGGGGCGGGACACCATTTCCGCGCAGTCCAGCTTCCCTTTAACCTTGCGATGCCGGAGGCGCTGGTGAAACCCACGCAGCCGGCCGCCGGCGGCGCGGCGCCGCTGCTCCGCGCGGCCTCGGAGCTCGGCCTGATGGTGTTTGCCAGCGCCACGCTTCTGCAGGGACAACTCAGCAGCGACCTGCCCGCCGAAATCACGCGCCACTTCCACGGGCTCGCCACCGACGCCGAACGCGCAATCCAATTTGTGCGATCGACCCCGGGGATTACCTGTGCGCTGGTGGGCATGAGCTCCGCCGCCCACGTTCGCACGAATCTGGGCGCCGCAGCCGTGCCGCCGCTGAGCATCGAGGAATATCAGGCGGTCTTTTCGGGATGAGCGATTGCTGAATAGCGGTCTGCGATCACCGATCAGTGTTCAGCTTTCACAGGCTGCGGAAAAATCCTGGATCATGTCATTCTGAAGAGCCGCAGGCGACGAAGAATCTCCGTCTTGGTTTGATTCCTAAATGCAGAGATTCTTCGCGGAGTTTACCCTGAGCTGTTCGCCCGCCTGATGGCGGGTCCACAGCGCCGGCAACTTCGGCGTCAGCCCGCGCAGCGGGCGAAATAATCTGGTCCACGGCGCGGGAAAGACGTTTGGTGCTCTGTCCTTAACCCCGGGCTTTCGCCCGGGGCTACATTATTGCGGCCCTTCGGGCCTTTCGCTCCTCTCCTCATTGAAGTTTCTGGAGAGCGAAGCCGAAGGTCTCAGAAGGACAGTTTGCAACGCGTTTTTCCGCAGGCTGTTTTCAGCCATCAGCAGGCGACGCGGAGACCGCTTCTCAGACGGAGACTGCTTATCACTGATGCTATGAGCACAGACTCGCAGCTTCACCGCGCGAACGATGCGATCGCGCGGGCGGAATTTGCCGAAGCGCTGGAGATTCTCTCCGGCGTTGTTGTGGCGGACTCCGCGAATGGCGTGGCGTGGCGCCAGCTCGGCGTCTGCTATCTCGAGCTGCGCCGGCCGGACTTGGCCATTGATTCGCTGACGAGGGCGCTGACAAACGGCGCCCGCGATGCCAACACTCACCTTCTTTTAGGCCACGCTTACGGCTCAGCCGGCCATCTCGAGCCGGCCGCTGCGTGTTACCGCCGCGCGCTCGAAGCCGATCCTTCGCACGCCAAGGCGGAAGAATTCCTCATCAAAACGGAGTCGTTACTTGAGAGTCGCGAGCACTACCGGAACGCCCTGAAATGGCTCTATCAGCCGGAGCCTTCCGCCCGCGATCTCAACCTCGCGGTGCGCAGCTTCGTCCAGTCGATTGCCATTTTTGACGGCTCGCCCGCTCGCGATAATTTGCGCGAGTGCGCGGGGAAACTTCTGAACCTCAAGCACGAACGCCCGATCCGCCCAGCCTCGGCCGCTGAGCTTGGCCCGTGGATTCGGGCCTGCGAGCGCGGCTACATCTGCCTCGGATATAAAAACTGGGTCGGTGCCCGCGCCGCGTATGATGAAGCGCTCTGCTATCGCACCGGGGACGCGTTCGTTCATCACGCGCTGGGATTCTGTTTTGTGGAGGAGAGTGAGGTGGAAAACGCGGTGCGAGCTTGGCTGCGCGTGGTGGAGCTGGATCCCGATTACGATTTCACCTGCTTCGGGCGGCCTCGCGTCCCAGGGCAAAGCTGACCCGCGCACGCTACTTCGGCAGGATGTGCATCGATCCCAAAATCATTCCAAGCACCGCGTACAGCAAAATGAGCCAGACCACCGTCCAGGCAAACGCGCGGCCCGGCGCTTCCATGATCAGGCAGTGCACTTCCGGCATCCTGCGGCGCGACAGGTACCAGGGAAACACGATAATCCAGATGAGGAACGATCCGAGCGCCCACCTGAGGCGGTGCGGCACACGCCGCACGCTCGCATCGAAAAAAATCCAGAGCGCGCAAGCGACTTGAATCGCGGATTGGATCCACAACCCCGCTTCGAGCGGCCGCAGGTGATGTGCCAGCAGCAACCTTTCGGCGCCGTAGCTGATGGCAAGATAACAAGGCACCGAAATGCAAAAAAAGGCGAGCCCCCGTCCGAGCGCCCGCTTGCGATCGCCGCCCTGGCGATAGAGCGACACAGCGCCAATCGCGGAAAGCGCGCAGTCGGCCACGAGCCCCGCCCAGAACGGCGTGACGTGCACCGCCGCGCGCACACGCTCCGCGGCAGCTACGATCATGAAGTAGGCCACTACCGATACGGCAAAAATAGCCCACGAGAATTGCGCGCGAGCGCGAGGCTTTGCAGTTTCGGGCGCTGGCCGCTCGAGCGCCGCCGCGAGATCGGCGGGAGGTTCCGCAGCTCGAACTTTGCTGAAGTCGACGGGCTCGCGGCAGGCGACGCAAACGCGGCATGCCGGCGCCAGCAACTGCCCACAGTTTGGACAGGTAAAGGGCTCGTCGGGCGCAGTCCCCGTCGCCGGCTCAACGCCCGCCGCGCCGGGAGCGCTGGTTCCGGTTTTGGTTTCGTCCGTCATTTATCGACCCGGTTTCAGCATCCAAAGAGCAACGCCGCCCGAACGAGGCGCCAAGCCTGCTGGTTTCACCCGCATCCCGAGCGGCGCAATTGAAAACACGGCGCGCTCACCGGACGGCGAAAGGCCTGTTCCCGGAGGGAAAGCTGTCCTCTTCCAGCGCCTCGTTTGATTGTATGATTTCCTCGCAGGAGTTGTACAGTTTGCGGGGTCCGTGCATTTGCTGTCGCGCGAGGTATCAGGGCACTACTTGCCGTTTGTAAGCAAGTAGCTTTGCCGGTTTTACCGCCTGCTGAAAAATGTACTTCGAACTGTCATTCTGAGTGCCACATGGGCCTGTGGCCCACCCATCTGAATGAAAATGAACGCGATCGTCACCCCCTCGAAAGCGGGGGTCCCAGGGTCTGGATTCCCGCTTTCGCGGGCATGACTGCTCCCGGTGATCTTCGACCGAGCGAAGCGAAGCATCCCTGCGAAGAATCAAGCAAATACGGAGATTCTTCCTTGGGCTTCGCTCAGAGCCTGCCCCGAGCGTAGCAAACGGGACCGCATGCGGCTCCTCCGAATGGCAGGTCCGGGGTTTCCACAGCCCGCTTAGCCGCCAGGGGGCCAAATTCCCGTTGCTCATCCGCAATTTACGGCGTGCCTCAAGCAATGCGCCGACACATGAGGTGTCGCGAAATTACTGACTGCGGGAGAAGTTTAGGGGGGAAAATCCACCTGGGGTGAACGCCAAAGTAGAAGCAGGCACTCGCAAGAACTTTGGCGCTCATCCCCAGGGGTTTATAATTGCCGCGGGGAGGGGGGAACCGCGGGCGTCACTATTTACCGGTCAGCACACCCGAAGCGTCAGACCTGAAATAGCCACGCGTCTTCTTATACGGCAACTGGTGGGCCATTTCTAATCCGCCTCTAACCTCTTTGGAACCGTGAGAGACCGTTTCATGAGCTAATGCCGAGGAGTAAAAAATGTACATCAGCCCGTGTAATATTTCCCAAATCAACAACAGCGGAATGCCACTTCGCAAAGCGCAATAGACTCCGGACTGAGAACTCGACGAATTGTCAGCGGGATGCGCCGCGGTCGTCCTTGACGCGGCGTTGTTTCTTCTTCCGCCCGAGCTTACCGAACTCTCCCGCGAGCCCTTTCCCAAGCTTGAAGAGACCCTTGCCGCCGACGGCTACATCTTTCCCTGTCCGCGCTGCTCCCACCCCCGCGGATGCGCCAGCACCCATGATGTTACCCGTCGCCAAGTCACCGGCGGCACCGGCGGCCCCTCTGCCCGCATCGGCGGCGCCCTTTGCGGCGCCCTTGCCGATTTCGCCTCCGCCGCTTGCCATCTCGTGGCCAGACCCTTTACTCTTCTTCTTTTGAGTCGCGTGCGAAGGAGCGGGAACTGGATTCTTCTCGACGTTTTGGCTAAATACAGGAACTGCGACGCTAAGCGCCGCCGCGAGCGACCACATCCAGAAGGTTTTACCTTTCACGAGACGCCTCCGTTCCTTCCACTGAATTCGATGCGCTTTTCGAGCGCCACGGAACGCCTTCCGGCATTCGCTCGCCTGCATCGCAGGTGTTCGAATCCGGGCAGCCGAGCACCGCGACGTATAAGCGATCGCCACAGTAGCGCGTTCGCAGCATCGACCGCCCGCCAGCGGCAAGCGCTTGCTTTGAACCCGAAGCGATTATGCTATCATTGGTTGGTTTCGGACCTGACCACGAAGACGCGGGCAATTCCCACGGGCCCGGCGCCTGCGATGCCAGGATGAAATCAGGAAACGCCGAAGGGAAGTCCGCTCGAAAGTAAGCTCCCCTGAAACAGCCGGTTGTGCGCGGCCGGCGCGGAATTTGACGGAGCACCCGTCTCTGAGAGAGGAGACTTCTGATGAAAAAGGATCCCCGGCCGCGACCGCCGCAGGCCCAGCCTTCCTCCGAAGTTTATGCGGGGCTGCTGCGCGAACTCGTGGCTCACCTGCGTCAGAACCGGACCCAGTTACGGCAGGAATGGGCGCGGCGCATCCGCGAGGCCCAGCTCCTCACCGCGATGAGCGAAGAAGAAGTCTTCGCCGAGGCCACGTCGGTGTACGACAACTACGTCGAGGCGCTGGAAACCGGAACGTTTGAAGCCCTTCAGGCTTACGCGCGAAATCTCTCGGAGCGCATCATTCCCCGCGGCGTGGAAACGCACGAGGTCATCGGCATCGTGCTCCTGCTCCGCGACGTGCTGGCGCGATCCCTCTTCGCGAAGTATCAGGAGAACTTCAACAAGCTGAATCAGATTCTCGATGCTTACGAGCCTGCCGCGAACCGGATCGCCAACACCGTCGCGGTCGGATTCGTGCAAGAGCGCGAACGCATCATCCGCGAGCAGCAGGAGGCCATCCGGGAGCTTTCGACGCCCGTCCTCCAGGTGCGCGAGCGGCTCCTGATTCTTCCCATCATTGGCGCCATTGATCCGCAACGCGCCCGCCAGCTCACCGAGCAGCTTCTTCGCGGAATCCGCACCAACCGCGCCAAGGTGGTGGTGATCGACATCACCGGCGTGGCGGCTCTCGATTCGAGCGTCGCCAACCACCTAGTGCAAACGGTGGAAGCCTCTCGGCTGCTCGGCGCGACGGTGATTGTGACCGGCTTGTCGCCAGAAATCGCCCAGACGTTGGTGACGATCGGCGTGGATCTCGGCAAGATGAACACCGTCGGCGATCTTCAGGGAGGCATCGAAGAAGCCGAGCGGAAGCTGGGTTACAAGGTGGTTCCTGAAGCCAGCTCGAAGGCGTAGACGAAGCTATGGAAGTACCGATTCTGAAGCAGCACCATTACCTCATTGCGACGATCCAGGCGGCGCTCACCGACGCCGACCTGTTGCACCTGAGAGATGCGCTCGTTCAACGGGTGGGGAAGTTCCGGTCTCGCGGCGTGATTGTCGACGTCACGGCGCTCGATGTCATGGACTCCTTCGCCTCCCGAACTCTGCGCGATCTGGCGCACATGATCCGGCTGCGCGGTGCGGAAACCGTTATCGTCGGCATCCAACCTGAAGTGGCCTTCGCAATGGTTCAGCTGGGGCTGAATCTCGAGGGAGTGGCCACGGCGCTCGATCTTGAAGAAGGCTTGGCTTATCTGGATGTCGAAACCAAGCCCTCATGATTTGAAAGGCGCGTTCGGGAGTCCGGTTTTAGCGGCGGCTTATTCTGCCCCAAAAGGTTGATCAGGGCGGCGTATCAGGGCACGACTTTGGTCGTGCTGAGCGAAGCGAAGAATCTTTGCATTTAAGAATCAAACAAATACGGAGATTCTTCGCCGCCTACGGCGCCTCAGAATGACGCGTTCCGAGCTTTTTCCGCAGTCTGTTTAGCCGCTGAGGCCCTCAGAGGCTAAAGCACCGTTGTTCATCGACCGTCTGGGGCATGGCGTAGGCCATGCGCTGACACAATGCGTCCTTTTTAGGCTTGGGGATATTACAGGACGTCATGCTGAATGAAGCGGAGCGGCGCGAGGGCGGGTGCGTGATCCGTTTAATAGGCGCACGCCAGTGCTCTCCGAACGATTACGGCCAGTCCGTCTGAGATGCAATCGATCCTGACGCCTCCGGCTCTCCCGGAGGTTACTTGTTGGCTTCCAGTGGACTACACTATTCGAGCTCCGATCACCAGTGACACCGATATCGTACGCGCCCGCCAAATGGGCAGAGAGGCCTCGGCGAAGGCGGGCTTTTCTCTCACCGATCAGGCCCTGATCGCCACGGCCATCTCCGAGTTGGCTCGCAACATCGTCCGGTACGCCAAGCGGGGCGAGATTGTTATCGGTCATGTCGAGAATTCGGGCCAGAGAGGCATCCTGGTGGAGGCTCGGGATGAAGGACCGGGCATCCGAAACGTCGAGCAGGCGTTGCAAGCGGGATTTTCCACTTCCGGAGGTCTCGGGCTGGGTTTGCCTGGGGTCCAGCGATTGATGGACGAGTTTGAAATTCAATCGAAGCCCGGGCGCGGCACCACGGTGACGGTCAAAAAGTGGAAGCCGTGAGGACAAAGCTCCTCGAGTACGGAGTGGCAGCGCGAACGCATCCGGACGAATCGAAATCGGGGGATTCCTACCTGGTGAGCCCGTTCCGGCGCGGCGTGCTGGTGGCGGTGCTCGACGGGCTGGGCCACGGCGTGGAAGCGGCAGAGGCCGCGCGCATCGCGCTCGATACCCTCGCGGAACACGCGAGCGAATCACCCATCTCTCTGGTGAGGCGATGCCACGCGAACCTTCCGGGAACGCGAGGAGTGGTGATGAGCCTCGCGTCGTTCGATTCGGCCGAGGACACGGTGATGTGGCTGGGCGTCGGCAACGTTGAAGGGTGGCTTATGCGCGGCGCGGGGAAAGCCGCTCCGAATCGCGAAAGCCTCCTGCTGCGCGGGGGAGTGGTGGGCGGCCAGTTGCCCGAACTGCGCGCTTCGGTTCTCCCGGTGAGCCGCGGCGACACTCTGGTTTTCGCAACGGACGGGGTTACCATCGACTTTGCCGACGGCTTGCATGGCGAGACTCCCCAATCGTCGGCCGATCTGATTATGGACGCGTATCGGAAGGGCAACGACGATGCCCTCGTCCTGGTTGCGCGTTATCGCTGAAAATCGGTATGAGAGCGCCAGCCCAATCTCTCGAAAATGAATACCGGGCGCTGATGCGCGCGCACCTGGCGCGGGCCAGCGAGGACGGCCTCGTTCGCGCCTACGAGCTCGGCCGCAAGGCGCTGAATCAGCAGCTCGGAGTCATCGAAATCGGGGCGATCTATTACAAGGCGCTTTCCGGGGTATTACGCCTTCAGCGAAAACCGGCTGATTCCCTGAAGGCGCTTACGGGTCTTTTTCTGGAGAGCCTGACTCCCTACGAGATGACCCACCGCGGCTACCGTGACGCACATGCCACCCTGCGCCGGCTCAATGATCTTCTCGAGGATGAGGCGAAGCGGATCGCCCGCGCGCTGCACGACGAATCCGGACAGCTTCTCGTCGCGGTTCATCTTGCGCTTGAAGAACTCGCGCAGACGCTGCCGGATACGGCACAAGGCCAGATCGAAAAGGTGAGGGCCACGCTCGATGACATGGAAAAGAATTTGCGCCGCCTGTCACGGGACCTGCGCCCGCCGCTGCTGGATGATCTCGGCGTTTACCCGGCCCTGCGTTTTCTCAGCGACGACATCGCCAAGCGCACAGGCTTGAACATCAGGTTCAAGGCGCGCGGCACGGGGCGCCTGCCTCCGCGCGTCGAGACGGCCCTTTATCGCCTCGTTCAGGAAGCGTTGACGAATGTGAGCAAACACGCCAAGGCGACCAGCGTTTCGATTGAGATCCGGCGCCCGTCACGGTCGCTGCTGCGCTGCTCGATCCGGGACGATGGCGTGGGATTTGACTCGTCGCGAGTAGTGAAGGAAGGGATCAGGCGGGGATTAGGCCTGCCCGGAATGCAGGAGCGCCTTGCGTCCCTGGGAGCGACTTTGGAAATTAAGTCGGCTCCCGGACAGGGGACCGTTTTACTGGCCGAGGTGCCGATCGAGAGCCGACATGCCGGTTAGATTATTGCTCGCCGATGATCACGAGGTCGTGCGCGAGGGAGTTCGAGCGCTGCTGGAGCGGCAAGGGTACGAAATTGCCGGCGAGGCTGCCGACGGCCGCGAGGCGGTTCGGCTGGCGGAGGAGCTCAAGCCCCACGTAGCGATCCTCGATCTCGCGATGCCCCTGCTCAATGGCATTGACGCTGCCCGGCAAATCCATCGCGCCTGCCCGCAGACGAGGGTGGTCCTCCTCACCATGTACACCGAGGACCATTACGTCCTCGAAGCTCTCCGCGCGGGAGTCGCCGGCTATATCCTCAAGACCAAGG
>JBOGKE010000128.1:0-52605 GCA_050745265.1 Terriglobia bacterium
TCGGGCTTCACCAAGCCTTATATGGTGATGTTCGAGACCACGCTGATGTGCAATATGTTCTGCGAATATTGCATTTTCGGTGAAGAAGGCAAGTTCAACGACCTCTCGACTCGAGGAGAGCGCGAGCGAATTTTCAGGCGCATCGACGAGTTCTGCGATTTGGGCGTCTTTGCGATCAGCTTCTCGGGCGGCGAGCCGCTTCTCAATCCGAACACGACGGCATATATCGCCTACGCCGCCGATAAGGGAATGTGGACCTCCATGCCGTCGAACGGGCTGTTAATTCAGAAGTACGCCGACGGCGTGGCGCGGCTGGACATGCTCGAAGTTTCCATCGATTCGCTCAACCCGGAGCGTTTCGCTAAACGGCGCGGCATCAACGGACTCCCGAAAATCCTTGCGAATCTCGAGGCCGTCCTCGCAAAGCGAAAGCCCTTCACGACCCAGATCAACGCCGCGGTGAACCTCGAGAACCTTGACGATCTGCCGGCGCTCGCGGAGTTCTGCAAGGAGCGCAATCTGGTGCTGCACCCCGAGGCGGTCCACAACGTGATGCGCGGCGGGGAGCTTTTGCCGGATTCTGAACTTCACGGCGCCGACATCGACACGGTCGAGCGATCACTCCACCAGTTGCGCGAGCGTTTCCCCAAAAACGTTCGCTTTTACGAGCATTACTATCCCTTCTACCGCAATGGCGGATTCAATGCCCGCTTTCCTTGCCGCCATCCCTCGAAGCTGATCTCCATGAAGCCTGATGGCTCCATCCACTTGCCTTGCGCCTTCATGACGTTGTACAAGTCCCAGGCTCCCCTCAAGGAGATCTTCGCGTCCCAAGAAGCGCGAAAAATCCTCGCCCAGGAACAAACGATGTGGGATTTCTGCCGGGGCTGCAAGATTGGCTGCGCCTACGAAGTGAGCGCCTACGCGAACAGCCCCTGGCTCGCCGCCAAGTCCGCTCTCAACTTTCTGCGGCTCTCGTGAAAATTCGGAAGCTCAAGCACCGCACCCTCAAAGTGCCCACTCAGTTAATGTCGATTTGGTCGTAGCTAATTGCCCCGCCTTCTTCGCGCTTTCGAAGGGCGCCGCTGTGACAACTGCGGCTGTGTAGCGGCGAGTCCGGCTGTTGTCACCCAGTCCCTGACGCAGGGGGTTGGAACATATGACAGGCGGCATTGAATCGGATGACCGAGCGGACGCCCCGCGTTATGCAGGCCTGAAGCGCGGTACGTTGGCCGTCGCGTCCGCACCCGAAAAGCCGGAGAAATCTCTCGGCCGCGTTTCCGACTCAAAGCAGTAGGAGATTAGACGGAACATGGGTCGTTCTGCCACACTTAGAAATGGGAAGATGCCCTGTTTTCTGGAACGACGGCTCTGTTGTTTCGCGTAAGCTCCTGAAATCACTAGGTTAGGAATGCGCTCCGGCTGCTTTGGCGAGGCAAATGCTCATATTGGAGGGGGGCGGGAGTGCCTACAATCGGAGTTTCTGAAGCGTGACCAAGGTCCTGGTAGTAGACGACGACGCAGCGAGCCGCGAGCTGCTTTCAGAGGTGCTCACGACCAACGGTTATGCCGTGGGGCTTGTCGAGAGCGCGGAAGCCGCCCGGGCGCTGCTGAGCCAGGGTGAAACCTATCAGATCGTGATCGCGGACCTGAGGATGCCGGGAGGAAACGGCCTGGAATTACTTCGCGAGCTGCGCAACCAGTATCCGAAGCAGGAGATCATCCTGATGTCGTCTTTCATCAGCGGCACCGAACGGAAGCTGGCTCTCGCTTCGGGCGCTGCGGGGCTGATCGAGAAACCGTTTCGCCTTTCGGAGCTGCTCGATTTGGTTGCAGGCGTCGCGCGAGAAAACTCGATTGGGATATCGTCCTGAAGCTCGATCCGGCGCGGGGCGGGTCCCGGGAGGAAAAGGAGATCAAATGAACGCAGAAGAAAAGGTGATCGAAATCATCACGCGCGAACAACACCTGCCTCCGGATGCGGTGAAGCCGGACTCCACGTTCGCGGAGCTGGGAATTGACTCGTTGGACGGCGTGAACATTCTGTTTGCTCTTGAGGAAGAGTTCAAGATCGATATTCCCGACAATGTCGCACAGAACATGAAGAGCGTCCGCCAAGTGGTTGAGAGCTTGACTCGCGTGCTGGAGGGCCGCGATATATCCGACCTGGTCGCGATGGCCAAAAGCGAGCCGCAGGCGACCGGGAAATAATTTTGGGGGGAACGGGGAGGACAGTGCGCAGGGTTGTCATAACGGGTCTTGGGGTTTTCGCATCAACGGGCACGGATGTTGAAACCTTCTTTACGTCCTTGTGCAATGCGAGGCCCGGGGTACGGCGGATCACGCAGTTCGACTCTTCCTCTCTTACGGTCCAGATTGCCGCCGAGATCGCCGACTATGATCCGTCGGCATACTTTCCCGTAAAGCGCCTCGACCTGCTCGACCGCTTCGCTCAATTCGCGCTGATCGCATCGAAGCAGGCGGTCGAGTCGAGCGGCATCGAAATCCGCGAGGAGGAGCGCCCTCGCTTCGGCGTGGTGATGGGATCCGGGATGGGGGGCGCGAAGGGCCTCGACGATGGCTACCTCAATCTCTACGCGCGGCAGGCCACGCGACTACACCCGTTCACGATTCCCAAGATCATGCACAATGCGCCCGTCTCGCAGGTGTGTATGGAGTACGGCGCACAAGGCCCGTCGTTTGCGACCTCGACGGCGTGCTCCTCGTCGGGCCACGCGCTTGGCGAGGCGTTCCATCTGATAAAGTACGGTCTGGCGGACGTCATGATCTCGGGGGGTACCGACGCGCCCTTGACCTACGGCATGATGCGGTCCTGGGAATCGGTCCGCGTGCTGGCCACCTGCAACGGCGATCCTTCCCGAGCCTGCCGCCCGTTCTCGGCGGATCGCGATGGGATGGTGATCGGAGAAGGAGCCGCGGCGCTGCTGCTCGAGGAGCTCGATCACGCGCGCCGGCGCGGCGCCCCGATTCTCGCGGAGATTAGCGGATTCGGCATGAGCTCGGACGCGGGCCATATCACGCAGCCCACCGTCGACGGACCGGCCCGCGCAATTCGGATGGCGCTTGAGGAAGGCGAAGTGAGCCCCGACGAGGTCGACTACATCAACGCACACGGAACCGGCACGCGACTGAATGACTCAACGGAGACGGAGATTATCAAGCAGGTCTTTGGCGCTCATGCCCGGCGAGTGGCGATCAGCTCCACAAAATCCATGCACGGCCACGCCATGGGCGGGACGAGTGCCATCGAGATGGTGGCCACGATCCTCGCGATGCTGAGAGGAGTGGTTCCACCGACCGCCAATTATACGCAGCCGGACCCGGAATGCGATCTCGATTACGTGCCCAACCAGGCGCGCTCGATGCCGGTGCGGATTGCGATCTCGAATTCTTTTGCCTTCGGCGGGCTGAACGCAGTGCTTCTCGTAAGACGCTTTGAGGCGTAGACTGCACTATTGCGCGGCGCTGATGAGGCGACGGGCATCCAGGCTGCGGAAAACGCCATGATCGTGCCATTCTGAGGAGTTCCTCATGTCGCTTCGCGACACCCCGAAGCATGAAGAGCACGGGCGCATTGTATCAGGGGATGGCTTCAGCCTGGCTTTAGCAGTGGCGTAGACTCGGCACGAACCATACGGCTTTAGCCCCTGAGGGCCGCAGCGGCTAAAGCCGGATACGACCAATTGTCCGCCAGCGGCACGACTAAAGCCGTGCCCTGACATGCTGCCTGAACGGAATTTCCGGAGCAGCCGCAGGCGATCCCGTTCGCATCGCTCAGGGCAGGCTCTGAGCGAAGCGAAGGAAGAATCTCAGTATTGTTTGGTTCTTAAATGCAGAGATTCTTCGCGGAGTTTATCCTGAGCGGAGCCGAAGGGCTCAGAATGACGGCTCGAACGGCTTTTCTCCGCGGCCTGATAGACGCGCTTGGGCATCTGAGGCGTTCCGGCCAGGCAGTTTTCTAAGCGGGCGGTAAGGCGAATCCGGCGCAATGTTGCTCCTCGATGAGACGATCAATTCGCGCAAGAGAATCCTCATCCTCACGCTCAGCGTCGGCTCGGGCCACGTGCGGGCATCGAAGGTAGTTCGCGACGCGTTTGAGGACGGCCAAGAAGCGGTTCAGGTGCGCACGCTGGACGCGATTGAGCTCGCCGAGCGGTGGTTCCCGTGGATCTACGTGAAGCCGTACTGGTGGATGCTCCGCTATCGCCGGGAGCTGTGGCGAGCGCTGTATGAGTGGCGGCAGCAGAAGCGGCACCGCGCCACGGCGCCACACTGGATTTTCCGCCGGGGTTGCGAGCGGGTCTTGCAGGAGCTGCGGACCTACCGGCCGCATCTCGTCATCGTGACGGAAATCGCCGCCGCGGAGATCGCGTCGCTGGCGAAACGGGAGGGCTGGTTCTCGGCGCCGATCCTCGCGGTGCTGACGGACTTTCAGGCTGAGCCGCCTTGGATGCAGCCAGAGATCGATTACTACAGCGTCGCTACGGATCAGGCTCGGGCGCAATTGGCGGGCTGGGGCGTCTCCGTGCAGCGCATCCTCCGATCCGGCATTCCGATTGATCCTTCTTTTGCACTTCCCTTTGATCGGCGCGAAGTTCGCAAGGCACTCGGGCTCAGGCCGACTGATCCCGTGGCGCTGCTGATGGCGGGGGGGATGGGGATGGCGCCGCTCGACCGCATCGCGTCCCAGCTTGAGCGCTGCGGATTACCGTTGCAAGCCGTCGCCGTCGCCGGTCACGACCGGGCGTTGTATGAGCGGTTGAAGCGGCTGCGGGGCCGGATCGCCCTCGATCTCCGTTCCTTCGGCTGGACCGACCGCATTCCGGAACTTATGGCATCCGCCGATTTGATCATCACTAAGCCCGGAGGCCTGACGGTTTCGGAAGCGCTCGCGTCAGGCCTTCCGATGATTCTGACGCATCCGATTCCGGGACCGGAGGAGCGGAACATCCGCTACCTGGTTCAGCACCGTGTCGCCGTTCACGCTCGCAGCGTGGAGGAAATTCCAGCTATCGCCACTCGCTTGCTGGCTCACCCCGAAAAGAGACGCGAAATGTCGCGCCGAGCTCGCGAGCTGGCGCGGCCCGAAGCAGGTCACGCGATCGCGCAGGTGGGCCGGGCGATGCTGGAAAAAGCGACGTACATCGACTTGCTGGCTCCGCCACCGCTGCGCCCGGCGGAATCCGCGTTCCTGATGTGAACGCGGCGGCAATCTGACGTTCAGGCTCCGCCCCCTATGCTCAGCGGAATGAGACGACTCTTCGAGGGCACCGTCGCCCGCAATTCTCCGGCGTCGCTGTCACGTTGGGCAAAGTCCGTCCCGCGGCCCGTGATCCGGAGGATTCAAAGCGACGCCTTCCGCAACGTGGTCCGCTACGCCGCCCAGCGCCAGCCCTTCTTCCGGGCGCAACTGCGCGAGCGCGGCCTGGATCCCGAGCGAATTCGGCAGCCGGAGGACCTGGGCGATATCTTCACCACTCCCGAAGAGCTGATCGCGCGGCCTGCCGCCGATTTCCTGTGCCGCGAGCCGGAAGCCGTTTTTGAGACCACCGGCACTTCGGGTCCGCCCAAGCGCGTTTACTTCAGCTACGACGAACTCGACCAAGCAGCGCGATATGAAGCCGCGGCGCTGGCGGAGAACGGCGTCCGGGCGGGCGACCGCGTGGTTTGCACGTTTGACGCGGGCTATTGGGTGAGCAGTTGGGTGACCTACCTGGCGTGCAAGCACATGAGAGTGTTTTGCTCAGCCATCGGCAAGCCCCCGCCTTCCGATTTTTACTCGCGAATGGATATCTACCGATATAACGTGATCGCCGCCGACCCGACGTGGTTGGTGAGCCTGACAGAGATTGCCGAGAAACAGGGCGCGTTTCCCCTCAAACTGATCCTCGCTGCGGGCGACCGTATGACGGATGTTTACCGCAACTACGTGCAGGAAATCTGGAAAGCTCCGGTAGTGCTCGGCTACGGCTCGACGGAGGCTGGAGGTGGCATCGGCATGGAGTGCTGCCATCGTCAAGGCTACCACGTTGACGAATTCAACTTTCTGTTTGAAATCATCGAGCCGGATCCAGAGGGTTACGGAGAGCTGATTTTCACCACGCTTTCCCGGCGCACCGAGCCACTCATCCGATATCGCGCTCGGGATATCACGCGCTTTCACACGGACCCCTGCCCGTGCGGCGCGACGCTTCGACGCATCGACAAGATTAAAGGCCGCCGCGACGAGATGGTGGTGATGGGCGCCGGGAATATGCACCCTGCGATCTTCGAGCAGGTCTTGCACGACGTCCCCGGCATCGGCGAACGCTGGCAGGTCGCGGTTCGCCAGGAAGGGCTCCATGACGTTCTCGAGTTTCGGCTGGAGCTGACCGACGGCATCGACGGCAGACGCGTCGAGCAGGCGGTGAAGAGCAGCCTCGAGCGGCGCTACCCCGAGATGTGGGCGAACCAGGCGTGCGGTATGTACCAACTGGCATTTAAATTCGTCCCTGGCGGGACACTCAATCAAGGCCGCAAACCCAAGCGCCTCGTAGACGAAAGGATCGCTTGACCGCGTCTCAAACGCCCCACCCGATTGTATTCTCTGACTTTGACGGCACCATTACGCTCGCCGATGTCACCGACGAAATCCTGACGCGCCTCGCCGATCCGGCTTGGCGCGACATCGAGCGGCAGTGGATCGCCGGATCGATCGGCTCCCACGAGTGTCTCGAACGCCAGCTCGCTCTCGTGAAGACCTCGGCGAAGGACCTGAATGCGCTGATCGATTCGATCCCGATCGATCCGGGATTTCTCGAATTCGTCCGCTTTGTCCAGAGAACCGGAGTGCCCTTCGTGGTCCTCAGCGACGGGCTCGACTACGTCATCCGCCGCATCCTCGCGCACTTCGGTGTGCACAGCCGGGGCCGTAACGGAGTCCACTTCTATTCGAGCTCGGCGACCTTGGTGCGAGGCCGCCTCGCGGTCTCCTTCCCCCATGCGGTCGCGGCGTGCACGCACGGCTGCGCGACGTGCAAGCCTTACATCATGCGCCGGCTGATACCCGGCAATTGGCCGGTCGTCTACATCGGCGATGGGCGTTCAGACCGTCACGCCGTGGCCGAGGCGGACATCGTTTACGCGCGTCCGGCGCTCGCCGAGATCTGCCGCCAGCAGCGCATTCCCTGCAAAGAGTTCAAGACGTTCGCCGGAATTGAGCTCGACCTCGCGGAGCGGTTTGGGGGAGAGCGAGCAGAAGGCTTTGCCGCGCGTTCCGGCGCCGCTCCCATTCTCGCGGAATAGTGGCGCCCAGTCGGGATCGTGACGGCGTCCACATCAGGAGACCTCAACTTGGCGATCACCGCAAATGCGAATAAAACGGAGGAACTGCTCGCGCTTGAACGGCAGTATTGTTCTTTCGGTGACACCGTTCACTATCTCGACCCGCCCAAGGTTTTCACGGCGTGCGAAGGCAGTTATCTCTACGATGAAGCCGGGACGCCTTACCTCGACCTTCAGATGTGGTATTCGGCGGCCAGCTTCGGATACCGCAATCAGCGTCTGAATAACGCCCTGAAGCGGCAATTGGACCAATTGCCCCAGCTTGCGTGCCAGTACTTGCACGCTGAAAAGATCGAGGTGGCGGCGCGGATCGCGCGCGCCTGCGAGGAGCGGTTTGGAGTGAAAGGCCGCGTTCATTTCAACGTGGGAGGTTCGCAGGCGATCGAAGATTCCCTGAAAATCGT
Organism: Terriglobia bacterium; assembly: GCA_050745265.1. Classification (GTDB taxonomy): domain Bacteria; phylum Acidobacteriota; class Terriglobia; order UBA7540; family UBA7540; genus RH2-MAG17b. Next base: position 7,749 of record JBOGKE010000128.1, read on the forward strand.
TCGCAACTTCACCGGAAAAAATCTGATGTTCGCCTTCATGGGGGGCTATCACGGGCGTACGCTTGGCGCTTCGGCGATCACGTCGAGCTACCGCTATCGGCGGCGTTACGGACATTTTGGCGACCGCGGGCAGTTCGTTTTCTATCCCTATTGCTTCCGCTGCATCTACGGCCTGGAGCCTCAAACGTGCGGAATTTATTGCGAGGATCAGTTCGCGAAGCTTTTTGAGAGCGAGTATTACGGCGTTTGGGACGCTAAGGCCGCCGCTCCCGAATACGGAGCGTTTTATATCGAGGCCGTTCAAGGTACGGGCGGCTACGTGGTTCCGCCCAAGGATTACTTCAAGCGGCTGGCGGAAACCTGCCGCGAGCACAAAATTCTCATCGTGGACGATGAGATTCAGATGGGGTTCTATCGCACCGGAAAATTGTGGGCGATCGAGCACTTCGGCATCACTCCGGACATTATCGTCTTCGGCAAAGCGCTCACGAACGGCCTCAATCCGATATCGGGATTGTGGGCGCGCGAAGAGCTCCTCGCGCCGGAGATTTTTCCTCCCGGCTCGACCCACTCCACATTTTCTTCGAACTCGCTCGGCACGGCCGTCGCGCTCGAGAATCTCAAGATGATAGAGGAGACCGACTACGAAAGTCTGGTCAGCGAAAAGGGCGCGTATTTTCTTGCGGGATTGCGAACGCTTGCGGAGCGGCATTCCGGCGTGATCGGGCAAGTGGACGGGCTCGGCCTCGCCCTGCGCATCGAGGTGTGCAAGCCTGACGGCCGCACGCCCGATCGCGCGCTCGCGGACCGCATCTTCGCGGCAGGACTGCAGGGAGATCTCGAATGGAAGGGGCGGAAATACGGGCTGGTGCTCGACGTCGGCGGATACTACAAGAATGTGTTTACGCTCGCGCCCTCTTTCACCATCGAGCGGGACGAGATGGACCTTGCGATCGAGCTGCTCGATCAGCTCTTCGTCCGCTGTGCGAGCTGAGCGCGTTTCGGCAGTTTGGGGAGCGCGCCGAGCTTGGGGTGGTGTCAGAACGTTCGCCGGAAGAGCGCCGTCGCTGACACCATCATAATCAGCGAGAACGCCAGCAGAAATCCGATGTCACCGGTAATCGCCGCGAGGCCGGTATTCTTGAGGAGAAGCGCCTTGAGCGCGTGGATGGCGTAGGTAAACGGGTCGATGACGGCGATGCCGCGCATCCATGAAGGAAAAGCGCTGATCGGATAAATTGCGCCGCTCGGGAAAAACAGCAGCGTATTGAGCACGCCGAAAATCGAGCGCGGAACCAGCGGATCGTCCGTTCGCACCATCATCAGGAACATCATGCTGATGAACGCGAGAGACGCCGGCACGATCACCATCAGCACTTTCACCAGCCGCCACGGATCCAGCGGATTCGGAATGCCGGCGATCAGCGTCCCGAAGAGCGTCAGAATAACTCCCGCCATGATCCCCTTCACCGTTCCCGCCAGCGTGAAGCCGAGAATGAGCTCGGTCCTGCCGATCGGCGTCACGAGATAGCCCTCGTGCACCCCGCGCGCCTTGTCGTCGATGTACATGATGCCGCCGCCGATCATCGCGGTGATAAAAATGGCGAGCGCGATCGCGGCGGGCAGGAAGTACTGGATGTATGGCGTGTAGCCGTACAGCTCGACGGCCTCGAGAGCGACGCCCGGGGGCGTGCGCGGCGCGATGCCGTTTTGGTAGTAGTCGTTCACCAGGCTCGTCAGGCTGCTTTCTAGCGTGCTCGCCGAGAAATTATCCGTGTTATCCACGATGAGTGCGAGTTTCGGATCGGCTTGAGCGAGCCTGTCTCGCGTGAAATGGGGTGGAATATCAATCACGCCGTTCAGTCGGCCATTTCGCAGATCCTTTAAGGCGGTCTGGAGGTCAGCGTAGGGCCGGGTTTCGAAGGTTTGAGCGGTGGCTTCGATCGCGTCGAGCTTGTCGCGAAGATTCACGGCTTCCATGCCGTGGTCCTGGTCCACGACCGCGACCTTCAGGTGTCTAAGGTTCCCGCCGAAGGCGTACCCCAGGATCACGAGCTGCACCAGCGGAAGCACGAGCGAGGCGAAGATCAGCGCGGGGCTGCGTTTGAACATCCGGAGGTCGCGCTCGATGATGGCAAGAATTCGATTCATGAGATTCCGGGCCGAGCGGGAGCTCGGGGGCGGGCGCCTACCGCCGGTTGTACATATGGCTCACGTCGTAGACCGTGCGCTCGTCCACCGCGTCGCGCAACTGGCGTCCGGTGTAAAAGACGAACACATCGTCGAGCGTCGTGCGCTCTACCGAGAGCGAGGCCACGTCGGCGCGCACGTCGCGGGACAAATCCAAGAGTTTCACGGTGGTGAGCGGTCCATTACCCGTCGTAAGGCGATAGACGTTGTCGGAGGACGTCACCGCGACGACCTCGGGCAGCGCTTTCAGCCTCTCGATCCATTCCGGCGGCGCGTTTGAAAAGCTGACTTCCAGCGTGTTCCGGCCGGGTATCTCCGCCTTGAGCTTCATGGGCGAGTCGAGCGCCACCAGCTTTCCGTGGTCGACGATCGCCACGCGATTGCACAGCTTGTCGGCTTCGTCCATGTAGTGCGTGGTAACGAGCACCGTCAGATCGCGCTCCCGCCTCAATCCGTCCAGCATCTCCCAAACCGCGACGCGCGACACCGGATCGAGTCCGGTGGTGGGCTCGTCGAGGAAGAAGATTTTGGGCTCGTGCACCAGGCCTCGCGCGATCTCCAACCGCCGGCGCATGCCGCCGGAAAAGGTGCGCACGGGCTTCTTCGCCCAATCCGAAAGCTCGACCGCCTTGAGAAGCTCGCCGATGATGCGTTTCCGCTTGTCTCGCGGTACTCCGTAAAGACGCGCGAAAATGATCATGTTCTCTTCGGCGCTCAGGGTCAGGTCCGCCGTCGACGCCTGGGGGATGACGCCAATCGATTTGCGAACCTCGTTCGCCTCCTCGCGCACGTCAAATCCGTTCACCCGAACCGATCCGGAGGTCGGCGTGATCAGCGTGGTCATCATGCGAATCAGCGTCGATTTTCCCGCCCCGTTCGGCCCTAGAAGGCCAAACACCTCACCGTGACCTACGTTGAAGCTGATCGCGTCGACGGCCGTGAAGTCTCCAAATGTTTTGGTGATGTTCTCGACTTCGATATCGTTCATGAGGTCCAGTCTGACCAGCGCTGCGAATGCCCCAGGTTTTTGAGTGTGTGACAACGTGCATACGTAGTGCCGGGCTTCAGCCCGGCACACGTGTGTTCTTCCATTCGCCGCACCGTTCGCCGCGCTCAGCGCAGGTTCCGAAGGGCGGTGCTACTCCCTGTGGGCACGGTTGTCACACAGGCTCTTCAGCCCGGCGCCTGCCCCGCTGAAGGACAGCGCTACTGCAAGACGATTTTCGAGGCACTCCATTAGCGCAGGAGATTCCAGGGAATCGTGACGTAGGCCGTGAGTCCGGGCCAGATGCGCCGGTCGCGATTATCCACTCGCAGCCGGAATTCGAATGTCTTGATGTCGCGCTTCGTGCGGCTGACGTCGCGCTCCGTGGCGAAAGCCGCGTCCACGCCGCGGAAGAACACCGTCCCCTCCTTCTCCATCCCCGATGGAAATCGCACCACCAGCCGGTTGCCGAGACGGACGCGGTCGATGTAGTTTTCAGGTACGTTGACGCTCACCCAGAGATCATCTGGATTAATCAGGCTGACGATCGCCTGGCCGGGGTTTACCACTTCGCCTTCGAGCGCGGCCCGGACATCCACGACTCCGCTGGTGGGAGCGGCAATCTCGGTTTCACTCAGCAACACGCCCGCCTTTTCCGTCTGAGCGGCGGCAGCCGCCCATTGGCGTTGGTTCGCTTCGAGCTGACTGCGCCGCATCGCATTCTGCTGCGCGTTTGATTGGGCAAGCGCGAGCGCCGCCTGCGCCGCCGCTACCTGCTTCCCCGCTGCCACCTCAGCCGCCTGATTCGCCTGGAGCGTCGTGTAGGCCTGGTCGTTCGACTGCGCCGTCATGATGCCTTGCACGAAGAGCTTGTGCGTGCGCTCGAAATTCTGCCGGGCATTCAGAAGATTGGCCGCCGCCTGCGCCTGCTGGGCTCTCGCCGCCGCCAGCGACGCCTCGGCTTGCCGGATTTGTCCGCGCGTCTGCATTTGCTGGTAGCGCAGCGCGTCTTCGCCGGCCGTGACCTGAGCGCCGTAGCTCCGTGCGCTCTGCGCGTAATAGGTGCGATCCGCCTGGTACTGGCGCGGATCAATCAGCCCGAGAAGCTCGCCCTCGTGGACCTGATCGCCCTCCTTGACGTAAAGGTGGGTGATTTCGCCCGCGATCTGGGAGCTCACGATCACTTCGTCGGTCGAGACAATGCCTGTCAGCACCAGCCCGTGCGCCCGGCTGCCGGTGGCAAAGTATGCCGCTCCGCTGCCGATCGCCACCAGGATGATGATCACCACCAGAGCCTTGCGCGTCATCGTGCCTCCGGATGTTTGAACAGACCATAGCGGACAAACTCGACCACTTCGCGCCGCCGCCTGCTCACATGCTTCGTATCGAAAGGATCGAACGGGGCAAAGCTTTTCATCACCGGTCCCCAACTAAAATACAGCACCGCCAGCGCGCCGATCGAAATCGCCATCTGAACGCTGTCCACACGCCGGAATTCTCCATCGCGCACCCCGCGCCGGATCACGGCGGCCAGCTTGCGGCTTCGCGGCACGAAGTACCCTCGCATCAGCCGCTCGACGAGCTTGGGTTCGGTCAGGATCAAGCGATGGATCAACGGCACGTACTCGGGGCGCCGGCTCAGCACGTCGAACAGCGCCTCCACGTAACGGAGCAGAACACCAGAGGCCGCGCCTTCCGACGAAAGAATCGCCATGAGACGTCGATGCGACTCCTCGAGCACGTTTTCTACGACGGCTTGGAAGAGAGCGTTCTTGCTCCTGAAATAGTAATAGAGCAGCGCCTTGTTCACCCCCGCGCTTCGTGCAATCGCGTCCGTGCGGGCGCCTTCCAGCCCCTTCTCCGCAAAGATGCGCTCGGCAGCGCGAAGAATCGCAGCGCGGGCATCCGGATGCACGGTATTCTTGCGCGGTCTGTGGAGCGATTCCATGGGTTAACTAACCAGATGGTTAATTTAACGAGCTCCGCCAGTCTTGTCAAGATCGTGAAATGCAAAGCCGGCGCGCCTTATGTGCGGCTTGCGAGGGTTGCGAGTTCAGGGGCCGCAGACCGCAGACACGGAGGTCTGCGCTACCCGGTCCGCTCTGGCTCCGCCCCTGTGCAATGATAGAGGAGAGGCGCCATGAAACACGCCGCCATCGCCGCTCCTTTGTGCGCTCCCGCCCTGCGATCGAGGAGCGCGCGCCGCCGGTGGGAATGTACCGTGCGGCTGATGTGGCTCGCCATAGCGATCACGATGGTCGCAAGCTTGAGCGCCCGTCCTCTCACCACGGCGCCGGCGAGTGGGGCTGTGGACACTCCCCTCGACGCGGCGGCTGGCGCGATTTACAACGCCGAGTACCCGATTGCGGAGCGCATGATCCGCTCGTTCCTGAAGGAGCATCCGGACGATCTCAGAGCATGGAATTATCTTGCCGAAGTCGTGCTCGATCAGGAGATGCTGCGCGAAGGGTTGTACTCCGGCACAGCGTACCTCAACTCAGGAACGGCATTTCGACAGCGGGTTCAGGCGCTTTCGCCCAGATTCACGGCGGAACTGAATGACGCGCTGGATCACGCCCAACAAGGCGAGCAGCGGCGCCTGGCGCACAATCCCAACGACCAAGAGGCCTTGTACTGGCTCGGGGTGACATATAGCACGCGCGCCGAGTTTGCGTTTGCGCTTGAGCGGTCCTACTTTACTGCGCTGCGCGAAGGCCGAAAGGCCTGGGATGCGAATGTGCGCCTGCGCAAGCTGAATCCGAATTGCGCGGATGCCGGCTTGGTGATCGGGCTCGCCGAATACACCGCCGGCGTGCTGCCGTGGTATTTTAAGGTCGTCGCTTCGATCGCCGGAATTCACGGCAGCCGCTCGCAAGGGATCGCAGAGCTGAAGCGTGCGAGCGCCGGCGGGCGCTACACGCGGGTCGACGCCAAGATCGTTTTGGTGGTCATCGATGAGCGCGAACGCCAATTCGCTCAGGCGCGCGCCCTGGTGGAGGAGCTCGAGAAGGAGTATCCACTCAACTACCTCGCGCCGCTCGAACTCGGGCGCATCGATCAGAGCGAGGGCGACGGACGCGGAGCCGCGGCGGTTTATGACCGAGCCGTCACGAAGTTCGTGCGAAGCGATTCCCGGCGGCCGGATGTTCCCCGCGCGCTGATTCTTCTCCGCGCGGGCCAAGCGCACGAACAGCTCGGCGACTTCGCGGCCGCTCTCAACCTTTACCGCGAGGCGGGGAACCTCGGCGCACATTCGCCTGAGACGTACCGGGCGGAGCTGGCCGCTGCCGAGCTCGACCAGCGCCTCAACCATCTTTCAACCGCCCGGCGCGAGTATCAGGCCGTGATCGATGCCGCTCCCGGTTCGGAAATGGCTCAGCGGGCGCGGCATGCGCTCCGCGAGTTGCACTGAGGAGTTGTCATGCCCGAACTCGTCGGGACACGTGCGAAGCATGAAATAACCCCTCAGCCGCCCTCCTCGGTCGGGCACCCTCTCCGTGGGGAGAGGGTGGCGAGCGGTGCGAGCCGGATGAAGGGTCTCGTCGTGACTTTTCAGCGCAACGGGCGCGTAGCGAAGGCGGCAATCCCGAATCCCGCCGCCGCACAGAATTCCTGAGGAGGAGGATCGAAATGGAAGAACCAACTCTGGCGACCATCACGCAACTGAATCTTTCCATGGCGCCGGCCAAGGTGGTGGAGACCGCGCTCCAGCTCGGCATTTTCTCCGCAATCGCCCAGGGCCATGCGCGGGTCCCTGAGATTGCGCGCGCGACGCGTGCTTCCGACCGGGGCACGCGAATGCTGGTCGACGCGCTGACGGCGCTCACCTTGTTACGGAAGGACGGAGACCGCTATGCGCTGCCGGCTGCATCGGCGCAATACCTGGTGCGCGAAAGCCCCGACTACCTGGGGTACATGCTGGAGACCGGCCGGCTTTACCAGTCTTGGCTGGGGCTTGCGGAAGCCGTGCGCAGCGGCAAGCCGGTCGTAGGGGAGGAGCAAGACCACGCCGAAGAATTCTTCTCCACTCTTGTTCGGACACTGCACGTGACGAACCGCGAGCCGGCGCGCCGCGCCGCCGTGGCGGTTGCGGGCCGCGCCGCGCCGGGCGCCCTGCGGGTGCTCGACGTGGCTTGCGGCTCGGGCGTATGGGGAATCGCGATCGCCGAAGCGAATCCCAACGCCCGCATCACGGCCCTCGATTTTCCCGGCGTGTTGAAAGTTACGCGCGAGTATGTGAAGCGGCGCGGATTGGAAGCGCGATACGACTACCTCGAGGGCGACCTGGCGAGCGTGGATTGCGGCGAGGCGCGCTTCGACCTGGCCGTGCTCGGGAATATCTGCCACTCGCTGGGCGCCGAGGCTTCGCGCTCCCTGTTCACGCGCCTTCACCGCGCGCTCGCACCGCAGGGGCGGCTCGCCATCGTCGAGGTGATTCCGAACGAGGAGCGCACAGGACCGGTTTATGCCGCTCTTTTCGCGCTCAACATGCTCCTGCACACCAGCCAGGGCGGGACCTACACGTTGCGCGAATACACCGGGTGGCTCGAAGGCGCCGGGTTCGCTTCGGTCACGACGGCGGATATCGGACTCAATTCTCCCATGATCATCGCCGGAAAGGCGTGACGCGAGCTGCCGGCGCCGCGGGTGGCGTTGGTCCGTCGGGGCGAGAGTTCTCGCAGTCTGTGTCGACCCGGAAGGTCACCCCCGCGTCCTCACGACCGGCCGCAACGCGGGCGCAGAGGACCAAGAAGACGCCGGTGAGCCGTTCGACGAGAAGATGCAGCGGCTGACGGCGCAATGGCGCGAACAACGAGCCGAGGCTGTCAAGCTCGACGGCGCCATCGCCGCTAGTCTGAAGGAGCTTGGGTAGGACGGCTGAAAATTTGGTGCAAGCCGGGCGCGAAGAGATTTTGCAAATCGCCGCAAAGCACGGCGCCCGAAATGTGCGGGTATTCGGCTCCGTTGCTCCTGGTGAAGCGGACGAACAGAGTGATATCGATTTGCTGATGGAGTTTGACCCCGGCCGCAGCCTGTTTGACCACGCGGGGCTCTGGCTTGAGCTGCAGCAAGCCCGCGGCCGCAAGGTCGATGTGGTCAGTGAGCATGGCAGCGTTGCGGCACGCCAAGGTTCCTCATTTCGCGCTTTACGAGCTACGTCACACGTTCGCGACAAGGTTGGGCGCAGGTGGAGTAGCCGATCACTTCGTCACGCTGATGCTCCGGCAAGGCGACGCCGAAGTGTTCAAGCGGTATAGCCAGGCCAAGCTCAACATGATGCGTGAAGCCCTCGGCAGGCTGGATCGTCGAGCCAATGAACACGAAAGGAGTTTTGCTACAGCGGGGCCAAATTGAGCCGTTTTGCTACAGTTTTGTTACAGAAACGGCCTTTGGGACGAACATGAGAGGAGAAGGCAAATTGAAACCAAAGGAGTTAACTGGTACGCCTGGAGGGATTCGAACCCCCGACCTGTTGCTCCGGAGGCAACAGTCATCGACCATCCCTATAAGCTGCTTCACCGTGACCGCACTCACGCTGACCTAACTAAGCTCTCTTCCAAGTCACAGCCGACCTAAGGCGTAGCATGTGGGCGACTCTCACAAACGGGTGTGCCTCACGCTTCCCCCGCCAGGGAATGTGGATCAGAACTTCGAAGAGGCTTTAGCGGACTTAGTCAAGTACGCGCTGGACAAAGATGGAAGGTTGCTGGCAAGAATCGAGGGGCCGAGTTTGGTCGTGGTGGTCGGGTTCGCGGGCCGCGATCCCGGTTTCGCCCCGCTAGCCGCGGTGGTTGGCGAAGAAATGATTACGCGCGTGATTTCGCGAGCGGCCGTAAAGTGAAAGGGCCACGTTCGCAGCGTGGCCCCGTGAAAGTTCCAAGTTTCGTTTTGCTGTTGCTTTATGACTTCAAATTTATCCATTCTCCGGCCGCGCGCCAAGTCCCAACAGAGTACATATGTCAGCAGTTAAGTCTCCGCACTGCCGCTATTGCGGCTGCACGCATTCGACGCCGCGGGCGGCTCACGCGCCGGCGCGCCCGGCCGAATCCCGCGCGGGAGGCAGGGTGCAATGAGCACACCGGGAAGCAAGCAAAACCCGCGCTGCCGCTACTGCGGATGCACGCAGTCGAACGCCTGCCTGACGCTGTTCAATGAGCCGTGCCATTGGATCGAGACTCCCCGGAAGCACAAGGTTGACGGCGCGATCGCCTACACCGGGGTTTGCTCGAATCCCGAATGCGTCAGAAGGCTTCAGCTCGATAAGAAGAACGCGAAGGAAGCGCCGGGTTACGTACCGGCCCCGGCTACCACGCCGGTCGAAGGCAACACGGTCATCTGCCAGCACCGGCGGTCTTGCGGATGCATCGAAGCCGCGGTAGAGATCGCACTGTCACGGTTCGATGGCGCCGCTTTTGTTCAAACCGCCGCGGGAACTTTGAAGGTCTCGCGAAAAGACGAGGAGCGCGAATGCGGATCATCCTGAAGGTCCCGGCCGAGAGCGTCCAGCGGTTGATCGCGGGCGAAACAATCACCGTCCACCACCAGCATGATGAGATTTCCCTGACGTTCGACCCGGTGAGCGTCAGCCTGCTTCGCCACTACGTCGAGGAAGCCGAGCGCAAACAACGCGAGGCCGAAAACCCGGCGAGCGAAGAGCCCACCCTGTCCTAAAGAAAGCGAGGCACCATGCCTTCTGCGCCCTCCGAATTAAACCCGTGGCAGCGCATCCTCGCCGAAGTCCAGCGGCAGGTGAACCCGGAATCGTATCGCACCTGGCTTCGCCCGACGCGCTTCGACTCGCAGCAAAACGGCACGATCAAAGTCCAGGTTCCTACCCGCGAATTTCAGGACTGGATTCACGAAAAGTTCGAGCAAGAGCTGCTCGCCGCCGCTTCCCGCCTCTCCATCGCTTCGAAAATCGAGTTTGTTTGTCCCGAGCGGCCCGAGCCCGCCGCGCCGTCCGCGCCTGGCGTCAAGCCGGCCAAACTTCCCGACCTGGCGCTCGGTCGCGCGGCGCCCGTCATCCCCGAAATTTGCTGGCGGGGTTTGTTCGCGCAGTACCGCGAGCTGGCGGTGAAGGAGAGCGAATCGCCGGAAGCGTTTCACTTCGCCGGCATCGCGGTGGCGGTTTCGGCGGCGCTCGGCAAGAGCGTTTGCTTGCAAGAGCCGGTTGAAGTCGTGCCGAATCTGTTTCTTTGCATCGTGGGCGAGGCGAACTGCGGCAAGAGCGATCCCGAACGAATCGGCATCCAAACCGTGCTGCGCGCCGCGGTCCCCGAGGCGATGACTTTGAATTCGCTCGATTCGGCGCAAGGGTTAATCAGCGCCATCAAACGGCGCGGGGCTCGCGCGCCGTCGGCTGTGATTACGCTGAGCGAAATCCGCTCGCTCATCGAAAAGAGCGCGCAGAAAAGTTCGGGAGATATCATCCCCAAGCTCAACGATCTTTACGATTGCCGCCGCCTCGAAATCAACACGCGGCATTCCTTTGAAGAAGTCGATTCACCGCCGCCCGGCGTGTTCCTGGCTGCCACAACGCCCGAATGGATGGAAAAGGCCAAACGCGAGGATCTAACCGGAGGCACAGGAAGCCGCATTCTGTTCTTTCCCGCCGATCCGCGCCGCGGCGTTCGCCCCACGCGGCAGGACTTCAAGCCGGTTATCGTGGCGCTCAAAGAGATTGTGGAATTTTGGAAGGCCCGCGCGCCCGCGGAGCTGAAGTGGGATCCGCCCGCCTTCGAGCTGTACTGGAAATGGCACGATCAGCGCCCTTCGCTCGATTGCACCCATCGCCTGATTCAAACCATGAGCGTGCGGCATCGCAGCTACGTGCTGAAATTCGCCATCCTCTACGCCGCCATCGAAAAGGCGGAGAAAATTTCCGAAGCCCACATCAAGGCCGCGCTCGCCCTGGTGAATGAATTCGCCTTCCCTTCGCTTTGGCATCTGTTCGCCGATTTTTCCATGTCGCCTTGGGGAAAGCTCGAGCAGAAATACATCGACGTGGTGAAGGCCGCGCACCCGCACCCGGTTCGGGTGAAGGACCTGCTGGATCGGTTCAATAACACCCAGTTCACCACCAACGGCCGCTGGATGCTCCGCCGCGCGCTGGACAACGTCGCCGGCCGGATCGTGGACGATCCCTCCTGGGATGGCGAATTGAAGATCGTCACCCTCGGGAGGAAGCATTTCGTGATTCTGAACGAGGACTGATTTTGCAGCCAACCGCTGCAAATTCGGTTCGAAAAAGGGGCTAGTGAAGAGGGTCAACACAGGGGGGGGAGGGGGGGTGAGACGCCCCGTACTTTCGTGATATGTAAAAAATGCACTATCTGTTGATTCTACAAGATTTGAGATACGGGGGAAAGTACGGGGTTCGAGTGCAAATCGTGGGCGAATTAAAGGCGAAAGCTAGGGGCCAACCCCGCAGCTTCCCCGTAGCTTCCCCGCGCTTTCCCCCGTATGTTATCTCCTTTATTTGTAATAAAAATAAAAAAATATCAATAATATACAACCATATGCGGGGTAAGGTGGTGGGGGGTCCTAAAAAACGAGAGGAAGCGGGTATAGAGGCGGCTAGCCCCTGTTGAGCGAAAAGAAGGAGAAAACCGGAATGAGCGACACACTGACGGTTGCCGAAATTCAGGCGCTTCGCAGGGCCGGCTATGAGGTCGGATGGATACAGGTGCACCGCGTCGATCGGAGGCACCCGTTTGAAGGTGAGATTTGCGACGGCTGCCAGCGAAGATTCCAAGTCCGGCAATGGGTGTACCCGATAGCCGATCTCGGGTTGAGATGTGGAAGCTGCTTTTGGCTGGCAGCTTGGGGAGAGGACTACTGGAGAGGTCACCCTGTTTGGTGGAGTCCGGAGCGGGATGCGCTGGAAAGAACCGATCCGTTAGCTGCAGCTCTCGATCGCGAAAAACACTGTCGGGAATGGCTGGCGAGATGCCCTTGGTATAAATTCACGCCAGGTCGCACGGATCGCGGTCTCGCAAATTCCGCTGCGGGGCCCGAGTGAAACAGATCCAAGCGGCGGAGCCGGTGATCATCGACCCCAAGCGCGGGATCGGGAGCCGGCTGCTTTGCGAGCTGATCGACCTGGAGGCGCGACGGCGGGAGGAGCTGCCGGAAATTTCCCAGCGATCGCTTATTTGGCCTCGCCAGAGCGAGGAAAGGCGGTTTCCTGCGTTTGGAATAAAATTCTCGGGCTAGGATGGCGGCGGATTCCTTCCGCGTCTATCGGAGGTAGAGCCAAGGGCTTTCGCCGCCCATCCTGGGTTCTTTGATGCTGGAGCAGAGATGCAGCCCGATCTGAATTGGAGTCGTTCGTACCCGTCGCTTGACCAGGCCGTCGAGGACCTGCGGCAATACCTGCCGCTGCTCGAAATCGTCCACGCCGAGATGACCTTGGGCGCGGCCGCGGCTCCGGCGCGCCTGGCGCGTTACGGGCTAACCCTGCACGATCTCGATCGCCTGGGGCGCGTCGTCGCCTGGCTGCGGGATGAGGCCGCCGTGCGCGCGGTGCTCGAGCAATTCGTGGCCGCGGATGGCACGGTTTGTGTTTCGTTCACGCCCGAGCTGCTCCGGTTCGCGATCGGATCGCGATCGGGCCAGAAAGCGGAGGTGAACGCATGAGCGGCTTCCGAGAGTGCGCGGCGCTCTGGCTGAGCAAGACTCGCTATCACCTGGCCGGCCATCGTTGCGGGCAGGCGGCGGATTACCTGGTGCGGATCGGCGGCATCCGGCGGCCGCTCGACGTGTGCACGCGCCATTGGAAGCAGGTCCGCGCCGAACTCAAGCGCAAGAAGCATCCCTACCGCGGCCGGAGGGTGTGAGTCTATGCACTTCAAGATCGTCAGCCCGCTTGAAGGCGTCGAAACGATAGCCGTTGGAGGCTCGATCCGCTCGCTGCCGAGACTGCGGAAGCATTACGGGAAAGGCCGCTGGAGGAAGCTGAAGGGCTTTGCGAAGGTCAAGCTGCGTGATGGTACAATTGCTAAAGCGGAACTCCACTGGTATGAGGCGCACGGAATCGGAAAACGAGAAGTCAGACTCATCCGGCTGCTGAGCTAATGAAACGCAAAAAGAAATTCGTCGTCTGCATCTGGAACGCGGACTATCCGGCATCGCTGGACCTGTTCAAAATTTACGAGCAGCTCCCGGACGCCACTGCGGAGCGTCACGGCCTGATCCGGATCGCAGACGAGGAAGACAACGCCCTTTATCCGGCCCGGCATTTTGTCCCCATCGAACTCCCGCACGCTGTTGAAGAGGCTTTCGACACGGCCTCGGAACTTCAGTCTGCCTGATCGAAGCTATCGCCAAACCACTTTGCAGCCGTTCGCTGCAAGTTCCCGTTAAAGAGTTCATGCTCCGCTGCCGCAGGCCGCTGATTACCGTTAATTACCACACCACCGAAAACGTTCATGCCGCGGCGCGGATCTGCCGATAGGTTGGGCAAGAGCGAGCAGGTCAGCTTTGGGGGGATCGTGAAACAGATTCTACAATCCAGGTCAGATGTGGTGATCGCGCTGCTGCTGATCGGAGCGGGCTGTCTGATTACGATCACGCTGCGGGAAGCGTGCGGGGGGCAGTTGACCGCGGCGGGCCTGCTCGCGCTCCATCTAAAAAACGAGGTAGACCATGCTTGAGAAATTGACGAAGCTTTTCGGGTTTGTGGCGCTGGCGACGCACGCGGCGGAAACCACGCTGGCCGGCGCGTCGAATGAAAACAAGAAGGACCTGGTGCTCTCGCTGGTGGGCGGGGCGGCAGAAGCGATCGGGATCGGCTTCAGCGGCAACACAGCGCTCGCGGCCGCGATGACGGGAGTGATCGGCGCGACGCAAGCGTTCGTCCAGCAAACCGCCGCGATTCCGGCCGCGCCGGCGCCGTCTCTCTAAAGCTCCGAAATCAGAAGCTGAAGCGCCTCGTCCGCGAGGTTTAGGGCGTCGGTCAGTTTCTGCGTCAGAGTTTTGTCCGCCGCAACCTTCTGCTCGAAGGCGGTGACGTCGGCCATCGCCTTCGGGAGCACGGCCATGAATTTGCCTGCTACGGAAATCATTTTGCTGAGCATTTCGTTTTGTCTCCTCAAGTGAAAATAAAAACCGCCGCAATCGCGGCGCCGGCGGCCAGCAGCAAGCCGGTTGAAACTGACGATCCCGAGGTTTCGAGGTCCGCGGCCAGGCTCGAGGATCCGGAAGCGGGCGCGACGGAACTGGCGGCGCTCCCGGCCGCGTTCAGCACGCTATTGACGTAATTCTGCGTTTCGGTGGGCGCGTGCGAGAGCCAATCCGCGCCGTACTGGGCAACCGCCTTTTGCACGTTGCCCGGACCCCAGTTGTACGCGGCGAGCGCCTGAGCGGGATCGCCAAACGCACTGAGCTGCGACCGAAGGTAGCTCATGCCGCCCTGGATGTTCTGCGCTTCGTCGGTTGGATCGACGCCGAGGCCGGCCGCCGTCGCCGGCATGAGCTGCATCACGCCAATCGCGCCGGCGGGCGAGACGGCGCCCTGATCGAACCCGGATTCCTGTTGTGCCACCGCGAGCCCGAGCGCCGGATCGATGCCATAGTCGATGCTGGTCTGGGCGACCAGGCTTTGCGTGTCGCTGTTGCTCATGGCCGGGGGTCAGCGGGGGAGCGCCCGCGAGAGCAAAACCGAAAGCACCCAGCACGCGACGCCTAACCATCCGAGGTGCACGCGGCGGACTGGGGGCGCGCCGGGAATCCAAAACGCCGCGAGCACCGTCAAGACAAAAGCGAAAACCAGAAGTATCTCAGACAGCATGGGTTCTCCTCGCGCGGGTTGCGCCGTTCATCCGTGAACCGTAATGTCGGGATCGATGGGAATCGGCACGGCGGCCGCCTGCGGCCGATCGGTGGATCTTTCCCAGATCACGCGAACGTAATTCTGCGTTTCGGGCGGGGTGTAGGGCTTGACGTTCGCCCACACCGTCGAATTTTTTTGGGCCGCTTCGCAGAACCGGCGGGCGCGCGCGACGGACCCCGGCCCGTCGTTGTACTCGGCGAGCGCGAACTGCCAGCGATCGGAGTTCGTGGCGGCGAAGGTGATCCCGTCATAGAGGTGCCGCAGAAACCAGACGCCCGACGATACCGCGGGCTCCGGAAACGACTCGAGCCAGGCGGCAGTCGAGGGCATCACCTGAAACAATCCCACCGCGCCCACGCGAGATCTCGCCTGCGGGTTTCCGTCGCTTTCCTGCTGCATTTGAGCCAGGGCGAGCGCGGGCGGCACTTTGAACCGTCCCGCATAGAAATTCACCAGTTCAGCGTATTCGCTCATTTCACATCGCTCCATGCGGCCGCTGCGCAAGCGTAGTAGCTGCTGCCGGCCGCGCCCGAGGTGTTCGAGTAGGTGGCTCCGGTGATGCAGGCCCCGCTCGGCGTGCCGGCGGCGATGATGTTACCGAGAAGGTTTGTCGTGGTGTTGAAAACTCCGGCGCCGCCCGACGAGGAAAAACTTCCGATGTTAACCGTGCCGGGCGAGCCGGTTTCATAGAGTCCATAAGCGCCCGAGGGCACGTCGAGCACCTGAATCCCATTGAGCGAAACGCCGGTCATGACTCCGCTCAAGATCACGCAGCCGTTGCCGTCGCCGGTCGCGCACCCGTCGATCTGGACGTCCGAGATGCTGATGTTTTGAAACGTCCCGCCCGCACGGTTCCAGACGTAAACCGCCGCGGCGCCGGTGGTGCCAATAATCGTCTCATTCGAGATGCTGATGTCCTTCACGGTCCCAGATCCAGAGCCGTTGAAGTTGTTTATCGACTCTCCCCGGAGGCAGTTGACGATCGTATTGCCGCTCGACTGAACGTTCGAGATCGAGTTTGAGCCGGTCTCGGTGAAAAAGATTCCGGCCTGCGATCCGCCCACGTTTTCGCAGAGGTTGCCGTGCACGCCGACGTTCACCACGTTCGTCGAGGTCGCTTCGATCTGGATGCACGCGGAGACCGCGCTCGTCCCGAAGAACGAGTTCCCATCGATCAGTGAATTCTGAAGCCCGTCGCCGCCGAACATGAGCTGCCCGCTCAAATTCTCGAGCACCGTATTGTGCTCGAAGTGCACGTCCGAAGAGCCGTCCCCGGTCTGTACCGTGCCAATGATCGCGTTGTGGCTGTAGGCGATCAGGTTATGCTCGATGAAAATATGATTGCTGGGCGCGGACGGGCTATCGATATCCACACCGAGATCGCTCCCGCCATCGTGCGTGTAGTTGTTTTGGAACCATCCATTCGTCACGTCCCGAAAGGCGAAGTTGAACCCGGCCCCAGCGGAACCGACCTGTTGGCCATCGAGCTGGCAGCCGCTCATGCCGACGTTCGACACGCCGATGAAGTCGAACATCGAATAATTGCCGAGCGCCGGCGAGTAGAGGATGGTGCTGCCCGGGCCCGCGCATTGCACGATCTCGTTCGAATAGGTCGAGACATTGCCGAGGATGTAGCCGCCCGGAGGGAACCAAAGAATCCCGCCTCCAGCCGCGTTGAGCGCAGTCGAAGCGGCGTTCACCGCGTTCAAGTCCGCGGTGCCATAGACAAAGCGCGCGCCGCTGACCGTGGTGCTGGCGGGCGAGGCGAGCTGCACGGTGGTAGAGCTGGTCGCGGCGACGATCGTAGAAACCAGAGGCGCGGCGCCCGCCCCCGCTCCAAACACGACGATATACTTTCCCACGTCGCCCGCAGCGAAGCTCGAGCTTGCCGACGCCAGGGCGGCCGATCCCGAGGTCATCGCGCCATCGGTGCGGTTGAGCGCGTTCCCGGTCGCGCCGTAATTCTTCACATTGAAAACCTGCGTGTTGAAGCTGTTCGCGTGGAGAATCCCGTTCACGTCGATCCAGGTCTGCTTGTTGCCGGCGGTGTCGAGCCAGTCGTGAATGTCCTGGCTTGAGACCGAGGATTGCTGCTCGGTGAAAAGCGGCTGCGTTGGATCGTAGCGGTTGCTGATGTGAATCGGAGCCTGGGCGTTGATCGCTTGCCCGCGCGCGATCCCGGCGCACAACCAGGCCGCAAGGACGGCGAAGGTGAAGAACGCGGCAACCCGAAGCGGCCCGAAGTTATCGGTCATGTTTCCACCAAGCGTTAAAGTTGCGAAAATCGCGGACGGACTTCGCGCCGCGCCCGCAGCGCCGGCAGCGGACGATAAAGCCCTTGGCATCGTGCGCCGCGCTGTGACCTGCCAGCCAGCACACCGGAATCAGTAGAACCTGCAGAATCCGGCCCACCCCAGACTGTCCCCCCGGACGGCCCCAACTGCAAATACCCTAAATCACTTCAGCTCGACAATCACCAGGTCGGTCTGCGGCGCGCAGCTCGCCGCGTTCGCTGTGGTCAGCGCGCACGTCGTACCGTCGAAATCGCCGCCCGGCGTTGATTCGTGCAGCCCGCACAGCACCTGGCCCGCGACATAGCCCGTGCACGCAGTGCCGGCGAGCGTGCCGTTCCAGTCGGTGGGGAACAGCACGAATTTTCCGTCCTGCGACGGCTCCTGAATGCTGGACTGCCAGAAGTTGAACCGCGAATCGAAGATCCCAGCAACGATGGCGAAACTGCCCGCGCGGCGGTGCGCGAAGCGGTAGACCGCGCCGCTTGTCGGATCACGCGCGGTTTCTTCGCGCTGCCACGGTCCGCCGATGGTCATCATGAAATGGTGCGCGTCGGGGTCCTGGTCCTGATAGCAATCGACATAAAACGGATAAGTCGTTCCGTTCTCGCCCACGCCGGTGGCCGGGTGATAGTCCTGGCTCGCTTCGCAGCCCGTAGGTGTATTCGGCGCCGTGCAAGGCGGATTGGTTTGCCATGCGATCTGGCTCGTCGCCATCGTGCTCGGATCGCTCGCGCTGGGCGTGCGCTTCAAGAGAGAAAAATTCGTGTTGCCATTATCGCCCACCGAGAACAGGCTCCCGAGGTACGAGTGGCCGCCCCAGTAGTGCCACGGCCAGTTGTTAACCGGACCCTGGTAAACAGTGGACGTGATGGGAAAGGGGAAAACTTTCGTCGTGCCCGGCGTCCAGATAATTGAGCCAAAGTATGGATAGTCCGCGGTCATGAAATTGAAGCTGGCGCTGAAGTCGAGTTCGCTCGAATGGACTCCAAACCCGGCCTGCGTCGTAGTTGGCAGCGCCGCGCCCGCGACGATCGCCGTCAACGTCACGCTCGGCAGCGCTCCGTCTTCCTTCCACGTCACGCCGCCATCCGTCATCGTGCAGCCCGAAGTCGTGCACCAGGTTGGCTCCGTAGCGCCGCTAGCACTCGTAGCAGCGGTCGCAAGATAGACATGGCCGTTCGAGACGTTCGGCTCGATCACGGCGTTCACGGAGTAAGGAAAATCGGGCCACCAGTTGGAATAGATCGGCGCCGTGGTCTGAATGGTTTCGGTGCATTCGGTGGGGGACGGGCCGCACGCGGCGACGATCGCCTCGAGGGCTTTGCCGAAATCGAAGAAGCAGGTCGAGACGCTCGGGCTTGAGCAGCTCGCGCCGTTCGTTCCGGACTGATTGGCGATGGGCAGCGTCACCTTGATTGCACAACCGCTGGTCGAGCACGTGCTCGGGAGCGTGACGCTTTCGGTTGCCGAAGGGAGGGAAGGAAAGTAGTAACCGTTGCCGTCATCCCAAGCGTACATTGCCTTGATCCAGTAGGTGCCTTGACCTAGCCCTGTGCCGGTCCCTTGCGCGACGAATGAACCAGGAAACTGCGTGCTGCTGGGCGGCTGGATCACTCCCGCCTGCTGACCCGTGATCGAATCGGTCGCCTGCCCCTGAATCGTCTGCGTCGAATTGTTGAAATTGTAAGTTCCGATCTGGCCCGTCGCGGTGTTCCACCAGTCACAGGTGTTCGCGCTGGCGTTGTAAGTGATCACATAGTTCCATTCGTTCTGGTTGTAACGGTTCGTCCCGGTCGAGTCTACGAGATGTCCGCCATATATGTTGAAAAACGTGTCACTCTTGACCGGGTATGGACCGCCAAATCTGTCGGTCGAATTGAAGAATGGGTATGAAGCTACGCATTCGCTCAGGTCCGCAACCAGGTAGGTGGCCGGATCGGTCACGTGCCAGCCGACGATCGCGGCGGCGGTGGACGCCGATTGCGGCGCTCCGTCTTCCGTCCAGGTGAGCGTTCCGTCGGTGAGCGTGCAGCCCGAGATGGTGCACCAGGTTGGCTGTGTGGCGCCGCTCGTGCCGCCGTTCGACACGTATTGGTGTCCATTCGCCGTGCTGGGCTGAACCTTGACGCCCGCCGAGAAGTGCGAGTTGGCGCTCCAGGATGGAGTCGTGAACGGCCCGCTCGTATACATCAGGTCGGGATCGACCAGCGAAAACAGCAGTCGGTCCGGGTCGTTGATTCCCTGATGGCTCGAGGTTGGGATCGGCGTGTAGGCCGCTCCCGGCGCGCCGATTCCCATCGCGATCTGGAAAGTTGAGGGATTGAAGGTGAAAAGCATTGCCGTGCCTGCAAACGGCGAAATCACCGTGCTCTCGAACCGATAGCATCCTTTACAGGCGCAAGTCGCCGTCGGACCGCTGCCACCGCTCACCGGGCAGTACACATCCCAGGCGGGGTAGCGGCTCGATGACGCGGTGTAGAACGTGGCATAGTAGGACGCGAAGAGCGAGTCCTGCTGCAACGTCGTGTCGGTGGTTACGCGCACCATGCGCTGGCCAAAATCAGGTCCGATGAATGGGACGTTCACCGCGGGCAACGCGAACGGCGTCTCCTGGACCACGCCGATGTCGGTGCGCGCGCAAAAGTGCGGCGCAAAACCCACGCACACCTCGGAGGTTCCCGTCCCGCTCGCCTGCGAGGCGAATAGCGATCCGCTGATCGGAAGGAAAGACGCGGCAAGCAGGCACGCCGCCGCCGTTTTCCGCACGCCGTCCCAAAAGGGAATCACACCCAGCACCGCCAATACCAGGAACAAAATTGTTTTGTTCCTTTTCATCTGTAGCCTCATCAGCTTGGGTTCCCCATGCAGAGGTATCCGACCGTGTAGGTGCCGCTCGTCGAGGCGTACACGGTGAGGGTTGTGGTCGAGGCGCTCACGCCGAAGTAGACGGTGGGCGACGCCGACAGCCCTTGCTGAGTCACCACGCACACCGGCGCGGAGCTATAGGCCGCCGAGAAGGTGTGGCTTCCCGAAGTGCTGGATGAAATGGAAATCGTTCCCGAGGCGTCCGACGCTGCGTTGTTCGTCTGGTAGTGCGCGCCGGTGCCTGTGAGCACAAAGCCTCCCGCTGCGGTCACAGCGGACGAGGCCGAGATGTAATCCGCGTTCAAGACCCCATTGGGGGCTATGCTTAACCGCTTCGTCGCGCAGGTCGCATTGGTGCACACATCGAAGAGGTCCGCGGTCTGGCTCGCTGCGCCGGCGATTTGGAGCGGAACCACCGAGGCGCTGCCCGCGAGGATCTGCTGCGTGGCGGAAGGTGCGAGCAGCACCGCGCCGCTTTGCGGCCCGACGTTGATCACATTCGCGGCGGGACACGCGCCCGAAATCGAGGAGCTGACGATGCAGGCTCGGCCGGCGACCGTGGGATCGAAATAGAGATCGGCGCGGATGGCGCCGGTGGAGTCGAGCGCCTCGATATCGAAGCCGGCATTCGGCGTCGATCCGCCGTAGGCCAGGAACTTGCTCTGCGTCGATTGCCCCGAGCCGCCGAGCTGCAAGTTATTCCCCGCGAACCCGAAGCCGCCGCTCGCGTTCACCCAGGCGAGCACGGTGCCGCACGCGCCCGCATTGTTGGTGCACACCTGCCAGATGTTGGCCGTGGGCGAGCCCGCCGTGCTCTGTAAAACGGTGAAGGTGGTTACGTCCTGGCCGGCGACGGGCGCCGCGGTCACGGCGTTGGCGGCCGTCACGTTCCAGGTGGAGGGCAAGCCGCTCCCGCTTCCGCTCGAGCTGATGGTCACGTTGCCGCCGGTATTCGTCAGCGTGATGTTCGATCCCGCGACCAGGTTCAGGAGTGATTGCGAGGCATTGTTCACGCCGTTGGTTTGCAGCGTGACTCCGCTGCCGGTGCATCCGCCGGCGCAATGCAGCACGCCGCCCGCGTCGATCCAGGTTTGCTTGACGCCGGTGGTGTCGAGCCACTCCTGCGCGTCCGCGCTCGAGATGCTCGATTGCTCGATCGTGAACAGCGGCTGCGTGGGGTCGTAGCGGTTGGAGATGTGAATCGGAGCCTGCGCGTTGATCGCTTGCGCGCGCGCGCCGCCGGGAAGAAGGAAGAAGGCACAAACCAGAAGACACAAGGCGGGCAGTATGTGTCGAAACGCGGCCCTACCCGAGAAATTCACGATCGAGCTCCTTGGGGTAGTACCAGCCGAGCCAGCGGCAGGCCGTCATCTGCGCGGGAGCGGTCACGGCCAACCCGCCGTTGCTGATGGAGAGCGTAACCAGGTCATTTTCCTTGAGCCGGATGATCGAGATTTCGGCGGGCAGAAAGATGCGGCCGAGGGTTGCAGAGATCACGCCATAGCTTTGCGCGACGGGCTGATTGTTCACCAAAAAAGTCCAGGTCACACCGCCGAGGTTCGGCCAGTCGATCTCCGCGCCGGCGTTCGAGCGCAGCTCGTTCGCGATCCAGCGGATCACGCCCGAGCGCCCCGGTTGCAGCCTGAAACTGAGCACCGTCGCCGACGAGCTGATCGCCGGCAGGTTGACGATGCCGATCTGATCGAGCGGCAGCGCGGACGCCGGCATTTCCAGCCACGGCGCGCGCCGGAGCCGCTCACTGCCCAGTGTTCGGAGATGAGACGATGTACCCATAGATCACAATCTGGCCGCTGTTATTCACGCCGGTGATCTCTTTGATCTGCGCCAGGATCGGCGTGCGCGGCTGGAAGAGGTAGAACTGTTTCAAGTAGAAATTGCGAAAGCCGCTGAGTGATGCGCCGAAAGCGGTGCCGCCGCCGGAGTTGGTGCCGATGACCTGCTGATCGGACCAGACCACGCCGCGCGCCGGGTCGTACACCGTGACGGAGAAGCCTTCGGTGATTCCGGGACCGCGGTTGACGCTGCCGAACGCGACGATTTGGGTAGCGTAGAACCAGCCCGGCACCACGCCCTTGAACTGATCCACGCCGTAGCCCAGCAGCGACCAGTTGATCACCACGCCGTAGAACTTGCCACCGCGAAGTTTCACGCGCTCGCGCCGGTTGGGGACGTAGGCCGCGCTGGTCAGCTTGCGATAGTTGAGCCACAAGCCGAGCGCGTGGCGCGGCGGCGGCGCTCCGTCGTTCTGTTTGATAAACGGGTTCACTTTCTGCCTTTCATCACCATCAGCAGGAGCACTCCTGCGCCACCGATCAGGAGCCAGGTGGTCGAGATCGAGTAGCCGCCGATGGTTGTGGTGCCGGCCGTCGCCGCCACGGGCTCGGCCGCGAGCGCGGGCTGGTAATCGGACGCCGCTGCGAGTTCAGATGACACGCTGCCATTCGCCGCGCTGGGATAAACCGGAGCGGAAGCCGGCGCCGAAGCTGCTGCGCTCACGGGCGTAAAGTTCGCCGGCGATGCGGCCGCCGCAACTTGCGCCGCCGCCTGCCCGTAGGCCGTCGATGCCGCGTTCAGAACGATCGAGGGAAGCTGCGAAGGATCGGTGACGCCCTGGATCGCCTGAAGAATTGCCGCGCCCGCCGCGTCATCGTTCGTGCCGTCGCTCGTGTTCATGGTGTTGCCCGGCATGGTGCTCGCTTGAACCCGCGCCAGGTACCCGAGCTGACCCGCGTCGATGCCGCCGAGAGATTGATATTGGTTCAGCAGACTTTGAATGTAGTCTGCGCCGACGTTGGGAAACATCGCGTTGAGCTGGGAGAGGCTCAGGTTGATGGGCGTGTACCCGAGCGACCCGAGACCGGGGCGCGGGAACCTGCGCCGTTTTCTGACCACAATGGGCATGGCGATCCGTTACGAGCTGCTCTGCTGCGGCAGGTTCGGGCTTGCTCCGATTCCCGACTGCTTCACCAGCAGATAGCCGAAGAGGGTGATTTCGGTGTTTTGCTGGGCACCCGGCGCACCCACTCCGCTGGGAAGGCTGAGAGTGATTCGCAGGTTCGAGTTTTTGCCGAACACATAAGGCTCGACGAGTGTGAACGGTAGTTGCGCCGTGCCGATCACGTTCCCGATGTTCACCGGATCACTCGAAAACTGGAAGGGCGCGCTCAGGTCTTGAATCAAAACCTGTACACCGCTCACGCTGAAATCGCTCGTGCCGATCAGCATCAGCCACTGGAAATCGGCTTCGTTGGAAATCTGTTTCGTGATCGAGACGGGCGCGGAGTTGTTCGCGGGCCACACAATGTCGAACACGTACCAGAACGGGACGGGGAAGCCCTGGTTCGCCTGCACCTGCCCCGAGCCGCCGCAATAGGGGCAGGTTTGCGCCTGGCCGCCCACGGCGATGAGCCCGTGGCCTTGGCAGGCCGGGCAGGTCTGGGTCTGAGTCTTAGCTTGGGGCATGACACGTTTCCTTTCGAGTGCGCCTAGAGAGGGCCGGTCGAGACCGAGGAGCGGCCGCGCGACCCCCTCTCGAGCGCCAAGGGGCATTCCCTCGAGATGCCCCGAGATGTTGAGTGCGACCCGGCGGTTACTGCACCGAGCGGGCGAGAGTTCCGACCAGGGTCATCCAGATGTGGATGCCGGTCCCGGCTGCGGCTGCAGCGGCCGTGGTGAAAGCGCCGCCAATCTGCAACGTGGGATCGAGCAGCACATTGAAGTTTTGACCCTGGCTGATGATCACGCCGGGATCGTTCGCGTCCGCGAGCAGGTGATAGATGTTCCCGCTCACCGGCCAGCCCTGCGTCAGCGCGTTCACCGACGCGGGCGTGGGCGCCGCGCCCGTGGTGGACGCGGACATGATGCCCGACGCGGCCGGGATCTTCGCCAGCAACCCGACGAAATAGGGCTTCTTGCTGTCGCCGATGACGAACGTGACCAGGCTCTGATAATCGAGAGCGGTCAGGTCAACCATTGCGATGTCGGGACGCCGGATCGCCTGCATTCCCTTGGTCATGAACCGCTGCGGGTTCGGCAGGACCGCGCCCTGGCTTTCCAGGTTCGTGTGCAAATTGTTTTTCTGAAACGCGGTCCCGCCGATCGGCGTGTACATCTGCCCGGCGGGGATTGCGAAGAAACTGATTTTCTGGGTTACGGTGTTGAGTTCGATTTCGCCGTAATCGTAGAGGTCCTGGGCGATCACTTCGAGGCTTGTCTGTGTGGCCCCGTCCGTGGTGTAAACGGGGTTCTTCAAACGCAGATGCGGCCGCCCGACTTCGTGCTCATCCAATTTGAGCCAGCCTTTACCTTTCATTTTCTGTTCACTCCCTGAATGAGATTTTCCGGGAGCCTCGCGGCTCCCGGCCATGCATTCGGGCGGTTAAGCCGCAAAGCGACTGCTGGTGAAGCGCGGGTTCCAGCCCAAGCCCGCCAACTTCTGTTTGGCGAGCGTGGCGTTGCCCGCGGCAACAGTTCCGGAAGGAAGCGCCGCCACGGGCGGAAGCGCCGCCACTGAGTTGGTTAAATCATTGCCGACGGGCGCGGGCAGCGCGTAATTCGTGTTGCGATAGTAGCTGCCCATCGAGGCCGGCGCCTGGAACTGCACAACCTGACTGCCGAAATAGTCGTCGAAAATCCGGCCGAAGGTCATGGTGAGTCCGCCGAGCAGCCAGCCGAGCGAAACGCTCTTCCACTTGCTGAGCGCCGCCGAGCCGAGCACCGCGACGGCGGCATTGCCCGCGTAGCCCATGAAACCGGTGTCGCTCGCGCCGAGGACCTTGTTCGTGACCCAGGACGCGGCGATCCCGCCGGCGACGGCGCCGCCAACGGTGGCCGGCCATTCGCGGATCGGGAGCGGCAGCTCCATCGGGTTGCGATGCCGGCGGTGATGACGCCTTGCGAGCGTCGGGTTGGACCTGCGGCGCGAAGACCCGAAAAGGCCGTTGCGATTCCGGCGCCGCGACTTATGACGTTTTGCCATAGTTCGTCTCCTTCGCGGTGTTGGGTTGGCTCCGCAGATCACCGCTTCTAGTGGATTGGTGCGGCGGCGACGGCCGCCGCGGTGATTCGAAACTCGGGCGCGCCTGGCGCGCGATGCGTTCACACGCCGGCGGCGCGAAACGCTCGAGCGCCGGCGGCGGGAAGGATTGATCAAACGGATTTGAGGCATGGTGTTCCCTCGCTAAAGTTGAAAGTGTCCGCCGATTAGGTGTCCTTCGCCGAGCTCCGGGTCGACCAGAAACGCCATCTGCGAGCCGTCGAATCCCGTCGTCACGCGAATAATTTTCCAGTCCGCGATGCCCTTCGGCTTGTAAAGAATCTGGTAAACCGGCTGGATCACCAGGAAGTCGCCGAACTTCGATTGCGTGCGATCGCTGTAGCGTTGCGGCGCGAGCTGGGGCGGATAGGTGCTCGTGTCCCGCAGTTCGGGCGGATGCGGCACGGTTCCCGCGACGAGTAAATCCTGCTGGTCTTTCGAAACCGCAAGCCAGGGGCCGCGATCCTCCCAGTCGAGCATGTTCCCGTTCACCAGGTCGTATTCGCGCTCGGGCGCATTCATGCCGCGCGCGTCGAACACAATCACGCTCAGCCGGCCCACCAGGTCGAACTCGCGGAACTTCGCCGCCAGGCGCTGCGCCTCGATCCGCTGCTGAATGCCGAGCGCCGGCGCGACCACCATAGATGATGATCTCCGGGTTGTGCCGAGTCCGTTCATTTCACAACACCAGCAACAAAGCGCCGAGGCCCGCGACAATCACCAGCGGCGAAAGCGTGACGCCCGCAATCGAAACGCTGCCCGACGTCAAGCTGGAAGTCGCCGGCGACGAGGGGTTCGCGCCGCGCGCCGAAGCGAGCTGCGAAAGGTACTCGTCGCTCGCCTGCGACGCGGCGGCGAGCGAATCGGGATACCATCCGGAGGCGCTGACGTAGACCGAATGCGCTTGCGTGAGGTTGATCGGGGTCGTCGGGGTGTCCGAAAGATTCTGGCAGTCCGCGATTTCGGCGTTGATGACCTTGGTTAAGTTCGCGATCCCGCTCTGCGCCTGCTTGTCATTGAGCTGCGCTTCGTGCTGCTGCCCGGCCTGGATCAGGGCCTGCATTCCCGCGATCGCTTCATCGCGGGTGATCATTCCGAGCTGGCCCACGGCATAGAGGTTGTCGGCCGCCGCTTCGTAAATCTGCTCGACCTTCGAGGAGTCGATGCAGGCGTTGCCGCACCCGCCACCGATGTACATGGCGAGCAAAACGCCGAGCGCCGCGACCGCGCCCACAATCGGGATGGCCGTCGCCGCCACGGTGGCCAGAGTGCCGGCGGTTCCGGCCGCGACGGAGGCTGTCACGCCGGCCGCAGAAGCAATGCCACTCGCAACCGAAGCGCCCCCGCCGAGGATCTGCGCAAACTGCTCTTCGGCTGCGCTGCCCGCGCCGAGCGCGCGAGAAGGGGTCGGGGGACCTGGGCGAAAGTAGCGTCGGTGCGCTACATATACGCGGCCGCTAGGCGAGGCCCCCCGAGCTGGTTGCATGTCGATCACGTAGGGCATTCAATTGCCGTTCAGTTGATAAGTCCCGGCTCTTCCACCCGGTACTCGCCGCCCACCAGGTAAATGCGGCGCTCGAGCTTGTTCCAATAACCGAAGGGAGCGATCCCGCTCTCCTCGCCGAGCACGTGCTCCCACTCCATCGGCTCGAAATTCGACTGCGCTTTCGAGGCGAGATATGTGAGCGCGGCGAGATCGCCCAGCTCGATGAAATCCTTGGTATCGTCCGCGTCGAACTCATCGAGCGTCCCGGACACGTCCTGATTTCCGCCCACGAGATAGAGCTGCGTGCCGGCCGCGTTCGACGCCACACAAACCTTGTCATGCTCGAAATTCAACACCACCAGGCTCACGCCGAGATCGGAGGCGACGTCATCCCAATCGCGGGTTTCGGTCTCTTTCGGACGCCGCACCTTCCCCAGCTCCTCGACGTCGAGCGGCTCCGTGTTCCGCGATCGCGGGTAGAACACCAGCTCGATCAGCCAGCCGAGCGCGGCGAGGTCCTCGCGCGCCGCATCCGGTTCATCGAGCGTCGTGACTTGATCGGCCGCGCGGCCCTGGAAAGTTTCATAGAGGCGCTGCGCTTCGGCCAGCTCGCTCACGTTGCGGGCGCGGCGCGAGGGAACGCGAGTCACGCGCTTGCGGCCGGCGGCCGGCTTCTTCGCCTGCCGCTTCACCTGGCCCGGCCACCGCTCGATGGTTTCGACAAGTGGCATCAGCGTGCCTTTCGCTTCCTTCGCCGCGCGGGATTCTTGAGCGCGCCCTGCTCGAGCGCCGCGCCGCGCGCTTCTTCCGCCAGCGCCAGCAGCGCCGCATTGCTTGCGCCCTTGGGCGCGATCGCTTCCAGCAGCTCGCCGGTCGCGCCGTCAAAGTCGAACGCGATTTCGGTTTCCCCGAGATCGCCGCCCGGCCAGCGCGAGTTGAAATCCGCCACTTCGTCGGGCGTCATCGTGACGCGCACGCAGGAGCCGCTCTCGAGCGCGTGCGCCGGCGCGACTTTGGGATTCGGGCGGCCGCGGCGGTTGCGCTTTGCATTGCGCTGCGGGTTTGCCAGCGTGACGTGCTTGCGATCGGCATACTCCCCGAGGCTGAGGCCCTCGATTTCATCCGCTTTGTCGTCGTCGCCTACCACGTTGCGCAGGAAGTCGATCGCTTTCTCCTGCATCTTCTCGACCTGCTCGCGGGTCTTGACTTTTTTCGGGTTCTTTTTGGGCTTGAGAATCGAAACCACTTTGCCCGATCCGCGGCGCCGGCGTCCGGCCGGAAACGCCAGGCGAACTTCCTTCCCGCCCGGCAGCCGCTTGGTGCGGACCTTGGAGCCGCGGGGAACGCGCGAAACGTCTTCGTGAATGAACTGGGCTCGGCTCGGCATAAGTAAGGCTTAATTGCGGCTAAAATCCCGCCAAAAATCGGGCGGCCCGGAAGGAGTTAGCAAACCGGACCGCCCTGTGCCAGCGAACTGGAAAGATCGAAAAGTCACGCCCTGTAGCGAAATGATTTGGCTTGCCGCGCTGCTCTTCTTCGGGCAAGCCCGCTGCCCAAACGCCTGGCTCCTTCGTTCAGCCCTATCGCAAACGCCGCCTTCTCGCGCGCCGTGGCGAACGTGTTGGAACGGCGACGGCTTTTTTTTTAGCCGGTGCGAGCGCGACGTTCTTCATGCGCTTGCGCAGGAAGTTTTTCGCGCGCGCGATCGCGTGCTTCTTCGAGCGGCCGGGAATGATGATCGACGGCGCGTATTTATCTTTCGGGTTGCCCAGCCGGATTCGCACTCGTTTCGCCATTTCGCTCCTATCTCACAGCACCTCGTAAGCGACGTAGACCCCCGCTCCGATCAGCAGCAGCCAAACCCACGTCGGCAGCGACGAAGTGAGAGCGCCGCCGAGCACCGAGGAAGCTGTGATCGGCGAAGCGCCTGCTTGTTGCAACGCCGCGCTCACGTCCGACTGTGCCTGAGTTGCGGCATCGGTCGGGTCCATACCCGCGGTGATCAGTTGCTGCGCCTCTTGCTGCGCGAGAGTCTGCGCCTGGCTTTGACTCATGTGGCCGGTCGCTGCGTTTACCACGTAAGACCAGGGAGTTTCTCCTGACGTGGCCGGCAGAATTGCATAAAGCGTGCCGATCGGGTTGTCCCACGTCTGCGTGACCGCATTCCACCACGTATTGTTGCTGCTGGTGCTTTGCCCGAGGCCGCGCTGAACGCCGAACCGCGGGAAGCGCCGCGCGATAGCCCCCAAGCCCGCCGGTTGCTGACATCGGCACGGCATTACTTCCTCTTCCCCCTGGACAGCGCCATCAGCGTGATTCCAACTGCGCCGGCGATCAGCAGCGTGGAATTCGAGACGCTGTTGCCGCCGATGCTCGTGGTGCCGGTGAGAAACGACCCCGCAGCCGAGGTGGGCACGTAGCCTGCCGGAGCCGCAGGCGCGGCGGTTGTCGCGGCGGGGGCGCTCATGACCAGTGGCTGAGAGCCGTAAGCGCCGTAAGTTGCCGAGAGATTCGAGTTGAAGTTTTGCAGCGCCGAAAAATCGGAAGCCTGCTGCGGCGTCTGGATAAGATTGCCTGACGAATCAACCGATCCGACCGAAACGACTCCGCCCACGGGATTCGGCAGCGTCACGTTGCCCGAGCTGTCGATGCTGAAGCCGCTCGCGGTATCGACGCCGGTTGCGCCGAAGGGATCGGACACGGAGAAAAACGGATCGGTCGAATCGGTCGATGTGATGTCATCGCCCAGGCCGCGCAATCCGCGACGGCGGCGGTTCGCTCCGAGGCCGCGCAGGTCGTTCGATCCCGCGCCCATGCCGCGCCGGAATCGGCTGTATCCCGCGAATCCTGCAACCGGAAGCGCGGGCGGCTGCGTGCGCGTGTAGAGGCTGCCCATTCCGGCCGATTGCGCGAGCTGCGATCCGGCCGACGTGGGCATGTCGAATGCGTAGGGGCTGAACGCCGCGGGCGGCGGTGCGTTCTTCTGCGGCGGCGGTATCACGGGCGCGGCCGGATTCGTGTAGTAGCCCCGCAGGCCGCGCGGAGTGCGCACGCGGAAATTGAATTTGCCCGACGGCACTTTGATTTTGAATGTCGGCATCGTTCTTCCTACTTTTTGACCATCGTCAACACGAGCAGCAAGCCGCCGGCGATCCACACCACAGGCGAAATGCTTGAGGAAACCGAAAGTGTGTTGCCGTAGGGATAGCCCGCCGGATACCCGGCCGTCGTGGGATAGACGCTGTACGCGGGATACGTCGGCATGTTCGACGCGGCGACGATCTGCGCGGCGCCGGTTTCGATCGAAGGCACGCTCTGCAAAATCGACGTGATATCGGCCGGGAGCTGACCGAGGCCCCGCAGGCCCCGCAGACCGCGCCGGTATGACGTGCGCGGCCGCGGCCGCGGAAAGTAGCCGAGCGATCGCGCCGAATCCGTGAGCGGCCATTCCTCGATCGCCCAGTACGACTCGGGCGAGACGCCCCAGCCCGCGCCCTGGCGCGCCGCATCGAGCGTCACCCACTGGCCGGATGCCGGCAGGTAGGCGGCGAGAAACACGTGGCTGAAGGATTCGGGATCGTCCGGGTTGGCTTTGATCGTGACGGCTTTCGTCGCGTAGCCGATCGATCCGAGGAGCGCGGGGAGCAGGATCGCGTTGATGCAATCGCAGTCGCCGGCGCGCGTCGCCAGAATGTCGGCCGCCGGTTGGAGCATCTCGCGGTCCACCATGTCTTTCGTGAACCGGATATTGCGCAGCACCCAGTTGTAAACGGCGCGCACCTCGCCCGGCTCGTCGTGCGCCTGGATGCCCGCCTGGTGCAGAATCTCGACCGCCGCGCGCCGGATGCGCGGATCGCGGATGCCTTCGGCGACGAGCTGGCGGATCAGCCGAATGGTTTTCGCGGTGCCCGGATCGCCGTCCGGAAGCATGAAGGTCTTGGTTTGAAACGCGCCGACGCCGGCCGCGGACGAGTACATGCAAGCGAGACTGCGCTAGAAAGTGGTTTACTGTCAAACAAATACATGCTAGTACAATAGATCAGCGGCTCAACAGAGCGTGGAACAAAGGCTCTCTAGTCCGCAAAGTGCCGATACGAAAGGGAAAAAGCCCATGCCGCAGGTCAGAAAAGTTAACTCGCAAGATACCCCGCAGACCGTGAAGACGATCACCCGCACGGTCGAACAGGTGGTTCCTTCGGCCGACGCGCAGGAAACCTCGCAACGGCCCGACATCGGCGAATGGTGGGCCTCGCTCACGCCCACGGAGCGCGACGGCTACGCATTTTATTTGTGGCGGCTCGATCCGAACGTCGTGGTCAGCGATCCGCGCGTCTCGAATCCCGCCTGGCGCGGCGGAAAGTATCTCGTGCGACTCGCGGCCGAAGACCTGAAGGAACTCGAAGGGCAGGACTTCATGGCCGCGCTGAATGACTGGACAAAAAGGAAATTCGGTGGATCGAATTATAAGCTGCTCGTGACCAACCGCAAGACCGCGCGCGCCGAACACGCGAAGGTGTTCGCCGTCGAAGGCGATCCGGTGCTGAGCGAGCGAGAGTCTTACCGCAATGGAATCGGAGGCGCGGCGGAAGGGAAGAGCGGCGTCGAAAATATCGTGATCGCGTTTCTGAAAGAGCAGCTCGAGGCGGCGAAAGCGAAGGCGCTCGACCCGAGCGCGGCCGTTGAAACCGCGATCGGCATGATGGCGAAAGCGAACGATCGCGCGCTTGAGATCGCGTTGAAGCAGGTTCCGCCGCAGGCGAGCGCGGTGGACCAGCTCGCGGGCATGATCACCGCGATCGAGAAAATGGGTTTGTTCCGCCGCGAAAACGAAAGCGAGAAAATCCTGCGCGAGCTGGTGGCGGAGCTGCGCACGAAAGAAGAAAAGCGCAGCATATGGGACGAGCTGAAGTCGGCGAAGGAAGGGCTCGCCGTGCTCGGCGTGGGCCGTCACAACGGAGGCGGGAGCGAATGGGTTACGGTGGTGCAAACCATCGCGCCCACGCTCGAGAAGATCGCCGACCGCGCCATCAACGCCATGAACGCGCGCCGCCTGGTGCCGGCCATGCCGTCACACGCGGCTTTGCCTGCGGCCGCGGTTGCGCCGAACTCCGGCGCCGTACCGATGACGGTTTTACCGCCGCCCAGCGTCCCGGTGCATCCCGCGCCGGCCGCCGCGCCGCCGCCGGCTCCGGCCGCGTCCGCGCCTGGCCCTTTGCCCGCCGATCAGGAAGCGTTCGCGCGCGACGTGGTGAGCAATTACATCTTCGGGAAGATCCGCGAGCGGTTTGACGCCGGGCATGAGGGCGACGCGGTGGCCGAATGGCTGGATGACACGGAGCGCACGCTGGCAAACCAGCTCGGCTATCTCAGCGCCGAGCAGCTCAAGGGCTTGATGCGCCAGCACCCGATTTTTTCGCCGGTGGCCGAGCATCCGCGCATGGCGCAATTCATTACGGATTTTCTCGCCTACTTTCAGGAAGGGGAAAAAGCGGAGGAAGCGAAGGGCGCGGCCTGATGCCGAAACTCCCGCCCGACTCGAAGGCTCTGCTGCAAACCGCTCTCTCGAGCAGCCTGATCTCCCATCACTTCGGCAAGTGCCCGCGCTTCCGCCAGCTCTTCCTCGATCACCTGCGGCAGTGTCCCGCGCACCGCGAGGAAATGGAGCAGCTCCGCAGCCAGGCGCGCGATTGGGCCGAAAGCCTACGCAAAAAACTCTTGGGATTTTGAGACAGCCTACGTTGTAGTATGCTAGGGGTAGTCAGTGGGGAGAAACAAACAACTCCGAAAGCGCTTGGCGGGCGCGCGGCGGGCCATCGCAATTCATGAAGAGAAAATCCGCCGCGAACGCGCGAAGTCTGCCCCGGATGACGAATTGCTCCGAAAATGGCAACGCGATTTGAAAGTCTTTAAGGATCAGGAGCGATACGCGCTGGAACATCTCCCCTAAAAGGGTGAGTCATGGCCACCAAAACGATAGCACCGAGCGTGCGAACGCTGGATCACTTGCTCGATGAAGCCGAGGAGTACTCGAAAGAGTTTCTTCGCCTGCGAGCGAAAATGTCGCGGCTAAAAAGCGGCAGCGAGCCTTATCTTGACCTCATGGCGGACATGGCAATCGCAGCCCTCTCCGTCAAGCTCAAAATGGAATCCGTCCAAGAGGAAGCTGATGCCATCATCCTGGCCATGCCGGATGACGATTGAGCCTCACTGCAAGAGCCGCAAGAGCGTCAGGATCGCTCCCCGCGCGGAAATGCAGCAGCGCTGAAGGCGTGCGCCGCAAACTGCTAGGGTTTTAGGCGGGTTGCAACTCCGCCGCCTGTTCGATGGCTCGCTCGACGGCTTTCGGAAGATCGACGGGAACAAAGTAGCGGGCGGGATAGAGATAGTCTTCGCCGGATTCGTCAATCACCCGGATCATCCGATCTTTCTCCGCGTCCTTGTCGGGAAGCAGCCGGTATAGCTTCAGAACTTCGAGGTCGGTCTCGCCCTCTTCGTTCCAAACGCAGATCACGAATCTCTTTGCAGGGTTGCGTTTCATTTCAAGGGACAGGGTTAGTCGTCGTCGGGAAGAACGTCGAGGTACTCGTCGATCATCTGGCTGGCGACCTGTGCCTTGATCTCGATGATGTCGCACAAGGTCCACAACTCACACAGCGCATCACGGTAGGCCGGGCTACCCGGCTCAGCTCGCCGCAAGCGATCCAGTTGCTTTCGCCAGGCGTCGAAACCTTCCCTGACGATTTCATCGAGCACGACGGGTTCCAACGCTTCGAGAGTCGCGTTTTTCCTCGGCATGTTACATCACCGTTCCTTTTTCAGCCGGCCTTTAAGCCTTCGAATGCGCTCTTCTGCCGCTTCAATTTCCTTTTCCCATCCGGTGATTGAATCCTCGTTAGGACGGGCTCTGACCCTTTCGCTCCTGATTTTGGCTCGGTGCCGTTCGACGTGAGTTTCCAGGCCGCGTATCTTCTTCCTCAGATCCTTGTTTTTGCCCAGGCAAGGAACTCCTCGTTTAGATAGGCTACCACACCATTTGGTCCCGGCGAGCGTCAGTTGGCAGCGTGATTATCTGCTAGATCGGCGCCGCTTTCTCTTGCCGATCAGGTCCCACCGAGGCACGGAGGCGCCGCGCGAAAGATTTTCGGAGGCGTCGATCACTTCCAGATTGTCGGCGGTGCTGTTGCCGCCGTCCGAGAATGGAACTTTGTGGTGAATGTGATGGATGCGAGGATCGTACCTGCGTCCCGTTTTCGCTTCGAATCTGCCGATAACTTTCCGGCGCTCGCTCATCCGAATGTAACGCGATCGAGACGCCGGCATGAAGCGAGTCGCCACAAAAACCGCGACAGCACCCGCGAGCACCGCCTGGAAAGTCGTCCAGTGGTTCTGTAGAGCGATCCAGGTCACCCCCAAGAACAGCAATTCGCCTACGATCAGCCTTCGAACCAACCCGATAGCGGCTTCACGCCGTCTGTAAACGCCGAGCAAAACACACAGCAGCACTGCCGCTGCGAACAACACGACGACTGGGTTAGCAGCATGTCCTTCCATTTTTCCCCCTCCTCAGGAGTCAGTGATGGTCAGTAAATCGAATCGGCCTCTCCGTCATCAGCATTCGGCCGGGATTGTTGCCTTCCGGCTCTCCCTCGATCAGGCCCTTGGTACGCAAGTACTCCTTCACGATCCGCTCGATCATGTTGGCTGCCGAGCGATCCTCAGTGCGAGCTAGGTCTTGGACGAGTTTCTTTGTTTGGTCATCCAGGCGCACGGCAATAGGCTTCTGCCTTCGCTTAGCGTTTTCCTTCAATTTCCTGCTTGACACGCCCAGCTCCTAACGCTAGTGTGTAACACATGGAAACGCATAGAAACTACGCAACGTCACGGAAAGCGCCAGACGTTGAGGGTGGGCGCGCTAAGCCAATAGCCGTCAGGCTTCACCCAACGATCCGCCGAAAGATCGAACGTGCTGCGCGCGCCGACCGCCGCAGCCTCGCAGGCGTCATCGAAATCGCCGTCATTAAATTCCTTGAGGAGCGGACGGCATGACACCGCGCTTCGCCGATTACGCGCGGACGTTTCTCGTTTGGTCCGAGGCTCATCACCGTCCGGCGACGTTGCGCCTGCACGCCCATAACTTAGCCACGCTGATGCCGTATTTGGGCCATTTGCGGCTGGACAAAATCACGCCGGGCCAGGTTGAAGAGTTCAAACTCGCGCGCCTGGCCGAGCGGCGTAGCGGCCACAAGTGGCGCACGCCCATCGACGAACGGCCGTTCGTCTCCCGCGCTTCCGTCAATCGCGCCATCACCACGTTGCGCCGGCTCTTCAGCCGCGCCGCGCTCGAATACCCCGAGCTAGCCAATTCACTGGTCGGCGTCTCGCGCTTTCACGAACGCGGCCAGATGCGTGTAATTTCGCGGCGCGAAGAGTCGAACTACCTTGAAGCTACCCGTTCGCGCAACCTGGCCGACGTCGCCCGCCTGATGCTCGAGACCGGCATGCGGCCTTCGGAAATCACCGGGCTGCGGGCGAGTGACGTAGATCTCAACCGCCTGGTCGTCTACGTAGCCCACGCCGAGCGCGGCCTTGCGCCCGCTGTCCCAGGCAAAACCGAGAACGCCATGCGCGCGATCCCTTTAACCCGGATTGCCGCCGGCATTCTCTGGCAGCGCCTGGCGCAGTGTTCCGGCCGCGACTCATTCCTGTTTCCCTCAAAGAGCGTCAGCGGACATGTTGAAAACTTGGTAAAATCCCATGCGCGCTGTGTTACACGAGCTAGCATCAGGCCGCACTTCCGGCTGTACGATTTGAGGCACACGTTTGCCACCCGGCTCGCCGAAGCTGGCGTGCCGCTGCCCGTGATTTCCGCGTTGCTCGGACACTCAAGCATCGCCATGACGATGCGTTACATTCATCCTCAGGAAGAGGCCATGCGCGCCGCGATCGCAAAGCTCGATTCCGGCGCAGCGTGATTCAGTGCGGAACATGTCGATTCGCGTCTCCGAAACAATCTGGTACGCCTGGAGGGATTCGAACCCCCGACCTGTTGCTCCGGAGGCAACCGCTCTATCCATCTGAGCTACAGGCGCAATCTAGTGGCAGTGTACCCTCGGCTGATGGCGGGGTCAAGGCGTTGAGGTTTTATCAGTATTGCCGCCACAGAAAAACAATCTCGCGACCAGAAGCTTTGCACCGTGCAACTCCGGTTCGCTTCCCTCTTAACACGCGCCCAACTGGACCGGGCTGGTAACCGAATCAACTGGAATGGACACTAGCGCTTGGACACCGTCCGGGAGCCACCATCGAGGGCTAGCCTCGGCGCGGGCGATCAAATGGGCAGGCCTTTAAGCGGCTAATCGTCTGGAGAGCGTGCGTCGTTTGCGATTTCGTTCCGTCACCGTGTTAAGATGCCGGGTTGCGCGACACGCGCGCGGAGGCGGCGGGTTGAAATCCGAAACAAGGAAATCGGTTCAGTCGATGCTCGATCGGGCGGGCTGGTGGCTGCTTCTCCCCGTCCTTCTAATCCCCTCAATCGTCAGAGGCCAGAGCAACGCCGACGAGGTTCGCTCGATTCTCAGTCGCGGCATTCAATCGCAGCAGGTCGTCGCGTACGAGCTTCAGCGTTATCTCATCGCGAGGGCGCCGGCGTTGCCGCATCCCGATACCGCGCAGGCGTGGACCGCTCAAAGCGAAGAAATCCGCACGCGCGTCCTGAAAACGCTCTTTCACGGTTGGCCGCCGGCGTGGATCAATTCAGCGCCGAACTTCACCGTCGTGAGCGCAATTCCCGCAGGCACAGGGTTCAAGAGGTGGAAGCTCCGTTACGAGGTTGTTCCGGGTATGTACGCGACGGCAATTCTCTACGAGCCGGACAAGATCGAAGGGCGAGCGCCCGGGATTCTCGTGGTGATGGGCCACTGGCCGGCGCTCGGCAACGCGGAAGAGTTCAATCAGAAACTGTGCATCAACTACGCTCTGAGGGGTGCGGTGGTTCTCAACCCTGATTGGGTCGACATGGGTGAGCTCAACCAGCCCTTCAATTCGCACTGGTATGGCGCCGATCTTGATCTCGTGGGGGCGAACGGCGGCGGCCTGTTTTATCTCGCCATGCGCAAGGCGCTGGACTATCTCGCGTCGAGCCCGCACGTGGACCCGCAGCGAATCGGGATGACGGGGCTCTCGGGCGGCGGCTGGCAAACCATCACGCTCAGCTCGCTCGATAAAAGAATCCGAGCCTCGATCCCTGTCGCAGGATACACCACGCTTGCCGGAAGAGCGGAACGTGTCGACGTGGGAGAGCCGGGCGACTTTGAACAGAACGCCACAGATCTTCTGGTTGGCCAGGATTACTCCACGTTAACGGCGATGCGCGCGCCGCGCCCGACGATGCTCATCAACAACACTGAGGATAACTGCTGCTTTCGTGCGCCGCTCGTCGAGCCAGAGATTTTCCTCCCCGTCCAGCCGTTCTTTGCACTATTCGGCGCACAGAATGCATTCCGATTCCACGCCGACACGGATGTGCCCGCGCACAACTACGGACTTGATAATCGCCAGCAGTCTTACGCTTTCTTCATCAAGTACCTGGGCCTTTCCGGCGCCGCTTCGGAGATTCCGGTGGGCGCGGAGATCGAGACCTATCCCGAGCTCGCGGGCGCCGCTCCGGAGAACAACCTCACCATTCTCGGCCTGGCGCGGAAGCTGGCCGCCGGAATCACGCATCCGGCCATACCGTCGGATCCAGGTCAGCGCGCCGCGTGGGCCGCGACCGAACGGACGAGGCTGCGGGCGGTGGTGCGGTATCGGCCGGTCAGCGTCACGCAAGCTTGGCCGGCGTGGAACACGTCGTACAAGCGAGTTGAATCCATTTCGTACCGCTTTCAAATGAGCAACGGCTTGAGCGCAACGGGCACGTGGATGAAACAGGTTTCGACGCCCGGGCCGGCGCCGCTCACCATCGAGCTGAGCGAAGACGGCGCCACGGCTGCCGGCTCCGTTGTGTGGAACAAGACACCCGAAATCGCAGACCGCCTCGACCGCGGCGACCAGGTGCTGGTGCTCGATCTCCTGTTCACCGGCGACGCCGCGCCCGCCAAGCACCGGGATAGCTATGCGGAAATGCTCGGGGCCGCCGGCGACCGTCCGCTAGGCCTGGAAGCTGCTCAGCTCATAGCGGTCGCGCACTGGACGCAGCATCAGATGCAGCCTTCTGTTCTGCGAGTGGAAACCACCGGAATTCGAAGCCAGGTCGAAGCGCTGATCGCTGCGGGAATCGAGCCGCGGCTCTTCTCGGCCGTCGCGGTCTATAATGGCGTGAGCAGTCTCGCATACCTATTCAAAAAGCCGGTGATGTACTCGTCCGCACCCGACTTGTTCTGCCTCGACCTCTATAAGTATTTCGATGTCGATAGCCTCGTCACGCTGGCCTCGCCGACGAGCGTGAGCCATGCGGCTCCCGACGATCCAAACGAGTGATCCGCTGGTCCATCTTTCACCCACCGCAAATACCCACAGCGCAAACGCTGTGCCGCGGCACCTTTGGTGTACAATGTCCGTTAATTTTCTGGAGGTGGAGTCATGCTGACGCGACGTGATTTTCTGGGAAAGGCGCTCGCAGGCGCTGCCGCCGGCTCGGTGGCGCTCGGGAGCGATGCTTTGGCGGCCGGAAGGCTCGCCTGGCCGGGGCCGATTGGGCTCGAGCTCTACACGGTGCGGCAGCTTCTCGCACAAAGCCCCGCGAGTACGCTGAAATCGGTTGCCGCCATCGGCTACAAGGAAGTCGAGGTCGCGCCTTATCCAAACGCGGCCGAGATCAACCGGCTGATCCGAGCGGACGGCCTCACCGCGCCGAGCGGATACTTCAACGTTCCGAAGAATCTGGATGAAATGAAGAAGGCGCTGGCCGTAGCCCATGGTGTTTTCGACGTCCGCTACTTTGTCGTAGGCGATAATCCGAAGCTCGATGCCGACCAGTGGCGGCGGCGCGCCGACTTCTTCAACGAGTGCGGCAGAGTCTCACAACAGGAGGCAATCCAGTTCTGCTACCACGCGCATTTCCACGAGCTGGCCAGCATCGATCACACCACCGGCTACGACATCATGCTCAAGCGCTGCGATCCGAAGTACCTGAAGATGGAGATGGACGTATTCTGGGTTACCTACGCGGGGAAAGACCCGCTGACCTACTGGCGGCGATACCCCGGCCGCTTTCCCCTGCTCCACATCAAAGATATGCGCCGCGGCGTTAAGATCAGCCCGCAGGAATCGCCGCACGGCCAGAATCCTTTCACGGCCGTGGGACAAGGCCGGATCGACTGGCGGCGCATCTTCGCTCACACCCAGCTCGCCGGAGTGAAACACATTTTCGTCGAGCAGGACCGCTGCAACCGGCCGCCGCTCGAAGCTATTAAAGTGAGCTATCAGTACCTGAAGAACCTGCGGTTGAGCTGAGCAGTGCGCGCCCTACAAGTGGACGGGGGCAGTGAGTTCGCTGCCGTTTTCGAAGCCGCTTGTCAGCAGCGGGGCCAGCGCTTGTTTGTGCTGCCACTCCGTTCCCCGAAACTCAATGGCCAAGTCGAGCGCGCTAACCGTACCCATCCGTAGGAATTCTACGAGATCATCCCCTGCTCGCTCCCGATCAGCCTGCCCAACCGTGAACTCCAAGCCTGGGAGCGGACCTACAATACCATCCGCCCCCATCCGACCCTTGGCTACCCCACGCCTCAGCAGTTCCTCGCTCAGGCCTCAGTCCCTCAGAAACGAACCCGAGCGTCAACCATCTACTGCATCAGTACAGACGCTTTATTGCTCCGACCCTCAGTGTTATGCTGGGTTTCGCCTGTCATAAGACCGGCGAGGGGCAATCGTTGCTGGGCAAAACCATCTCCCATTACCGAATCCTGGAAAAGCTCGGCGGAGGGGGCATGGGCGTGGTTTTTAAGGCGGAGGACAGCAGGCTCCATCGGACCGTGGCGCTCAAGTTTCTCGCCGAGGAGCTCGCCAGGAACCGCCAGGCCATCGAGCGCTTCCGGCGTGAGGCCGAGTCCGCATCCGCGCTCAACCACCCCAACATCTGCACGATTTACGACATTGATGAGTACGAAGGCCGGCCCTTCATCGCGATGGAGTTCATGGAGGGCCAGACGCTCAAGCATCGCCTGCAAGGCAACTCGCTGAAGACCGACACTCTGCTCGAACTCGCCAGCCAGATTGCTGATGCGCTGCACGCAGCGCACTCTAAAGGCATCATCCATCGCGACATCAAGCCAGCCAACATCTTTGTGACCGCCCAGGGGCAAGCGAAGATTCTGGATTTCGGGCTCGCGAAGCTCACGGGCGCGCACGCGCAGGAAGCAGCGCCGCGGCAGGATGCGCCCACAGCATCAGCCGGCGCAGACAGCCTCACAAACCCGGGCGCCATCCTGGGAACGGTTGCTTACATGTCACCTGAACAGGCGCGCAGCGAGGCGCTGGACGCCCGCACGGACCTGTTCAGCTTCGGCTGCGTGCTCTACGAGATGGCCGCCGGGCGGCAAGCGTTTCCGGGCACGAGCACAGCCGCGATCTTCACGGCGATTCTGCGCGACGAGCCACGGCGACCAGCCGAGTTAAACCCGGACGTGCCGCAAGAGCTGGACCGCATCATCCGCAAGGCGCTGGACAAGGATCGCGAGTTGCGCTATCAGTCTGCCGCCGATCTTCGCGCCGACCTGAAGCATCTCAAACAGGAGACGGATTCCGGGCGTTCGATGGCGTCGCCGCCGGCCGGCGCGTCACTTACTGCGCGCGCGGTTCGTGACGGTTCCGATACGGTGATCATCGCTGGCCTCGCCCGGCGCCATATAAGATCCATTCTCGGCGTGCTGACAGCAATTGCGATCGCCGTGAGCGCTTATTTCTATTTCCATGCGCGCGCGGCGCCCTGGCTGACTGACAAAGATATGATCGTACTGGCGGATTTCACCAACTCCACGGGCGATCCTGTCTTCGACGGCACGCTGCGGCAGGGGCTCGAGGCGCAACTCGGGCAATCACCCTTTCTGAATTTGCTCTCCGACGATCGCATCGCGCAGACGCTCACGCTGATGGTCCAGCCGCGCAATGCGCGCCTCACGCAGGATCTGGCGCGCCAGGTGTGTCTGCGCACCGCGAGCGCCGCCACCATCGAAGGCTCGATCGCAAGCCTCGGCAGTCAGTACGTGCTGGGTCTCAACGCAGTCGATTGCCACAACGGCAACCTGCTGGCTGAGGAGCAGGTGACGGCGGCCGGCAAGGAGCAAGTGATCAGCGCGCTGGGCCGGGCGGCAACGGAAATGCGCAAGAAGCTAGGCGAATCGCTGGGC
This sequence comes from Terriglobia bacterium, assembly GCA_050745265.1. Classification (GTDB taxonomy): domain Bacteria; phylum Acidobacteriota; class Terriglobia; order UBA7540; family UBA7540; genus RH2-MAG17b. The sequence goes on from JBOGKE010000128.1 coordinate 48,800, forward strand.
TCGGTCGCCACATTCAATACGCCGCCCGAGAGCGTCACCACATCGTCGCTCGAAGCGCTCCAAGCCTATACGCTCGGTGTTCAGGCGGTGGAGGCAGGGGCGGGTTGGCCGGCAGCCATCTCCTTGTTTCAACGCGCGGTCAGCCTGGACCCGAAGTTTGCCATGGCTTACGCGAGCCTTGGAACCGGCTACTGGATTACAGGCCAAATCGACCTTGCTGTCGAAAACGCACGCAAGGCGTACAGTCTGCGCGAGCGGGTAAGTGAGCGGGAAAAGTTCAGTATCGGCTCGCGCTACGAGTTCTATGTAACGGGCGACCTGGAAGCCGCCCGCAAGACCTATGCGTTGTGGGCGGAGACATACCCGCGCGACTCGGTGCCGCTCAACGACCTCTGCGTCCTATATGGAGACCTGGGCGAATACCGCAGGGCCCTTGCCTCTGGACAGCAGGCCGTAAAACTAGGCCCCGGGACGCGGCCCGAATACGGCGATCTGGCCTGGGCGTACCTGTTTCTCAACCGCCTGGATGAAGCTCGCGCCACAGCGCAGGAAGCGCGGGCTCGCCATCTTGACTCTCCGTACATTCACTTGGTGCTCTACACGGCTGACTTCCTGCAGCACGATACGGCGGGGATGAAGCGCGAGGCGGCCGCGGCTTCCGCGCTCGCGGCTAAGTCAGGAGATGAAGACTTGATGCTCCTCGATGCCGAGTCGGATACCGCCGCGGATGCCGGACAGCTCGCGAAGGCTCGCGGGCTGACCGGACGCGCGATGGCATCGGCTGAACGCGCTGACCGGAACGAAACGGCAGCGGCTTACGCGGGCGAAGCCGCGGTGCGGGAAGCGCTGGCTGGCAATGCGGGCCTGGCAAAGCAGCAGGCCCGCGCCGCGCTCGCGCTCTCAGGCGGCAGAGACGCGGAGGCCCTGGCGGCGGTGGCCCTGGGCCTGGCGGGCGATTCCGGCAAAGCCATACGCCTCGCCAGCGACCTCGACAGGCGGTTCCCAAAAGGCACGATCGTGCAGTTCGAATATCTGCCCATGATCCGCGCCGCCAGCATTCTGGGCGGCGAAGATGCCTCTCAAGGCACTGGCAGCGCCATCGAGGCCTTAGCTCCGGCGGCTCCCTACGAGCTGGGGAATCTTGCCCAGTCGGTGAATTTCATCCTTGATCCCATCTACCTGCGCGGCGAAGCGTATCTGGCTGCGGGCCAAGGCGCGGCGGCCGCCGGCGAATTCGAGAAGATTCTCGACCATCCCGGCATGGTCGTGAACGAGCCCATCGGCGCGCTGGCTTACCTTGGTCTTGGCCGCGCTTATGCCTTGCAGGCGGGCATATCCCCGGCGCGCGAAAATGGCGGCGTGAAGCCGCCGCTACAGCAGGATGCGCTCGCGAAAGCGCGCGCTGCTTACGAGGATTTCCTGGCCCTCTGGAAAGACGCCGATCCCGGCATTCCCATCCTGGAGCACGCCAAGGCGGAATATGCCAGGCTGCAATAATCGCCGCATGGCTGGCCCGGCCCTGCCGACGGAGCGGAGATGCGTGTTCGTGCGCGGCGGCCCGAACACGCTGCGAGCAGCCATCAATGCGGGGTTCGGAGGAGAGAAGCCGATCCAACAATGCCGTCACCACGGAATCGAGAACGTCTGCGGCTATTTACCCGAGCATCTGAAGGAACAGACGAAGGGGCGATGCGGGCGGAGTGCCGGCGGCGGGAGAAGGAATGGATGGCGCGGCTGGAGAAAGCAATCTGGGGGTCAACAATCGACTGGACGAGTACGTACACAAAGTTGTCTTGGTCGAAGGCCATCGGATATCATGAAAAATATAGAGATCGTTTGTGTCGGAGAGTGCTCATGGCGGAAGTAAAAGCGGGACTTCAAGGCGTCGTCGTCGCCCAAACCTCCATCTGTTCGATTGACGGCGAACGCGGCAAGCTATCTTACCGGGGCTACGACATTCACGATCTGGCGGCGCAATCCACTTTTGAGGAAGTCGTCTATCTGCTGTGGCACGGCAAACTGCCCCGGCCAGCTGAGCTCGAGACATTCGAGCGCGAGCTCGCCGCCCACCGCGCGGTCGATTCCGCGGTGCTGGACCTTCTGAAGACGCTTCCGCGCGCGCACCACCCGATGGAAACGCTGCGCACGCTGGTTTCAGCGCTCTCTTTGTGCGACGCCGAAGCCGAGGCAATGACCGAAGACGCGAACCGCCGCAAGGCCATCCGACTGACCGCACAAATCGGCACGCTGGTGGCCGCGATGGGGCGCGCGCGCGCCGCGAAGGAGCTCGTCGCGCCTGACCCGAGCCTGAGCCACGCCGCAAATTTCCTCTACATGCTGCGCGGCGAGGCGCCCGACGACCGGGACGCGCGCTGCCTCGACGTCGCGCTCATTCTGCACGCCGACCATAGCTTTAACGCGTCGACTTTTGCCGCCCGCGTGACGGCTTCGACAGGCGCGGACCTGCATTCCGCAATCACCTCGGCGATTGGAACGCTCAAGGGACCGCTGCACGGCGGCGCGAACGAGCGCGTTATGCGGATGCTCTTCGAAATCGAATCGCCGGATCGCGCCGAGGCTTACGTCGCGGGCCTTCTCGAGCGGAAGGAGAAGGTGATGGGCTTCGGCCACCGCGTTTACCACACCGAGGACCCGCGCGCCACGGTGCTGCGCAAAATGTCCGAGGAAACAGGCAAGCGGTCGGGACAGCCCCGGTGGTACGAAACGTCGCGCCAGATCGAAGATTTCATGATTCGCGAAAAAAAGCTCAACGCCAATGTAGATTTCTACTCCGCTTCGGCTTATTACACGCTCGGCATTCCGGTTGAGCTCTACACGCCCGTGTTCGCGGTCAGCCGGATTGCCGGTTGGACGGCCCATGTGCTCGAGCAATACCAGGAAAACAAGCTCATTCGACCTCTCGCCGAATATACGGGGCCGCGCAATCTGAAATACGTTCCCGCGAATCAGCGCTAGGCGCCCGCACCGAGTCTAAACTGCGGCTGCGTGCTCCCGCTTGGCGGTCGCTTCGTCGAAGCGGGCTCCGCGATCTTCATGCCAGCTCCTAATTGGACCGTTGACGTCTTACTCGAGGGCAACTGGCGCGGAGCTTCATCCGTTCTCCTCACCGGCGCAGCGGGCCGCATTCTGGTAGACAGCGGCATGCCCCACGATGCGCACCAACTTTTAGGCGCGCTGAGCGCGCGCGGCCTGAGACCGGAAGACATTCGCTGGATCATCAACACTCATTTTCATATCGATCACGTCTCGAACAACTGCCTTTTCCCTTCCAGTATCATTTACGCCTCCGAACAGTCGCACGACTGGTGCCGCCGCCTCTATGACGATTTCCTGCATAGCGCGAGCTGGCAATCCAGCGTGTTGACCTATTACCCGGAAGTTTATGAGTACGAGAATGCCGCCGAGCTCGTTGCGAAAATGCGTAAGATCGCGGCGCGCTGGTGGAGCTCGGAACGCATAGGAGCGCCCGCGCAGTTCCGCTGGATCGAGCGGCATCCGCTGCCGGAGGGCCTTGAGACGGTTACCACTTCGGGCCACGTTCCCGGGCACATTTCACTGATCCTTCCGAATGGCGGCGACGCCACGGTCATTGCCGGCGACGCGCTGGTCACGCGCACGCACGACGACCAGGTGCTCACGATGATTCCGTGCTGCCGCGCCGAATACCTGCGCGACCGCGAGCGAATCCTCTCCTTTCCGGGCACGATTATTCCCGGCCACGAACGGCGCTTCGAGAACCCCGGTACGTAGCGCCGCCTGGCGAGCCGCCAAAAGCCGCCGTTCGC